>NZ_JBEZVN010000002.1:0-886358 GCF_040636995.1 Streptomyces sp. NPDC032161 | reverse complement strand
CCGAGGCCGCGCCCGAGGTCGTGGAGGCGGCTCCGGCGCGTCCGCGTCGTCGTGCCGTCCGTAAGGCGACGTCTCCGGCGGGTTCGCCGAAGGCGGTCGAGCCGGTCGAGATCGTCGAGGCGCAGGTCGAGGAGGTGGCCGAGGCCGCGCCCGAGGTCGTGGAGGCGGCTCCGGCGCGTCCGCGTCGTCGTGCCGTCCGTAAGGCGACGTCTCCGGCGGGTTCGCCGAAGGCGGCCGAGCCCGCCGAGATCGTCGAGGCCGTGGAGAACGGCGAGAGCGTCGAGGAGGAGGCCCCCGCGGCGGTGGCCGAGCCCGAGCCCGCGCCCGCCGCCGCGCCGCGTGGACGTACTCGCCGCAGGGCGTCGGCTCCGGCCGGTTCCCCGCAGACCGCCGAGGCCGTCGCGGAGCCCGTCGAGGTCACCGACACGACCTCGGCCGACAGCGTTCCGGAGGCGGAAGGGGAAGCGGAGACCGAGCCGCAGGCCGAGGCCGCGCCGCCCGCGCGCACCCGCCGCCGTGCCGTCCGCAAGGCGACCGCCCCGGCGGGCGCGCCGAAGGCCACCGGGACCACCGCCGACACCGCGGAGAGCCTGTCCGAGCCCGTGGCCGCGACCACGGCGGCCGAGACCGCCGCCCAGGCCGAGCCCGCGGCCGAGGCACCGGCCGCTGAGGCCGAGGCCGAGGACGCCGCGCCGCACGGCCGCCGTCGCCGCCGCGTCACTGCTGCCGCCGGCCGGCCCGAGTTCACGGGCAAGGACGAGGAGCCCGTACGCAAGAGCCGTCGCGCGACGCGTCCCGCCGTGGCCGTGTTCCAGGCCCCGGTCTTCACCGAGCCCATGTTCCAGACCCCGGAGAGCGCGGCCGCCGCCGCTGCCGCTTCGCGCCACGCGGAGATCGAGGCCGAGGAGGAGGTCGGCACGGTCGAGGAGCAGCCCGCCGCCGTGGCCGCGCCGTCGGCCGGTTCGCGCCGCCGTCGCCGCCGTCGCGCTGAGGCCGTCGAGCCCGAGCAGGCCGCCCCCGCGGCGGAGGAGCCCGTCGAGGACGAGCACGAGCCGCAGGACGCGGGCGACGCCGAGCACGAGGCCGAGGCCGAGGGCGAGGAGACGGACGAGTACGGCGACCGGCCCACGCGCCGCCGCCGTCGCGGAGGCCGTCGTCGTCGCCGTGGTGAGAACCACGAGGGCGAGGAGACCTCCGAGCAGCACGGCGAGGAGGCCGCTGCGGCCGACCAGGCCGAGGACGAGCGGGAACACGCCCAGGAGACCGAGGCCGCGGAGGAGGAGGAGGAGCACGAGACGGCCGCCTCCGGCACGAGCAGCAGCCGCCGTCGTCGGCGCCGTCGCCGTCGCAGCGGGGACCTCACCGCCGACGTCGAGGTCGGCGCGGACGACCCCGAGCGCACGGTCGTCAAGGTCCGCGAGCCCCGCAAGAAGGAGGAGCGGGAGCCGGGCACGGGCTTCGACGAGGTCCAGTCCATCAAGGGCTCGACCCGTATGGAGGCGAAGAAGCAGCGCCGCCGTGAGGGCCGTGAGCAGGGCCGCCGCCGCGTTCCGATCATCACCGAGGCCGAGTTCCTGGCCCGCCGCGAGGCCGTCGAGCGCGTGATGGTCGTCCGCCAGAACGGCGAGCGCACCCAGATCGGCGTCCTCGAGGACAACGTGCTCGTCGAGCACTACGTCAACAAGGAGCAGGCCACCAGCTACGTCGGCAACGTCTACCTGGGCAAGGTGCAGAACGTACTGCCGTCCATGGAGGCCGCCTTCGTCGACATCGGCAAGGGCCGCAATGCCGTCCTGTACGCCGGTGAGGTGAACTTCGAGGCGCTCGGCATGGCTCACGGGCCGCGCCGCATCGAGACCGCGCTGAAGTCCGGTCAGTCCGTCCTCGTCCAGGTGACCAAGGACCCGATCGGTCACAAGGGCGCCCGCCTGACCAGCCAGGTCTCGCTGCCCGGCCGCTACCTGGTCTACGTGCCCGAGGGCTCGATGACCGGTATCAGCCGCAAGCTGCCCGACACCGAGCGGGCCCGGCTGAAGACCATCCTCAAGAAGATCGTCCCCGAGGACGCGGGCGTCATCGTCCGTACCGCCGCGGAGGGCGCTAGCGAGGACGAGCTGCGCCGCGACGTCGAACGGCTGCAGCAGCAGTGGGACGACATCCAGAAGAAGGCCAAGGGCACCAGCGGCTCCAACGCGCCGACGCTGCTCTACGGCGAGCCGGACATGACCGTCCGGGTCGTCCGCGACATCTTCAACGAGGACTTCTCCAAGGTCATCGTCAGCGGTGACGACGCGTGGGAGACCATCCACGGCTATGTCTCGCAGGTGGCGCCGGACCTGACGGAGCGCCTGTCGCGGTGGACCTCCGAGGTCGACGTCTTCGCGACCTACCGGATCGACGAGCAGCTGATGAAGGCGCTGGACCGGAAGGTCTATCTGCCGAGCGGCGGCTCGCTGGTGATCGACAAGACCGAGGCGATGGTCGTGGTCGACGTCAACACCGGCAAGTTCACCGGTCAGGGCGGCAACCTCGAGGAGACCGTCACCAAGAACAACCTGGAGGCGGCCGAGGAGATCGTGCGCCAGCTGCGGCTGCGCGACCTCGGCGGCATCGTCGTCGTCGACTTCATCGACATGGTGCTGGAGTCCAACCGGGACCTGGTGCTGCGGCGCCTGCTGGAGTGCCTGGGACGCGACCGTACGAAGCATCAGGTCGCCGAGGTGACCTCGCTGGGCCTGGTCCAGATGACCCGCAAGCGGGTGGGACAGGGGCTGCTGGAGTCGTTCTCCGAGTCCTGTGTCCACTGCAACGGGCGTGGTGTGATCGTGCACATGCCGCAGCCGGCCTCGATCGGCGGCGGCAACGGCAAGCGCTCCAAGAAGCGCGGTCGCGGTGGCGTGGGCCATGAGCACGAGCACGGACCCGAGCACGTCACGGAGGCACCGGCCGAAGCCGCGGCCGAGGCCGCCGTCGGGACCGGGACAGCGGTGGAGACCGAGACCGTTGCCGAGATCGCTGCCGAGGTGGCCGCTCCGGTGGCGCTGCCCGAGCCGGAGTTCGCCCCGGACGAGGAGCTGTACAGCAGCGCCGCCGAGGCCGAGGCGGCCGCGGCGCGCGGCCGTGGCCGACGCCGTACGACCCGCAAGGCAACGGCATCGGCCGGGGCCCCGAAGGCCGCGAAGGCTCCCGCCGCTCCAGTGGCCGAGCCGGAGCCGGAACCGGCCGTGGTCGTGGAGGCTGGACCGGTGGCGGAGCCCGAGCCCGTCGCCGAGGCCCCCGTGGCGGCGGAGGCTCCCGCGGCCGAGGCCCCGAAGGGCCGTACGCGCCGACGGGCGACCCGCAAGGCGACCTCTCCGGCGGGCTCGCCGGCCACGGCCGAGCCGGTCGAGGAAGTCGTGACCGTGGTCACCCCGGTCGATGCCGAGGCATCGGCGGCCGAGGCGGTACAGCCCGAGGCCGTGGTGGTGGAGGCCGCCGCCGAGCCTGCCCCGCCGCGCGCCCGTCGTCGCGTGACCCGAAAGGTCACCGCCCCCGCGGGCTCGCCCGCAGGCGCGGACGCGGCGGAGGTCGTCGTGGTGACGGGGAGCGTCGTGGCGGAGCCCGAGGCCGTGCCCGTTGTGTCGGAGGAGCCCGCGACCGTACGGGCCGAGGCACCGGAGAGTGCCGCGGAGACTCCCGACGGCGAGGCCCCGGAGACCGGGGCTCCGGCCAAGAAGACGGCCCGCAAGGCGGTCAAGAAGGCCACGGCCAAGAAGGCGGCCACCAAGAAGACGGCTGCCAAGAAGACCACCACGGCCAAGAAGACCGCCGCGAAGAAGACGGTGGCCAAGAAGACGACGGCCAAGAAGACGACGGCGAAGAAGGCGGCGGCCAAGAAGACCGTCGCGGCCGAGCAGTCCTCGCAGCCGTCCGTGTCGGCCGACACGGAGAGCTGACCGTCGGATGACGCCGAAGAGGCGCGACCCCCTCATGAGGGCCGTGCCTCTTCGGCGCGTCCCGGCTCGATGCGGATCACATGGACCGCGTCTCGACAGCCCCAACCCGAACGAAACGCGGTATGAAAAGCCTGATAATGTGACGCGGCTGACGCTTGATATGCCATTCCTGAGAATGCTCATCGGCGTCGGTCCACTTCCGGCAGGACAGACCACCCTCCGAACCCCAAGTGCGCTGCCCTCGGGGAAAAAGGGTGATTTGAGCGCAATATATTGTCAAAGAATCGGCCGTGCGCCGAGGCGGCGGAGCCTCAGCCGGCATTCGCGTGCCCTCGAACCTTCGCCGGTCACAGCTCTTGCGGTGTTCAAGGAGGATGTCCATGTCGAGCGACAACAGGGAGACCATCCCTGCTGCCCGACCGGCTATCGGTGACGAAGAGATCGAGGCCGTGGTACGCGTACTGCGCAGCGGTCGCGTCGTGCAGGGCCCGGAGGTCGCGGCCTTCGAGGAGGGCTTCTCCGAGCTGGTCGCCGGACGCCACTGCGTGGCGGTCAACTCCGGGACCTCCGCGCTCCACCTGCTGCTGCTCGCCCTCGGTATCGGCCCGGGCGACGAGGTCATCGTCCCGTCGTTCTCCTTCGCCGCCTCCGCCAACGCCGTGCGGCTGGCGGGCGCCGACGTGGTCTTCGCCGACATCGAGCCCGGCAGCTTCGGCCTGGACCCGGCCGCCGTCGAGGCCGCCGTCACGCCGCGCACGGCGGCGATCATGCCGGTGCACCTGTACGGTCACCCGGCCGCGATGGACAAGCTCATGCCCATCGCCGAGAAGCACAAGCTCGCCGTGGTCGAGGACGCCTGCCAGGCGCACGCCGCGTCCCTGAACGGCACTCCGGTCGGCGCCTTCGGCTCCGGCGGCACGTTCAGCTTCTACCCGACCAAGAACATGCACTCCCTGGAGGGAGGCATGATCACCACGGCCGACGCCGAGGTCGCGCGCACGCTCAGGCTGCTGCGCAACCAGGGCATGGAGCAGCGGTACGCCAACGAGATCGTCGGCGCCAACATGCGCATGACGGACGTGGCCGCCGCCGTCGGCCGTGTACAGCTGACCAAGCTGGCCGGCTGGACCGAGCAGCGCCGCGCCAACGCCGCCTACCTCGACGCCCACATCACCGCCCCGAGCGTCACGACGCCGCCGGTGTCCGAGGGAGCCCGGCACGTCTACCACCAGTACACGATCCGGGTGCGGGGCGACCGCGACGCCGCGATGGCGAAGCTCACCGAGGCGGGCATCGGCAACGCCGTCTACTACCCGACCCCGATCCACCGGCTCAAGCCGTACTGGGAGCCGGACCAGAAGGCCGGCCGCACCTGGGACCTGCCGGAGACCGAGCGGGCCGCGGCCGAGGTCGTCTCGCTGCCCGTGCACCCGTCCCTCGGGGCGGACGACCTGGAGCGCATCGCCGCCGCCGTGAACGCGCTGGGGGAGAACCTGTGACCGCCGCGACACTGAGGGCCGGACTCGTCGGCCTGGGCTCCATGGGCCGCCACCACGCCCGTGTCCTCGCCGGACTCGAAGGCGTGGAGCTGGTCGGCGTCGTCGACCCGATGGGGGACAAGAACGGCTGGGCGCAGGGCGCCCCCGTGCTCTCCTCGGTCGACGAACTGATCGCGCTCGGAGTCGACTACGCGGTCGTGGCCTGCCCGACCGCCCTGCACGAACCGGTCGGTCTCCAGCTCGCCGAGGCCGGGGTCTGCGCGCTGATCGAGAAGCCGGTCGCCGACACCGTCGAGGGCGCCCGCCGCCTCGTCGAGGCGTTCGAGGCGCGCGGCCTGGTCGCCGGCGTCGGCCACATCGAACGCTGCAACCCGGCGCTCCGCTCGATGCGTGCCCGCCTGGAGGCCGGCGAGCTCGGCGACGTGTACCAGGTCGTCACCCGCCGCCAGGGCCCGTTCCCGCACCGCATCGCCGACGTCGGCGTGGTGAAGGACCTGGCCACCCACGACATCGACCTGACCGGCTGGGTGACCGGCCGCACCTACACGTCGATCGCCGCCCACACCGTCTCGAAGTCCGGCCGCCCGCACGAGGACATGGTCTCCGCCGTGGGCCGGCTCTCCGACGGCACCATGGTCAATCACCTGGTCAACTGGCTCAGCCCGCTCAAGGAACGTTTCACCTCCGTCACCGGCGAACGCGGCACCTTCATCGCCGACACCCTCACCGCGGACCTCACCTTCCACTCGAACGCGGCGGTGGCCACCGAATGGGAGGCCCTCCAGGCGTTCCGCGGGGTCTCCGAGGGCGACATGATCCGTTACGCCATACCGAAGCGTGAGCCGCTGCTCGTCGAGCACGAACTCTTCAGGGACGCCGTACGGGGCGTCTCCAAGGACATCTGCACGCTGCGGGAAGGGCTCCGAACGGTGGAAGTGGCCGCTGCCGTGCTGGAGTCGGCCCGCAGCGGAAACACCGTCACGATCTCCGGGGAAGAACTCGTATCACATGGATCTTGAGAACACCGCGGCACCGCGGTCCGGCACCCGCGGCCGGATCGTCATGCTCGTCGACAACGGGGTGAACGGCGACTCCCGTGTGCAGAAGGAAGCACGCTCCGCGGCCGACGCGGGCTGGGACGTGATCCTTCTCGGCAAGTCGCCCGGCAAGTCGGAGCAGCACTGGCAGATCGGCGAGGCGAACGTCCGGCTGCTGAAGGTGCCCGGACCCATGCAGCGGCGCAGGCACGAGTACCGGAGCCCCATGCTGCGGTCGCCGCTCGCCTACCGCCCCGGACCGCTCGCCGCCTATCGCAAGCAGAAGATGAAGGCGTGGCGCGCCGACCTCAACATCCGCCTCATCGAGGCGACCGAGAGGCGCGCGCCGTTGGCGAAGCTCTGGCTGCTGCCGCAGAGGGTCTTCGCGAAGGTGGCCAGCCGCTGGGTCGGGATGCGTGTCCGGCGCACCAACGCGCTGGAAGCCCGGCGCAAGCGGATGGACTCCCCGCTGGACCGCTTCACCACGGCGTTCTGGCTGCGCGTGATGGGCCGACGCGCCTGGCGGAAGCTGGACCCCTACCTGCTCGACCTCGACCTGGCCTTCGGCAAGGTGATCGACGAGCTCAAGCCCGACCTGATCCACGCCAACGACTTCCGCATGCTGGGGATCGGCGCGCGGGCCGTGCTGCGTGCCCGCGCGGCGAAGCGGAACGTCAAGCTCGTCTGGGACGCGCACGAGTTCCTGCCCGGCATCAAGCCGTGGGACCCGCACCCGCGTTGGCACGTCGCGCAGCGCCTGCACGAGCTCGCCTATTCCAAGCACGCCGACGCGGTGACGACGGTCTCGGCGACCCTCGCGGACATGCTGGCCGAGCGGCACGGACTGGCGAAGAAGCCCGCGGTGGTGCTGAACGCCCCCGACGGGCAGGTCTCGCCCGAGCAGGCCGCGGAGCCGGTGCCCGACCTGCGCGAGTTGTGCGGCATCGGCCCCGATGTCCCGCTGACCGTCTACAGCGGTGCGGCGGCCCCGCAGCGCGGGCTGGACATCATGGTCGAGTCGCTGCCGCAGCTTCCGGACGTGCACGTCGCGTTCATCGTGCTGCGCCCGGCTTCGCCGTACATGACCGGTCTGGCGCAGCGTGCCGAGGAACTCGGCGTGGGCGACCGCGTGCACATCCTCCCGTACGTTCCGCACTACCAGGTCGTGCGTTTCCTTTCGGCGGCGGACCTCGGTGTCATCCCGATCCACCACTGGCCGAATCACGAGATCGCGCTCATCACCAAGTTCTTCGAGTACTCGCACGCGCGGCTGCCGTTCGTGGTGAGCGACGTGAAGACGATGGGCGCGATGGTCGCGCAGACCGGACAGGGCGAGGTGTTCAAGGCCGAGGACGTGACGGACTACGTCCGCGCGGTGAAGGCGGTCCTGGCGGACCCGAAGAAGTACCGCGACGTCTACGACAAGCCCGGAATGCTCGACGAGTGGACCTGGGAGGCCCAGGCGGCGGTGCTCGACGAGGTGTACACGGGCCTTCTCCCCGGCAGCAGGCGCCCATCCGTCGAGAAAGCGGCCGAGGTGACCGTGTGACCGACAGATCCGATGTTCCCGACGTCACGGTCGTCGTGGCCGTGTACAACACGATGCCTGCCCTGACCGAGTGTCTGGAGTCTCTCGTCCGGCAGAGCATCGGACTCGACCGGATCGAGATCGTCGCCGTGGACGACGGGTCCACCGATGACAGCGGAAAGGAACTCGACCGCTTCGCCGAGCGGTTCCCCGGAACCTTCAAGGTGATCCACCAGGAGAACTCCGGGGGGCCGGCCCGGCCCAACAACGTCGCGCTCGCCAACGCGACGGGGCGCTACGTCTTCTTCGTGGGTTCGGACGACTACCTCGGCCCCGAGGCGCTGGAGCGCATGATCGCCATGGCCGACGCGAACGACTCGGACGTCGTGCTCGGCAAGATGGTGGCCGTCGGCGACCGGTCCGTGCCGCGGGCGATCTTCCGTTCCACCGAGGCGAACGTACCGCTGATCGGTTCCGGGGCGCTCTACGCGATCTCCAACACCAAGATGTACAAGCGCTCCCTCATCGAGGAGCACGGCATCCGGTACGCGGAGGACCTGCCGGTCAGCTGCGACATGCCGTTCACGCTGGAGATGTACGTCCGGTCCAGGACCGTCTCGGTGGTCGCGGACTACGACTGCTACTACGCGGTCCGGCGTGACGACGACAGCAACATCACCTACCGGGCACGCTTCGAGAACCGTCTGAAGGTCTGCGCGTACGCGCTCGACAAGCTCCGCGATCTGGCAGGCCCCGGTGACCTCTACGACGCCTTCGCCATACGGCTCCTCAAGGTCGACCTGGCCTGGATATTCGGCACGAACTTCCTGGCCATGACGCCGGAGCGCCGCGCCGAGTGCGTACGTGCCACCGGACGGTTCATGGAGGAGTACTACAGGACCTCCTTCGATTCCGTGGAACACCGGCTGACCGTCCCCGAACGGCTCCGGTTCCGCTGGGTGTTCGAGGGCCGGGCGGACGAACTGGCCGAGCTGGTCCGCCTGGACACCTCGGGAACGATGCCGCCGACCGTGCTGGAAGGCGATCACGCCTATGCCCGCTATCCCGGTTTCCGTGACAGCCGGTACTCCCTGCCCGACAGCAGCTTCGAGCTGCGGGGCGCGATAACGGGGCGGCTCGGCTCCGGTACCGTGCTCGAGTCCGCCGGCTGGCACCAGGAGGGCGACGGTTTCGCGCTCGACGTGACCGTACGGCTTCCCGTGCTGGGCGAGACGGATTCGCTGCAGATGAGGCTGGCTTCGGGCCCCATGCCCAAGTCCGCCGACGGCGCGGGCGCCCGCCGCCTGGACGAGGGCGAACGACTCCCCGACCCGGTGGGTACCGCCGCCCACGCCCTGGCGCCGGGCGGGGACGGCACCCTGATCACTTCCAGGATCCCGCTCCACCGGGTCCGGACCGAGCTGGGCCTTCGGGTCTCGGTCGACGTGGCGGGCCGGACCTACGAGATCCCGGTACGCGGCAAGGGCCGCCCGATGCCGCTCGCCCGGCTCTGGGCGGGCGACGTCCCCTACCGTGTCTCGGCCCGGGTGAATACGAAGGGGCGCATGGTGGTCAGGACCGGCCCGCTTCGTCCGCCCAAGAAATCGCTGGGATCGCGACTGCGATCGTTGTTGACCGGTGCCAAGCGCTCCAAGAGGAAGTGACCATGAACATCTGTGTAGTCGCCCTGGGCAAGATCGGCCTGCCGCTCGCCGTGCAGTTCGCGGCCAAGGGCCACCGGGTGATCGGCGCCGACGTCAACGAGAAGGTCGTGGAGCTGGTCAACGCCGGTGTCGAGCCGTTCCCCGGCGAGCACGACCTGGACGTCAAGCTCAAGGAGACCGTCGACGCGGGGTTGCTGACCGCCACCACGGACACGGCCGCCGCCGTGGCCGAGTCCGAGGCGGTCGTGGTCGTCGTCCCCCTCTTCGTGGACGCCGAGGGCACCCCCGACTTCGGCTGGATGGACTCCGCGACCCGGGCGATCGCCGCCGGGCTCAAGCCGGGCACCCTCGTCAGCTACGAGACCACGCTGCCGGTCGGCACCACCCGCACCCGCTGGGCGCCGATGCTCGAAGAGGGCTCCGGCCTCAAGGCCGGCGAGGACTTCCACCTCGTGTTCTCCCCGGAACGGGTGCTCACCGGCCGGGTCTTCGCGGACCTGCGCCGCTACCCGAAGCTGGTCGGCGGCATCGACGAGGCGTCGACCGCGCACGGGGTCTCGTTCTACGAGTCGGTCCTGGACTTCGACGAGCGCACGGACCTGCCCCGCCCCAACGGCGTCTGGGACCTGGGCACCTCCGAGGCGTCCGAGCTGGCCAAGCTCGCCGAGACGACCTACCGGGACGTCAACATCGGCCTGGCCAACCAGTTCGCCCGCTTCGCCGACCAGCAGAACATCGACGTCCTCAAGGTCATCGAGGCCTGCAACTCCCAGCCCTACAGCCACATCCACCGGCCGGGCATCGCCGTCGGCGGCCACTGCATCCCGATCTACCCGCGGATGTACCTGTGGAACGACCCCTCGGCGACCGTGGTGCGTTCGGCGCGCGAGGCCAACGCCGCCATGCCGGAGTACGCGGTCGACCTGCTCGCCGCCGCCTACGGCGACCTGGACGGGGTCGGCGTGCTGGTGCTGGGCGCGGCCTACCGCGGCGGCGTGAAGGAGACGGCCTTCTCCGGCGTCTTCCCGACCGTCGAGGCCCTGAAGGCGCGCGGCGCGGTGCCGTTCGTCTCGGACCCGATGTACACGGCCGAGGAGCTGGCCGCGCACGGCCTGGTCCCGCACGAGGGCCAGACCGTCACTGCCGCGATCCTCCAGGCCGACCACGCCGAGTACCGCGAGCTGTCCGCCGCCGACCTCCCGGACGTCCGCGTCCTGGTCGACGGCCGCCGCACCACGGACCCGGCCCGCTGGGAGGGCGTCCGCCGCGTCGTCATCGGCGGCTGATCACGCCACGCACGTGCGAGGGGCCCCGGCCGATGCGGTCGGGGCCCCTCGCACGTTCCCTGCCGAGCGCCTACGACGCGGTCGGTCAGGGTCCATCGGTCAGAGTTCGACGAGCGTGGACTCGTCGGTCTCGCGGTAGCGCGCACCGGTCTGCGGGCACTCCCACACACCCTGCTCGCCCGCGCTCTCCACGAGCTTCACCCCGGCACGCCCGACCCAGCCGATCCGGCGGGCCGGGACGCCGACGACGAGAGCGAAGTCGGGGACGTCCTTGGTGACCACGGCACCGGCCGCGACCATGGCCCAGCGGCCGATCCGGACCGGGGCGACGGCGACCGAACGGGCGCCCAGCGACGCGCCCTCGGCGATCTTGACCCCGACGGCCTCCCAGTCCCCGCCGCGCTTCTGCTTGCCGTCGGGGTCCACGGAACGAGGGTTGTGGTCGTTGGTGAGGACCACCGAGGGGCCGATGAAGACACCGTCGGCCAGTTCGGCGGGCTCGTACACCAGCGCATAGTTCTGGATCTTGACGTTGTCGCCGATCCGGACACCCGTACCGACGTAGGCGCCGCGTCCGACGACACAGCCCTCGCCGAGGCGAGCCTGTTCGCGGATCTGGGCGAGCTCCCAGACGCTGCTGCCGTCGCCGATTTCGGCGGTCTGGTCGACCTGGGCGGTGGGCTGGACTCTGTAACTCACTTCTGTGCCTTCCGGAGCGCGACTTCGCCCGGTGAGCATACGTCCTGGTCCCCGCCCAGCAGCAGCCGGTCGTAGTCGTCCCGGACGGTCTCCCAGTCCCAGACCGAGAGCGCGTGGCGGGACGCCTCGCGCCCGGCCGCGGCCCGGACCTCCTCGGACGCGGTGACGGCCAGGATGCGTTCGACAGCCTGCTCCGGTGTGGTGACCACCCAGTCCTCGGGGAAGAGGGTACGGGTGCTGTGCGGGCGTCCGGCCACGAACGGCCAGTCCCGGACCACCGGCACCGCACCGGACGCCGCCCCCTCCATCAGGCCGACGTGGCAGCCCTCGCGGACCGAGCTGCTGAGGATCACGCCCACACCGGTGAGGACGCCGGGCACGTCGTCGCTCGGCCCCAGCCTGCGCACCGCGCCCGTCGGCTCCAGCTCGGCCAGATCCCGTTCCAGGTCCGTGTGGTAGGCGGCGGCCGCCGCACTGGGCGCGGGGTCGATGCCGCTGCCGACCATGAGCAGGCGGTACCGCTCGTCCGCGGCGCGCAGCAGCCTGATCACCTCCAGGGCCCAGCGCGGGTCCTTCGCGATCTGCCCGATGCCCACCAGGCCCACGGTGAACCGGGCGTCCTCGTCCTTGGGCCGGTCGAACCGCCGCAGGTCCAGCGCGTTGTGCAGGAAACGGAGGCGCGGTGCGTCGGGTTCGAGCAGCCGGGGAACGGCGGCGGTGGTCATCTCCCGCATGTGTTCCGCGATGAACACGATGTCGTCGATCCGGGAGAAGTCCATGATGTGCGGCCAGTAGGTGAACGACTCGTACTTGTGGAGACGTACGACCATCCGGGTGCTCCCGGGATCGACCAGCGTCATGAACGCGGCGGCGGTGGAGCACCATTCGACGAAGGCCGTGTCCGCCCAGTCCAGGTGGGGGCGAAGGGCCGCTTCGACCTGTGCCGCGTACGGGTCCTGGAGCCCGAGGGGTGCCTCGACCATCCGCCGCAGCCCCTTGGCCAGCGGCGCCAGGTCCGGGTCGGTCGCCAGGTCGAGGGTTCGCAGTTCGACGCCGGGGTGGTTCGCGTAGTGGTCGGTGAGCAGTCCCAGGAAGTTGGCGTTGGCCCGGTTCACCACGAGCAGCCGCAACGGCCGGTCGGACGGGGGCGCGGCCGCGGGTACGCTCCGGCCGCGGGGCGCGGCCACCGCGCGCGCGACGGCGCCGGCGCGCAGCCGGGCCGTGAAGCCGGCCGGGTCGTCCGAGAGGGGGGAGTGGAGCCGGTCGACGTGCGGAACCCGGTGGAACGCCAGCATCAGCGCCCGGACGAAGGCCGCTGTGGCTTCCTTCTCCCGGCCGGCCTTGAATTCGCTGTCCGCATGGGCCAGTTCGGCGCCGTAGGCCTGGACGAGGTGGCGCGGGACGAGCCCTCGGCCGAGTTGGGCTGCTGCTGCCTCCCCGAGCAGTTCGGCCTTGAGCCGCCGGTCCTGAACGCGGTGCGCGCAGACCCCAAGGACGCGTTCGGCGACGAACGGCCGGTCGGTGCGGGTCAGTCTGGAGATCGCCCGTCGGGCGGTCCTGGCCAGAAGTTCGTCAGGGATCTGTGGTGTTGGCACGGGAAGGCTCCACTGTTGAGGCGGGAACTGGGACCGTACGGTCAAACGCGAGCGAGGGAAAGTCGCGAACTGCCTCCGTGATCAAGGGAATTCCGAGAGTCACCGGCACCCACATGAGCACGCCCAACCGGTCGGCCTCCTGCACCAGGGGATGGGCAGCGACCTGGGCGGCACCGGTCAGTACGACCGCACAGGCCAGTGGGCCCAGTACACCGCCGCGCCGCAGCAGCACCCACAGCGAGAACGCGGCGGCCGCCAGGAAGAGCGGCATCGCGATCTGCTCGGCGAGCCAGTGGGCCCAGTACGTCAGGTTGAGATCGACGAGCCGGGCCCAGGGGTCCGGAACGTCGGGGGAGCGGAAGTGGCGGGTGAAGGTGTCCTGGAGGGTGACCTCCGACGAGGGGAGCGCGAGCAGTTTCATCGCGACCGCCACGGCGCCGGAGCATCCGGCCGACACCCCGGCGAGGAGCAGATCCGTCCGGGACCGGCGGAGCGCTCCGGAGACGCACATCGCGACCGCGATCGTGGCGGTGACGACCAGCGCCGTCGAGTAGCGCGTGACCGCGCAGAGGGCCATGGAACCCACGAACAGCGCGATCCCCGCGGTCCGTCGGTTCCGGGCCACGAGGACCCCACCCCAGACGGCGCCGACGACACAGGCCGTGACGAGCCCCTCGCCGAGCGGCTGGAGACTCCACCGGCCGAGGGGAGTGACGAGGAAGGCGATCTGGCCGGTCACGGCCGCTGCTGCGGACAGCCCGGCCGTCCGCAGCAGCCCGCAGACGGCCAGGGAACCGCCCACCGCCAGCAGCAGCCCGAGCGTCCGCATGCCCTCGAGCACCCCGAGCGCCGAGACGAAGGGGGCCAGGAGCAGGGGATATCCGGGCCGGGACGAGAAGATGGACTGATAGCGGGGGTCCCCGGTGGTGATGTCGGGGGCGTCCCGCCACCGCTCCATACAGCTGGTCCGTGCTGCGGAGCGGGAGGCGCCGGGGTCCTTCTTCGAGGCCAGCGGATCGAGGGCCTTGCTCCGTGCGGCCGCGTCCGCCCGGCTGGCGCAGAAGGCGGTGAGCGCGGTGCGGTGCGCCTGGTCCCGGTCGGCGCCGGTGTATTCCTCGGCCGCACGCGCATATCGATATGAATCGGGATAGAGGGTCCAGGAAGTCCCTGCGGTCAGCTGTAACAGCACATAGACGACGGAGGCGAGAAGAGCCGGCGGCCAGACACGGCCGGGCGGCGCGGAGCGGGGCATCGGTACCCTCGGGCGGCTGCGAGCGGTGAGAACGGGCGGGTTGCGTGCGTGATGCGTGAGGTCCGGTCCGGTCGAGCCGGTGGTTTCTCCGGCGCACACACGTCCCGCGAGGAGCATGCCAGTTCACCCGTTCGGCCGAACGGGCGGGTCCGCCCGCGACCGGGGCAGGGCGGGTGGGTGCGGCCGTGATCGGATGTTTCGTCCCGTTCGGGCGTGCGGTGGGGTGGGGCCGCCCGGCCCGGTTTGACCCCTTGCCCAGGCAACCGTAATCTTGACCCTCGGCGTGTTTCCATGCGCGCCCACCCCTCTGAGCACATTCCTCCCGGTGGACCCGTCCGGCGGGAGAGGCCGCTCGTCCTTCCGGATCGTCGTGGGCTTCCGCCCGCGCGAGCGGCTGGCATCAGGGGATCCGTTCCGAGCGAGAGAGAGATCCGCGTGTACGCCATCGTGCGCAGCGGTGGCCGTCAGCACAAGGTTGCTGTCGGTGACATCGTTGAGGTTGACAAGATTTCCACTGCCAAGGTTGGCGACACGGTCGAGCTCTCGACCCTGCTCGTGGTCGACGGCGACGCCGTGACCAGCGACCCGTGGGTGCTGGCCGGGATCAAGGTCCAGGCCGAGGTCGTGGACCACCACAAGGGTGCGAAGATCGACATCCTTCGCTACAAGAACAAGACCGGCTACCGCCGTCGCCAGGGTCACCGTCAGCAGTACACGGCGATCAAGGTCACCGGTATCCCCACGGCTGCGAAGTAAGGGACTGAGGAGACATGGCACACAAGAAGGGCGCATCGTCCACCCGGAACGGTCGCGATTCCAACGCTCAGCGGCTCGGTGTGAAGCGCTTCGGCGGCCAGGCCGTCAACGCCGGTGAGATCCTGGTCCGCCAGCGCGGCACCCACTTCCACCCGGGCACGGGTGTCGGTCGCGGTGGCGACGACACGCTGTTCGCGCTGACCGCCGGTGCGGTCCAGTTCGGCACGCACCGTGGCCGCAAGGTCGTGAACATCGTTCCGGTCGCCGCCTGATTCACGGCGCTCGTCGAGCGATTTCTGCGGAGGCGGACCTCACTTCCCCCACGGGAAGCGGGTCCGCCTTTCGCGTGTTTCTCCCATGAGAGACGGCCTTCTCCTGCGCGGGACGGCACGAGTGAGACATTTCTGTACGTATGTAACTGGAGGTTCCCACCATGACCACCTTCGTGGACCGCGTCGAGCTGTATGTCGCCGCGGGTAACGGAGGCCACGGCTGCGCCTCCGTACACCGTGAGAAATTCAAGCCGCTGGGCGGGCCGGACGGCGGCAACGGCGGGCGCGGCGGCGACGTGACCCTGGTCGTCGACCAGTCGGTCACCACGCTCCTCGACTATCACCACCGCCCGCACCGCAAGGCCACCAACGGGCAGCCCGGCGAGGGCGGCAACCGTTCCGGCAAGGACGGGCAGGACCTGGTCCTGCCGGTGCCCGACGGCACGGTCGTGCTCGACAAGCACGGCAACGTACTGGCGGACCTCGTCGGCCAGGGCACCACGTTCGTGGCCGGCCAGGGCGGTCGCGGGGGTCTGGGCAACGCCGCGCTGGCCTCCGCCCGGCGCAAGGCCCCCGGTTTCGCGCTGCTCGGCGAGCCCGGCGAGGCCCGGGACATCGTCCTGGAGCTCAAGACCGTCGCCGACGTCGCGCTGGTGGGCTACCCGAGCGCGGGCAAGTCCTCGCTCATCTCCGTCCTGTCGGCGGCCAAGCCGAAGATCGCCGACTACCCGTTCACGACTCTCGTGCCGAACCTCGGCGTGGTCACCGCGGGCAGCACCGTCTACACCATCGCCGACGTCCCCGGTCTGATCCCGGGCGCCAGCCAGGGGCGCGGCCTCGGCCTGGAGTTCCTGCGGCACGTGGAGCGCTGCTCGGTCCTCGTGCACGTCCTGGACACCGCGACGCTGGAGTCCGACCGTGACCCGGTCTCCGACCTCGATGTGATCGAGGAGGAGCTGAAGCAGTACGGCGGTCTGGACGACCGGCCCCGCATCGTCGTCCTCAACAAGATCGACATCCCGGACGGCAAGGACCTCGCGGACATGATCCGCCCGGACCTGGAGGCGCGCGGCTACCGCGTCTTCGAGGTGTCGGCCGTCGCCCGTACCGGGCTGAAGGAGCTCTCCTACGCGCTCGCGGGCGTCATCGAGGAGGCGCGTGCGGCCCGGCCCGTGGAGGCGGCGACCCGTATCGTCATCCGCCCGAAGGCCGTCGACGACGCCGGATTCACCGTCACCAAGGAGGAGGACGGCCTCTACCGGGTGCGCGGCGACAAGCCGGAGCGCTGGGTGCGGCAGACCGACTTCAACAACGACGAGGCCGTGGGTTATCTGGCCGACCGGCTCAACCGCCTCGGTGTCGAGGACGAGTTGATGAAGGCCGGTGCCCGCGAGGGCGACGGTGTGGCCATCGGCGCCGAGGACGACGCGGTCGTCTTCGACTGGGAACCGACCATGGCGTCCGGCGCGGAGATGCTCGGCCGGCGCGGCGAGGACCACCGCTTCGAGGCACCCCGCCCGGCCGCGCAGCGCCGCCGCGACCGCGAGGCCGAACGCGACGAGGCGCAGCGGGAGTTCGACGACTTCAACCCGTTCTAGACGATCCGGGGCCCGGCCCCGGCACCCGGCTCGGCCCCGAACGGTCTTTCCGGGTCGGCCCGGTCCCGAACGGTTCCTTCCGAGCCCTTCCGGTTCCGGAGGGGTCGGCCCGGTCCGGGTTCCGTCCCGAACTCGGACCGGGCCGGCCCGGCCACCCGGTCCCGCGGGCCGTTCCGTCAAGTGCCGAACAGGCCTGTTCCGTACGGCCGTCCGGTGGTCCGGTGAGTACTCCGCGTCAGCCGGCTGACAGACGGAACGCGCTCAAGGGTGATTCATGCCGCTCGACCGTGTGGCGTCGATCACCCGTCAAGGAAGCGTCAATCCCGGTGTTTGCCCTGATCGCAGGGCAACGCAAGGTTGCGGCGCGGCGTGCGGTGGCCTACGTCCACCTTGCGAGACGGTAACGGAGAGTGCAACCATCGCTGTATCTCCCAGCCCTCAAGGTAGGTCGTCCGTGTCTGCTCAGCACATAGCCAAAGCCCGAACCACAGCAGTCGTGCTCGCCGGAGGCACCGGCCAGCGCGTGGGTCTGTCGATCCCGAAGCAGCTGCTGAAGATCGCGGGCAAGGCGGTCATCGAGCACACGCTGTCGATCTTCGAACAGGCCGACTCCATCGACGACATCATCGTGCTGATGGCCCCCGGGTACGTGCCCGACGTGGAGAAGATCGTCGCCAAGGCCGGGCTCGGCAAGGTCGTCAAGGTGATCGAGGGCGGTGCCACCCGCAACGAGACCACCGAGCTGGCCATCGCGGCCCTCGGCGAGGGTCTGGCCGAGGGCGAGGACCGCAACGTCCTGTTCCACGACGCCGTGCGCCCGCTGCTCTCGCAACGGGTCATCAAGGACTGCGTCGACGCCCTGGAGCGCTACCAGGCGGTGGACGTCGCCATCCCGTCCGCGGACACGATCATCGTGACGCGTACCCACGGCGGCGACGGCGAGTTCATCACCGACGTGCCCGACCGTTCCCGGCTGCGTCGTGGCCAGACGCCGCAGGCGTTCAAGCTGTCCACGATCCGCAGGGCGTACGAGATCGCGGCGGACGACCCGAACTTCCAGGCCACCGACGACTGTTCGGTGGTCCTGAAGTACCTCCCCGACGTGCCGATCTACGTGGTCGCGGGCGACGAGTACAACATGAAGGTCACCCAGCCGGTCGACGTCTTCATCGCGGACAAGCTCTTCCAGCTGGCCTCCACGGCCGTTCCGCAGCCGACGGACGACGCCGCCTACCGCGAGCTGCTGTCCGGCAAGACCCTGGTCGTCTTCGGCGGTTCGTACGGCATCGGCGCGGACATCGCGTCGCTCGCCGAGTCCTACGGCGCCACCGTCTACGCCCTGGGCCGCTCCACCACCGGCACACACGTGGAGAACCCGGAGCACATCGACGACGCGCTCTCCAAGGCCTACGCCGACACCGGCCGCATCGACTACGTGGTCAACACCGCGGGCGTGCTCCGCATCGGCAAGCTGGCCGAGACGGACAACACGACCATCCAGGAAGCGCTGAACGTCAACTACCTGGCACCGGTCCAGATCGCCCGCGCCTCCCACAAGTACCTCGCCGAGACCAAGGGCCAGCTGCTCCTCTACACCTCCAGCAGCTACACCCGGGGCCGCGCGGAGTACAGCCTCTACTCGTCCACCAAGGCCGCCATGGTCAACCTGACCCAGGCCCTCGCGGACGAGTGGGCGAACGAGGGCGTGCGGGTGAACTGCGTGAACCCCGAGCGCACCGCCACGCCGATGCGCACCAAGGCGTTCGGCGAGGAGCCGGCGGGTACCCTGCTCTCCTCCGAGGCGGTCGCGAGGACCTCCCTCGACGTCCTGCTTTCCGAGATGACCGGCCATGTCATCGACGTACGGCAGCAGGACCCGACCCGCGGTGCCTCCGAGGCATCGGGCTTCGAGCAGGCGCTGGCCGCCGTGCTGGACCGACAGGCCGATGTGTAATACTGCTTGACAATCCACCATTCGGACCCCTGAAGTCGCCTGCGCGCGAATTCCAGGGGTCCGAATTCGTGAAGCTCCGGCTTCACAATTTCCTCGCAAGGCAACCAGTCGGCACCCTCGGGAGCGGTACTTCGTGATTTCGAAAGCCATGCGCTTGGCCAGGGTGGGCAGCGCTTCGGAGCTGGCCGCAGCTCTTCTCATGGCTCTGGGTTTCCCATGCATAATGCTCGCGGCCCTGCTCCCCGATCTCTGGTTCTTCGCCGGCGCCGCCGCGGTGACCTACCTGGCCGACCAGCACCTGCACCGGCGTGGCAGCTATCTGATCAACCGGCTGTCCGCCGTCCGCGCGGGGCTCTCGATCCGCTTCCTGGTCCGTCAGCTCCTGCTCATCCTGCTGCTCACCCGCATGGGGTACGGCGAGGCGACGCTGTTCTACACGACCGTCGCATGCCTGCTGGCCTTCTACGCCCTCCAGGCACCGCAGAGCGCGATAGTGACGTTGATCAAGAACCGTCGCAGGCTCCCGGTCGTCACCCGCAACATCGACCTGGAACGGGTGCGGATCCCCGACGCCCCCCGGCCGCTGCTGATGAACCGGGCCGCGGAGAAGATGCTCCACCTGGACGTCTTCGCGATGGTGGGCGTCCTGGTCGCGGTGGAGACCGATGTGCACGTCATCGCCTACGCGGGCCTGGCCGTGACCCTGGTGCTCGCGGCCTGCTACCTGGCGGCGCTGGTCCCGTACCTCCGGCCGAAGCGGATCGTGGGGCCCGACGCCAAGGTGCTCGGCGCGGTGGACACCTGGCTGCGTGAGTACCAGCCGACCGTGGTGCTCTACTTCTCCGGTTCCAAGGACTCGGCCTACCAGGCCAACATGTGGCTGGAGACCATGGCCCAGGTCGAGGGCCGCCCGCTGATCCTGCTGCGCGAGCGGGTCATCCTGCCCCAGCTGAACACGACGTCGGTGCCGGTGCTCTGCGTGCCCGGCGGCGTGCACCTGATGAACCTGGACCTCTCGTCGGTGCGGGTCGCGCTGTACGCGGCCAACGTCGGCAAGAACATCCACCTGCTCCGGGTGCCGACGATGAAGCACGTCTTCATCGGCCACGGCGACAGCGACAAGATCGCCAGCGTCAACCCGTACAGCAAGGCGTACGACGAGGTGTGGACCGCGGGCCGGGCCGGCCGCGACCGCTACGCACTGGCGGACGTCGGGGTGCGCGACGAGGACATCGTCGAAGTGGGCCGCCCGCAGCTGGCCCCCATCCGGCCGTGGTCCGGCGTGCCGAAGAACCCGATCCCGACCGTGCTGTACGCCCCCACCTGGGAGGGCTGGGACGACAACCCGGGCAACACCTCGCTGCTGCTGGCCGGCGAGAACATCGTCCGGCGCCTGCTGAACGCCGAGAAGCCGGTCAGGCTGCTCTACAAGCCGCACCCCTTCACGGGCACCCGCAGTGCCAAGGCCAAGGCCGCGCACCAGCGGATCACCGCGATGATCGAGAAGGCCGCCGCCGAGCGGGCCACCGACCCCCGTTGGGCGGAAGAGGCCACGGCGCTCCGGTCGGCGCAGGCCGAGGCGCGGGCCGAACTGACCCGTATCGAGGCGCGCCTCGACGTGCTGACGAGCGGCGGACAGACCTCCGGGGACGAGGCCGAACTGTCCCGCGACTCGCTGGCCGACCCGGCGCGCGAGGCCGAGATCGCACGGCTCAGGGACGAGTGGAACGCGGCGTCCTGGCGCGCGCTCGGCTGGTGGGAGCACAAGGTCGTCACGGGCGCCCGGATGCGGCTGTACGACTGCTTCAACGAGTCGGACGCCATGGTCTCGGACATCTCCAGCGTGGTGTCGGACTTCATCGCCAGCGGGAAGCCGTACGCGGTCACCGACTCGGCGGCCCTGGGCGAGGACGAGTTCCGGCGGCAGAACACCGCGGTGCGTGCCGCGGTCATCCTGTCCAACGAGGCGACCGAGCTGGATGCCCTGCTCGCGGCGGTGTCGGACCCCGAGGCGGACACTCTGGCCACCGACCGGCGCGAGCTGAAGGAATACCTCCTCGGTCCGGACGAGCCCACCTCGATCGTGCAGTTCAACAGGGCTGTCGAGGCGCTCGCGGCCAGGTCGGCGGCCCGGAACACACGGGTGGCGAAGAACGTCGGCGAGCCCGTGAGTGGCTGAAAACGGCGTGTCTCAATAGCACACGCCATCATGCCCGGCATAGCCCGAAAAGGGTTGTGCCGGGCTTTTGTGATGAGCGCCACTCTTTGGGGGGAGAGTATGGGGCAACCAACGCATGATGTCGCCTGTCTTCTGTTGATGTGAACGACATGCCAATCCCTGACGTGACCGTGGTCGTCGGTGCCTATGAGGCCATGCCCTACCTCGTGCGCTGCCTCGAATCGGTGGAGGCGCAGACCATCGGCGCCCACCGGATCGAGATCGTGGCGGTCGACGACGGCTCGACCGACGGCACCGGCGAGTACCTGGAGGAGTTCGCGGCCCGGTCCGCGGTGCCGACCCGGGTGGTCAGACAGGCGAATTCCGGCGGTCCCAGCGGGCCGCGCAACGTGGGCCTGGGGCTGGCCCGGGGCCGTTACGTCTTCTTCCTCGACGCCGACGACTATTTCGGCGAGGAGGCCCTGGAGCGCATGGTCGCGATGGCCGACCGGGCGGGCACCGATGTGGTGCTGGGCAAGGTCGTCGGTGTGAACAGAGGTGCGCCGAAGTCGATGTGGACGGCCACCAGGGAACGTGTCGACGTCTACAACTCCAAGGTCATATACACGCTCAGTGCGCAAAAACTCTTCCGGCGTGCGTTGCTGGAGCGGCTCGGTCTGAGATTCGACGAGGGACTCAAGACGGGCGAGGACGCGCTTTTCACCATGGAGGCGTATCTGCGGGGCGCCGGGATTTCCGTCGTCTCCGATTACACCTGTTACTACCTCGTCGGCCGGGACGACGGAAAGCACGTCACCAAGAGCGGCACCTACGAATGGCGCTTCGATTCCATGCGCGCCATGATGCAGCTCATCCACCGCCTCGAACCCGCCGGGCCGAAGCGCGATTTCCTGATGGTCCGCCCCTTCACGGTCGGGCTGCTGCAGCAGTTCGGCCCGGTCTTCCTCCGCGACTCGGAGGAGGTCCGGCGGCACAAACTGGAGCTCGCCGCCCCGCTCATGGACGCCTACTGGGACACCGGGGTGGCGCGTCTGATCAAGGTCGCCGAGCGGCTGCGGCTCGCCGCCGTGGCGCGCGGCAGCTCCGACGTCCTGGTGGATGTGCTGACCTTCGTGCGGGACAAGTCCGTTCCGGATGTGGTGCGTTCGCGTAAGGGGGACAAGCTGTTCCTGGCGTACCCGCACTTCCGGGACCGGTCGAGCGGGCTCTCCGACGCGGACTTCGAGGTCACCGTGCCGGACTGGCACGACGGCAAGCGCATCGAGCGGCCCGCGGCGGCGGCGCGCAGGGCGTCGCTGTCCCGGCGCCTCGCCCGACGCGTGCGGCGGGACGTACGGCGCTGGAAGTCGCGGATCGTCACGCGCTGAGCGATGGCCGGTCCGGTCCGCACGTGCGTCCGCCCCGAATCCGGCGATGCGTCCGGCCCGGTCCCGGACGGCCATTCCGGCCTCGGGCATATGACAGTTCCGGCCCTGGATATATGACCGATCCGATTCCGGGCGCGTGTTCTGTATTTCGTTCATGAAGTTGACGGGTTTTGTTCATGAAGTTGACGCGCCGGGAAGCGCGCGGCGATTCTCAGTAAAGTCGCCCATCGGGTCGCGGCCGCGGCACGTCGGATATCCCAACCGTGAGGACTGGTCACGTGAAGGCTCTCGTACTGTCCGGAGGGGCCGGCACACGCCTGCGCCCCATCACGCACACCTCGGCCAAACAACTGGTGCCGGTGGCGAACAAACCCGTGCTGTTCTACGGCCTGGAAGCCATCGCGGAAGCGGGCATCACCGAGGTCGGCATCATCGTCGGCGAGACCGCGGACGAGATCCGCGAGGCGGTCGGCGACGGCTCCCGGCTCGGCATCGACGTCACGTACATCCCGCAGGAACAGCCGCTCGGCCTCGCCCACGCGGTGCTGATCGCCCGCGACTTCCTGGGGGACGACGACTTCGTCATGTACCTCGGCGACAACTTCATCGTCGGCGGGATCACCGGTCTGGTGGACGGGTTCCGAAAGGAGCGGCCCGACGCGCAGATCCTGCTGACCCGGGTGCCCGACCCGACCTCCTTCGGCGTCGCGGAGCTCGACCCCGAGGGCCGGGTGGTGGGCCTGGAGGAGAAGCCGAGGGAGCCCAAGAGCGACCTGGCGCTCGTCGGCGTCTACCTGTTCACCCCCGCCATCCACGAGGCGGTCCGTTCGATCGAGCCCTCCTGGCGGGGCGAGCTGGAGATCACCCACGCCATCCAGTGGCTGATCGACCAGGAGCGCGACGTCCGCTCCACCACGATCCGCGGGTACTGGAAGGACACCGGCAACGTCACCGACATGCTGGAGGTCAACCGCACGGTCCTGGAGACCGTCGAGCCCGCCCAGGACGGGGCCGAGGTCGACGACGACACCGAGATCATCGGCCGGGTGCGGATCGAACCCGGCGCCAAGGTCAGCGGCAGCCGCATCGTCGGCCCGGCGATCATCGGCGCGCGATCGGTGATCAGCGGCGCGTACGTGGGCCCGTTCACCTCGATCTCGGAGGACGTCCGGATCGAGGACAGCGAGATCGAGTACTCCATCGTCCTGCGGGGCGCCTCCGTCGCGGGCGTCCGCCGCGTCGAGGCGTCGCTCATCGGCCGAGACGTCGAGGTGACCCCCGCGCCCCGTTCCCCGTCCGCCCACCGACTCGTGCTCGGCGACCACAGCAAGGTGCAGATCTCCTCATGACCACCCACATCCTGGTGACCGGCGGCGCCGGATTCATCGGCTCGCACTACGTTCGTACGGTGCTCGGCCCCGAGGGCCCCGGTGACGTCGCCGTCACCGTGCTCGACAAGCTCACCTACGCGGGCAATCCCGCCAATCTCGACGAGGTGCGCGACCACCCCGGCTTCCGGTTCGTGCAGGGCGACATCTGCGACGCCGAGCTGGTCGCCGGACTGATGGCCGAGCACGACCAGGTGGTGCACTTCGCCGCCGAGTCCCATGTGGACCGCTCCATCGACGGCGGCGCCGAGTTCGTCCGTACGAACGTCGTGGGCACCCACACCCTGATCCACGCCGCGCACCTGGCCGGAGTCAAGACGTTCGTGCACATCTCCACGGACGAGGTATACGGCTCGATCGACGAGGGCTCCTGGCCCGAGACCGACCCGCTCGCACCCAACTCGCCGTACTCCGCCGCCAAGGCGTCCAGCGATCTGATCGCGCTCTCGTACCACCGCACCCACGGCCTCGACGTGCGCGTGACCCGCTGCTCCAACAACTACGGGCACCACCACTTCCCCGAGAAGGTCATCCCGCTCTTCGTCACCAACCTGCTGGACGGCGGGACGGTCCCGCTCTACGGCGACGGCGGCAACGTCCGCGACTGGCTGCACATCGACGACCACGTCCAGGGCATCGAACTGGTCCGTACGAAGGGCCGGGCCGGTGAGATCTACAACATCGGCGGCGGCACGGAGCTGTCCAACAAGGAGCTGACCGCCCTGCTGCTGGAGGCGTGCGGCGCCGACTGGAGCAGCGTCACCTACGTCGAGGACCGCAAGGGCCACGACCGCCGGTACTCGGTCGACTGCACCAAGATCCGCGAGGAGCTGGGCTACGAGCCCCGCAAGGACTTCCGCACCGGCCTCGCCGAGACCGTGCGGTGGTACCGCGACAACCGTGCCTGGTGGGAGCCGCTGAAGGAGAGGGCCGCCCTGTGAGCGCCGTCTGGCTGGTCACCGGAGCCGCCGGGATGCTGGGCCGGGACGTCCTGGCCCGGCTCGCCGACGAGGACGTCACCGCGGTCGCCGCGGACCGGAGGGCCGTCGACGTCGCCGACCCCGGATCGGTGCGGGCGGCCTTCGAGGAGCACCGCCCGGCCGTCGTGGTGAACTGCGCCGCCTGGACCGCGGTCGACGACGCCGAGACCACGGAAGCCTCTGCGCTGCTGGTCAACGGCACGGGGCCCGAGGTCCTCGCCGCGGCCTGCCACGAGCACGGCGCCGTCCTCCTCCAGGTCTCCACGGACTACGTCTTCGCCGGTGACGCCGAGAAGCCGTACGCCGAGGACGACCCCACCGGGCCGCGCAGCGCCTACGGCCGCACGAAGCTGGCCGGTGAGCGGGCCGTGCTCGGCACCCTGCCGGACACCGGCTACGTGGTCCGCACCGCCTGGCTGTATGGCGCGGGCGGCGGCAACTTCGTCCGGACCATGATCAGGCTGGAGGGGGTGAAGGACACCCTCGACGTGGTGGACGACCAGCGCGGACAGCCCACCTGGACCGTCGATCTGGCCGACCGGCTGGTCCGGCTCGGGCAGGCGGCTCTCGCGGGCACCGCCCCCGCGGGCGTCTACCACGGCACCGGCGGCGGCGAGACCACGTGGTTCGGCCTCACCCGCGAGATCTTCCGGCTGCTCGGCGCCGATCCGGAGCGCGTCCGTCCCACGACCAGTGCCGCCTTCGCGCGGCCGGCCCCGAGGCCCGCGTACAGCGTGCTGGGGCACGACCGCTGGTCGATGGCCGGAATCGAACCGATCCGGGACTGGCGGGAGGCGCTGGAGGCGGCCTTTCCGGCACTCGTCGCGGCGGAGCGGCCGTGAGGAGCCCCGGACGGACTTCGCGCGAGCTTTCAGGTGAGTTTCGGATGCGTGTTCTGATGGTCTGATTCCGGCCGGATTTCAAATGTGTGAAAACGAGAGTTTGAAACGAGGAAACGCTTACGTCGCAGTACGTTCATACGGTAACTTCGCCGGGACCGGACCCATTGGTGCCTCCGAAGGGCTGCTCCCGCGTGAACCGCCATGACTTTCTGCGTCATTTGCACCGCATCTACCGTCCCCGGAACTATCTGGAAATCGGGGTCAACGACGGCAGGAGTCTGGCTCTTTCACGAGTGCCCTCCGTCGCCGTCGACCCCGCTTTCCGGGTGATCACGGACATCAGCTGCGATGTTCACCTGGTCAAGGCGACGAGCGACAAGTTCTTCGCCCGCAAGGACCCGCTCCTGCACCTGCGCAACGGCCGCAATCCGTTCCGCGCCCTCGCCCGCCGCGACCCGCTCAATCTGTTCGGCGGGGACCCGAAGCTGGAACTCTCCTTCATCGACGGAATGCACCTCTTCGAGTACGCCCTGCGCGACTTCATGAACGTCGAGAAGCACTCCCGCTGGTCGAGCGTGATCGTGCTGGACGACATGCTGCCGCGGGACGTCGACGAGGCGGCCCGCGACCGTCACACCAAGTTCTGGACCGGTGACGTCTACAAGGTGGTGCAGGTGCTCCGCCGCTTCCGCCCCGACCTGGTCGTCGTCGAGGTGGACACGGCCCCGACCGGCGTGGTCGTCGTGTTCGGCGCCGACCCGGAGAACCGGATCCTGAAGAACGAGTACGACCGGATCATCGAGGAGTACGTCGTACCCGATCCGCAGGAGGTGCCCGAGGAGGTGCTGGTGCGGAAGAACGCCGTCCAGCCCGAGGCGCTGCTGCGCGCAGACTTCTGGCCCGCTCTGGTGCGTGCCCGTAACCTGCGCCGCCCGCGCTCGGCGTTCGCGCCCCTGCGCCGGAGCATCGAGTCCGTGACCGGCACGCGGCGGTGACCGGAGCGCGTCATTGCGGGCGTGCGGCTTCGACCGGCGTGCGGCCGTGACCGCCGCCGCGCGGTTCCCGCGGCCGGTCCGCAACGGAGCGCGGCCGTGACGGGCCCGCCCCCGCCAGGACAGTGGAGGGGGACGGGCCGTGCGAAAGCCCCGTGATCCAGGCGGATCACGGGGCTTTCGCCGTTCCCGCCCGGTTCAGCCCCGGGCGCGCAGCTCCGCGTAGTACGCCTCGCACGCCGCGTACGACGGCAGCAGCCCCCGCTTCTCGGCCTCGGCCAGTGAGGGAGCCGCGGCGTCCTTGTCGGACAGCAGGGGCGTGATGCCCTCCGGCCACTCGATGCCCAGCTCCGGGTCGAGCGGGTCGACGCCGTGCTCGCGGGTGGGCGCGTAGCCCTCGGAGCACAGGTACACCACCGACGCGTCGTCCGTCAGGGCCATGAAGGCGTGACCGAGCCCCTCGGAGACGTAGACGGCGTGGTGGTCCACGTCGTCGAGCCGGACGGCCTCCCACCGCTTGTACGTGGGGGAGCCGACCCGGATGTCCACGATGACGTCCAGTACCGCGCCGCGCACGCACTTGACGTACTTCGCCTGGCTCGGCGGCACGTCGGCGAAGTGGACACCGCGCAGTGTTCCGCGACCGGAGACGGAGAAGTTGGCCTGTGCGAGGCTCAGCGTGTGCCCGACGGCCTCGCCGAGGTCGGAGGCCTTGAACCACTCGTGGAAGCTGCCGCGGCTGTCCGGGAAGACCTTGGGTTCGTGTACCCAGGCCCCTGAGATGGAGAGCTGCCGCATGCGATCACGTCCTCGTTCCGTGTGTTCTGGTGCTTCTGGTGGTGCGGTGGTGATGCGGCCTCGCCCGGGGCCAGCCGGTGGGTGTCGACCGGCCCCGGGGGATCGGCCGAGTGGCGCCCACGCCGGCACGCGGGGCGGCCGAGGGGTCAGCCGGCGAGGAGCCGCTCGGCGAGGCGGCGCGCCCGCTTCCGGCCCTGCGGAGGGAGCCTGCGCACGACGGGGCCGCCGATGGTGCGCAGCGCCCGTCGCAGTGTCGCCTTCCGGCGCTGGGCGGCGGCGCCCGCCATGACGGAGGCCGGGGCCTCGGCCAGTTCCGGGGTCGGCTGGATCCGCCCGCCCGCTCCGACCGTGACGGAGCACAGGGGAAGCGCGGGGTTCTTCTCCCCGTCCAGCCGGACGGAGAGGTTCCAGTCGCCCGCCGCGAGGCCGGGCGCGCGGTCCGGGAGAACGAGGTGGGCCCGGCCCTTCGTCGGGTGCAGCGTGGTGCGCAGCGTGTGCGCGGCCGTGCCGGTTCCGTCGGCCGGGGTCAGGACCAGGCGGGCCTCGGACGTGGCGGTGGTCTCGGTGGTGAAGAGGTCCAGCCGGAGTTCGGTCCGGCGGCCCGGGACCCGCAGCACCGGACGTCCCTCCAGATAGGTGGCGAGCTTCTTGCCGCGGCGGCTCACGTCGAGCGTGAGATTGCCGTGCGGGTCGGTGAAGTACGGGATGACGGCGCGCGCCGGTGAACCGAGCGACGCGGGCAGGCAGGCGGCGTCCACCTCCGGCGCGCGGTCGGCGCCGAGCCGTGCCTTGCGGACCAGACCGAGGCCGCGCAGCGGTACCCAGATGTCCCAGAAGCCGCGGGAGACCCGGCCGCGGCCCCTGACGGCCTCCGAGGAGACATGGCCGCCGCCGCGCAGCACGACCTCGCAGACGCCGTCGCCGAGATCGTCGATCTCGGTGGTGAACGAGGCGGGGCAGGGCCATTCGACGGCCGTCTCGCGGTTGCGCAGCGACAGTTCGGCGGAGAAGCCGTCGATGTCGTCGGTGACGTCCAGCGGTTCGTCGCGCGGGAGCAGACCGCCCCCGGTGTCCGGGTGCAGGAAGTAGCGGCCGTCGCGGCGCAGCAGCCTCACCGGCTCCTGGTCGTCGCCGTGGACCAGCCGGGCGGTCACGGTGATGGCGACGCGGCCGTCCGGCTGCCAGGCGAACTCCTCCAGCCGGGCCGCCGCCTTGACGCCGCCTGCGAACCGGGCGATGCGGAGCAGGCCCTCCCGGTCGTCCTTGCGCAGGAGCGTCGACCGCACCCGCAGCAGCGGGCCGAGGCCGTCGTGCACGCCGTCGCCCATGAAGTCGAGGGCCAGTGGCCTGATCGCGTCGACCATCTCGTGGCGGAATTCGGGGTGGTACTTGACGACCGAGGGCTCGCTCAGTCGGCCCAGCATCTCGACCCGGTAGAAGCGGCGCAGCAGCAGATCCCGGAACGAGCCGGGTTCGGTGTTGGCCACGACGACGTCCAGGACCTCACGGAGGTTCCCGTAGTACTGGGACGGGACGATCTTGGCGGATCCCGCGTTCTTGCCGTCGTCGCGCCGGGAGTAGTAGTAGCAGGTGTAGCTCCCGAGGATCGAGACGGCCTTCGCGGGGAAGTACGCCTGCATCATGTAGAGCTGGTCCTCCAGCCGGCGCTTGCCCTCGGGATAGGCGATGCCGTTCTCGCGGAGGAACGCCGTACGGAACATCTTGTGCGGCGTGAGGCTGTCGTACAGGGGCGCGTCGTGGAGCGTGCACTTCTCGCGGTCCTTCTTGAACACGCCGTGCGGCACACCGCGGAAGTTGCTGGCCACCTTGCCGATGACGATGTCCGAGCCGTTGCGGTGCCCCATCTCGTACAGACGGCGCAGGGCGTCCGAGGCGAGGTGGTCGTCCTGGTCGACGAACTGGACGTACTCGCCCTTCGCCTCGTCCACGCCGACGTTGCGGGGCTTTCCCGGCCAGCCGGAATTGGGGATGGTGATCAGCCGGAAATGGGGGTGCTCCGCCGAAAGTTTCTCCAGCCGGGCAGGGGTGTCGTCCGTCGACCCGTCGTTCACGAACAGAACTTCGAACTCTTCCGGGGGCAATGACTGCCGCAGGAGCGAGTCGATGCAGGGGTCGATGTACTTGCCCGGGTTGTACACCGGAATGACGACACTAACTTTGACTGGCATCGCTGCTGTCCCATGTCTGGTAGGTCTCTGGAGATGGCGGCGGATGCGGGGCCGACACTGCCACTGCCGAAGCGAACGGGGGAGGGCCGCCGCATTGCACCCTATCGGCTCTTAGATGAACGAAGTGACCCGATGGTTGCGCGGAGTTCGGCGTGCGCCGGCATTCTTCCGTTCCCCCCGGCGCGGACGCACGCCGCCTGGAAGGCGGCCGTTTCGAATGCGTTTCCGCAGTTCCGTGCGGACATTGGGCAGCCCGCACAGGTGTGCGGGCGAGGATGTACGCGTACGGGGGAAAGGGCGCATGGGGGGCAGGGGCAATGGCGTAAGGGTGCGAGGCGGGGGGACAGGGCTACGACATCCGTAGGGGGTGGGACGGCCTGTTCCGGGACGGCCGTGCCACATGCGTACCGACACATGTACGAATGACGTATGTGCGAATGCGCTGGGACGCCCGGGACCGGGAGAACCGGGCCCGTGCGTCCACGGGGCGAAACGCGTGGGCGCCCGTTCCCCTCTTTCGCATAGATTGCGGGGGCTGGGCGAGGCCGAATCATTGGGGATGGACGTGTCAGGGGCAAGGCAGGGCGTCACAGAGGCCCGCAGGATCGTGGTCAAGGTCGGTTCCTCCTCGCTCACCACGGCGGCGGGCGGCCTCGACGCCGACCGGGTCGACGCGCTCGTCGACGTGCTCGCCAAGGTGCGCAGCGGCGGGGAGCGCGAGATCGTGCTCGTCTCCAGCGGCGCAATCGCCGCCGGGCTCGCCCCGCTCGGCCTGCACCGGCGGCCCAAGGACCTGGCCAGGCAGCAGGCCGCGGCCAGCGTCGGGCAGGGGCTGCTCGTCGCCCGCTACACCGCCTCCTTCGCGCGGTACGGCGTACGCGTCGGGCAGGTGCTGCTGACCAGCAACGACACCAGCCGCCGCGCCCACTACCGCAACGCCTGCCGCACCCTCGACCAACTCCTGGACATGGGCGCGTTCCCGATCGTCAACGAGAACGACACCGTGGCCACGGACGAGATCCGGTTCGGCGACAACGACCGGCTCGCGGCCCTCGTCGCCCACCTGGTCCGCGCGGACCTGCTGGTCCTCCTCTCGGACGTGGACGGTCTCTACGACGGCGATCCGAGCGTCCCGGGCGCCTCGCGGGTCGCCGAGGTGGCCGGTCCCGAGGATCTGGCGGGGGTCGTCATCGGCAGCGCGGGGAAGGCGGGCGTCGGCACCGGAGGCATGGTCACCAAGGTCGAGGCCGCCCGGATCGCCACCGCCGCCGGAGTCCCCGTCGTCCTCACCTCGGCGAGCCGGGCCGCCGACGCCCTGGCCGGACGCGACACCGGCACGTACTTCCACCGCACCGGGCGGCGGTCCGCCGACCGGCACCTCTGGCTCGCCCACGCCTCCACCCCGCAGGGCTCGCTGACCCTCGACGACGGGGCGGTCCGCGCGCTCGTCGAACGGCACGGCTCGCTGCTGCCCGCCGGGATCGTGGCGGTCGAGGGCGAGTTCACCGCCGGTGATCCGGTGGAACTGCGCGATACCGAAGGACGTCCCGTGGCCCGCGGGCTCGTCAACTTCGACGCGAAGGAGATCCCGCAACTGCTCGGCCGCTCCACCCGCGACCTGGCACGGGAACTCGGTCCGGCGTACGAGCGCGAGATCGTACACAGGGACGATCTTGTCGTTCTGCACCGCTGACAGACCCCCTGAAACGGTTGAAAGTCCCGTCCCAGGACGGAGACCTTCATGAAAACCACCCCATGCCGGGCCGCGGGCTGGTCAACTTTGTAACGGGGACACAGCGGGGTACCGCACAGTAAACGCATACACAGGAGGCCGCCGGTGAGACGAGCGCGCCCGGGGGCGCCGCCCCGAGGAACGGGTGGCCGGGCCCTGACCAGTGTCGGAGCAGGTGCCGACTTCGACGGGAGCCGGTCCGCGGACCATACGGACGACCGGACCACCGGGTTCGGGCCCGCAGCGGTGAAACCGGGGCCGATGGGCGAGGGGCGTGCCCCGGAGCGCACCCCGTCGAGGCTCTGGCACATCACGTTGAGCGTCTCGGGGGTCGAGATCCCGCTCGGGGAGGTCAGACGCGGCCTCGAACAGCTTGCGCACGACCATCCCTTCCTGCTGACCAGCCGGTATGCCAACGACCACGCGGAGATCCGCTACTGGGAGGAGGCCCGCGACCTGCACGATGCCGCGGCGGTCGCGCTGCGGCTCTGGGGAGAGCACCGGTCCACCGCCGGGCTCCCGCCCTGGGAGATCGTCGGTCTGGAGGTCATCGACCGCGAGACGTATCACCAGCGCGTCGCCGAGGGATACGGGCCGCCCCCGGCGGCCCCGGTCGGCGTGCACCCCTTCTGAGCACCCGTACCACCGGCCACGGGCCCCGGGCGCGACTGCCCGGGGCCCCGGCACGATCGGCCAGGGGGCGTCGGCACGCATCCAGGGCGCGGCCCGGTCACGGGTGCTTGCACGGGGCCCGCGCGGCCGGTCGCAGGTTCGCGCACGGCTCGTCGCGCGGGTGCGCGGCACGGATTCCGCGCATGCCCCGCCACGGGCGATCCGGCACGGGTTCCGGGCGTGACCGGCCCCGGGGCAGTTGTCTCGCATCACGGGATACGTGGCGGATGCCCGCGGTGTGCGCACTACGCTGCGGGCATGACCACGCTCTCGCCGTACGACAACATGTCCCCGGTCGCCCAGGCCGCCTACCGGGCGCGCGCCGCCGCCGCCGACATCGCGCCGCTGCCGCGCGCGGCGAAGGACGACGCGCTGCTCGCGATCGCGGACGCGCTGGAGGTGCGGACGGGCGAGATCGTCGAGGCCAACGCCGAGGACGTCGCCCGCGCCCGCGAGGCCGGGACCAGCGAGGCGATCGTCGACCGCCTCACCCTCACCCCGGAGCGGATCCGCGCCATCGCCGCCGACGTACGCGACGTGGCGGCGCTGCCCGACCCGGTCGGCGAGGTCGTCCGGGGCTCCACCCTGCCCAACGGCATCGACCTGCGGCAGGTCCGGGTACCGCTCGGCGTGGTCGGCATCATCTACGAGGCCCGCCCGAACGTCACGGTCGACGCCGCCGCGCTCTGCCTGAAGTCCGGCAACGCCGTGCTGCTGCGCGGCTCGTCCTCGGCATACGCGTCCAACACCGCACTCGTACGGGTGATCCGCGACGCGGTCGGCGGCTCGGGCCTCCCGGCCGACGCGGTGCAGCTGGTGCCGGGCGAGAGCCGCGACTCGGTGCGCGAGCTGATGCGGGCCCGCGGTCTCGTCGACGTCCTCATCCCGCGCGGCGGCGCCTCGCTGATCCGCACGGTGGTCGAGGAGTCCACCGTTCCGGTCATCGAGACCGGCACCGGCAACTGCCACGTCTACGTGGACGCGCGGACCGACATCGACATGGCCGTCGACATCCTGGTCAACTCCAAGGCCCAGCGCCCCAGCGTCTGCAACGCCGCCGAGACGCTCCTGGTGCACAAGGACGTGGCCGCGGAGTTCCTGCCCCGCGCCCTGGACGCGCTGGCCGGGGCCGGGGTGACCGTGCACGGCGACGAGCGGGTCCTCGAACACGCCGCTGGTTCCAAGGCCACCGTGGTGCCGGCGACCCCGGAGGACTGGGAGACCGAGTACCTCTCCTACGACATCGCCGCGGCCGTCGTGGACTCGCTGGACGCGGCCGTCGCGCACATCCGGCTCTGGTCCTCCGGCCACACCGAGGCGATCGTGACCACGTCCCAGGCGGCCGCACGCCGCTTCACCCAACTGGTCGACTCCACGACGGTGGCCGTGAACGCCTCGACGCGCTTCACCGACGGCGGGCAGTTCGGCTTCGGCGCCGAGATCGGCATCTCCACGCAGAAGCTGCACGCCAGGGGGCCGATGGGGCTGCCCGAGCTGACCTCGACGAAGTACATCGTCACGGGCGACGGTCACGTGCGGTGACCGGCTGACCGCCCGGGTTCGGTGAATGTCACGCGGACTCCCTGCCCAGAACGACCCGCCGGGGCTAGTCTGAAGCTGTGCCGGACGACGTGGGGGGCAGGCCGTTCCCGGACGGCTGGGAGCCCGACGACGACCGCGGGGGCGCGGACGAGGACTTCGCCTCCGTGGTGTTCGACGAGGACTTCGTACGGGCCGCCGAGATCCATGAACCCACTGCCGTGGAACGGCTGCTCGCGGCCGCGCAGGCACGGGCGGAGGCCGAGGCGACCCGTTCCCGGGCGGGCGGTGGCCCCCTGGACGACGACTTCTCCGACGAGGGATACGGCCACGACGGCCCATACGGCGGCGAGGGCGTCTCCTACGACCCGATCGACCCCGACGGCGGCCCCTACGGCCGCCACGGAGGGGCGCTGCGCCCCTACCGGGGGTCGGCGCGCTGGCACCGGCCCGTGGCCTGGATCCTCGCCGTGCTGATGGGCATCGGCATGGTCGCGCTGGCCTTCGGGGCGGTCTACCGCAACGCGTCGGGCAACCGGCAGAACCCCGTCCCACCACCCGCCACCACGGGCGTGGACACGGCCCCCGGGCCGGCCCCCACCGTCCTGCCCTCGGCATCGGTCGGTCGGCCGCACCTCACGGCCTCCGCGATCCCCGGCAGCGGCTGACCCGCCCCGACCCGCCTACCGAGCCTCCTCGGGGCCCGGGCCGTTCTCCGCACCGCTGGGCCGACCCTCTCCGTACCCCGTGCTGCTCTCCCCGCGCGGCCGGGGCCTTCCTCCGCGTCTCCGGCTCGCTTCCCGCGCGGCCGGGGCCTTCCTCACAGCACATGGTCCGTGTGCCGGACCTTCCCGGGCCACTCCCGACGCCTGTCCGGCTTCGTGGGGTGGCCCCGTGCCGTGCTCGGGTCGTGTGCCCGGGGCGTCCCCGCACCGCGTCCGGGTGTCCGGGCCTTCCCGTGCCGCTCCCGGACGGTTCTCTCACGCCCCGGGCGGTTCTCTCTCGCCTCCGCGTTTACCGCGGCCGCAATCGACCTACCCTGAAGGTGTGACCCCTCTCTCCGAGGGGGCTTCTCACTCGTCCGCACACGGGTGGTCATGGGGCGCCATGCGCGCCATGACGGGCGGGCCCTGTCCGAAGCCATCGGCCGAGACAGAGCGATGCGTTTCGACCTCGGTCGGTGACGTGGAGTCGGGAGAAGTCATGGCACACCGCGGAGAACCACCAGAAGGGCCGTCCGAGAACACACCGGGCGGCAGTGAGGACGAGTACAGGTCACTCGTCTTCGACGAGTCTTTCGTTCGGGCTGCCCGGCTGAAGGAATTCTCCGCACAGGAACGCATAGCCGATCACACTCCTGCCGTGCGCAGTCTCCCTCCCCGAAGATTCAAGGCCGGTTCCCGAGCCGCCATCGCCCTGGTCCTCCTGATCGCGCTGGCCTTCGGAACGGCCGTGTACATGGGCCTTCGCCACCCCTACCAGACGCCCGTCGGCCGAAAGGCCGAAGTGCTGAGATCGACCGTCGTCCCGCTGGCCCCGCGCGACCCCGTACCCGGCGGAACGGCTTCCGACATCCTCTCCCGGAGCCCCGCCGCACAGTTCGCGAAGGGCGCCGCAGGCATCAACTCGCCGCCGATCAGGGCCACCGACAACTTCTCGGACAACCAGGTGGCGATGGCCCTGGCCACCGTCAAGGACTACCTGGTCGCGTCCTCGCTCGACCCCGACGTCCTCACCGGGCACGCGCTGCGGCCGGTGGAGATGCTGCTCGACCCCGGCCAGATGGCTCAGTTCGAGCGCAGCATGCACCGGCCGGACGACGACGGGCGGCACGCGCCCGCCGGCTGGCTGGTCCGCTTCGACCCGGCGAAGGTGGCCCTGGCCAGTCCCGACATCCGTGTCCGGGGCACGTTGAGCTACAGCGAGGCGGGGGCCGACACGCTGGAGGTGGTGTCGGACCACACCTTCACGTACACGCTCCGCCCCGCCGCCTCCGGATCCCAGCGAATGGGCGGTGCCTCGCTCTTCACCGTGCGGCGCGAGCTGCATTTCCGCTTCGACCGGGAGGACCTGCGCCTGCACCGGCTGGAGCTGCGCACCAGCTACGTCCAGGCCGGGCCGCAGGCGTGCCCGTCGGACACCACGGGCGTCCTGCGGCCCCTGCTCGCCGGTGAGCGCGCAGCCTCCCGCGGTCCCGCGGGCACCGACCCGTACGACACGGGCCGGCCCACGGGGGCGCTCTGCGGAACGCTCGTGGTCAGTTCCCCGTCGGCTCCGGCCCCTCAGGGGCCTGGGGCTCATCCGGCCGCGCCGAGCCCGGGGAGTCACCCGTAGCACCGCCCTTTCCGGCCGCGCCCCCGCCCTGACCGGTGAACTTGTCGCGGAGCCTTCCCCCCAGGTCCCCGGCGCCGCCCGCTATGTCGCCGACGAGCTTCATCAGCGGATCCTTGCTGGTCCGCACCGCGTCCGCGTAGTGCGCCGCGGACTGCCGGAAGGAATCCGTGACCGAGGTGTCCTTGTCCTCCTCCCGCCGCAGGTAGTGACCGTCCATGATCCGCTGGTAGTCGCGACTCTCGGACCACTTCTTCAGCTCGGCCGCGCGCACCGTGGTGAACGGGTGCGAGCGGGGCAGCAGGTTGAGGATCTTGAGCACGGAGTCGCGCAGGTCGCCGCCCTTCTCGTACTCGTCGGCCTGCGCGAGGAAGGCGTCCACGTTCATCTCGTGGAGATGGTTGCCGCCCGCGATCTTCATCAGTCCGCGCATCGATGCCCGCAGATCCTGTCCGACCAGCAGTCCCGCGCGGTCGGCCGACAGCTCCGACTTGCGGAACCATTCGCGCAGTGCTGTCACGATCGCCATGATCGCCACATTGCCGAGCGGGATCCAGGCGACCTTCAGTGCGATGTTCGTGAGGAACAGCAGAATCGTGCGGTACACGGCATGGCCGGAGAGGGCGTGCCCCACCTCGTGGCCGATGACGGCCCGCATCTCCTCCTCGTCGAGCAGCTCCACCAGCCCCGTGGTCACCACGATGATCGGCTCGTCGAGACCGATGCACATGGCGTTGGGCTGCGGATCCTGGCTGACGTACATCGGCGGGACCTTCTCCAGGTCCAGGATGTAACAGGCGTCCCGCAGCATGTCGTTGAGATGGACGAACTGTGCGTCGCTCACCCGGACGGAGTCGGAGAGGAAGAGCAGTCGCAGGCTGCGCTCGGGCAGCAGACCGCTCAGTGTCTTGAAGACGGTGTCGAAACCGCTCAGCTTGCGCAGGGCCACCAGGGCCGAGCGGTCCGCCGGGTGTTCGTAGGCCCGGGACGAGATCCCCGCGAAACGCCGACGCTGCCTGCTCGGCACGTTCTCGCCGCTCTCGTAGTTGTGTTCGGTCATGAATGGGCCCCCTGTTCGTACGAGACGTCGCTCGCCCCCTGACGGATCCCAGCGTAGGCGCTGGGGCTACGGTGTGCGGGGGGCTGTGGACAACTGAGGAGACGCCCGAGATGCCACATACCGTTGCCCTGCTCGCCGCCGCTTCCGAGGACCAGGGGCTCGGTGGCACGTTCCGCATCGTGCTGCTCGCCGCGCTCGTCGGAGCGGTGCTGCTCGCCTGGTTCCTGCTCCGCGGATACCGCGGCAACGGTGATGACGGCGACAACGACTGAGTCGGCGTGAGCACGCCCGGGGCGCCCGCATACGATGTGCGCGACGTCCTGCTTCCGACCCCCGATCGAAGGTCCTGCCGAAGATGAGCCTCACGAGCACCGCGCACCAGCTGGTCACCCTTGCCGCCGAGGGCGGCGAGCACGGTGGCAACCACCCGAGCCTCAACCCGTACATCGTCGGTGGCGGCGCGTTCATCGCGTTGATGCTCCTGCTGTGGATCACCACCCGCTTCAACCGCGACCGCTGAAGCGAAGGCGAACAACTGTGCCAGTAGGCTCTGCACGCATGGAAGAGCAGGAAATGCCTACCGGCAGCGGAAAACGCCGTATCGGCGTGATGGGCGGGACGTTCGACCCGATCCATCATGGACACCTGGTGGCGGCCAGCGAAGTGGCCGCCCAGTTCCGCCTCGACGAGGTGATCTTTGTCCCGACCGGGCAGCCCTGGCAGAAGAGCCACAAGCGCGTCTCCCCGGCCGAGGACCGCTATCTGATGACGGTCATCGCGACGGCTTCCAACCCGCAGTTCTCGGTCAGCCGGAGCGACATCGACCGCAGCGGACCGACGTACACCATCGACACGCTGCGGGATCTGCGCGCGATCCACGGTGACGCGGATCTCTTCTTCATCACCGGTGCCGACGCGCTCGCCCAGATCCTCACCTGGCGGGACGCCGACGAACTCTTCTCGCTCGCCCACTTCATCGGTGTGACACGGCCGGGCCACACGCTCACCGACCCCGGACTGCCGGAGGGCGGCGTCTCCCTCGTGGAGGTGCCCGCGCTCGCGATCTCGTCCACGGACTGCCGCGAGAGGGTCGCGCAGGGGGAGCCGGTCTGGTATCTGGTGCCGGACGGTGTGGTTCGCTACATCGACAAGCGCCAGCTGTACCGCGGCGAATGAGCCAGAGGGGCACCGGTGAACGACCGACAGAACCCGTACGACCCGTATTACCAGCAGCCGCAGATCGTCGGCTACGACGAGTACGGGCAGCCGGTGTACCAGCAGGCCGGACCGCAGGCGTACGACGCATACGACCCGTACGCGTCCCAGCAGACTCAGCACCCGCAGCAGCCCCAGCAGCACTCGTACCCGGCCGACCAGGGTGGCCACGGAACCGGCCAGAGTGGCAACGGCACTGATCAGAGCGGCTACGGAGCGGGTCAGGGATACGGATACGACCCCTACGCCCAGCCCCAGCAGGCGCATCCGGCTCAGTCGCAGACGTACGACCCGTATGCCGCCCAGGCGCCCCAGCAGGCACATCAGACTCAATCCCACCAGCAGCACCAGCCTGAACAGCAGGCGTACGGCGGCTACGAAGGCTACGGCCACGACACCGGCCGGCATGCCGCCGCCGTCGACACCACGCAGCAGTGGAACATCCCGCAGCAGGCGGCGGCTCCCCCGCAGGAGGCCGAGGCATATCCGCAGCAGCGGTCCGCCGCGCAAGCGGTGCCGTCCGGGTCCTCGGCGCCGACCGCCCCGGGGGCACCCGCTCCCGATCGGGCCGAGCCGGAACAGCGGCCGGAGACCGGGGCCGAATCGGAGTCGACGGTCCCAGGGCAGCGCCGTCCTGACTACCGCACCGAGCAGTTCTCCTTCATCGAGGAGCCCGACGAGGACTCCGAAGACGTCATCGACTGGCTCAAGTTCACCGAGAGCCGCAGCGAACGGCGCGAGGAGGCGCGACGCCGCGGCCGCAATCGCATGGTCGCGCTGATAGTCGTGGCGGCTCTCGTGATCGTCGGCGGCGTCGGCTGTCTGTGGTCCGCCGGGATGCTCCCCGGCCTCTCCGACTCGGAGAAGGACGGCATCGCGGCGACCGGCCCGCAGCAGCGGGACGTCATCGTGGTCCACCTCCACGACACCAAGAAGGGCGGCACCTCCACGGCGCTGCTCGTCGACAACGTGACGACCAAGAAGGGGAGCACCGTCCTGCTCCCCAACTCCCTCGCGGTCGCCGACGACGAGGGCGCCACGACCACCCTCGGCAAGTCCGTCGAGGACGACGGCACCACCGGCACCCGCGAGTCGATCGACACGCTGCTCGGCACCAGGATCAGCGGCACGTGGCGGCTCGACACTCCTTACCTGGAGACCCTCGTCGACCTCGTCGGCAACATCGACATCGACACCGACACCGACGTGCCCGACACGAAGAAGGACGCCTCTCCAATGGTGAAGAAGGGGGAGGCGCAGACCCTGAGCGGCCGGATGGCCGTCGCGTACGCCACCTACCGGGCACCCGGCGAGGACGAGGCGAAGCAGCTCATGCGGTTCGGCGAGGTGCTGCGGGGCGTGCTGCGGAAGATCTCGGACGACCCGAAGGCCGCCACCGTCACCGTGCAGACCCTGGCGCAGATCCTCGATCCCTCGCTCCCCGAGAAGGACCTCGGCGCCTCCCTGGCGAAGCTCGCCCGGCACGCCAAGATGGGTGACTACAAGACGACGCTGCTGGCGGCGCAGGCCGACGGCACACTCAGCGACACGGCCGCCGAGAGCGTCGTCAAGGACATCCTGGGCGGCACGGTGAAGGCTCCGGAGGCCGGTGCGGCGGTGCGTGTCGCCATCAAGAACGCCACCGGTGGCAAGGACGGCTTGGAATCCGCCCGGATCAAGCTGGTCAATGGCGGGTACATCTTCGTCGGCAGCAGCGCGACCGAGACGTCGGCGTCGTCCGAGGTGATCTACAAGAAGCCCGAGGACAAGGAGACGGCGACGCAGGTCGCCAAGACCCTGGGGCTGCCGACGAGCGCGGTCAAGCAGGGGAGCCCCTTCTCCAACGCGGTCGTGTCCGTCCTGCTCGGGCAGGACTACAAGGCCAAATGACCTGAGCTGGGCCCCGGGCGCCGGTGCCGGACCTCGGCCACCCGGCCCGGGGCCCGGGATCGGGGCCCGGCCGGTCCCCGTCGCCCGGCCCGGGCGGGTCTCCCTGCCGATGCCGGAAGCTCTCCGAACGTTTGTTGTGTGGGCTGTCGGTGGTCCGTGAGACCCTAGGAGGGTGCTGAAGATCTCGGCCGGGCCCCCGACGCCCGGCGCGTACGTCTGCGGCGCCGCCGAAACGGCCCGACTGCTCCGCCAGGAGGCCGCCCCGGCGGACCGCGGTCGTGCGTACCGGACGGCCGCGTGCCGACACGACCGGGACGAGCAGCAGCCTCCGGGAGGTTCTCAGCGACCCCCGCGAGGGTGAACCGACCGCCGACGAAAGCCTGCTTGTGACCGCCACGGACCGCTCCATCGAGCTCATCAACACCGCCGCCCAGGCTGCCGCCGACCGGCTCGCACACGACATCATCGCGTACGACGTCAGCGATGTGCTGTCGATCACGGACGCCTTCCTGCTGGCCTCGGCGCCCAACGACCGCCAGGTCAAGTCCATCGTCGACGAGATCGAGGAACGGCTCCTGAAGGAGCTCGGCGCCAAGCCGGTGCGCCGCGAGGGCGACCGCGACGCCCGCTGGATCCTCCTGGACTACGTCGACATCGTCATCCACGTCCAGCACAACGAGGAGCGGGTCTTCTACGCGCTGGAGCGCCTCTGGAAGGACTGCCCCGAGATCGAGCTCCCCGAGGACGCCGTCAAGACCCGGGGCAAGGCCGAGGAGCACGCCCAGCTCACCGGCAGCACGGAAGGCGAGCGGAGCTGAACGGCAGCAGGAGCGGCAGGGGCCGCAAGATCGTTCTCTGGCGACACGGCCAGACAGCGTGGAACCTGGAGCACCGGTTCCAGGGCTCCACGGACATCCCGCTCACCGAGACGGGCGTCGGACAGGCCCGACGGGCCGCCCGGCTGCTCGCCTCGCTGAAGCCGCACGCGATCGTCGCGTCCGATCTGCGACGGGCGACCGCCACGGCCGCCGAGCTCGCCACGCTCACCGGCATGGAGGTCGCGCACGACGCGGGACTGCGCGAGACCTGTGCCGGCGCCTGGCAGGGGCTCACCCACGAGGAGATCGTCGGACGGTACGGCGAGGAGTACGCCGCGTGGAAGCGCGGCGAGCCGGTGCGCCGCGGCGGCGGGGAGCTGGAGACCGAGGTCGCCGACCGGGCCGCACCGGTCGTACTCGAACACGCCGACAAGCTGCCCGACAGCGGCACGCTCGTCGTGGTCAGCCACGGCGGCACCATCCGCACCACCATCGGTCGGCTGCTGGGCCTGGAGTCGCACCACTGGGAAGGGCTCGGCGGACTCTCCAACTGCTGCTGGTCGGTGCTCGGCGAGGGCGCGCGCGGCTGGCGACTGCTGGAGCACAATGCGGGCACGCTCCCCGAGCCGGTGTTGGGCGACGACACATAGCCGGGCTCTCGTGGCAGGGCTCTCGCCGGGGCCGGTGCCGTAAGAAGGTCCTTGCGGAGCCCCGGGAGGGCCTCGCGTGGGGCGGCAGCTGCCGGATTTCACTTTCTGGCTGGTCACAGGCTAGAGTTCTTCTTGTTCGCGGGGCGGAAACGCAAGAAACAAAGCGAACAGCGGGGCTATAGCTCAGTTGGTAGAGCGCCTGCATGGCATGCAGGAGGTCAGGAGTTCAATTCTCCTTAGCTCCACAATCAAGGATCCCGTCCCTGTCAGGGGCGGGATCCTTGCGTTCCTGTCGACATGGAGTCCTTGGCTCCGTACGGCTGCGCTGCTCAGCCGCTCCGCCGCTCGGCGCCAGGTTCTGCGGCGCCCGTCGCGACGATGTCCGCCCGTTCTCCTCCGTCCCTCGTTCCTCTTTCCGGTGCCGCCCGAGGGTGAGATGCCCTCGGTGTCGGTCCTGTTGACGTGCCGTCACCGTCCACGTTCCTCTTCAGCGGTGTCCCCTAAGGGAGTTGGCGTCGTGTGGCCGCTCGCTCCCGTTCCGGCCAGGCTGCTCCGTGTGGTGCGGCCGTGTCGTACGACGGTGGTCCGGGCGGGTCGGATCGCGACCTGTGCGATGCCAAGGGGCTCTGCTCACCGGCGGATTCGCCCCGGCGGATCCCGGGAGGCGGGGGCTTGGCCGGCGCTCGGGAGGCGGTGGTGACCGGCCGGATCCGCGGTGGGCTGCCCCTCTTGCAGGCTCATGGCAGAATCGGAGCGCCGGAGGGGGCTACGGACCGAACGGGAGGGAGCGCGCGCGATGCCTGCGAGCCGCCACGAGGTCCCGAACCTGGCCCTTGTCCCCGGACGTCGCATCCGTACCCGCGGCACTCGTGCCGACCGGCCCGCCGGTGGCCGGCCCCGCGCGCGCGGCGCCGACGGCCGGATCCTTCACGTGTCCGCCGTCGGCGAGCGAAGCCGGAGCTGACCCATGGGTGCTCACAGGCGGAAGTGCGACTGGTGCGGCAGCGGTACGCCCATCGTCAGGGACATGGACCCGGTCAATCCCGAGTACCAGTACTGGTGCGAGGAGTGCGCCCGGGCGCTGATCATAAAAGGCGACCCCATCGAGACCTACCGGGAGCTGGAGGGAGAGCCGATCTACGGGCGGTTGCTGGACGAGCACTGCACACTCAAGCGCTTCTACTCCTTCGCCACCGCCTGAGACCGCGTAACAGGTGGCTCATGGCGCCGACAAAACAGGTCGGATCCGGTCAGGCGCGAAACGATTTGGTGGAGTGGCGGGGTCACCGGTAATGTTCTCGATGTCGCCACGGGGAACCGGAAGGCGGACAACGCGGGGCTATAGCTCAGTTGGTAGAGCGCCTGCATGGCATGCAGGAGGTCAGGAGTTCAATTCTCCTTAGCTCCACAGTGAAGAACGAGAAGCGGGTCATCCTTCAAGGGGTGACCCGCTTCTCGTATGCGTATGTCGGAAGCGCCGGGCGCATCGAGTGCGTCGAGTTCGTGCATCGGGCACATCGGGCACATCGGGTACCTACGCCGGGCTTGTGCGCCGGTGCGTGCCCCGGTCCGCGTGTCGGCCCACGCGCGGGGCGGCCGATCCGGCGCATCGGCCCGGCGAGTCGGTCGGCGCCGTGCGCGGAAGCGTGTCCCGAAGCGGGGGTTCGCCCGGGCGGTGGAACGTGAGCTGTGCGGAGGAGGCCCTGCCACTTGTCCGAGGGCCGGTCACGCCCGACCGGTTCCGGGGCCGTGCGGTACCCTGGCGCCATGCGTGCCGTACGCCTTCTGCTTAGCGAGCCGCGCTGATCAGTCCCGACCGGTGAGAATGCCTGGTCGGAATCGGCGCGGCGTCCCCTCCTGTGCGAGGGGATTTTTCGTTTCCGTAGACGCGTGTCCGTAGACGTGGGCGCTGGCAGATGACGATCGATGGAGCTTTGAGGACCATGAGCGAGACGAATTCCGCAGCCGAGGCGGCTGCGCCGCACCGCTACACGGCGGCGATGGCCGCCGACATCGAGGCACGCTGGCAGGACTTCTGGGACGCCGAGGGCACGTACGAGGCGCCGAACCCGACCGGTGACCTGGCGGGCGACCCGGAGCTGGCCGCCAAACCGAAAAAGTTCATCATGGACATGTTCCCGTACCCCTCGGGTGCGGGGCTGCACGTCGGACACCCCCTGGGCTACATCGCCACCGACGTCTTCGCGCGTCACCAGCGGATGACCGGGCACAACGTGCTGCACACCCTGGGCTTCGACGCCTTCGGCCTGCCCGCGGAGCAGTACGCCGTGCAGACCGGCACACACCCGCGGGTCTCCACCGAGGCCAACATCGAGAACATGACGGCCCAGCTGCGACGGCTGGGTCTGGGCCACGACAAGCGCCGCTCGTTCGCCACGATCGAGTCGGAGTACTACAAGTGGACCCAGTGGATCTTCCTGCAGATCTTCAACTCCTGGTACGACGCCGAGGCCGACCGGGCCCGTCCGATCGACGAGCTGGTCGCACAGTTCGAGAGCGGTGCCCGTCCCACCCCGGACGGCCGTGACTGGAGCGTGCTGAGCGCCGTCGAGCGCGCGGACATCCTGAGCGAGTACCGCCTGGCGTACGCCTCCGACGCGCCGGTCAACTGGTCGCCCGGCCTGGGCACCGTGCTGGCCAACGAGGAGGTGACGGCCGACGGGCGCTCCGAGCGCGGGAACTTCCCGGTCTTCAAGGCCAAGCTGCGCCAGTGGAACATGCGTATCACGGCCTACGCCGACCGGCTGCTGAACGATCTGGACGGGCTGGACTGGCCCGAGGCCATCAAGCTGCAGCAGCGCAACTGGATCGGGCGTTCCGAAGGCGCGCGGGTCGACTTCCCGGTCGACGGCGCGGACGCCATCACCGTCTTCACCACCCGGCAGGACACTCTGTTCGGGGCCACCTACATGGTGCTGGCGCCGGAGCACGAGCTGGTGGAGCGGATCGTTCCGGACGCCTGGCCGGAGGACACCCATCCGGTATGGACCGGTGGACACGCCACCCCGGCCGAGGCCGTCGCCGCATACCGCAAGCTGGCCGCCGCCAAGTCCGACGTGGAGCGGCAGGCCGAGGCCAAGGACAAGACCGGCGTCTTCACCGGCGCGTACGCGACCAACCCGGTCAGCGGCGAGAAGGTCCCGGTCTTCATCGCCGACTACGTCCTGATGGGGTACGGCACCGGCGCGATCATGGCCGTCCCGGCGCACGACGCGCGCGACTTCGCCTTCGCGCGCGCCTTCGAGCTGCCGATGCGCTGTGTCGTCGAGCCGTCGGACGACCGTGGCACGGACCCCTCGACCTGGGACGACGCCTTCGCCTCGTACGATGCGAAGCTGGTCAACTCCGCCAACGACGAGATCTCGCTGGACGGGCTGGGCGTGGTCGACGCCAAGGCGAAGATCACCGAGTGGCTGAAGGCGCACGGTGTCGGCGAGGGCACCGTCAATTTCCGACTGCGCGACTGGCTGTTCAGCCGGCAGCGCTACTGGGGCGAGCCGTTCCCCATCGTCTACGACGAGGACGGCGTCGCCCACGCGCTGCCCGAGTCGATGCTGCCCCTGGAGCTGCCGGAGGTCGACGACTACTCGCCGCGCACCTTCGACCCCGACGACGCGGACACCCAGCCCGAGACGCCGCTGTCCCGGAACGCCGAGTGGGTCAACGTCACCCTGGACCTGGGCGACGGCCCGAAAAAGTACCGCCGCGAGACCAACACCATGCCCAACTGGGCCGGCTCCTGCTGGTACGAGCTGCGCTACCTGGACCCGCGGAACGACCGGAAGCTGGTCGACCCCGCGATCGAGCAGTACTGGATGGGCCCGCGCGAGGGGCAGCCGACCGGGGGCGTCGACCTGTACGTCGGCGGCCAGGAGCACGCCGTGCTGCACCTGCTGTACGCCCGCTTCTGGTCCAAGGTGCTGCACGACCTGGGGCACATCTCGTCCTCCGAGCCGTTCCACAAGCTGTACAACCAGGGCATGATCCAGGCGTACGTCTACCGGGACAGCCGAGGTATCGCGGTCCCGGCGGCCGAGGTCGAGGAGCGTGACGGGAAGTTCTACTACCAGGACGAGAAGGTCAGCCGCGTCCTGGGCAAGATGGGCAAGTCCCTGAAGAACGCCGTCACGCCGGACGAGATCTGCGCCGAGTACGGGGCGGACACGCTGCGCCTGTACGAGATGGCCATGGGCCCCCTGGACGTCTCGCGGCCGTGGGACACGCGTGCCGTCGTCGGCCAGTTCCGGCTGCTGCAGCGGCTGTGGCGCAACATCGTCGACGAGGAGACCGGCGCGGTCACGGTCGTCGCCGCGGACCCGGACGAGGAGACGCTGCGCGCGCTGCACAAGGCGATCGACGGGGTCGGCCGGGACATGGCCGGCATGCGCTTCAACACCGCCATCGCCAAGGTCACCGAGCTGAACAACCACCTGACGAAGACGGGCGGCCCGGTGTCCCGGAGCGTCGCCGAGTCGCTGGTGCTGCTGGTGGCACCGCTGGCCCCGCACATCGCCGAGGAGCTGTGGCGGCGTCTGGGCCACACCGGATCCGTGGTGCACCAGGACTTCCCCGTCGCCGACCCCGCGTACGTCGTGGACGAGACCGTGACCTGTGTGGTGCAGGTCAAGGGCAAGGTCAAGGCGCGCCTGGAGATCCCGCCGACGATCTCGGACGAGGAGCTGGAGGCCCAGGCCCTGGCGGACCCGGCCGTGGTCGCCGCCCTGGGCGGTGCGGGCATCCGGAAGGTGATCGTCCGGGCGCCGAAGCTGGTCAACATCGTTCCCGCCTGAACGGCGGTGGGCGTCGCCGCGTGACGGGCACGGACAGGCGACCGGCAGGCCGCCCCGTGTGACTGGGGGCGTTCCCCTACGGGCAGGTTGGGGGTTCCGAAGGAACCCGCGGCCTGCCCGTAGCGTTTACGGTGGAGTGGCCGGCACCGATACGACACCCGAGGGGCGCTCATGGAAGCCGTGATCCTGATCCTGGGATTGCTCTTTTTCGCGTTCATCGCCCTGGGGGTGTACGCGAGCGTCAAGGCCATCGGCGCGGCGAAGCGGGGTGTGGACCGCACGATCGTCCAGGCACGCCGCGCGGTCGAGGACACCACGCTGCGCGCGAAGAGCTACGGCCAGACGGGTGTGGGCGGAGAGCTCGCGCAGCTGCGGCTCTCGCTGCGCACGTCGATGCGGGCCACGCAGGAGGCGCTGCGGGCGGGGGTCGTCGAGGACGCCTCGCTCTCGGAGTCACTGGACCTCTTCCGGCGGCTCAGTGTGCACGGACGCGAGCTCGACGAGGATCTGAGGAAGCTGGAGCGCGAGCCCGACCGGGCGACGGTCGCCGCACTGCTGCCGGAGCTGAAGGAGCGCACGGAGCGGATCACGCATTCGGCGGACTCGCTGCGCTGGGCCGCCCGGGACCGGGCACGGCGGTTCGTCGACGACGATCTGGAGGCGCTGAACGCGCAGATCGACATGGAGGCCGGAGCGCTGCGGCACTGGACGGTCGAGCCGAACGAGCCCGTCCGTGAGCGGAGCCAGGACCCGCGGCCCGACGCTCACACGCAGACCGACGGTCGTGCACAGGCAGAGGGCCGGGGGCAGGCCGATCGTGGCGGGCAGGGGCAGGGGCAGGGGAACGGGAACCAGCGGCACGAGCACGGGGCGGCCGACGGCCGGGAGCGGGCCATACCGGCTCCGGACCCCCGTATCCAGCCCGAATACCCGTGGCAGAAGACGGCTCGGCCGGAAACGACGACCTGAACCGTTCGGTGGCCGAAAGCGCCAGGATGTGGCCTGAAGTCAGCGGGAGCGGTCCATCGGTCGGGGTCGGACTGCCGAGCGGTGGGCCCGCCAGGTAACCTCCCGCTCATGTCCCGCCATGTCGCGATCGTCACCGATTCCACGGCCTATCTGCCGCCCGAGGCGATGGAACGGCACGGCATCATCGCGGTGCCTCTGACCGTCGTCCTCGGCGATCAGGCCCTGGAGGACGGCACGGAGCTCTCCGCCCGCGAGCTCGCCTCGGCGCTCCAGAAGCGCCGCCCCGTGACGACGTCCCGGCCCAGCCCGGAGGTCTTCGCGGCTGCGTACCGAGCGGCGGCCGACGCCGGAGCCTCCGGCATCGTCTCGCTCCACCTGTCCGCCGAGATGTCGGGCACATACGACGCCGCGCTGCTCGCGTCGAAGGACGCGCCGGTTCCAGTACGTGTGGTGGACACCCAAATGGTCGCCATGGCTCTCGGGTTCTGCGCGCTGGAGGCGGCGGAGACGGTGGTGGAGGGCGGAAGCCTTGACGAGGCCGTCGCGGCCGCGGAGAAGCGGGCCGCGGGCACGTCCGCGTACTTCTACGTCGACACGCTGGACTATCTGCGCCGGGGCGGCCGTATCGGCGCCGCTCAGGCGCTGTTGGGATCGGCGCTCGCGGTGAAGCCGCTGCTTCGGCTGGAGAGCGGCCGTATCGAGCCGCTGGAGAAGGTACGGACGGCGTCGAAGGCGATCGCGCGTCTGGAGGAGATCGTCGCGGAGGCGGCGGGCAGCACGCGGGTGGATGTCGCCGTGCACCACCTGGCGGCGTCGGAGCGGGCCGAGCGGCTCGCCGAACGGCTGCGCGAGCGGGTGCCCGGCCTGGTCGATCTGCACGTCAGCGAGGTGGGTGCGGTGATCGGCGCGCACACCGGACCCGGTCTGCTCGGAGCGGTGGTCTCGCCACGCTGAGGCCGGACCGCTCCCGGCTTTCGACTCCGGGCCCGTGTCCGTTGGTACTGGGCCCGCGCCCGTTGGCACTGGCCCGCCCCGTCGGCTCTCGGCCCTCGGCCCTCGGCCCTTGGATCCCGTCTTCGGTTCGGAGTCGCAGTCCGCGGATGCTGTCTTCGGCTCGGAGCCGCAGCCCTCGGGTTCGATGTCCGGCTCGTGGTCTGCGACCGGTGGGCCTCGGGGCCTCCGGCCTGTGGGACTCCCGGCCCGCGTTCCGGCCGGTCCCCGGATTTCACTCCTCGGTGTGGCCGAGTTGTTCACAACTGGCTCGTTGTCCACCGAAATCGGATCGGCCCAGCAGGTTCGGGTGAATGTGCCTACCGTCGTGAGGCATGACTCTGCGAACACTCCGTACGACCAGCACACTTCGCGCGACCGATGGCGGCAGTAGCAGCGGACCGGGGCGTGGTCGTGGCGGCTCCGGTCTCGGCCCCGGACGACGACGGCGGGCGTCGCGTGGGAGCAGGGACGGTGTGGCTGCGACCGCGCGCCGTCGCGCGGACGCGCTCATGGGAGGGGCGGACGGTGAACCGGGCACGCGGTCCGTGCCTGGGGCGCCCACCGGTCCGGACCCCGACCCGCTCGTGGCGCCGGGCCCGTTACCTGGGACGGCACCGGACGCCGCCCTCACACCGCCCCTTCGTTCGAGCACGACGCCCCCACCGGCCCCGCCCCCGGGGAACGGCTCCGCACTGCCGGGCCTGCGGGCGCGGACGGGGCCCGCGCTGCGGAAGCGGATTCCGGTATGGCTGCAGCTCAGATGCGGGGTGGAGCCCAAGACCCTCGCCGCACTGGCCGTTGTCCTCGCTGTGGCCGTGGGCTTCGCGGGGGCACATTTCTGGTCGGCGCGTCCGCATCCCGTGCGGCCCCCAGACCTGGTCGGCGAGGCCGCACGGGCCGGGGCGGCGCGCCCAGCGCCCGGTGACGCCGCGGTCCCCGGGCCGTCGCCCGGAGCAAAGCCCGTCGCAGAGGAGGCCGCTCACGTCGTCGTGGACGTGAGCGGGAAGGTGCGGCGGCCAGGGATCCAGCGACTGCCGTCCGGTGCCAGGGTCGCCGACGCGCTACGGGCAGCGGGCGGAGCCCGGTCGGGCGTCGACCTCACCGGGCTCAATCGGGCGCGGGTTCTCGTGGACGGGGAGCAGATCGTGGTGGGTGCCCCGCCGGGCTCTCCCGTCGTCGACGGCGGGGCATCCCCCGGCGGCACGGGCGGCGGTTCCGGCTCCGCGACCGGGCCGGTCAGTCTCAACAGCGCGACCGTCGATCAACTCGACACACTGCCGGGCGTCGGACCGGTGCTCGCTCAGCACATCATCGACTACCGCATGCGGCACGGCGGCTTCCGGTCGGTCGACGAGCTCCGCGAGGTCAACGGCATCGGTGACCGGCGGTTCGCCGACCTCCGGCCATTGGTGGGGCCATGAATCCGGCGCAGACCCACGCGGTGCCGGACAGCCGGCCGGTGTCGAGCGATCGGCCCGGGGCGTCAGACCCTCGGCGGGAGGGGCCGGCGGATCTGAGGCTGGTCCCACCGGCGATCGCGGCGTGGGCCGGGGCGGCACTCGCGCTGAGCGCGCCCGGGTGGTGGACGGCGACGGGCGCGATGCTCTGTGTCGGCACGGCCCTGGTGCTCCTGGCGCTGCCGAGGGTCTCGACGGCCGGTGGGCCCCGCAGGCCCGGAGCCGGCACCGGGGGAGAGGCGGCCGACGGCGGGAGCGGGGCGGGCGGACGGTGGTCGTACACCACCGCGACCGCCATCGCGGCGGTGCTGCTCTGCGCCGCCGTCGGTGCCGCGTCGGCAGGACTGCACAGCGCGGACGTGCGGAAGGGGCCGGTACACGACCTGGCGCAGCGCTTCGAGAGCGTCGAGGCGGAGGTGACCGTGACCTCCGACGCCCGGCGGACCGTGCCGCGGGTGCGCGGGGACCACAGCACACCCGTCTCGTTCCTCATCGACGCCGAGATCACGCGGCTGACCGGGCCCGACGGCGCGGTCACGCGGCTGAGCACGCCGGTGCTGCTGATCGTCCCGCCCGGCGGGTCGACGGACCGGTGGCAGCAGTTGCTCCCCTCCACCCGACTGCGCATCGGCGGCCGGCTGGCGCCGCCCCTGCACGAGGGGGAGCGCAGCGCCGCTGTGCTGCGGCCGGAGGGCAAGGGCCCACCCCGCATCATCGGGCCGCCCTCCTTCGTCCAGCGCACGGCGGGTGCGCTGCGGGGCGGCCTGCGGCAGGCGACCGAGCGGCTCGATCCCGACGCCCGGGCGCTGCTGCCCGCGCTGGTGGTCGGCGACACGTCCCGGATCTCGCCGGAACTGCACGAGGCCTTCCGGGCCACCGACCTCACCCACCTGATGGCGGTCTCGGGTGCCAATCTGGCCATCCTGCTGGCCCTCCTGATCGGGCCGCCGGGCACCGCGCTGCGCGCCGAACGTCGTGGCCTGGCGCCCCGGTTGGGCATCCCGCTGCGGCTGACAGCGTTGCTCGGCGGAGGGCTCACGCTCGCCTTCGTCATCGTCTGCCGGCCCGAGCCGAGCGTGCTGCGGGCCGCGGCCTGCGGACTGATCACCCTGCTCGCCATCGGCACGGGCCGCCGCAGATCGCTGATCCCGGCCCTGGCCGCAGCGGTCCTGCTGCTCGTGCTGTACGACCCGTGGATGGCGCGCAGTTACGGCTTCGTCCTCTCCGTGCTCGCCACCGGGGCCCTGCTCACCATCGCGCCCCACTGGAGCGGCGCGCTGCGGCGGCGCGGGTTCCCGCCCCGGGTGTCCGAGGCGCTGGCCGCGGCCGCCGCCGCGCAGGCGGTGTGTGCGCCGGTCGTCGTGCTGCTCGCCTCGAGGGTCAGCCTGGTGGCGGTCCCGTGCAATCTGCTGGCCGAGTTCGCGGTGGCCCCGGCCACGGTCCTGGGGTTCGCCGCGCTCGCCGTCGCGCCGGTGGCCATGCCGGTGGCGGAGACGCTCGCCCGGGTCGCCGGATGGCCCGCCGGGTGGATCGGCTCGGTGGCCCGCACCGGGGCGGCGCTGCCCGGGGCGGCGATCGACTGGCCCGACGGCGGGAAGGGGGCGTTGCTGCTCGCCGCGCTGACGGTCCTGGTGGTGCTGTTCGTCCGTCGTGCGGTGCGCCACCCATGGGTCTGTGCGGCGGCCGCGCTGCTGCTGGTCCTCGCGGTGCTCCGCCCGGTGCCGCTCACCCGGGTGCTGACCGGATGGCCGCCTCCCGACTGGGCGTTCGCGATGTGCGACGTGGGGCAGGGGGATGCGCTGGTGCTGGCCGCAGGGGGTGCCAGGGGCGTGGTCGTCGACACCGGGCCCGAACCGGGGCTCGTCGACCGGTGTTTGGACGAGCTGAGCATCTCCGAGGTGCCGCTCCTAGTGCTCACACACTTCCACGCGGACCATGTCCGGGGACTGCCGGGGGTACTCCGCGGCAGAGCGGTGGGGGCAATCCAGACGACGAGCCTGGACGAACCCCCGGACCAGGCCGCGTTCGTACGGAGAACGGCCGCCGCGTCGGGCGTACCCCTGATCCGGGCCGTCCCCGGTGAACGGCGACGGCTCGGTCCGCTCGACTGGCAGGTTCTCTGGCCGACGGGTGGCGTGGGGCCGGGCGGGGCGGCGGGCGGTGCCTCCGTGCTGCCGGGGGAGTTCCTGCCGAGGGAGCCCAACAACTCCAGCATCACGCTGTACGTCCGGACCGGCGGGCCGACGCTGTTGCTCCTCGGCGACCTCGAACCCCCGGCCCAGCAGGGGCTGCTGCGAAGACACCCGCAGTTGCCGCACGTGGACGTGCTCAAGGTGGCCCATCACGGTTCCGCTCATCAGGACTCCGCTCTGATACGCGGCGTGCACCCGAGGCTCGCCCTGGTGAGCGTCGGCAGGGACAACCCGTACGGGCACCCCTCCCCGCGCACCGTCGACGCGCTCAGGGCGGGTGGCGCGGTGGTGCTTCGCACGGACACGGACGGCGCGGTCGCCGTGTCGGGAGCCGGGGCGGGACTGCGGGCGGTCGGTCGCTCGTGAACGCCACCGCGGCGTACCGTCATGCGGAATGCCCGCGCGGGCATGTCGTCGTGGCCGTGATCGGCCGCGATCGTGGCCGCGGACCGCTTCGTGGCCACGGCCGTGCGGACGGTCGTCGGGTTGCCTCGGACCACGGTCAGCCGCTGTGGACCGCTTCGTGGCCACGGCCGCGAGGACAGCCGTCGGGCTGCCGTAGACCGTCGTCAGCCGCAACGGACCGCTCTGTGGCCCCGGCCATGCGGACCGTTGCCAGCCGCCACGGACGGCCGTCGGCGGTCCGTCGTGGGACGTCGGCCTGGCGAGAACGGCGTAGGGCGCGGGAGGGGGAGGTTGCGGGGCGCCCGGGCGGTGTGACGTCGACCGCAGGGCGCGGTGGGCCGGGCAGTTCGTCAGCGGGGAGCCGGTGTGCCACGCCACCGACCGTGGCGCAGGCGGAACGGTCAATTCGGACCTTCGGTAACACCTCTACGCAAGCACCTGCGAGCTGCTCCGTTTGCCTCGAACGCCACAAGAGTGGTCGAATGCATGCTCGTCGGTGGGCCGGTGCTCCGACGCGTATGTCCAGTAGTCAGGCCCCAAGGTGACTCACCCCGAGGGGGTAGGCAAGAGATGTTCGGTCGCTGGCTGCGAAGCAGGGAAACGACGAACGTTCCGCGTGGCAACGCCCTCACCGGGCTGGATGTGCCGCACACCGCCGGAGTGCTCAGCTGCCGCGTGCTCGACCCGGTCAACGATGCCGTCCAGCAGGCCGAGTTCGTCGTCACGGACGGCGCGGGCCGGAAGGTCGTCGGCGGTGAGACGGATCCGTACGGCAACATCCTCGCCACGGTCCCGGCCGGTGAGTACCGACTGGCCGTCACGGCCGAGGGCTTCACCCCGTTCCACGGCGCGGCCTCGGTCGTCGAGGGCGGCCACGCGAGCCTGGGTGACATCACCCTGCAGATCGCCGCGCCCCCGCAGCTCCCCGCACCGGGCGAGTGGGAGGTGGAGCCGACGCATTCGCAGATCGGCTTCACGGTCCGGCACATCGGCATGGCGCGCATCCACGGCCGGTTCAACACCTTCGCGGGTGCCGTCCGGATCGCCGACCGCATGGAGGAATCCGCCATGCACGTGGTCATCGACGCCGCGTCGATCGACACGAACGTCCAGATGCGTGACGACCACCTGCGGTCCAGCGACTTCCTGGACATCGGCCGCTACCCGACGATGGAGTTCTACAGCGACCGCTTCGTCCACCGCGGCGGCACCCGCTGGGGCGTGACCGGTGCCCTCACACTGCACGGCGTCAGCCGCACGATCACACTGGACACCCAGTACCTCGGCCTGGGCAGTGGTCTGGAGGGCGAGACCCGCGCCGCCTGCCGGGCCACCACGGAACTGCACCGCGAGGACTTCACCCTCACCTGGCAGACCATGCTGGCCCGGGGCATCGCCGCCGTCGGCTCCAGCATCTCCATCGACCTGGACATCCAGATCGTCCCCAAGGCCGGACAGGGGAGCTGACCAGGAGGGGGCGCACCCCACCGTCACTACGGGGTCTCGAGCCAGCCCTCGTGCTCCGCGGCGAGCGAGTCGAGAGCCGAAGCGTCCAGCCGCCCCGAGGGATCCTCCACGACCACCAGCCACTGGGCGTCCTCGGCGTCGTCCTCGCCGGCCAGCGCGTCACGTACGAGCTGGGGTTCCTCGTCCACCTCGAAACGATCGCCGAGTTCCTCGGCCACTTCCTCCGCGGCGTCGCGATCCGGCAGGACCAGCACATGTCTCACGTCACTCACCTGCCCATTCTCCCGTACGGAGTACGCCGCGCGGTCCCGTCCGGCAGGCAGCTCCGACGGGCGGCTCCAACGGCCATTCATGTGCCCGGTCTTCGTGCCCGGGATCCACACGATGCCGTTACCCCGGTGCGGCAGCCGGGCGAGCGAGACCTGCGCGGAGGCGCCTCGCACCCGTGAGCGACGTACACCGCGGAGGCGTACGGCCGTTGCGCGGCGGCCTTCGGGGGAGGGAGGCCGAGCGGTGTCAGTGGTGCGTGGGATGCTGGATGGCGATGGCCACCAGAAGGAATTCCACCGACGACCCGCTCGCTCCCGTCACGCTCGCCGTGGGACAGGAGGACCTGCTCCTCGACCGTGCCGTGCAGCAGGTGGTGTCGGCGGCCCGTGCCGCGGACGCCGACACCGATGTCCGCGACCTCACGCCCGACCAGCTTCAGCCCGGCACTCTCGCCGAGTTGACGAGCCCGTCGCTCTTCGCGGAGCGCAAGGTGGTGATCGTGCGCAATGCGCAGGACCTCTCCGCCGACACGGTCAAGGACGTCAAGGGGTATCTGGGTGATCCGGTCGAGGAGATCACCCTCGTTCTGCTGCACGCGGGCGGAGCCAAGGGAAAGGGCCTGCTGGACGCGGCGCGCAAGGCGGGGGCGCGGGAGGTCGCGTGCCCCAGGACGACCAAGCCGGCCGAGCGGCTCTCCTTCGTGCGGTCGGAGTTCCGGACGCTGGGACGGTCCGCGACCCCCGAGGCGTGCCAGGCGCTGGTCGACTCGATCGGCAGCGATCTGCGGGAGCTGGCCAGCGCGGTCTCGCAGCTCGTCGCGGACGTCGAGGGCACGATCGACGAGTCGGTCGTCGCGCGCTACTACACGGGCCGCGCGGAGGCGTCGAGCTTCACCGTCGCCGACCGGGCGGTGGAGGGGCGGGCGGCGGAGGCGCTGGAGGCGTTGCGCTGGTCGCTGTCGACCGGCGTGGCGCCCGTGCTGATCACCAGCGCGCTGGCGCAGGGGGTGCGGGCCATCGGCAAGCTGTCCTCGGCGCGGGGCGGGCGTCCCGCGGATCTCGCCCGTGAGCTGGGTATGCCGCCGTGGAAGATCGACCGGGTGCGCCAGCAGATGCGGGGATGGACGCCGGACGGCGTGGCGGTGGCGCTGCGGGCGGTCGCGGACGCGGACGCCGGGGTGAAGGGCGGCGGCGACGACCCGGAGTACGCGTTGGAGAAAGCGGTCGTGGCAGTCGCCAGGGCGGCGCGGTCGAGGCGCTGACCGGTACGGACGCGCCGACAGGCGCCAACACGGCCGGCCGTTCACGGGACCCGGTTCGAGGCACTGCCGGGTACGGGCCGGCCGGTCGTTCGCGGGGCCGGGCGCGGGCGCTGACCGGAGCGAACACCAAAACGGGGCCGGCCGACGTTCACACAGGGGACCCTGGGCCGGGGCGTGGATCCGGGCCGCGCCTCGACGACGCCGCCCGGGCCGGGGAGGGCAGAGCCTCCGAGGGAGCGGGACCAGGACCTCGCGGGGAGCGGAGCGCGGGAACGGCCCACCGGGCACGCGACAGGCCGTACCACCGGGCGCTCAGAAAGTCCGAAGCTACAGAAGTACAGAAGCGCAGAGAAGTACGGGAGCGCCGAAGACCCCGGCCCGCTCCGGGGAAGAGCGGGACCGGGGCCCTCGGGTCACATCTGGTGCGCCGCACCCGCGTGGCGAACGCAGGTTCGGTGTGCGGCGCGGGGGCCGGGCAGGGACGGGAGAGAGGGCCCGCTGGTCCGTTCCGGCAGGTGGATCTCAGACAGCTCAGCCCTGGAGGGAGGCAACCTTGGAGGCCAGCGCCGACTTCTTGTTGGCGGCGGCGTTCTTGTGGATGACACCCTTCGAGACGGCCTTGTCGAGCGCACGGGAGGCGTCGCGAGCGGCCGTGGTGGCCTTCTCGACGTCACCGGCGGCGACGGCCTCACGGGCCTTGCGGATAGCGGTCTTGAGCGAGGACTTGACGGCCTTGTTGCGCAGGCGCGCCTTCTCGTTCGTCTTGTTCCGCTTGATCTGGGACTTGATGTTCGCCACGAAAGAGCCTTTTCAGGTTCGTTGGATCTTCGATGCGTGCTCCGTGGCCCGGGAGAGTCGCGAAGCACAGCTGTCAACGGTACCAGCCGCGCTCCGACCGGCCCAAACCGGTCTCCGCCCCGCAACCATGGGACGATGGAGGCTACGTATCGATCCGACCGAACCGACATCGACCCGAGACACGGCGTTCGGCGTCTCAAGAATCAGGACCCTGCGTGCCCGCGACTCCTACCAACGTGCCCGAGCCGAGCCGTACCGACCCGGCGCTGATCCGCAACTTCTGCATCATCGCGCACATCGACCATGGCAAGTCGACCCTTGCCGACCGGATGCTCCAGCTGACGGGCGTGGTCGACCAGCGGCAGATGCGCGCCCAGTACCTCGACCGCATGGACATCGAGCGCGAGCGCGGCATCACCATCAAGTCCCAGGCGGTCCGTCTGCCCTGGGCCCCGACCACGGGCGAGGACCAGGGCCGCACCCACGTCCTCAACATGATCGACACCCCGGGCCACGTGGACTTCACCTACGAGGTCTCCCGTTCGCTCGCCGCCTGCGAGGGCACGATCCTGCTGGTCGACGCCGCGCAGGGGATCGAGGCCCAGACGCTGGCCAACCTCTACCTGGCGATGGAGAACGACCTCACCATCGTCCCGGTGCTCAACAAGATCGACCTCCCGGCCGCGCAGCCGGAGAAGTTCTCCGAGGAGCTGGCCAACCTCATCGGCTGCCAGCCGGAGGACGTGCTCAAGGTCTCCGCGAAGACCGGTGTCGGCGTGGACGCGCTGCTCGACCGGGTGGTCCAGGACATCCCGGCCCCGGTCGGCCGGGCCGACGCCCCCGCCCGCGCGATGATCTTCGACTCGGTCTACGACTCGTACCGCGGTGTGGTCACGTACGTCCGTGTCGTCGACGGCCAGCTCAACAAGCGCGAGCGGATCCGGATGATGTCGACCGGCGCGACCCACGAGCTGCTGGAGATCGGCGTCTCCTCCCCGGAGATGACCGCGGCCGACGGCCTCGGCGTCGGTGAGGTGGGCTACCTCATCACCGGTGTGAAGGACGTCCGGCAGTCCAAGGTCGGTGACACGATCACCTCCCAGAGTAAGGGCGCGGACGAGCCGCTGGGCGGTTACAAGGACCCCAAGCCGATGGTGTTCTCGGGGCTGTACCCGCTGGACGGCTCGGACTACCCGGACCTGCGCGAGGCGCTCGACAAGCTCCAGCTCAACGACGCCGCCCTCGTGTACGAGCCGGAGACCTCCGCCGCGCTCGGCTTCGGCTTCCGCGTCGGCTTCCTCGGGCTGCTCCACCTCGACGTGATCCGCGAGCGCCTGGAGCGCGAGTTCGGCCTCGAGCTCATCGCCACCGCGCCCAACGTGGTCTACCGCGTCGATATGGAGGACGGCACCGAGCACACCGTCACCAACCCGAGCGAATTCCCCGAGGGCAAGATCGACCAGGTGCACGAGCCCGTCGTGCGCGCCACGATCCTCGCGCCCAGCGAGTTCATCGGCGCGATCATGGAGCTCTGCCAGAGCCGGCGCGGCACCCTGCTCGGCATGGACTACCTCTCCGAGGACCGGGTCGAGATCCGCTACACCCTGCCGCTGGCCGAGATCGTCTTCGACTTCTTCGACCAGCTGAAGTCCAAGACGCGCGGCTACGCCTCCCTCGACTACGAGCCCACCGGCGAGCAGACCGCCCAGCTCGTCAAGGTCGACATCCTGCTGCACGGCGACAAGGTCGACGCGTTCTCCGCCGTCACGCACAAGGACAAGGCGTACGCCTACGGCGTGCGGCTGGTCGCCAAGCTGCGCGAGCTGATCCCGCGGCAGAACTTCGAGGTGCCGATCCAGGCGGCCATCGGTTCCCGGGTGATCGCCCGTGAGACCGTCCGCGCCATCCGCAAGGACGTCCTCGCCAAGTGCTACGGCGGTGACATCTCCCGTAAGCGGAAGCTGCTGGAGAAGCAGAAGGAAGGCAAGAAGCGGATGAAGATGGTCGGCAGCGTGGAGGTGCCGCAGGAGGCATTCATCGCGGTGCTGTCCACGGACGAGTCGGGCGGGGAGAGCAAGGGCAAGAAGTAAGCCCCCGCCCTTCCCCCGCCCGGGGGTGGCACTCCTGAGGCCCCGACGGGCCCCCGTGTCGCGGCGTACCGCGCGACACGGGGGCCCGTTTGTTATGAAGCGGCGGCCCCTTGCCTCTTACGCGGCGGACGCGGGCGCTCTACCCTGATCACGGCCTCGTAGTTACTCGCCAGTTAAACAAGTGGGGCCGGGTAGCGCGGGGTGAGCAGCGGGGGACGGGTGTCGCGGCCGCGCGGAACGTGTCCGGCTCGCGCGGGACGTGCGCCCCACGTGGACGCGCGGCCCGGACGGGACGGCGAGCACGCGGACGCACGAAGGAACGCGGTGCCGGCCCGAGGGAACGGAAACAGCAGCCCAGCAGGAAACGAACAGCTCAGCAGGAAACAAGCAGCCACACATAGCCACCAGCAGCGACCAGCAGCCGGTCGTGAAGTACTGCCGCAGGCCCGGAGGATGTCGTGAGCGACACACAGACCCAGATCGAGAACCGACCGCCCTCCGTGGCGAACCTCTTCATCGACCGCGTGGCGGCGACTCCGAACGGGGAGGCGTACCGCTACCCGGTCCCCTCGGCCACCGGCGAGGGACCCGATGACTGGAAGTCGCTGAGCTGGGCCGAGGCCGCCGAGCGGGTGTACGCGATCGCGGCGGGACTCATCGACCTGGGTGTGCGGCCGGAGGAGCGGGTCGCGCTCGCCTCCAGCACCCGGGTGGAGTGGATCCTCGCCGACCTCGGCGTGATGTGCGCGGGCGCCGCCACCACCACGGTCTATCCGTCGACCAACGCGGACGAGTCGGCGTTCATCCTCTCCGACTCCGAGAGCCGGGTGCTGATCGCGGAGAACGCGGAGCAGCTGGCCAAGGCCCGCGAACGCCGCGAAGGGCTGCCGAACCTCGCCCATGTCGTCGTCGTCGACCCCGAGGACGCCGGACCCGCCGAGGGCGACCCCGAGGGCTGGGTGCTCACCCTCGCCGATCTGGAGGCCCGGGGCGCGCGGTACCTGGCCGAGCACCCCGACGCGGTCGAGAAGCGGGTCGCCTCCATCACGTCCGACCAACTGGCCACCCTGATCTACACGTCCGGCACCACCGGCCGCCCCAAGGGCGTGCGGCTGCCGCACGACAGCTGGTCGTACATGGCCAGGGCCACCGTGGCGACCGGCCTGATCACCAAGGACGACGTCCAGTACCTCTGGCTGCCGCTCGCGCACGTCTTCGGCAAGGTCCTCACCTCCGGTCAGATCGAGGTCGGTCACGTCACCGCCGTGGACGGCCGGGTCGACAAGATCATCGAGAACCTGCCGATCGTCCAGCCGACGTACATGGCCGCCGTGCCCCGCATCTTCGAGAAGGTCTACAACGGTGTCGCCGCCAAGGCACGGGCCGGCGGAGGGGCGAAGTACAAGATCTTCCAGTGGGCGGCCGGGGTCGCCCGCGAGTACGCGGTGGCCTCGCAGGACAACTTCCGGCGCACCGGCGCGGCCTCCGTCCCGTTCGCCCTAGGGGCCCGGCACAAGATCGCCGACACCCTCGTCTTCGCCAAGATCCGCGAGGCCTTCGGCGGCCGGCTGCGCGCCTGCGTCTCCGGTTCCGCGGCGCTCGCCCCCGACATCGGCTACTTCTTCGCGGGCGCCGGCATCCACATCCTGGAGGGCTACGGCCTCACCGAGACCAGCGCCGCCTCCTTCGTCAACCCGGGCGAGGCGTACCGCACCGGCACCGTCGGCAAGCCGCTTCCCGGCACCGAGGTACGGATCGCCGACGACGGCGAGATCCTGCTGCGCGGCCCCGGCGTGATGCAGGGCTACCACGGGCAGCCGGAGAAGACCGCCGAGGTGCTGGAGGCGGACGGCTGGTTCCACACCGGGGACATCGGCGAACTGTCCGTGGACGGCTACCTCCGGATCACCGACCGCAAGAAGGACCTGATCAAGACGTCCGGCGGCAAGTACATCGCCCCGGCGGAGATCGAGGGGCGGTTCAAGGCGGTCTGCCCGTTCGTCTCGAACATCCTGGTGCACGGCGCGAACCGCAACTACTGCACCGCCCTCATCGCGCTCGACGAGCCGACCATCCTCGGCTGGGCCGCCGAGAACGGCCTGGGCGGGAAGCCGTACGCCGAGGTGGTGGCCTCCGCGCAGGCCGTCGAGCTCATCGAGGGCTATGTGCAGCGGCTCAACGAGGGGTTGCAACGCTGGCAGACCATCAAGACGTTCCGGCTGCTGCCCCGCGATCTGGACATCGAGCACGGCGAACTGACGCCGAGTCTGAAGCTGAAGCGGCCCGTCGTCGAGCGCGAGTACAAGGACCTCATCGAGGACATGTACGTGGGGGCCCGCGAGGTGTAACCGCGCAATCTCGCCAGGGCGCGGCGGCATCCGCGGGACGCCCGGCGCAACGGCCCCTCACCGCACCCCGTGAGGCCCGGTATCCGGGCCCGCGGGGTGCGGTGACAGGGGCTTTCGGACCGGCCGTGCCATGCGGCCGGTCCGAATTCTTCTGCGCTCACTTCGGCAACTCGCCGCTTATGGACCTGGTCCATCTGTCAGTCTGTCGGTGTCGTCAGAGGCTTCCAGCGAGAACAGACAGCAACGAGAACAGCCAGAGCGAGAACAGGTCAGGAGCTGCGCCGTGGGGTCCATTCCCTTGCAGCGGGACATCGTTCAGCGTCCCGGTATCACCGTCGGCCGTGCGGATGAGCGGCCGGTGGCCCGTACATCTCTGCCCGGAAATCTCCTTGCCCCTTCCGCCGGCCGCCGGTTCGTGCGGGCCGTGCTCACCGAGTGGACCGGGAGCGGACTGCCCGCGGCCGTGGGTGTCAGCGAGCGGCTGGCCGACGACGCCTCGGTCGTCGCCAGCGAACTGGTCACCAACGCGGTGGTGCACGCCGGGACCAACGTCGAGCTGCTGTGCCGGCTGGAGGAGGCCACCGAGGACGAGGCCGCGGCCCTGGTGCTGGAGGTCTCCGACCATCACCCCGCCCGCGCCGTGCGCGGCGAACGCCCGGAGGACGGCGGTCCGGCGGACGACTCGGCCGCCGCCGGCTTCGCCGCGCCCACCGATCCCGCCGAGTACGGCCGCGGCCTCCAACTCGTCGGCACCCTCGCCGAGCGCTGGGGCATCACGTACCGCACCGGTCTCAAGACCGTCTGGGCCCGGCTCCCCGTCGACGACTGGAACCCCTTCCCCGAACCGTCCGCCGAGACCGGGTTCCAGCACGGGCTGCGCGCCGCCGAACTGCTCGCCCCCACGGCCCGGCGCGCCCTGCGCGACGACGCGGACTGGGCCGGCCGGGGCGCGCTCTCGTTCCTCGCCGAAGCCTCGGACCTGCTCGCCGGTCAGCTCGACGAGGACATCGTCGCGGCGCTCGCCGGACAGTTACTGGTGCCCAGGCTCGCCGACTGGTGCGCGATATGGCTGGAGCCGGAGAACGGCGGCCCGGTGGCCGTGCCCCGGCTCGCCAGCGTCTGGCACCGGGACGAGACCGAGACCGCGCCGCTGCGCACGGTGCTCGAACAGGACCCCATCCGGCTGCCCGAGCGGGTCGGCACCGGTCCCGTCTGCCTGCCCTGGCCCTGGGGCGAGGAGGAAGGGGAGGGAGGGGGAGGGGAGGAGCCGGAGGCGCACGCCCGGGCCGCCCTCGCCTACCGCATCACATCGGGCGGCCGCACGCTCGGCGCCGTGCTCCTCGGCCGGGAGGGCGCGGGGCGCGTCCCCGACGAAGTGACCGCCCTGATCGAGGACTTCGTCCGCCGGGTCGGCCTCGCCGTCGGCGCCGCCCGCGCCTACACCAGGCAGGCCACGATCAGCCGCATCCTGCAACGGGCGCTGCTGCCCGGCAAGGTCGCCGACATACCCGGGGTGACCAGCGCGCTGGTGTACGAACCCAGCGACGACGGGGTCGTCGGCGGCGACTTCTACGACATCTTCCCGTGCCCCGGCGACCGCTGGTGCTTCGTCCTCGGCGACGTCCAGGGCAGCGGCCCCGAGGCCGCCGTCGTCACCGGCCTGGCCCGGCCGTGGCTGCGGCTGCTGGCCCGCGAGGGCTTCGGCGTCGGCGAGGTGCTGGACCGGCTGAACCGGCTGCTCCTCGACGACGCGATGGAGGCGGCCGAGGCGGCCGCCCTCATGGTGGCCGCGGCGGGCGGCCAGCAGACCGCGGACACCGGGCAGTCCCGCTTCCTCTCCCTGCTGTACGGGGAGCTCGTCCCGCTGCCGGACGGCGGCGTGCGCTGCACCCTGGCCAGTGCCGGCCATCCGCTGCCGTTGCTGCTGCGGCCGGACGGCGAGGTGCGCCCGGCCGCCGAGCCGCAGATGCTGCTCGGCCTCTTCGACGACGTCGCGTACGAGAGCCAGAGCTTCGACCTGGCGCCGGGCGACAGCCTGCTGTGCGTCACGGACGGGGTGACCGAGCGGCGGTCCGGAACGCTGATGTTCGACGACGGGGACGGTCTGGCCCGGGCGCTGGCCGACTGCACGGGCCTGTCGGCGGACGGCATCGCGGACCGGATCAAACGGGCCGTGCATGAGTTCGCCGAGCGCCCGCCGGACGACGACCTGGCGCTGCTGGTGCTCCAGGCGGGGTGAGCGCGGGCGCCCGCCGGCACGGTCGTGCGTCATGGGCATGCCTCCGGGCCCGCGTCATGGGCATGGCCGGGCGATGCCGCCGGACGGGGGACAATGGGCGGTATGCCTTCCGTACTGCCCGATGGTGAACCCGTGCCCGACGACGGGGCGCTGCCCCGCCATGCCCTGGAAGGCGCCGCCGACCGCCCGCTCGGCTTCTACCTGCACGTGCCCTACTGCGCGACCCGCTGCGGCTACTGCGACTTCAACACCTACACCGCGACCGAGCTGCGCGGCTCCGGCGGCGCCCTGGCCTCCCGGGACAACTACGCCGCCCATCTGGTCGGCGAGGTCCGCCGCGCCCGCGAGGTCCTCGGCGACGACCCGCGCCGGGTCCGTACGGTCTTCGTCGGCGGTGGGACGCCGACCCTGCTGGCCGCCGCGGACCTGGTCCGGATGCTGGGGGCGATCCGCGACGAGTTCGGTCTCGCGGACGACGCCGAGATCACCACCGAGGCGAACCCGGAATCCGTCGGTCCGGCGTATCTCGCCGAACTGCGGGAGGGCGGCTTCAACCGGATCTCGTTCGGCATGCAGAGCGCCCGGCAGCACGTGCTGAAGGTCCTGGACCGCACGCACACCCCCGGACGGCCGGAGGCGTGTGTCGCCGAGGCGCACGCGGCGGGCTTCGACCACGTCAACCTCGACCTGATCTACGGCACGCCCGGCGAGTCCGACGACGACTGGCGGGCCTCCCTGGACGCGGCGATCGGGGCCGGCCCGGACCATGTGTCCGCGTACGCGCTGATCGTCGAGGAGGGAACCGGACTGGCCCGGCGCATCCGGCGCGGCGAGATCCCGATGACCGACGACGACGCCCACGCGGACCGGTACCTGATCGCGGACGAGGCGATGACCGCGGCGGGCTTCTCCTGGTACGAGGTGTCGAACTGGGCCCGCACGCCCGAGGCCCGCTGTCTGCACAACGAGCTGTACTGGCGCGGGGCCGACTGGTGGGGCGCCGGACCGGGGGCGCACAGCCATGTCGGAGGCGTGCGCTGGTGGAACGTGAAGCACCCCGGGGCGTACGCGCAGGCGCTGGCCGAGGGGCGCTCGCCCGGCGCCGGGCGCGAGATCCTCTCCACCGAGGACCGGCGGGTCGAGCGGATCCTGCTGGAACTGCGCCTCGCGGACGGCTGCCCGCTGTCCCTGCTGAAGCCGGAGGGTCTGGCCGCGGCCGACCGTGCGGTCGAGGACGGGCTGTTGCAGCGGGAGCCGTACGGACGGGGGAGCGCGGTGCTCACCCTGCGCGGACGCCTGCTGGCCGACGCGGTGGTGCGGGACCTGGTGGACTGAGGGGCCCCGCTCCTCAGCTGCCGGAGGGACCGGATCCGGGGGCCGTCACGCATTCATTCGGGCGTCGTCACAAAATCGATCAGGTGTTCCACCGAGCCCAGGAGTGTCGGCTCCAGATCCCGGTACGAGCGCACCGAGGACAGAATGCGCTGCCAGGCGGCGCCGGTGTTCTCCTCCCAGCCCAGCGCCCGGCACACGCCCGTCTTCCAGTCCTGGCCGCGCGGCACCACCGGCCAGCCGGCGATGCCCACGGAAGACGGCTTCACGGCCTCCCACACGTCGATGTAGGGATGGCCGACCACCAGCACGTTCGCGTCCGACACCTGCTCCGCGATCCGGGACTCCTTGGAGCCCGGGACCAGGTGGTCCACCAGGACGCCGAGCCGGGCGTCCGGGCCGGGGGAGAACTCGCGCACGACGGCCGGAAGGTCGTCGACGCCCTCCAGGTACTCGACGACCACGCCCTCGATCCGCAGGTCGTCGCCCCAGACCCGCTCGACCAGTTCCGCGTCGTGCCGGCCCTCCACATAGATCCGCCCCGCCCGCGCGACCCGGGCGCGCGCTCCCGGAACCGCGATCGAGCCCGAGGCCGTGCGCGCGGGGCGCGCCGGTGAAGCCGCCGACGGCCGCACCAGCGTGACCACCTTGCCCTCCAGCAGGAAGCCGCGCGGTTCCATCGGGAACACCCGGTGCTTGCCGAAACGGTCCTCCAGGGTCACCGTCGGCCCCTGGGCCGTCTTCTCGCAGCGGATCACCGCACCGCAGAACCCGGTGGAGACCTCCTCCACGACCAGATCGGCTTCGGCGGGGACCTCGGGAACGGGGGCGGACCTCTTCCACGGCGGGGTCAGGTCCGGCTGGTAGCTGCGCATCGGACGACGATAGGACGGGAACGGACCGCGACACGCCGAGGGGGCCCGCCTCGCACGCCGCGAGGCCCGCCCTCCCGCCGCCTTCAGGGGCCCGTGCGTCCCCCGTACAGCGCCGCCAGCCGGTCGCGCTGGTCCCTGACGAACGCGGCACCCACCACCGTCCCGTGCCCCGGGACGTACACCGCGTCCTCGCCCCCCAGTGCCAGCAGCCGGTCCAGCGCGGCCGGCCAGCGGGCCGGGACCGCGTCCGGGCCCGCCTGAGGTTCACCGGACTCCTCGACCAGATCGCCGCAGAACACCACGGCGGGGGAGCCCGGCACGACCGCCACCAGATCGTGGCCGCTGTGCGCGGGGCCCAGATTCGCCAGCAATACGCGCCGGCCGCCGCCCAGATCGACCGTCCGCTCGTCGCGCACCTCGTGATCCGGTGCCACCAGCGCGGCGACGGCGCCGGCCGCCTCGTGCTCGGGCACCCCGTGGCGTACCGCGTCGGAGCGCAGATCCGCCGCCCCGCTTCCGCTCCTCAGCAGGTCCGCCGTGCCGGCCGCCCCGTACACCGGGACGTCCCCGGAGCCCGGGGCGTCCGCGGCCGCCCGGACACCCGGGAACGCCGCGGTGCCCAGAACGTGATCGAAATGGGGGTGGGTGAGTGCGATATGCGTCACCTCCCGGCCGAGCAGGGCCCGTGCCCCGTCCCGGATCCCGGCCCCCTCGCGGAGCGTGGACCCGGTGTCGACGAGCAGCACGCCCTCCGCCCCGGCCACCAGCGCGGTCGTCGCGTCCCAGCCGGGCAGGCGGCGCCGTCCCGTACCGTGACCGATCCGCTCCCAGCCGAACTCTTCCCAAGAGGTGTCCATACCGGGACGCTATCGGCAGCGGACCGGTACGGTCTTGCGATCACGTGGCCGGTCGCCCTTGCTAGGTCCCCAGTCGGCCGCCGTACACTGACCGGGGGATGGCTGGCACTCGCGCCGACAGAGTGCCAGGCGGATCCCTGGGGAAGGAAATCGGGTACGGCCCGGGAACCACCGCTGAACCAGCTACCTGGAGGTGCGCGCGATGCTCAGCGAACGCAGACTCGAAGTGCTGCGCGCCATCGTTCAGGACTACGTGGGCACCGAGGAGCCGGTCGGCTCCAAGGCGCTCACCGAGCGGCACAAGCTGGGGGTCTCCCCGGCCACCGTCCGCAACGACATGGCGGTGCTGGAGGACGAGGGCTTCATCGCCCAGCCCCACACCAGTGCCGGGCGTATCCCGACGGACAAGGGTTACCGGCTCTTCGTCGACAGGCTCGCGGGCGTCAAGCCCCTCTCGTCGCCGGAGCGCCGTGCCATCCACAATTTCCTCGACGGCGCGGTCGACCTCGACGACGTCGTGAGCCGCACCGTCCGGCTGCTCGCGCAGCTGACGCGGCAGGTCGCCATCGTGCAGTACCCCTCGTTGACCCGGTCGACGGTGCGGCACGTGGAACTGTTGTCGCTGGCCCCCGCCCGGCTGATGCTCGTGCTGATCACGGACACCGGCCGGGTCGAACAGCGCATGATCGACTGCCCCGCCCCGATGGGTGAGACGTCGCTGGCCGATCTGCGGGCCCGTCTCAACAGCCGGGTCGTCGGGCGCCGATTCCCGGACGTCCCGCAGCTGGTGCAGGACCTGCCGGAATCCTTCGAGAGCGAGGACCGGGGGACCGTCTCCACCGTGCTCTCCACCCTGCTGGAAACCCTGGTCGAGGACACGGAGGAGCGCCTGATGATCGGCGGCACCTCCAACCTCACCCGCTTCGGACACGACTTCCCCGTGATGATCCGGCCGGTGCTGGAGGCGCTGGAGGAGCAGGTCGTGCTGCTGAAGCTGCTCGGCGAGGCGACGGACTCGGGCATGACCGTACGCATCGGGCACGAGAACGACTATGAGGGACTGAACTCCACGTCCGTCGTCACAGTCGGCTACGGTTCGGGCGGCGAGGCAGTCGCCAAACTCGGCGTGGTCGGACCGACCCGCATGGACTACCCCGGAACGATGGGAGCGGTACGCGCAGTGGCACGTTACGTCGGACAGATCCTGGCGGAGTCGTAAGTGGCCACGGACTACTACGCCGTACTCGGCGTGCGCCGCGACGCGTCCCAGGACGAGATCAAGAAGGCATTCCGGAGGCTCGCCCGCGAGCTGCACCCGGATGTGAATCCCGATCCGAAGACCCAGGAGCGGTTCAAGGAGATCAACGCCGCCTACGAGGTGCTGTCGGACCCGCAGAAGAAGCAGGTCTACGACCTCGGCGGCGACCCGCTGTCCGCCTCCGGCGGCGGTGGCGGCGCGGGCGGCTTCGGACAGGGCGGCTTCGGCAACTTCTCCGACATCATGGACGCGTTCTTCGGTACGTCGTCGCAGCGCGGGCCCCGCTCGCGCACCCGGCGCGGCCAGGACGCGATGATCCGGCTGGAGATCGACCTCGCCGAGGCGGCGTTCGGCACCACCAAGGACATCCAGGTCGACACGGCCGTCGTCTGCACCACGTGCAGCGGCGAGGGCGCCGCTCCCGGCACCTCCGCCCAGACCTGCGACATGTGCCGCGGGCGCGGCGAGGTCTCCCAGGTCACCCGGTCCTTCCTGGGCCAGGTCATGACCTCGCGGCCCTGTCCGCAGTGCCAGGGCTTCGGCACGGTCGTGCCGACCCCGTGCCCGGAGTGCGCCGGGGACGGCCGCGTCCGGTCGCGCCGCACGCTCACCGTGAAGATCCCGGCGGGTGTCGACAACGGCACCCGCATCCAGCTCGCGGGCGAGGGCGAGGTCGGCCCCGGCGGGGGCCCGGCCGGCGACCTGTACGTGGAGATCCACGAACTGTCGCACCCGGTGTTCCAGCGCCGCGGCGACGATCTGCACTGCACCGTCACGATCCCCATGACGGCGGGCGCGCTCGGCACGAAGGTGCCGCTGGAGACGCTCGACGGCCTGGAGGAGGTCGACATCAGGCCCGGCACCCAGTCCGGCCAGTCGGTCCCGCTGCACGGACGCGGCATCACCCATCTGAGGGGCGGCGGACGCGGCGACCTGGTCGTGCACGTCGAGGTGATGACCCCGACGAAGCTCGACCCGGAGCAGGAACGACTGCTGCGCGAACTGGCTAAGATGCGGGGCGAGGAGCGGCCCACCGGCCAGTTCCAGCCCGGTCAGCAGGGGCTGTTCTCCCGGCTGAAGGACGCCTTCAACGGCCGCTGACGGGCCCCGCGCGGGTCGTCGAGCGGCCCGGCGCGGGCTTCCGCGGACCTCGTGCGCCGTTCTCCGTCCGACGGGGAACGGCGCACGGTCGCGTCCCGCGCACGCCGGGGCGCGCCGGACGTGACACGATGCGGTCATGTCATCCGTGTTGACCGATCTCTGCCGGTATCCGATCGTGCAGGCCCCCATGGCGGGCGGTACGTCCCGTCCGGAACTCGCCGCAGCCGTCTCGGAAGCGGGTGGGCTGGGCTTCCTCGCCGCCGGGTACAAGACGGCCGACGGCATGTACAACGAGATCAAGCGGCTGCGCACGCTCACCGGCCGGCCCTTCGGCGTCAATCTCTTCATGCCGCAGCCCGACCTCGCCGACCCGAGCGCCGTCGACGTGTACCGGCATCAGCTCGCGGGCGAGGGCGCCTGGTACGAGACCCCGCTCGGCGACCCGGACGCCGGCGGGGGCGACGACGGCTACGAGGCCAAGCTCGCCGTCCTCCTGGACGATCCCGTCCCGGCCGTCTCGTTCACCTTCGGCTGCCCGACCCGCGACACCCTCGACGCGCTCGCGAACGTCGGCACGTACACCGTCGTGACGGTGACCACGCCCGAAGAGGCCCAGGCGGCCCAGTGGGCGGGCGCCGACGCGGTCTGCGCGCAGGGCGTGGAGGCGGGCGGCCACCAGTCCACCCACCGCGACGACCCGCTGAACGACGGCACCGGCATCGGCCTGCTCTCCCTGGTCGCGCAGGTCCGCGAGACCGTGGAGCTGCCGATCGTCGCCGCGGGCGGACTGATGCGCGGCTCCCAGATCGCCGCGGTGCTCGCCGCGGGCGCCCGGGCGGCGCAGCTCGGCACGGCGTTCCTCGTCTGCCCCGAGTCCGGCGCGAACCCGCTGCACAAGCAGGCGCTGACCAATCCGCTGTTCGCGGGGACCGCCCTGACCCGGGCGTTCTCCGGCCGTCCCGCCCGCGGGCTGGTCAACCGCTTCATGCGCGAGCACGGTCCGTACGCCCCCGCCGCCTACCCTCAGATCCACTACCTGACCGCCGGACTGCGCAAGGCGGCGGCCACGTCCGGGGACGCCCAGGGCATGGCCCTGTGGGCGGGGCAGGGACACCGGATGGCACGCGAGGTGCCCGCCGGCCGGCTGGTCGGCCTCCTCGTCGAGGAACTGGGCGCCGCGCGGGCGGCACTGAACGCGGGGGGCACGCGATGACCGCACCGGTCTTCGTCGTCGAAGAGGTCCCCGACGGGCCGGAGTTCGTGCTGGAAGGGCCCGAAGGGCGGCACGCCGTCTCGGTGAAGCGGCTGCGCCCCGGCGAGGACGTCGTGCTGACGGACGGCGCGGGCCGCTGGACGGAGGGTGTCGTCAGGGCCGCCGAGGGCAAGGACCGGCTCGTGGTCATGGATCTGACGGGGATTCATGAGGAGCCGCCGCCCGCCGCCCGGATCACCGTCGTCCAGGCGCTGCCCAAGGGCGACCGGGGCGAGGTCGCCGTGGAGACGATGACGGAGACCGGCGTCGACGCGATCGTGCCCTGGCAGGCATCGCGCTGCATCACCCAGTGGAAGGGCGAGCGCGGCCTCAAGTCCCTCGCGAAATGGCGCAACACCGCCCGCGAGGCGGGCAAGCAGTCGCGCCGGGTGCGATTCCCCGAGGTGGCGGACACGCTGACGACCAAACAGGTCGCCGCGCTCCTGGGGACGGCGGACTTCGCCGCCGTCCTGCACGAGGACCGCGACCACGACAGCGAGCCGCTGGCCACCGTCCAACTCCCCGCCCAGGGCGAGATCGTGCTCGTCGTCGGTCCCGAAGGCGGCGTGTCCCCGGACGAACTGGCCGCCTTCGCCGAGGCCGGAGCCCGCACCTGCCGTCTCGGCGCGAGCGTGCTGCGCACCTCCACGGCCGGAACGGCGGCGACGGCCCTGCTGATGGGGCGCACCGGCCGCTGGTCGTGAGCGCCCTCCCGCGCGCCGGTGCCACCCCCGAAGGGGCCGCGAGCCGTCTACCGTCTTGCGATCGAACGGTGGGAAGCTGCCCGTATGGGGACAACAAGGGCATGCTGTCGTAGCGGAATCCGTCGATTTCTGGCCGCGTCCGCGCTCACGGGCGCGGCGGTCGCGGGGCTCGTCGCCTGTGACCCGGCGGGCGGTCTGAACTCCGCTTCCATCGCCGTGACCACCGACCGGACCGGCACCAGCGCCCTGCAGCGCAACGGGGTCGACGTGCGCTGGCTGAGCTGCTCGGCCGGTGTCGACCGCCTGGACGGGGGCGGGACGGTGAATGGTTCGCCGGCCGCCTCCCTGCCCCGGACCGGGCACGTCGAGTGCACCGGAAGGACCGGGAGCGGACAGGACATCTCGCTCAGCGGCAAGGTGACCCAGGCCCTCGACGGGCGGTGCGTGCGGGGCGACCTGACCGCGCGGGCCGACGGCAGGGACGTGTTCCGGACGGACGTGCTCGGCGACTGCGACGCCAGACCCACGTCCGGTGCGGTGTATCCGCCCGGGAACAGCGGCCAGGGCGGCGCCCGGCCCGCGGTGACCGTGACGGTCACGGTGACCGGTGCACCCTGGGGCTGAAGCCTGTCGCAGAACGGGGTCAGCGCTGGTTTCCGGCCTGATCCGACGCACCGAGGGCAGCTCCGGTCCGGCTTCCTGTCGACCGACCGTGCATGTCGATCCCGCGCACGAGGTGCTGCGCGATCCTCCGAGCCGTTCGGCAACAGGCGTCAGGCCCTGTCGTCGAACTGCCGTCCGCCGTGCGGCGCCTGGCGGACACGCTCGCGGTGCCGTCGGAGTCGTCCTCCTGGTGCCGGGAGCGGCACTAGGTCCGGTGCGAGGCCGGTCCCCCGCCTCGCGCTCGCACGACCGGACGCCGCACGGCCCGGCCCCGGCCGGACGACGGCAGTTCGACGACAGGGCCCGGTGACCGGCGCGGTGGGCCGCCGAGGGCTCCGACGCACTCCGGCCAACCCGGTACCGCCGGGCACGCCCGCGGCCTAGGGTGATCGGTGTGACGCAGTCTGCCTACCTCCGATACCCCCATGTCCAGGGCGATGTGATCGCCTTCACCGCCGAGGACGACGTCTGGCTGGCACCGCTGGACGGCGGCCGGGCCTGGCGCGTCAGCGCCGACAACCGGCCCGTCACCCACCCGCGGATATCCCCCGACGGGACGCGGGTCGCCTGGACGTCCACCCGGGACGGGGCACCCGAGGTGCACGTCGCCCCCGTCGACGGCGGCCCGTCCCGGCGGCTCACCCACTGGGGCGACGCCACCACCTCCGTGCGCGGTTGGACGCCGGAGGGCGACGTACTGGCCATCAGCGCGTACGACCAGGCGTCGCTGAGACGCAGTTGGGCCAGGGCCGTCCCGGTCGACGGCGGGCCCGCGCGGACCCTGCCGTACGGGCCGGTCGGCTCCGTCGCACACGGCCCCGGCGGACGGGTCCTGCTGCTCTCGGCCACCATGGGGCGCGAGGCCGCCGCGTGGAAGCGCTACCGGGGCGGCACCGCGGGCAAGTTGTGGATCGAACGGGAGGAGCGACCGGAATCCGCCGACGGGGCCGCGGAGTTCATACGCGTCCACGAGGACCTCGACGGCAACATCGAGGCCCCGATGTGGGTGGGCAGCGGGGTCTCCCCTGCTCGGGCGGAGTCGGGAGCTCGGGGACGCATCGCGTTCCTCTCCGACCACGAGGGAGTCGGCGCGGTCTACTCCTCCCTCCCCGACGGTTCCGACCTGCGCCGCCACACCGGCATCGAGGGCTTCTACGCCCGGCACGCGACCACCGACGGCACCCGCGTCTGCTACGCGTCGGCCGGTGAACTGTGGTTGCTCGACGACCTCGACGGGGCCGAGCCCCGCCGCCTCGACATCCGGCTCGGCGGCCAGCGCGCCGACCTCCAGCCGCACCCCCTGCACGCGGGCGGCCACCTGGAGAGCGCGTCCCCGGACCGCACCGGCCGCGGCAGCGCGGTCGCCACGCGCGGCGCCGTCCACTGGGTCACCCACCGCGACGGCCCGGTCCGCGCGCTCGCCGTCGAACCCGGCGTACGGGCCAGGCTGCCCCGCACCTTCCAGGCCGACGGCGACCAGCACGTCGTCTGGGTCACCGACGCCGAGGGCGACGACGCCCTGGAGTGCGCCCCCGCCACCGGCATCGCGCCGGGCGCCGTGCCGCGCCGCCTCGCCGCGGGACGCCTGGGCCGGGTGCTCGGCCTCGCCGCGGCGCCGGACGGCAGCAGGTTCGCCGTCGCCTCCCACGACGGGCGGGTGCTGCTCGTCGAGCGGGAGAGCGGCGAGGTCCACGAGGTGGACCGCAGCGAACACGGCGACGTCTCCGGTCTGGCCTTCTCGCCCGACTCCGCCTGGCTCGCCTGGTCGCACCCCGGGCCCGACCCGCTCCGCCAGCTCAAGCTGGCGCACCTCGCCGACCTGTCGGTGGCCGAGGCGACCCCGCTGCGCTTCCGGGACTTCGCCCCCGCGTTCACCGCCGACGGCAAGCACCTCGCGTTCCTCTCCGAGCGGTCCTTCGACCCGATCTACGACACCCACGTCTTCGACCTGGCGTTCATCGGCGCCTGCCGCCCGCACCTGCTGACGCTCGCCGCCACCACGCCCTCCCCGTTCGGGCCGCAGCGCCACGGCCGCCCGACCGAGAAGGAGAAGGGCGGCGGGGACGGCGAGGACAACCCGACCGCGCTGCCCGTCACCCGCATCGACCTCGAAGGGCTCGCCGACCGGATCGTGCCGGTGCCCGTCGAGGCCGCCAGGTACTCCGCGCTGCGCGCCGCGAAGGACGGGCTGCTGTGGCTGTGCCACCCGGTGACCGGGGTGCTCGGCACCAGCGGCGCCACCCCCGACTCCCGCGAGCCCGAGACCGTCCTGGAGCGGTACGACCTGGAGAAGCTGCGCTGCGAGGAACTCGCCTCCGACGTCGGCGCCTTCGCGGTCAGCGGCGACGGCAGGCGCCTGGTCCTGCACACCCGGGGCAAGCTGCGCGTCGTACCGTCCGACAGCCGGGTCCCGGCCGGGGACGACGACCACGACGGCGACACGAGCGTCACCGTCGACCTCACCAGGATCCGCCGCACCCTCGACCCGGCCGCCGAATGGCGCCAGATGTACGACGAGGCCGGGCGCGTCATGCGGGACAACTTCTGGCGCCCCGACATGGGCGGCGTCGACTGGGACGCGGTCCTGGACCGCTACCGCCCGGTGCTGGACCGCGTCGCCACCCATGACGACCTGATCGACCTGCTGTGGGAGGTGCAGGGCGAACTCGGCACCTCGCACGCCTATGTGCGGCCCCCGGCCTGGTGGCGCGACGAGAACGCCCGCCAGGGACTGCTCGGCGCGGACATCTCCCGTACGGACGAGGGCGCCTGGCGCATCGACCGCATCCTGCCGTCCGAGACCTCCGACCCCGAAGCCCGCTCGCCGCTCGCGGCACCGGGGGTGGCGGCGCGCGTCGGGGACACGATCCTGGCCGTCGACGGACATCCCGTCGACCCGGTCGCCGGACCCGGACCGCTGCTCACCGGCTCGGCCGGAAAGCCGGTCGAACTGACCGTCTCGCCCGTGGACGGCGGCGACCCGCGCCATGTCGTCGTCGTTCCCGTCGCCGACGAGGAGGCGCTGCGCTACCACGCCTGGGTCGCCGACCGCCGGGCGTACGTCCACGAGCGGTCCGGCGGACGCCTGGGCTACCTCCACGTCCCCGACATGGTCGGCTCCGGCTGGGCGCAGCTCCACCGCGACCTGCGCGTCGAGGTGGCCCGCGAGGGCCTGGTCGTGGACGTCCGGGAGAACCGCGGCGGCCACACCTCGCAGCTGGTCGTGGAGAAGCTCGGCCGGCGCGTCGTCGGCTGGGACGTGCCGCGCGGCATGCGGCCCACCAGCTACCCGCAGGACGCGCCGCGCGGCCCGGTGGTCGCCGTCGCCGACGAGTTCTCCGGATCGGACGGCGACATCGTGAACGCCGCGATCAAGGCGCTGGGCATCGGTCCGGTGGTCGGCACCCGTACCTGGGGCGGTGTGGTCGGCATCGACAGCCGCTACTCCCTCGTCGACGGGACGCTGGTCACCCAGCCCAAGTACGCGTTCTGGTTCGAGACCCACGGCTGGGGCGTGGAGAACCACGGGGTCGACCCCGACGTCGAGGTCGTGATGGCCCCGCAGGACCACGCGGCGGGGCGCGACCCGCAGCTGGACGAGGCGATCAGGATCGCGCTGGCGTCGCTGGCCGAGACCCCGGCCAAGCGCGCGCCGGAACGGCCGGGGGCGTAGCGCCTCCCCGGGCGGTCCGGACCGCAGCTCCGGCCCGGACCGCCCGGTCGCCCCGACCCGTTCCGGGCGTCGACCTCCCGTGCCCCCACCCGGGCTCGCGGGCGGTGGCGGCCGCCCGGATACCATGCCGTGCAACGATCACCACCCCACAGCGACCAGCACCGACCGAGGAGCCGAGCCCATGGCGGGAGAACCGCAGCCCGACTGCCTGTTCTGCAAGATCGTTTCGGGTGACGTCCCGGCGACCATCGTCCGGGAGACCGAGACCACCGTGGCCTTCCGGGACATAAACCCGCAGGCGCCCACCCACGTCCTCGTCATCCCGCGTCTCCACCACCCGGACGCCGCCTCGCTCGCCGCCGCCGCGCCGGAGGTCGCCGCCGACATACTCCGCGAGGCGGGGAACGTCGCCGCGGACGAGAAGCTCGTGGAGACCGGGTACCGGGTCGTCTTCAACACCGGCTCCGGCGCCGGGCAGACCGTGTTCCACGCGCACGCCCACATCCTGGGCGGCCGCGGCATGCAGTGGCCTCCCGGCTGACGCTCCCGGCACCGGGAAACACGGGAACGAGCGAGAACACACCATGTCCGTACGCGAATTCGTGGCCCTCGGCACCGCCAGCCAGGTCCCGACCCGACACCGCAACCACAACGGCTATCTGTTGCGCTGGGACGGCGAGGGCATCCTCTTCGACCCCGGTGAGGGCACCCAGCGCCAGATGCTGCGCGCCGGTGTCGCCGCGCACGACATCGACCGGATCTGCGTGACGCACTTCCACGGCGACCACTCGCTCGGCCTGGCCGGGGTGATCCAGCGGATCAACCTCGACCAGGTGCCGCACCCGGTCACCGCGCACTACCCGGAGAGCGGCCGGCGCTTCTTCGAACGGCTGCGGTACGCCACCGCCTACCGCGAGTCCGTCGAACTGACCGAGGCGCCGGTCGCCACCGACGGCGTGCTCGCCGTCACGGACGCGTACACGCTCAGCGCCCACCGCCTCTCGCACCCCGTCGAGTCGTACGGCTACCGGCTCGTCGAACCCGACGGGCGCCGCATGCTGCCCGACCGGCTCGCCGCGCACGGCATCGAGGGACCCGACATCGGACGGATCCAGCGCGAGGGCGCCCTCGGCGGCGTCACGCTCGATGACGTCTCCGAGCACCGGCCCGGCCAGCGGTTCGCGTTCATCATGGACACCCGGCTCTGCGACGGCGTCCACGTCCTCGCCGAGGGGTGCGACCTGCTGGTCATCGAGTCGACCTTCCTCGACGAGGACGAGCGGCTCGCCGCCGACCACGGGCATCTGACCGCCGGACAGGCCGCCCGGGTCGCCCGGGAGGCGGGCGTGCGGCACCTCGTGCTGACCCACTTCTCCCAGCGGTACGACGACCCGGCCGCCTTCGAGGCCCAGGCCCGCGCCGCGGGGTTCGAGGGCGGGCTGACCATCGCCCGCGACCTCGACCGGATCCCCGTGCCCACCCGGCACCACCCGCCGGCCGCTTCGTGACCAGGCGGACCCGGGCGATCGGGCGGCGCTCCCTGATCCGCGCCCCGTCGCCCCAGGTCGATAGCCTGGTGGTGACCCGGCACCGCCTGCCGTGAACCGGCAGCCGCGGCCCCACGAGCACCAGCCCCTGTGAGCGAGAATCCCGTGCACCACCTCCCCAAGGCCGAACTCCACCTCCACATCGAGGGGACCCTCGAACCCGAGCTGGCCTTCGCGCTCGCCGAGCGCAACGGCGTGCGGCTGCCCTACGCGGACACGGAGGAGCTCCGCACCGCCTACCGCTTCGAGGACCTGCGGAGCTTCCTCGACCTGTACTACGCGCTGATGGCGGTGCTCCGGACCGAGCGGGACTTCGAGGAACTCGCCGACGCCTATCTCGCCCGCGCCGCCGCCCAGGGCGTCCGGCACGCGGAGATCTTCTTCGACCCGCAGGCGCACACCGCCCGCGGTGTTCCGATCGGCACCGTCGTCGAGGGGCTCGGCCGGGCGCTGGAGCGCAGCGAGGAGAGGCACGGCATCTCCACCCAGCTGATCATGTGCTTCCTGCGCGACCAGTCCGCCGAGTCGGCCATGGAGACCCTGGAGTCCGCGAAGCCGTATCTGCACCGGATCAGCGCCGTCGGCCTCGACTCGGCGGAGGTCGGGCACCCGCCCGTCAAGTTCCGCGAGGTGTACGAGGCGGCCGGGGCGCTCGGGCTGCGCAAGGTCGCCCACGCGGGCGAGGAGGGCCCCGCCGCGTACATCCGGGAGAGCCTGGACGTCCTCGGCGTCGAGCGCATCGACCACGGACTGCGCTGCATGGAGGACCCGGAGCTGGTGGAGCGGCTGGTCGCGGAGCGCGTTCCGCTCACCCTCTGCCCGCTGTCCAACGTGCGGCTGCGCGCCGTCGACACCCTGGAGCAGCACCCGCTGCGGGAGATGATGGCCGCCGGGCTGCACTGCACGGTGAACTCGGACGACCCCGCCTACTTCGGCGGCTACGTCGCCGACACCTTCCACGCCGTCCACGAGGCCCTCGGCCTGGACCGCGAGCAGCTGCGCACCCTGGCCCGCAACTCCTTCGAGGCCGCCTTCCTCGACCACGACGAGGAGCGCAGGGCCCGCTACCTGGCCGAGGTCGAGGCGTACACGTTCGACTGAGAGCCTGTCGGATGACCTTTGCTCAGAAAGCCGGTACGGCACGGTGCGTGCGATGCCAGGGCGCCGGGACGCGCTCGTGGCTGAGCCGCCAGGGCATTTCGGCTGCGCCGGAGGCGTGCGTGCCAGGCCGTGGCCGCCCGGTCAGGGATTGCCCGACAGACTCTGAGCGGCCCCGGCCGACGGGCCGGCCGTCCGGAACGCGTCCCGGTCCGGACGGCCGCCGCGCAGCGCGGGCGGGCTGATCTCCGCGACGGCCTGTTCCGGCGCGCCCAGTTCGGGCACCGGGCCGGGCACCGCGCCGCTGCTGGCGGCGAGCAGCGCGGCCGGGGCACCGCCCCTGCGGCGCACCGCGCCCGGCAGCAGCGGCCGGCCGCCGGTGTGCAGGGCGACGGCCGTGAACGGGACGGCGACCAGGAGCGTGAGGGAGCCGAGCAGCAGGCCCATGACCGGGTACCCGGCCCGCTCGGACAGCACGCTGCCGAGCACCGGCCCGCAGGCCACGCCGACGGACGAAGCGGAGCCCGCGAGGACCGCCCACCGGCCGCGCACGTCCAGGGACGCGGCCAGACCGATCAGGTACGACAGGACCACCGGGTAGACGGTGTTCCACAGGATCTCGCCGGTCGCGAACGAGCCGAGGTCCCCGGCCGACGAGCTGAGCACGATGCTCGCCGCGATGACCACCGTGCCCAGGCCGACCGGCACCGCCCGGCCGAGCCGGCCCCCCAGCACCCCGGCGCCCGTCACCCCGAGCAGGCCCGCACCGAGCGCGGCGGCGAACACCGCCCCGACGGTGACCTCGGAGAGCCCGACCTGCACCGTGCCGATCCGGCCGCTGACGCCCCACAGCGCGTTCTGCGCCATGGACCAGACGAGCATGCCGCCCGCCAGCACCAGCCCGGAGCGGCGGTGCGGCAGCCGACGGGCGACCGGGGCGGCGCTCCCGCCCCGCGTGGCCCCGCCGAGCCGGGCGGTGGCGGGCCAGACGAGCAGTGCGACCAGGGCGATCGACGCGAACGGCAGCCGGTGGCCGCCGCCGAGGTGCGGGATCGTCAGATAGAGGGCGCCGGCCGTCGCGGAGACGCTCAGCAGTCCGAGCGACGAGGTCCGGTGCGGGTCCTGCCGTGCGGCGATGCCCGCCGCTGCCACCGCGGTCGCCGTACCGGAACCGAGTCCGCCGACCATCGCTCCGGCGACCACCAGCGGCACGGAGCCCGCCAGCGCCGCGCAGCCGTATCCCGCCGCGGCGAGCACCAGCCCGGTCCGGGCGGCCCTGCGCGGGCCGAACGACTCGACCCGGCCCGCCAGCGTGAATCCGGCGACCGCCGAACTCAGCAGCAGGGCGCTGCCCACCAGACCGGCCCGGGCCGGGCCCAGGCCCAGATGGACGGAGAGCCGCCCGACGACGGTGGGGAGCAGGTAGGCGGCGAGGTAGCCGGCGGTGAAGACGGCGACCAGGGGCCACGCGGCGCGCGGGCGCGGGGACATGGGCGTTCCTGAGGACACGAGGGCATGCCGAGGACGGCAGGGAGACAGGGGGATGGTGGTGCGGGGGAGATAAGGGGCACGCGTCGGCAAGAGTCGCCAACCGGGCTCGCGGCCCAATTTGTATCAACTGGGTCCGGCTCCCAGGAAGTCGCCCGGATGTGATCCGAGTCACAAATTGGTTTGCGTTTCGGGTGGCCGGGTAGACGCTGATGTTTTCGCAGGTCGGGGCCCTGGTGATGGTGCGGTCTCCGGGGGAGAAGTGGCGCGGACCCCTCCGCTTGATGGCCGGGATCGGGCAGACTGGCCAGATCTGCCACGACCGGGGAGTGCAAGGTGAGCGCGGACAATCCGGATATCGCCCCACTGGACGAGGCCGCCCCGCGCGGTGGGACCACCCCGTCGGACGGGATCGATCCGCTGGACGGGCTGCGTGCCCCGCAGGACCCCGACTGCGACGTCTTCCTCACCGGCACGGTCTTCCTCGACATCATCTTCACCGGCCTGGACAGCGCCCCGGTGCGCGGCACCGAGTCCTGGGCGCGCGGCATGGGCTCCAGCCCCGGCGGGGTCGCCAACATGGCCACCGCGCTGGCCCGGCTGGGCCTGCACACCTCCCTGGCCGCGGCGTTCGGCGACGACCACTACGGGGAGTACTGCTGGGACGCCCTGGAGCACGGAGAGGGCATCGACCTGTCCATGTCGCACACCGTTCCCGGCTGGCACTCGCCGGTGACCGTGTCGATGGCGTACGAGGGCGAGCGCACGATGGTCTCGCACGGCCACGAGGCCCCGCCCCCCGCGTTCGGCCCGGGCCCTTCCCGGGCCGGGGGGCCGACGGGCGCTCCCGGCCCCGCCGGAGCCGTCGCCGCCGCGCCGCCCGACACGGGAACCACGTTCCCGTGCTGCCCGCCCCGGGCCCGCGCCGCCATCGCCTCGCTCACCCCCGGACGCGGCGAGCCGTGGGTCGCCGCCGCGGCCCGCAACGGGGCCAGGATCTTCGCCGACATCGGCTGGGACGAGACCGGCCGCTGGGACCTGGACGCCCTCGTCGACCTGGAGCACTGCCAGGCGTTCCTGCCCAACGCCGAGGAGGCCATGCGCTACACCCGCACCGACTGCCCCCGCGCCGCCGCCCACGCCCTGGCCGAGCGGGTGCCGCTCGCCGTGGTCACCCTCGGCGCGGAGGGCGCGTACGCGGTGGACGCGGCGACCGGGGCGAGCGCCGAGGTGCCCGCCATCGAGGTCGAGGCCCTGGACCCGACAGGCGCCGGTGACGTCTTCGTCGCCGGATTCGTCACCGGCACCCTGGCGGACTGGCCGCTGGCCGACCGGCTGGCCTTCGCCGGCCTGACCGCCGCGCTCTCGGTGCAGGAGTTCGGCGGGTCGCTGTCGGCCCCGGACTGGGACGAGATCGCCGCCTGGTGGCAGCGGGTGCGCACCTTCCCCGACCAGGACCCGGCGGCGCTGCGGCGGTACGCGTTCCTGGAGGACCTGCTGCCCGCCACCGCCCGGCCGTGGCCGCTGCGCCGGGCCGTGCCGACGATCGGCTTCCGCCACCCGGCGTGACCGGCGGCACGCGTGTTCGTGGCGGGTACGAAAAAGCTCTCGGTGTTGTCCGTGCCGAGTCGTAGGCTTGGTAATCGAGAGGTTGTCGATCGGCGAGAACCCTGCAGCGGGAGGTATGTGCAGGCCACAGGGCCGGCCCATGACGCAGACACCCATAGCCCAGACCCCCGCGCCCGGGCAGGCGCGAGCCCAGTTCACCGTCCCGGCCAAGCACCCGATGGTGACCGTACTGGGCTCCGGCGACTCCCTGTTGCGCGTGATCGAGAAAGCCTTCCCCGCGGCCGACATCCACGTCCGGGGCAATGAGGTCAGCGCCGCCGGAGACGCGACGGAAGTCGCCCTCATCCAGCGCCTGTTCAACGAAATGATGCTGGTGCTCCGCACCGGTCAGCCGATGACGGAGGACGCAGTGGAACGTTCGATCGCCATGCTCAGGGCGAGCGAGAGCGGCGAGGGGGAGGAGACGCCGGCGGAGGTGCTCACCCAGAACATCCTCTCCAGCCGCGGTCGCACGATCCGCCCCAAGACGCTCAACCAGAAGCGGTACGTCGACGCCATCGACAAGCACACGGTCGTCTTCGGCATCGGCCCGGCGGGCACCGGAAAGACCTACCTCGCCATGGCGAAGGCGGTCCAGGCACTCCAGTCCAAGCAGGTCAACCGGATCATCCTGACCCGGCCCGCGGTCGAGGCGGGCGAACGCCTCGGCTTCCTGCCGGGCACCCTCTACGAGAAGATCGACCCCTACCTGCGCCCGCTGTACGACGCGCTGCACGACATGCTCGACCCCGACTCGATCCCCCGGCTCATGGCTGCGGGCACGATCGAGGTCGCGCCGCTGGCCTATATGCGCGGCCGGACGCTCAACGACGCCTTCATCATTCTCGACGAGGCCCAGAACACCAATCCCGAGCAGATGAAGATGTTCCTCACCCGCCTCGGCTTCGACTCGAAGATCGTCATCACCGGTGACGTCACCCAGGTCGACCTGCCGAACGGGACCAAGAGCGGTCTGCGCCAGGTCCAGGACATCCTGGAAGGCGTCGAGGACGTGCATTTCTCCTGGCTCACCTCCCACGACGTGGTCCGGCACAGGCTCGTCGGCCGTATCGTCGACGCGTACGAGAAGTACGACAGCCGAAACAGCCACCACGGGAAGTAGTCGCAGCACGCCATGTCGATCGACGTCAACAACGAGTCCGGAACCGAGGTCGACGAGCGGGCGATCCTCGACATCGCCCGCTACGCGCTCGCGCGGATGCGGATCCACCCCCTCTCCGAACTCTCGGTGATCGTGGTGGACTCCGACGCCATGGAGCAGCTCCACATCCAGTGGATGGACCTGCCGGGCCCGACGGACGTCATGTCCTTCCCGATGGACGAACTGCGCCCGCCGTCCAAGGACACCGAGGAGCCACCGCAGGGGCTCCTCGGTGACATCGTGCTCTGCCCCGAGGTCGCGAAGAAGCAGGGCGAGGAGGCGGAGACCCGGCACTCCATGGACGAGGAGCTCCAGTTGCTCACCGTCCACGGAGTGCTGCACCTCCTCGGGTACGACCACGAGGAGCCGGACGAGAAGGCCGAGATGTTCGGCCTGCAGGCCGCGATCGTCGACGGCTGGCGCGCCGAGCGGGGTCTCACCGGTCCCTCGCCCGCCCCCACGATCTCGTGAGCGTTCCCCTCGTCCTGGGCGCCGTCCTGCTGGTCGTCGTCGGCTGGCTGGCGGCCTGCGCGGAGGCGGGCATCGCCCGCGTGTCGAGCTTCCGGGCCGCCGAGGCGGTCCGCTCCGGGCGGCGCGGCGGCCAGAAGCTGGAGCAGGTCGCGGCGGATCCGACCCGCTACCTCAACGTCGCCCTGCTGGTGCGGGTCGCCTGCGAGATGTCGGCCGCCGTCCTCGTCACGTACGCCTGTCTCCAGGAGTTCCCGAGGACGTGGGAGGCGCTGGCCGTCGCCATGGCCGTGATGGTCCTCGTCTCCTACGTCGCCATCGGCGTCTCGCCGCGCACCATCGGCCGCCAGCACCCGCTGAACACCGCCACGGCCGCCGCGTACGTGCTGCTGCCGCTGGCCAGGGTGATGGGCCCGATCCCGCAGCTGCTGATCCTCATCGGGAACGCCCTGACCCCGGGCAAGGGGTTCCGCAAGGGACCGTTCGCCAGCGAGGCCGAACTGCGGGCGATGGTCGACCTCGCCGAGGCGGAGTCGCTGATCGAGGACGAGGAGCGCCGCATGGTGCACTCCGTCTTCGAACTCGGCGACACGCTCGTGCGCGAGGTCATGGTGCCGCGCACCGACCTGGTCTGCATCGAGCGCTACAAGACGATCCGGCAGGCGCTGACCCTGGCCCTGCGCTCCGGCTTCTCCCGCATCCCCGTCACCGGGGAGAACGAGGACGACATCGTCGGCATCGTCTACCTCAAGGACCTGGTCCGCAAGACCCACATCAACCGCGAGTCGGAGGCCGACCTCGTCTCCACGGCGATGCGCCCGGCGGCGTTCGTGCCCGACACGAAGAACGCCGGTGACCTGCTGCGCGAGATGCAGCAGGAGCGCAGCCACGTCGCCGTCGTGATCGACGAGTACGGCGGCACGGCGGGCATCGTCACCATCGAGGACATCCTGGAGGAGATCGTCGGCGAGATCACCGACGAGTACGACCGGGAACTCCCGCCCGTCCAGGAGCTGGAGAACGGCTGCTACCGGGTGACCGCCCGCCTCGACATCGGCGACCTGGGGGAGCTGTTCGACCTCGGCGAGTACGACGACGAGGACGTGGAGACGGTCGGCGGACTGCTGGCCAAGGCGCTCGGGCGGGTGCCGATCGCCGGTGCCTCCGCGGTGGTCGACCTGCCCGACGGGCGGCGGATCCGGCTGACCGCCGAGTCCATGGCGGGCCGCCGCAACAAGATCGTCACGGTGCTGGTGGAGCCCGTGGATCCGGAGGGGGAGGAAGAGGAATGACTCCGCAGCAGCTGAGGGATTTCTGCCTGGAGTTCAACGCGAGCGTGGAGGAGTTCCCCTTCGGTCCGGAGATCTCCGTCTTCAAGGTGCTCGGCAAGATGTTCGCGCTCAGCACACTGGAAGCGCGCCCGCTGACGGTGAACCTCAAGTGCGACCCCGACGACGCGGTGCGGCTGCGGGAGGAGTACGAGGCGGTGGTGCCGGGCTGGCACATGAACAAGCGCCACTGGAACACCGTGACGGTCTCCGGGGTGCCGGACCGGCTGCTCCGCGAACTGATCGAGGACTCCTACGACCTGGTGGCGGCGGGGCTGCCCAGGACCCAGCGGCTGCGGCTGGACCGGGCCTGAGGGCCGTCCCGCCGTCCCGCCGTCCCTGGCGGGCGCACGACGACAGCCGCCGCACCTCGCCGCGTCGTCGGAACGCCCGCATGCGCCCAGCGTGCGGGCGCTCCTCCGCCTCGCGCTGCACCGCACCGGACGCCGCGAGCTCCCGGCAGACCCTCCGGCTCACAGCACCGGGGATCGCGGGGGAGGGGCGTGCGCCGGGGCTCGTATGCTCGGCACATGACTGAGAGCACCGAACTCGGCCCCGAGGACCGCAAGATCGTCACGCTGGCGCGCAGCGCCCGCGCCCGCAACGGCGTGCCGGAGGGCGCGGCCGTCCGGGACGAGACCGGGCGCACGTATGTCGCGGGCACCGTACGGCTGGAGTCGCTGAGGCTCAGCGCGCTCCGGACCGCCGTGGCCATGGCCGTGGCCAGCGGCGCCACCTCGCTGGAGGCGGCGGCGGTCGTCTCCGAGGCCGAGACCCCGTCGGACGAGGACCGGGCCGCGGTGCGGGACCTGGGCGGCCCGGAGACCCCGGTACTGCTCGCCGGACCCGACGGCACACTGCGGCTCAGCGTGACGGCGGGCTGACGCCGGGGCCGGTCGAGGTCCCTGCGGGGCAGGGACCTCGACAGCATCTGATGGCCCATCAGTCGAGGTGTTCCGTCACCCTTGACTTCTTCTCGGCCGGAGCCGTCAATGAGCCCCCGTCGGCGCGGAGGAGCCGCTGCGCCGCGTCCCGCAGGAGGGGGCCCATGCGTCCGATCACGCATCCGACCATCCGAAGATCCGCCGCTCGAAGACGCTCCGGCCGCGGACGTCGCCTAGCCGCCGCGCTGGGCGTGGGCGCGCTCGTCGTCGCCGGGGGAGGCGGGCTCGCGACGCCCGCGCAGGCCACGGTGACGGCCTCCGTGCCGGTCGACTTCCCCACCCACTGCATCCCGCCGGACATCGCGGGCATCCCGCCGATCGACGGGACGACGAAGGCCGAGATCACCGTCGACAACGCCGTGCCGGAGGTGGGCGACACGGTAACGGTCACGTACACCGTCGTCCAGCCGGCCGCGGGCAACCCGGTCGACCTGCCGCTGCCCGCCGACATCATGACGCCCACCGGACGGGTCGCCGTCGGCGGAGCCCAGAGCGCGAGCGTCACCGTCACCGGGCCGAAGAAGAACGCGCCGGTGCCCGGCAAGGGCGCCTTCCCGTCGTTCTCGATGACCGGCACCTTCACGGTCACCGCGCCCGGCCGGATCACCCTGTCCCCCGGCGACTACAACATCCACACCAGCTACATCATGGAGCTGGACACCCCGTGCACGGTGACGGATCCGCCCGCTCCCGTCTCCGAGACGATCATCGCGACGGACGGTGGCGGACAGGTCAACGAGCGCTCCATCCGGCTCGGGGCCGCGTCCGGCGCGGCGGGCGACGCGGTCACCGTGACCGGGGCGAAGTTCACCCCGGGCGCGGCCGTCACGCTCGCGGGCCGGGCGGGCGACCGCCAGACCGCCGACACCGCCACCGTCACGGCGGACACCACCGGCGGCTTCAGCGGCCGGATCACCGTCGACGACCCGGCGACCACCGGGATCGTCGCCTACGAGGGCGATGCCTGGGACGCGGCCAGGGGTGCGGGCCCGCAGGCGTACACCGTCACCGGGGGCGGCGAGGTCCCGGACGGCAGCCAGCGGCTCACCACCTCCGTCAGGGCGGGCACCCTGTCCATGGTCCAGGACGGGGACACCGTCGGTCTGTCGGCGGTCGACTTCGGGCGCGGCGGCGCGGCCCGGGGCTCGCTGCGCACGGTGACGGTCGAGGACTACCGCGGCGGGCCCGCCGGCTGGTCCCTGACCGGAAAGGTCACCGACTTCACCGGCCCCGGCGGCGCGGCCATCGGCGCGTCCGCGCTGCGCTGGACCCCGGCCTGCGCGACGAAGCCCGGCAGCCCCAGCACCTGCGCGGCGGGTTCGGCGGGACCGGTCGGCGGCGCGGGCGCCACCCTGGCGTCCACACCGAACGGGACGGCCACCGGCGGCGAGTTCACCGTCGACGCGCGGCTCGCCCTGGACGTACCGGCGTACACCGCACCCGGCGCGTACTCCGGCGTGCTCACCCTCACCCTCACCTGAGAGGGCCCGGCCGGTGGGACCGGGGCGCGCACCCGTCCGGGCCCACCGGCTCCGGCCCGCCCCCTGCCCGGTCAGCCGGTCCCCGACCGGTCCGGCACCCACCGCCCCGGCACCCGCCCCCCGACTCATCCGGAGGCTCCGCACCGTGCGCAAGCTGTACGTCCCCCTCCTGGCCTGCGCCCTCCTGCTCACCGGCGCCCCCGCCGCCCACGCCGCGGACAACGGCAGCTGGTCGGTCTACCCGGCCGCCGCGCAGAGCGGCCGGCGCCCGTACTTCTACCTCTCCGCCGACCCCGGGGCCACTCTCCACGACACGGTCACCGTCGCCAACAAGTCGGACCGGCCGCGAACCTTCCGGCTGTACGCCGCCGACGCCTACAACACCGCCCGCGACGGCGGGTTCGCCGTCCGCTCGCGGGACGAGCGGCAACGTTCGGTCGGCGCCTGGGCGAGACCCGGCCGCGACCTGGTCACCGTGCCCCCGCACGGGTCGGTCGGTGTGCCGGTCACCATCACCGTTCCCCGCGACGCCGAGCCGGGGGACCACCCCGGGGCCCTCGTCGCCCTCGACGACCGCGTCGAACCCGCCGCAGGGGGAGCCGTCGCCGTCGGCATCCGGCAAGCGGTCGGCGCCCGGATCTACCTGCGGGTGAACGGGCCGACGCTGCCCGCGCTCTCCGTGGACGACATCGAGGTCGAGCACACCCGGCCGCTGGTCCCGGGCACCGGCCGGAGCAGCGCCGTCATCTCGTACACCCTCCACAACCGGGGCAACGTCACCCTCGATCCCAAGGTCGCCCTCCGGGCCGAGGGACTCTTCGGCCGCACCCTGCTCGCCCGCGACCTGAAGCGGATCCCGTCCGAACTGCTGCCCCGCCAGCGGGTCCGGCTGACCGAGCGGTGGGCCGACGCGCCCCAGCTGGAATGGGGCGAGATCGAGCTGACCGCGAGCGCCCGAGGCACCCGCGAGTCCGCCTCCGTCCCGTACATCGCGCTGCCCTGGCTGATGGCCGGGGTCCTGCTGGCGGTCGTCGCCGCCGGGAGCGCGGGGATCCGGCTGCGGATCCGCCGGAGGCGCGCGCGAAGCACCTGAGCCGGCCCCCGGAGGGCGCGCCGCGGCCCTCGGTACGGCGGGACCGCCGGGATCGGGGACAATGGGCGCCATGAGCGTTCGACCTGACACAGAAGCCGCCGTACAGCAGGGCGCGGACCACGCACCCCACCGGGCCGGCTTCGCCTGCTTCGTGGGCCGCCCCAACGCGGGCAAGTCCACCCTCACGAACGCTCTGGTCGGCCGGAAGGTGGCGATCACCTCCAACCGGCCCCAGACCACCCGGCACACCGTGCGCGGCATCGTGCACCGCGAGGACGCGCAGCTGGTCCTGGTCGACACGCCCGGCCTCCACAAGCCGCGCACGCTGCTGGGCGAGCGGCTCAACGACGTCGTGCGGACCACCTGGGCCGAGGTCGACGTCATCGGCTTCTGCCTGCCCGCCGATCAGAAGCTCGGCCCCGGCGACCGGTTCATCGCCAAGGAACTCGCGGGCATCAAGAAGACCCCGAAGATCGCGATCGTCACCAAGACCGACCTCGTCGACTCCAAGCAGCTCGCCGAACAGCTCCTCGCCGTCTCCCGCCTCGCCGAGGAACTCGGCTTCGAATGGGCCGAGATCGTCCCGGTCTCGGCGGTCAAGGACAACCAGGTCGGTCTGCTGGCCGATCTGATCGCCCCGCTGCTCCCGGAGAGCCCCCCGCTCTACCCGGAGGGCGACCTCACCGACGAGCCCGAGATGGTCATGGTCGCGGAGCTGATCCGGGAGGCCGCGCTCGAAGGCGTGCGCGACGAGCTGCCGCACTCCATCGCCGTCGTCGTCGAGGAGATGCTGCCCCGCGAGGGCCGCCCGGCGGACCGGCCGCTGCTCGACATCCACGCCAACGTCTACATCGAACGTCCCAGCCAGAAGGGCATCATCATCGGCCCGAAGGGCAGGCGGCTGAAGGAAGTCGGTACGAAGTCCCGCAAGCACATCGAGGCGCTGCTCGGCACACCCGTCTTCCTGGACCTGCACGTGAAGGTCGCCAAGGACTGGCAGCGCGACCCCAAGCAGCTGCGGAAGCTGGGCTTCTGACCCGGTGCGCCGAGGGCCCGGGGCCGACGCCGCACGAGCCGTCGGCCGGGCGCCCGGTCAGACGTGGGCCCGGTCCCCTCCCGGCCGCCTCACGCGCCCTCCTTCAGGACGCGTGAGACCAGGGCGCGCTGCGCGTCGGTCAGCCGGGGGTCCGCGCAGTGCACCGAACGGCCGTCCACCGTGATCCGGTACTGGAAACCGTCCGGCACGCCCCGGGGCGGGGAACCCCGGCCCGCGGCGAGCGCGGATTCGGCCAGGGCCTCCCACTCCGCGGCATCGGCCCGTCCGGAGGTGTCGACCTCGCCGTTGCGTGCGATACCGGCGAAGCCGCCGGTCCTGCTGACCTGAATCCGCATGCGGTTGTCCTCCATCGCCGGACGGGCCGGGGCACGGGCCCTGTCGTCATCGCCGGACGGGCCGGAGCCCGGTTCCGATCGTCCTGCGCGGCCGGCCCGATCCTCCTAGGTGGTCGGAACGCCCACCTCCGACCACGCCTTCAGCACCGCTTCGGTCTCGTCGCCCTCCCCGAAGCGGTCACGGGCGGCGCCCACCGTCAGGCGGGCGAAGTCCGCGAAGTCCGCGTCCACGGCCAGTCGGCCGCCCGTGAGCACATCGAACCAGATCTGCCCGGCCCGTTCCCACGCGTTGCCGCCGAGCGCCGTCGCCAGCACGTAGAACGCGCGGTTCGGAATGCCGGAGTTGAGGTGCACCCCGCCGTTGTCCTGACCGGTGTGGACGTAGTCCTCCATCTTCCCCGGCTGCGGGTCCTTGCCGAGCACGTCGTCGTCGTACGCCGTGCCCGGTTCCTTCATCGAGCGCAGCGCGACGCCCTGGACCTCGGGGGCCAGCAGGCCCGCGCCGATCAGCCAGTCCGCCCGGTCCGCGCTCTGGCCCAGCGTGTACTGCTTCACCAGCGAGCCGAAGACGTCGGACACCGACTCGTTGAGCGCGCCGGACTGGCCGTAGTAGCTCAGATTGGCGGTGTACTGGGTCAGGCCGTGCGTCAGCTCGTGGGCGATCACGTCGATCGGGAGGGTGAAGTCCAGGAAGATCTCGCCGTCGCCGTCGCCGAACACCATCTGCTCGCCGTCGAAGAAGGCGTTGTTGTACTTCTCGTCGTAGTGCACGGAACCGATCAGCGGCAGTCCGCTGTCGTCGATCGAACGGCGGCCGTACACCTTGAACAGGAGGTCGAAGGTGGCGCCGAGCCCCGCGTACGCGCGGTTGACGCTCGCGTCCTGCGTCGGCTCCTCGCCCTCGGCGCGGACCTTGGTGCCGGGCAGCGCGGTGCCGTTCCGGCAGTCGTACAGCGTCCGGTCGGGCGTGTCGGACGGCTCGGCCCCGGCCGCGCGGGTCGCGGACGGGGCGGTGACCGTCGCCAGATGGCGGCGGGTGCGGCGGGCGGCGTCGCTCTCCAGCGTCCGCCGGGCGCGCCCGGCGAGATCGGGGTTGTCCGAGCGGGAGAGCTTGTCGAGGACATGGGGCGGCACGATGGTGCAGAAGACGGGGCGGAACCCGTTCTGGGAGTGAGGCTGCATACATCCGACTGTGGCAGCACGTAATCGGCTTGTCGCTGGTTGCGACGGTGGTTGGTCAGATGGAGTGATCGGCCGCGCCGGGTGTTTCGAGTGCCCGACCGCGCAAAGAGGTTCCGGCCCGTACGGCCCCGTTGCCGCACGGTGATCCCGATCCCGTACGGCGGTCGCGATTCCGCATAGTGATACGGGTCGGACGCATCAGGCGTATCTCGGCTACTGTCGACGCATCATGCGTTTCGGGCTGCTTCTTCTTAGCTGCCGCGGCGAGGGCCTGTAGTCGTAGGCCGACCCCCTCCCCGCGGAGTCTGGTGGTGCAGCGACACGTCGGCCGTCCCATTGGTTGGACCCCGAGGAGCCGCACGCCATGACCACCGATCGCCCCGCCCCGATGCCTGCCACGACCGCCGTCGGACGTCCGACGCCGATCACCAACGCCACCGGGATGCAGAAGCCGTCCGGGATGCCGATCCACAAGTACGGCCGGTACGAGGCCGTCGACATCCCCGACCGCACCTGGCCGGACAAGCGGATCACCGTCGCGCCGCGCTGGCTCTCCACCGACCTGCGCGACGGCAACCAGGCCCTGATCGACCCGATGTCGCCGGCCCGCAAGCGCGAGATGTTCGACCTGCTCGTCCGCATGGGCTACAAGGAGATCGAGGTCGGCTTCCCGTCCTCCGGAGAGACCGACTTCGCGTTCGTCCGCTCGATCATCGAGGAGGGCGCGATCCCCGAGGACGTGACGATCTCCGTCCTGACGCAGGCCCGTGAGGACCTGATCGAGCGGACCATCGAGTCCCTGGTCGGCGCCCGACGTGCCACCGTGCACCTGTACAACGCCACGGCCCCCACCTTCCGCCGGGTCGTCTTCCGCGGCTCCAAGGACGACATCAAGCAGATCGCCGTCGACGGCACCCGGCTGGTCATGGAGTACGCGGAGAAGCTGCTGGGCCCGGAGACGATCTTCGGCTACCAGTACAGCCCGGAGATCTTCACCGACACCGAGCTGGACTTCGCCCTGGAGGTCTGCGAGGCGGTCTGCGACGTCTGGCAGCCGGAGGAGGGGCGCGAGATCATCCTCAACCTGCCCGCCACCGTGGAGCGGTCGACCCCGTCCACGCACGCGGACCGCTTCGAGTGGATGTCGCGGAACCTGACCCGTCGCGAGCACATCTGCCTGTCCGTCCACCCGCACAACGACCGCGGCACCGCCGTCGCCGCCGCCGAACTGGCCCTCATGGCCGGCGCGGACCGGATCGAGGGCTGCCTGTTCGGCCAGGGCGAGCGCACCGGCAACGTCGACCTGGTCACCCTGGGCATGAACCTCTTCTCGCAGGGGGTCGACCCGCAGATCGACTTCTCGCAGATCGACGAGATCCGCCGCACCAGCGAGTACTGCAACCAGATGGAGGTCCACCCGCGCCACCCCTACGCGGGCGACCTCGTCTACACCGCCTTCTCCGGCTCCCACCAGGACGCCATCAAGAAGGGCTTCGACGCCATGGAGGCCGACGCGGCCGCCCGGGGCACGACCGTCGACGAGATCGAGTGGGCCGTGCCGTACCTGCCGATCGACCCGAAGGACGTCGGCCGCAGCTACGAGGCCGTCATCCGGGTCAACTCGCAGTCAGGCAAGGGCGGCATCGCCTACGTCCTGAAGAACGACCACAAGCTCGACCTGCCGCGCCGGATGCAGATCGAGTTCTCCCGGATCATTCAGGCCAAGACCGACGCCGAGGGCGGCGAGGTCACCCCGGCGCAGATCTGGTCCGTGTTCCAGGACGAGTACCTGCCCAACCCCGAGAACGCCGCGGCCCAATGGGGTCGCGTACAGATCCGCTCCGGCCAGTCCACGACCGGCTCCGACGGCCGGGACACCATCACCGTCGAGGCGACGGTGGACGGCACCGACACCGTGCTGACCGGCACCGGCAACGGTCCGATCTCCGCGTTCTTCGAAGCGCTGCAGGCCATCGGCATCGATGCCCGCCTCCTCGACTACACCGAGCACACCATGAGCGAGGGCGCCAGCTCCCAGGCCGCCTCGTACATCGAGTGCGCCATCGACGGACGGGTGCTGTGGGGCATCGGCATCGACGCCAACACCACGCGAGCCTCGCTGAAGGCGGTCGTCTCCGCGGTCAACCGCGCCGGCCGCTGACCGGCCCGCCCGACGGCCTCCACGACCGCACGGCCCAGGACCCCGCCCCCGCTCCGGCCGGGGGCGGGGTTCGGCCATCTCCGGGGTTGTGACGATCGGGGTACTGACGACACCTCACGACTGTGGTTAACATCACGTCCACGCGGCAATGTTGCCGGAGGGGGCACCTCCCGTGCCCTTGGGGCCACGGGGGAGTTACGGAGGTGTGCGACGTGCGGTCAGCCCTGGGACAACGCGCCATGAAGCTGCGCATCTGCGGCATCCGCACCGTCTGGGACGCCGTCGGTGACGGCGAGTTCTTCTGCCCCGGCTGCGGCGGCGACCGCAACTACCGCAGGCTCACCGGACGCCGCCGCTTCGCCGTGCTCGGCGTGCCGATGCTGCGCCGCGGCACCATTGGACCCGTCGTCGAATGCGCCGCCTGCCGGAGTCACTTCGACACCGATGTGCTCGACCACCCCACCACCACCCGGCTCTCCGCGATGCTCCGGGACGCCGTCCACACGGTCGCCCTCGGCGTCCTCGCGGCCGGCGGCACCACCTCCCGCACGGTCCTGCGGACCGCCGCCGCCACCGTGCGCGGGGCCGGTTTCGACGACTGCACGGAGGAACAGCTCTCCACCGTCGTCGAGGTCCTCTCCGCCGACATCGGCCACGGTTCCGCCTTCGACCCGGCGGCCGAGGCGTGCGGCGCCGCCCTCGCCATCGAACTGCACGAGGCGCTGGAGCCCCTCGCCCCGCACCTGGCCCCCGCCGGACGCGAGGCGATCCTCCTCCAGGGCGCCAGGATCGCCCTCGCCGACGGCCCCTACGGCCCGTCCGAGCGCGAGGTGCTGACCACGGTGGGCGGGGCGCTGCGGATCTGCGCCGAGGACACCGCCCGGCTGCTGGCCGCGGCGGGCCGCACCCCCTCCTGACCGCTCCTGCCCGCACGCCCCTCCGGGAGCCCCGCCCGGGAGTGCGGGTGAGAGGCCCCGTCCCCGTACCGGACAATGGACGCATGAGCTTGTTCCGGGACGACGGCGTGGTGCTGCGCACGCAGAAGCTGGGCGAGGCCGACCGGATCATCACGATCCTCACCCGCGGCCACGGCCGGGTGCGGGCCGTCGCGCGCGGGGTGCGGCGCACGAAGTCCAAGTTCGGCGCCCGGCTGGAACCCTTCTCCCACGTCGACGTGCAGTTCTTCGCCCGGGGCAGCGAGCTGGTCGGCCGGGGGCTGCCGCTCTGCACGCAGAGCGAGACGATCGCCCCGTACGGTGGCGGCATCGTCACCGACTACGCCCGCTACACCGCCGGCACCGCGATGCTGGAGACCGCCGAGCGGTTCACCGACCACGAGGGCGAGCCCGCGGTCCAGCAGTACCTGCTGCTCGTCGGAGGGCTGCGCACCCTCGCCCGCGGCGAGCACGAACCACACCTCGTCCTCGACGCCTTCCTGCTGCGCTCGCTCGCCGTCAACGGCTACGCGCCCAGCTTCGAGGACTGCGCGAAGTGCGGCATGCCCGGGCCGAACCGGTTCTTCTCCGTCGCGGCGGGCGGCATCATATGCGGCGACTGCCGGGTGCCCGGCAGCGTCGTACCCTCGACCGAGGCCGTCGGCCTGCTGAGCGCGCTGCTCACCGGCGACTGGGAGACGGCGGACGCGTGCGAGGCGCGTCATGTCAGGGAGGGGAGCGGACTGGTGTCCGCCTATCTGCACTGGCATCTGGAGCGCGGGCTGCGCTCACTGCGGTACGTAGAGAAGTGACACAGGCGGATCAGGCACGGATCCGGCATGGATCAGGCACAGGGAGCGAGACAGTTCATGGCAGTACGCGGGATGCTGGGCGGCCGTAACCGACGCGACTACAAGACCCCGGAGCCGCACCCCTCCGGTGCCACGCCCCCGAGGATCCCCGGCGAGCTGGTGCCCAAGCACGTGGCCATCGTGATGGACGGCAACGGCCGCTGGGCCAAGGAGCGCGGCCTGCCGCGCACCGAGGGGCACAAGGTCGGCGAGGGCGTCGTCATGGACGTCCTCAAGGGCTGCATCGAGATGGGCGTCAAGAACCTCTCGCTGTACGCGTTCTCCACGGAGAACTGGAAGCGGTCCCCGGAGGAGGTGAAGTTCCTGATGAACTTCAACCGGGACGTGATCCGCCGCCGCCGCGACGAGATGGACGAGCTGGGCATCCGCATCCGCTGGGTGGGGCGCATGCCGAAGCTGTGGAAGTCCGTGGTCCAGGAGCTCCAGGTCGCCCAGGAGCAGACGAAGGACAACGACCGGATGACGCTGTACTTCTGCGTCAACTACGGCGGCCGGGCCGAGATCGCCGACGCCGCGCAGCGCATCGCACAGGACGTCGCGGCCGGGAGGCTGGACCCGTCCAAGGTCAACGAGAAGACGTTCGCGAAGTACATCTACTACCCGGACATGCCGGACGTCGACCTGTTCGTCCGCCCCAGCGGTGAGCAGCGCACGTCCAACTACCTGATCTGGCAGAGCGCCTACGCCGAGATGGTCTTCCAGGACGTGCTGTGGCCGGACTTCGACCGCCGCGACCTGTGGCGGGCCTGTCTGGAGTACGCCCAGCGGGACCGGCGGTTCGGCGGCGCCGTGGAGACGGCCCCCGCGCCGAAGGGCTGAGCGGACGGCGGGGGCCGGCGCACACCGCCGGCCCCCGCCGCCCGGGACCTCACTCCTTCTCGTCGGCGCGCCCGGCGCACTCCGCGCAGGTGCCGAAGATCTCCACCGTGTGTGCCACGTTCACGTATCCGTGCTGCGTGGCGATCGACTCCGCCCACTGCTCCACGGCGGGACCCTCGACCTCGACGGCCTTGCCGCACATCCGGCACACCAGGTGGTGGTGGTGTTCGCCGGTCGAGCAGCGGCGGTACACGGACTCGCCGTCCGTGGTGCGCAGCACGTCCACCTCGCCCGCGTCGGCGAGGGACTGGAGGGTGCGGTAGACGGTGGTCAGCCCGACCGAGTCGCCGCGGTGCTTGAGCACGTCGTGCAGCTCCTGGGCACTGCGGAACTCGTCCACCTCGTCGAGCGCCGCCGCCACCGCCGCCCGCTGCCGGGTCGACCGGCCACGTACCGGGGCCGCGTTCGTTCCACTGATCGGCGCCGTCGCCACAGCCGCCTCCTCGTGTCGCCCGTACCTGTGTCGGGCCATTGTGCCAGTCCGCCCGGTTCTCGTGGTCACACCCGGAGCTCGTCCTCCACGGGACTGCCGGCCCCTGCTTCAAGGGTGCACTCGCCGGACGCCTCCTCGCTCCGGCGGGCCCGCCGCCGGGCCAGCGGGGTCGCGAGCAGCGTCAGGGCGACGAAGACCACGATGGCCAGCAGCACGATCGTGGCACCGGGCGGTACGTCCTGGTAGTACGAGGTGACGGTGCCGGCCAGGGTCACCGCCGTACCGATGACGACCGACAGCACGAACGTCAGCCGGAACGACCGGGAGATCTGCTGCGCCGCCGCGACAGGCACCACCATCAGGGCGCTGACCAGCAGCAGCCCGACGACCCGCATCGCCACGGTGACGGTCACCGCCGCGGTCACGGCGACCAGCAGGTTCAGCGCGCGCACCGGCAGCCCGGTGACGCGGGCGAACTCCTCGTCCTGGCTGACCGCGAACAGCTGTCGCCGCAGCCCCAGCGTCACCAGCAGGACGAAGGCGGCCAGCAGGCAGATCGCGGTGATGTCCTCGGTGGAGACGGTGGCGAGCGAGCCGAAGAGGTACGAGGTGAGGTTGGCGTTGGAGCCGGTGTCGGAGAGGTTGATCAGCAGGACGCCGCCCGCCATGCCGCCGTAGAACAGCATGGCCAGGGCGATGTCGCCGCGGGTGCGTCCGTACCAGCGGATCAGCTCCATCACCATGGAGCCGGCGACGGCGACCGCCGTGGCCATCCACACCGGGCTGGTGGACAGCAGGAAGCCGAGGCCGACGCCGGTCATCGCGATGTGACCGATGCCGTCGCCCATCAGGGCCTGGCGGCGCTGGACGAGGTAGACGCCGACCGAGGGGGCGATGACGCCGACCAGGACGGCGGCGAGCAGGGCCCGCTGCATGAAGGGGGGATCGAGGAATTCCATGATCAGCTCAGCAGTCCGGTCCGGACGGGCTCGGTGGCCGCGTGGGGGTGTACATGGTCGTGTCCCGGCAGGGCGTGCTGGCCCACCGCCTTCGGGGGCGCCCCGTCGTGCGTCACGCAGCCGTCGCGCAGCACGACCGCGCGGTCGATCAGCGGCTCCAGCGGGCCGAGTTCGTGCAGCACCAGCAGCACGGTGGCGCCGGTGGCGACCTGTTCGCGGAGCGTCGTGGCCAGGATCTCCTGGCTGCCCAGGTCGACGCCGGCCATCGGCTCGTCCATGATCAGCAGCTCCGGTTCGGCGGCCAGCGCCCGGGCGATCAGCACGCGCTGGTGCTGTCCGCCGGAGAGCGCGTTCACCGAGTCCCCGGCCCGGTCGCTCAGGCCGACCAGCTCGATGGCCCGGTCGACGGCGGCCCGGTCCGCCCTGCGGAGCGGGCCCAACCGCGTACGGGAGAGCCGCCCGGACGAGACGACCTCGCGGATCGTGGCGGGCACGCCGCCCGAGGCGGTGGTGCGCTGGGGCACGTAGCCGACGCGGGACCAGGCGCGGAAGCGGCGCAGCGGGGTGCCGAACAGTTCGACGGAGCCGCCGGTGAGCGGGACCTGGCCGATGACGGAGCGCACGGCGGTCGACTTGCCCGAGCCGTTGGCGCCGAGCAGCGCGACGACCTCGCCGCGGTGGACCGTCAGGTCGATGCCGCGCAGCACCGCACGCGCGCCGAGCGTGGCCGTGGCGCCCCTGAGGGCTATCACGGGGTCTGTGGTGCTCCCGTACTCGGGCATGAGCGCCTCCGATGCTGCTGTGGCGGTTGTCGCGTGGGTCTCGGGGGACGCGGTCGCCGCTTCTGTCGTGTGGGCGGCGTCCGCCGTGCGGGGCGCATCGGCCGTGGGGGTCGTGTGGGTCACTTCGCGCCGAGTGCCTTCTGCAGTGCGGCGAGGTTGGACCGCATGACCTCGATGTAGTCGTCGCCCTTGGACTTGTCCGTGATTCCCTCCAGCGGGTCCAGGACGTCCGTCTTCAGACCGGTGTCCCGGGCGAGGGTCTTCGCGGTCCGGTCGCTGGCGAGGGTCTCGAAGAACACGGTGGTGACCTTGTTCTTCCGCGCGATGGCGTGGATCTCGCTGATCCGGGCGGGGCTGGGCTCGGCCTCGGGGTCGACGCCGGCGATGCCCTCCTGGGTGAGGCCGTAGCGCTCGGCGAGGTAGCCGAAGGCGGAGTGGGTGGTGATGAAGGTCCTGGTCGCGGTGGACTTCAGGCCCGTCTCGTACGCCGTGTTCAGCTCGTCGATCTTGCCGACCAGGGCTTCCGTGTTCTTGCGGTAGTCGGCGGCATGGTCGGGGTCGGCCTTCTCCAGCGACTTCCCGACGCCCTTGGCGACCTCGGCGTACTTCACCGGGTTCAGCCAGATGTGGGGGTCTGCCCCGGCCTCGTCGCCGTGGTGCTCGTGGCCGTGGTCGTCGCTCCCGGCGTGGTCGTGGTCGTCGCCCGCCTCGGTGCCGTGTTCCTCCAGCTTCGTGAGCTCGGAGGCGTCGACGACGTTCTTGACGCCGGACTGCTTGATGGCGTCGTCGACGGCGGGCTGGATGCCCTTGAGGTAGAGGACGTAGTCGGCGTCGCTCAGCCCGCCGATCTGCCTCGGGCTGAGCTCCAGGTCGTGCGGCTCGACGCCCGGCTTGGTCAGTGTGGTGACCGAGACGTGCTCTCCGCCGATCTGCTCGGCCAGGTACTGCATCGGATAGAACGAGGCCACCACGTCGAGCTTGTCGCCGTTCTTGTGATCGGCGGCGTCCGAGGCGGAGCAGGCCGTGAGGGCGGTGAGGCCAAGGGTGACCGCTCCGGCGAGGGTGATGGTGGGTATGAGGCGGCTGACGTTCATGACACTCATTTTCAATGAAATTGGAAACGATTGTCAACAAGGATGATGAGATGGTCACGCGGCCGACCGGACCGCCACCGATTTGATCCGAGGGGCGGGCCCGCCGGTAATCTGTAGCATTCGACGTTCGTCCTCGTAATGAAGAGAGCACCGTGGCCGCCGACAAGATCGACTCCATCGTCAGCCTGAGCAAGCGCCGTGGCTTCGTCTATCCCTGCAGTGAGATCTACGGTGGTCAGCGGGCCGCCTGGGACTACGGGCCGCTGGGCGTCGAGCTGAAGGAGAACCTCAAGCGCCAGTGGTGGCGCTACATGGTCACCTCGCGCGAGGACGTGGTCGGAATCGACTCGTCGGTCATCCTGGCCTCCGAGGTGTGGGCCGCCTCCGGCCACATCGCCACGTTCACCGACCCGCTGACCGAGTGCACCTCCTGCCACAAGCGCTTCCGCGCCGATCACCTGGAGGAGGCGTACGAGGAGAAGCACGGCCACCTCCCCGCGAACGGCCTGACCGACCTCAACTGCCCCAACTGCGGCAACAAGGGCACGTTCACCGAGCCCAAGCAGTTCTCCGGTCTGCTCTCCACCCACCTCGGCCCGACCCAGGACTCCGGCTCGGTCGCCTACCTGCGCCCCGAGACCGCCCAGGGCATCTTCACCAACTTCGCCCAGGTCCAGCAGACCTCGCGCCGGAAGCCGCCGTTCGGCATCGCCCAGATGGGCAAGTCCTTCCGCAACGAGATCACGCCCGGCAACTTCATCTTCCGCACCCGTGAGTTCGAGCAGATGGAGATGGAGTTCTTCGTCAAGCCGGGCGAGGACGAGAAGTGGCACGAGTACTGGATGGAGCAGCGCTGGAACTGGTACACCGGCCTGGGCCTGCGCGAGGAGAACATGCGGTGGTTCGAGCACCCGCAGGAGAAGCTCTCGCACTACTCCAAGCGCACCGCCGACATCGAGTACCGCTTCCGCTTCGGCGGCAGCGAGTGGGGTGAGCTGGAGGGCGTCGCCAACCGTACGGACTACGACCTCAAGGCGCACTCCAAGGCGTCCGGCACCGACCTGTCGTTCTTCGACCAGGAGGCCGGCGAGCGCTGGACCCCGTTCGTCATCGAGCCGGCAGCCGGTGTCGGCCGCGCGATGCTCGCCTTCCTCCTCGACGCCTACATCGAGGACGAGGCGCCCAACGCGAAGGGCGTCATGGAGAAGCGCACCGTGATGCGCCTCGACCCGCGCCTCGCGCCGGTCAAGGTCGCCGTGCTGCCGCTGTCCCGCAACCCGCAGCTGTCGCCGAAGGCCAAGGGTCTCGCCGCCGACCTGCGGCAGAACTGGAACATCGAGTTCGACGACGCGGGCGCCATCGGCCGCCGCTACCGCCGCCAGGACGAGATCGGTACGCCGTTCTGCGTCACCGTCGACTTCGACACCCTGGACGACAACGCGGTGACCGTGCGCGAGCGCGACACCATGAAGCAGGAGCGCGTCTCCCTGGACCAGATCCAGGCCTACCTCGGCGCCCGCCTGCTCGGCTGCTGACGCCCGCTCGCACCGCCCGGTCCGTAGCGGCGGCCCGGTCCGTCGCATCGGCCGGAGCCCCCGGTTCCCCGCACCCCGTGCGGAGGAGCCGGGGGCTCCGTCGTATGCCGCCGTGCGCGGTTCCGGGCCGACGCGCGGGAAAAGCGGATGCGGTGGCGGACGGGGGCGCAGTACGGTGCCGCCATGTCTTCTTCGTTCTTCCAGATCTACGAGTGAGAGCGCGGCGGGTCCGAGCACCCGCCGCCCACCGGATCGATCAGAGGCCGACTCGGGCCTCCTTCCCCCCTCTCGCCCTTCACCATGAATGGGAGAACACCGTGGCCAAGAGCCGCAACAGCCTTCTCGGCGTGGGCGGACAGCGCAAGAAGCTGTCCCGCGCCGACCAGCAGGGCATGGGCCCCGCACGCCAGGCCGACCGCAAGGCGGCCGCCGACCAGAAGCAGGAACTGCTGCGCCGGATGCGCGAGCGTACGCAGTCGGCTCCGGACCTGGCGCGGGATGAGTCGTCGTCGGACGGCTCGTCGCAGCCGGACATGACCGAGCAGGACGGCCCGGCGCAGAGCTGACCGCTCCCCGATCCCCGTACGAACGCGCACCGTTCGCCGACCGCATCGGCCGGGACGCGTGAGGACGCCCCGTCGGCCGACCGGGCGTCCGGGAACGGAAGCCGGACCGCCACGGCGGAGGACCCGAGTGGATCGGGGCCTTTGCCGTGGCGCGTTTCCGGGCTCGATCGAAGTGGCGAGAAGGGCTCTCAGCGCTTGGTGGTGCTGTTGAACAGCGAGCGCGACCAGACGTAGCCGACCAGGGCGATGCCGACGCACCAGGCGAGCGAGATCCAGGCGTTGTTCCCGATCTCCGAGCCGGAGAGCAGGCCGCGCAGGGTCTCGGTCATCGGTGTGAACGGCTGGTGCTCGGCGAACCAGCGCAGGCCCGGTGACATCGAGTCGGCCGGCACGAAGGCGGAGCCGAGGAACGGCAGGAACTGGATCAGCAGCGGCTTGTTGCTCGCGGACTCGACGGTCTTGGAGATCAGGCCGAGTGCCACCGACAGCCAGGTGACGGCGAACGCGATCGCCGCGAGCAGACCGGCCGCGGCCAGCCACTCCAGCGGGCTCGCCCCCGAGCGGAAGCCGACGGCGAGCGCCACGCCCACGACCAGCACGGTGCACACCATCGTCTGGATGACGCTGCCGATGACATGGCCCGTCATGAACGACGAGCGCGTGATGCTCATGGTGCGGAAGCGGTTGATGATGCCCTCGGTCATGTCGGAGCAGACCGCGATCGAGGTCGACATCGAGCCGGCGGCCACACCCATGACGATGATGCCCGGGGTCAGGTAGTTCAGATACGCGTCCCGGCCGCCCCCCATGCCGGCGCCGATCGAGTCACCGAAGGCGTACACGAACAGCAGCAGCATCAGGATCGGCGTCATGGCGCTGCCGAACCCCACGCTCGGATAGCGGATCGCGTGCTTGAGGTTGCGCCGCAGCATCGTCATCGAATCGTGCACGGCGTAGGCGAGGGTGCTCATCGCAGGGTCTCCCTGATGTGAAGCGCGGAGGTGGTGCCGGTGCTGGTGGTGCCGTCGCCGGTCAGGGCGAGGAACACGTCGTCGAGGTCGGGGGTGTGCACGGAGAAGTCGGCGGCCCGGATGCCGGCGGCGTCGAGCCGGTCGAGCAGGGCGCGCAGCGCGCCGATGCCGCCGTCGCCCGCCACGCGCAGGGCGAGGTTCTCGTCGTCGCGGGCCGCGCAGGGGAAGGCGGCGCCCGCGCGCTCGTACTCGGCGGGGTCGGTGAACCGCAGCCGTACGTGGCTGCCGGGGATCCGCGCCTTGAGCTCGTCCGCGGTGCCCTCGGCGATGATCCGGCCGCCGTCGAGCACGGCGATCCGGTCGGCGAGGTGGTCGGCCTCCTCCAGGTACTGGGTGGTGAGGAAGACGGTGGTGCCGCCCGCGACCAGCGAGCGCACCGTGTCCCACATGGTGCGGCGGCTGCGCGGGTCGAGCCCGGTCGTAGGCTCGTCCAGGAAGATCACCCGGGGGTCGCCGACCAGTGTCATGGCGATGTCGAGCCGACGCCGCATACCGCCGGAGAAGGTCGCGGCCCGCTTGTGCGCGACGTCCGCGATGTCGAACCGCTGAAGCAGCTCCCGGGTACGGGAGCGGCCTTCGTGCTTGCCGAGGCGCAGCAGGTCGGCCATGAGGAGCAGGTTCTCCTCGGCGGTGAGCAGGTCGTCGAGCGCGGCGAACTGCCCGGTGACGCCGATCGCGGCGCGCACCTTGTCCGGTGACGTGGCGACGTCGTGGCCCGCGACCAGGGCCTGCCCGCCGTCGACGGCGACGAGCGTGGAGAGGATCTGCACGGTGGTGGTCTTGCCGGCGCCGTTCGGTCCGAGCAGTGCGAACACGGACCCGGCCGGGATGTGCAGATCGATGCCGTCGAGCACGGTCTTGTCGCCGTACGACTTGCGCAGACCGACGGTGGAGACGGCGGCGGACGGTCGCGAACCGGCCGACCTTGGTGTGGGCATGACAGAAGAGCGCATGGGGTCCTCCCGTTCGAGGGCTGAGGTGACTGGGGAGCGGGCGAGTCGGCGGGCCGGTGCTCAGGCCTTGGCGCGGCGGATGTCGATGTTGCCCCAGCGGGTCCGGGCACGGACCTTGACGGTGTTCTCGGTCTCCGCCGGCGGGGCGGAGTCGGCGAGTGCGTTGTGCACCTGCCCGCGCTCGGAGCTGACGTCGAGCCACGCGGCGGTGCCCTCGCGGACGCCGACTTCGATGCCGCCGTAGGCGGTCTCCAGGTGGACGACCCCACCGGCGACTTCGGCGACGCGCAGGGCCCCGTGGGCGGTGGTGGCGGTGACCGAGCCCTCGGCACGCTCGATGTCGATGTCGCCGTGGGCGCCGCTCACCCGGAGGTCGCCGGTCACGGCGGCGACGGTCGTGTTGCCGTGCGAGTTCTTCAGGACGGCGGAACCGTCGACGATGCCGACGCGCAGGCTGCCGGAGCTGGTGGTGATCCCCGCCGTACCCTCGATCCGGTCGATGAAGACCGAGCTGTGGGAGGCGTTCAGCCGGAGCGGCCCGGTCACGTCGAAGCGGACGTTTCCGCCCGAGGTCTTCACCTGGACCTCGCCCAGCCGGCCCTCGCCGACCACCTGGGTCCAGGAGCCGGTCAGGTCGACGCGCGAGCCCGCGGGCAGCTCGACCGACACGTCGACGGCGCCGGTGGGGCCGATCAGGTAGCGCTGCTTCGTCCTGATGGTCAGGACGCCGCTCGCGTACACCACCTCGGTCTGCTCGGCGGCCCGCACGTCCTTGTTCTGCTTCGGGCTGGCGGGCCGCACCTCGACGACCGTGTCGAGGCGGTCGCTCGCGGTGAACCGGATCGAGCCTGCGCCGATGTGTGCGGTGACCGAAATCGGTTCGGGAGTGTCGAAAGAAGGCATGGCTGTACCGTCCTCATGAGTCCTTGGGGCGTCCCCGCTGGTGGGACGTGGTGGGGGTGAAGTGGAGCGGGCGCGGGCGCGGCTGGTGCTGCGACCGGAAACGTCTACCGGCTCGCGACGCCCGGCACGGCACCTCGCCGCGTTGTCGCATCACCCGAGTACGTCCGGTACGAGGGCGATCCTCCGCCTTGCGATGCACCGCACCGGACGCCGCGAGCTTCCCGGCAAACCTTTCCGGCCACAGCACTAGCGCACCCAGCCCGTGAAGCTCTGTCCGGTGGTACGGGACTTCTCCGGGGTACGCGCTCGCGCGCCGCCGTCGACCGCGGCTGACACGGCCCGCACCAGCCATGCGTTGACCGACAGGCCCTCGCGGCTCGCGGCCTCCTCGGCGCGCGCCTTGAGGTGTGCCGGCAGCCGCAGATTGACGCGGGCGGTGCCGCCTTCGTCGCTGTCGGCGGGCGTCTGCGCCCTGACCGGTTCGACGGGGACGACGGCCGCTTCCGTGACGCTGCCGCCGGGCGGTGGCGTCACCACGAAGTCGGGGTCCAGCCCGCGCAGCCGTACGTCGACCGAGCCGGGGGCGAGCTCGCGGGTGATCTCGTCCATCGCGGCGGAGAGGACATTGAGCATGGTCAGACGGGTCGCCGACTCCAGAGGAGCGGTGAGCCGCTCGGCCAGCTCGCGGGCGTCTTCCCCGCCGGCTTCGGCGGCCACCGCGAGTTCGCGGCGCAGGGTGTCGACATACGGGGTGAGGTCCATGACGCCATGGTGGCATCATTGTGGCGCCATGCGCAAGCCCCGTCGCAAGCCCCGGTGGCGCCTCGCGCGGGGGTGATGCGAGGGTGTCCGCTCTGACCTGCGGAAACGTGGTGGAGGTGGGCTGAGTCGTGGTGGCGTCACGCCTGCTCATGTATCTGCGGTCGTGCGGGATGGCGCCAAGTGGCGCCAAGTGGCGCCAAGCGGTGTCACTTGGAGGTGCCGCCCCGCCCGGCGGCCGGAGCGGGGCTGGAGCGGCTTCAGGCCCGGGAGCTCGCCGTGGGCTGCTTCCCGACGCGGGCGGCCGTCCGGGCCTCCAGGCGTACGGCGGTCCGGCGCGCCGTCTCCCGCGCCCAGCGCCCGCTCGTCAGCGCCCCCACCAGCAGGACGCACAGCCCGCATCCGGTGATGATCCACCACGCGGGCCTGCCCGCGTCCACGAAGGCGGCCGCGTACGCGGAGCCGCGCGGCGACCCGGTCCCGGCCACGCCCGCCGCGAGCACCGCGCCGATCACGGCGACCCCGAGCGTCCCGCCGACCTGCCGGCTGGTCGAGGCGACGGCCGCGGCCACCCCGGCCTGGGCGCGGGGCATCCCGGACACGGCCGTGTTGGTGATCGGCGCGTTCACCATGCCGAAGCCGATGCCGAACAGCACGTACCCGGTGAACAGCAGGACGTTGTCCGTCTCTGCCTCGAACGCGGCGAACATCAGCCCGCACGCCGTCATGGCCGTCCCGGCCACGAGCAGTGGCAGCCGCGGCCCCCGGCCACCGACGAGCCGTCCGGACAGCGGGGCGCAGACGAAGGTCAGGGCCGCCATCGGCAGCATGTACAGACCGGCGTGCAGCGCGCTCAGTCCGCGCACGTTCTGCAGGTAGAGCGTGTTGAGGAACAGGAACCCGCTCAGCGCGGCGAACGCGCAGACCGCTATGGCGGTGGCCCCGCTGAACGGGGCGCTGCGGAAGAACCGCAGATCGATGAGGGGTTCGGCGCGCCGCGGCTCGTACAGCAACAGCCCGGCGAGGGCTGCGACGGCGAGCACGGCGAGTCCCAGGACATGCGGCGCGGTCCAGCCCACCGTCGGCGTCTCGATGATCACGTACGTCAGCGAGCCGAGCAGCGCCATCACCAGGAGCTGCCCCACCGGGTCAGGGCGGCGCGGTTCGGGGGCGCGGGACTCGGGGACGTAGCGCCAGGTGAGCAGCAGCGCGAGGAGGCCGACGGGCAGATTGACCCAGAAGATCGAGCGCCAGCCGACCGAGTCCACCAGCAGTCCGCCGACCAGCGGACCCGCCGCCATCGAGATGCCGACCACGCCGCCCCACACCCCGATGGCGCGGGCCCGTTCGCGTGGGTCGGTGAAGGTGTTGGTGATGATCGACATCGCGACCGGGTTCAGCATCGAACCGCCCACCGCCTGCACCATCCGGAACGCCACCAGCGACTCCAGGTTCGGCGCCAGGGAGCAGAGCAGCGAGCCGAGGGTGAAGAGGACCAGCCCGGTCCGGAACACCCGGCGACGCCCGATCCGGTCGGCGGTGGACCCCGCGAGCATCAGCAGCGAGGCCAGCACCAGGGTGTAGGCGTCGATCGTCCATTGCATGCCCGCGACGGTGGCGTGCAGTTCCTTCTGGATGGAGGGAAGGGCGACGTTCAGGACGGTGTTGTCGAGACTGACGATCAGCAGACTCATGCAGCAGATCGCCAGCACCAGTTGCTGTCGGCGGTGGCTGAGCTCGGGCATACATCGATAGTACGGTTAACTAATGAATCGCGCCGACCGGGCGGCGCCGGACGGGGTACTTCACGCCACGGACGGCGGCGGACCGCTCCGCGCCATACGCGACAATGGAGCAATGACCACGCTCGCCCCCTCGCTCCCGCAGCTCCGGATCGGCCCGCACACGGTGCAGCCGCCGGTGGTGCTCGCCCCCATGGCCGGCATCACCAACGCCCCGTTCCGCACCCTGTGCCGGGAGTTCTCCGGGGGCAAGGGGCTGTTCGTCAGCGAGATGATCACCACCCGGGCGCTGGTCGAGCGCAACGAGAAGACCATGCAGCTGATCCACTTCGACGCGAGCGAGATCCCGCGCTCGATCCAGCTGTACGGGGTGGACCCGGTCACCGTCGGCAAGGCCGTCCGCATGATCGTCGACGAGGGCCTCGCCGATCACATCGATCTGAACTTCGGCTGCCCGGTGCCCAAGGTGACCCGCAAGGGCGGCGGCTCCGCGCTCCCGTACAAGCGGCCGCTGCTGCGCGCGATCCTCAACCAGGCGGTCTCCAACGCGGGCGATCTGCCGGTCACCATCAAGATGCGCAAGGGCATCGACGACGACCACCTCACCTACCTCGACGCCGGCCGGATAGCCGTCGAGGAGGGCGTCAGGGCGGTCGCCCTGCACGGCAGGACGACCGCCCAGCACTACGGCGGCACCGCCGACTGGGACGCCATCGCCCGGCTCAAGGACCACGTCCCGGAGATCCCGGTGCTCGGCAACGGCGACATCTGGTGCGCGGACGACGCGCAGCGGATGATGCGCGAGACCGGCTGCGACGGCGTGGTCGTCGGGCGTGGCTGCCTGGGCCGTCCCTGGCTGTTCGGCGACCTGGTGAGCGCGTTCGAGGGCACCGGGACGAGGCGGGAGCCCCGGCTGCGCGAGGTCGCCGACGTGATGCTGCGGCACGCGACGCTGCTGGGGGAGTGGCTCGGCGACGAGGCGCGGGGCGTGATCGACTTCCGCAAGCACGTCGCCTGGTACCTCAAGGGCTTCTCGGTCGGCTCGGAGATGCGCAAGAAGCTGGCGGTCACCTCCTCGCTGGACGAGCTGGGCGCGCAGCTGAACGAGCTCGACCTGGACCAGCCGTGGCCGGACGGAGCCGACGGGCCGCGCGGGCGCACCTCGGGCAACAACCGCGTGGTGCTGCCGGACGGCTGGCTGAAGGACCCCTACGACCGCGCGGGCGTGAGCGCGGACGCGGAACTGGACACATCGGGCGGCTGAGTGCTGGTCGCGGCCGGCCTCCAAGGGCCGGCGACGGCGCCGAGGGCCCGCCGGGGACGTACTCCCCGGCGGGCCCTCGGCCTTTCCGCGGCCCGGCGCCCCGCGCCCCTCCCGGCGCCTGTGCCCCTCCCGCACATGAGGCACCGCGTGCCGCTGCAGATGGCGTACTCATCTGAGCGCCGGATCCGGCCAGATTCGGTGATATTTGGCCAGGCGGGCGTCCGGGTGCGCTCGTTACGCATGCCGCGAAGCGGGGTGCGCTCACGCTGAGCTACCACTCATTGATCAACGTGTGACCTTCGAGTGCTTTTCACGTGTCCAGATGGTGACATCTGAGCGCCGCCCATAGAGTGATTCTCGCCACCCTGAGAGTTACCCCGCTCAGATGAGCGCAATTCTGAGGGGTGCATTTCTCAAATGATGACACTCGGTGCCAGTAGCTCGTATTTTGATCGATCGACGCTTCCGTTGCGGAGAGTGGCCGTTCGGGGCAGCATTGATTGCGGCGAGTGGTGGTGTGTTCAAGAAGTGAACACTTATCTTCGGTGGGAGGACGGGCTGCGTCACTTTCGATCTGCTGGCGGACGAGTGGCTGAGCCCCCATGACGCGCAAGCAGACGTACCCAGACACCTTCGATCTGGGTATGTTCCTCGCCGTCAGGGCAGCCACCGCGTCTTCGAGGAGTCGAGACCCGTGTCGGAAAACAAAGATCCCCACGTATCCAACCCGGAATCCCCGGCGTCCCAGGGGCAGAAGTTCGTCTACGACTTCACCGAGGGCAACAAGGATCTGAAGGACCTCCTCGGTGGGAAGGGCGCGAACCTCGCCGAGATGACCAACCTCGGTCTCCCCGTTCCCCCGGGGTTCACCATCACCACCGACGCGTGCAAGGTCTACCTGGAGAGCGGCGCGGAGCCGGCGGAGCTGCGCGACGAGGTCAGCGCCCACCTCGACGCCCTTGAGGCGCGGATGGGCAAGAAGCTCGGCCAGGTGGACGACCCGCTGCTGGTCTCGGTCCGCTCCGGCGCGAAGTTCTCGATGCCCGGAATGATGGACACGGTCCTCAACATCGGTCTGTCCGACAAGTCCGTGGCCGGTCTCGCCACGCAGGCGGGCGACGAGCGGTTCGCGTGGGACTCCTACCGGCGCCTCATCCAGATGTTCGGCAAGACCGTGCTCGGCGTCGACGGCGACCTCTTCGAGGCGGCGCTGGAGGCGGCGAAGGAGACCAAGGGCGTCACGGTCGACGTGGATCTCGACGCGGCCGACCTGAAGAAGCTGGTCAAGCAGTTCAAGAAGATCGTTTCGAGCGAGGCCGGACGCGACTTCCCGCAGGACCCGCGCGAGCAGATGGACCTGGCCATAAAGGCGGTCTTCGACTCGTGGAACACCGACCGGGCCAAGCTGTACCGCCGCCAGGAGCGCATCCCCGGCGACCTCGGCACCGCCGTCAACGTCTGCTCGATGGTCTTCGGCAACCTCGGCCCCGACTCCGGCACGGGCGTCGCGTTCACCCGCGACCCGGCCAGTGGCCACCAGGGCGTCTACGGCGACTACCTGCAGAACGCGCAGGGCGAGGACGTGGTCGCCGGTATCCGGAACACGGTGCCGCTCGCCGATCTGGAGTCGATCGACAAGAAGTCGTACGACCAGCTGATGCAGATCATGGAAAAGCTCGAAACGCACTACAAGGACCTGTGCGACATCGAGTTCACCATCGAGCGCGGTCGGCTGTGGATGCTGCAGACCCGGGTCGGCAAGCGCACCGCAGGTGCCGCCTTCCGGATCGCGACCCAGCTCGTCGACCAGGGCCTGATCGACGAGGCCGAGGCACTCCAGCGGGTCAACGGGGCCCAGCTCGCGCAGCTGATGTTCCCGCGCTTCGACGAGGAGGCGGACACCGAGCTGCTCGGCCGGGGCATCGCGGCCTCGCCCGGCGCCGCGGTCGGCAAGGCCGTGTTCGACTCGTACACCGCGGTGAAGTGGTCCCGGTCCGGCGAGAAGGTCATCCTGATCCGCCGTGAGACCAACCCCGACGACCTCGACGGCATGATCGCGGCCGAGGGCATCCTGACCTCGCGCGGCGGCAAGACCTCGCACGCCGCCGTCGTCGCCCGCGGCATGGGCAAGACCTGCGTCTGCGGTGCCGAGGAGCTGGAGGTCGACACCAAGCGCCGCCGGATGACAGTGGGCGGCCGGGTCGTCGAGGAAGGGGACGTCGTCTCCATCGACGGCTCCACCGGCAAGGTGTACCTGGGCGAGGTGCCCGTCGTGCCGTCCCCGGTGGTCGAGTACTTCGAGGGCCGGATGCACGCGGGCGCCGACGACGCCGACGAGCTGGTCTCCGCCGTGCACCGGATCATGGCGTACGCGGACCGGGTGCGCCGGCTGCGGGTGCGCGCCAACGCCGACAACGCCGAGGACGCGCTGCGGGCCCGCCGCTTCGGCGCCCAGGGCATCGGCCTGTGCCGCACCGAGCACATGTTCCTCGGCGAGCGGCGCGGGATGGTCGAGAAGCTGATCCTGGCGGACACCGACGACGAGCGCGAAGCCGCGCTGGCGGAGCTGCTCCCGCTCCAGAAGGCCGACTTCATCGAGCTGTTCGAGGCGATGGACGGACTGCCCGTCACCGTGCGGCTGCTGGACCCGCCGCTGCACGAGTTCCTGCCCGACATCACCGAGCTCTCGGTGCGGGTCGCGCTCGCCGAGGCCCGCCAGGACGCCAACGAGAACGACCTGCGTCTGCTCCAGGCGGTGCACAAGCTGCACGAGCAGAACCCCATGCTCGGTCTGCGCGGCGTCCGTCTCGGTCTCGTCATCCCCGGACTGTTCGCCATGCAGGTACGGGCGATCGCCGAGGCCGCGGCCGAGCGCAAGAACGCCAAGGGCGACCCGCGCGCCGAGATCATGATCCCGCTCGTCGGCACGGTGCAGGAGCTGGAGATCGTCCGCGACGAGGCCGACCAGGTCATCGCCGAGGTCGAGGCGGCCACCGGCACCCAGCTGAAGCTGTCCATCGGCACCATGATCGAGCTGCCGCGTGCCGCGCTGACCGCCGGTCAGATCGCCGAGGCCGCACAGTTCTTCTCCTTCGGCACGAACGACCTGACCCAGACGGTGTGGGGCTTCTCCCGCGACGACGTGGAGGCATCGTTCTTCACCGCGTACCTGGAGAAGGGCATCTTCGGGGTGTCGCCGTTCGAGACGATCGACAAGGACGGTGTCGGCTCGCTGGTCCGCAGCGCCGTCGAGGCCGGCCGGGCCACCCGCCCGGACCTGAAGCTGGGCGTCTGCGGCGAGCACGGCGGCGACCCGGATTCGGTGCACTTCTTCCACGAGGTGGGCCTGGACTACGTGTCCTGCTCCCCGTTCCGCATCCCCGTCGCCCGCCTCGAAGCGGGCCGGGCGGCGGCGGAGTCCGTCGGCAGCGACAGCCGCTGACGCGGTCCGTCCCCCGACTTCCGGGGCCGCCGCCCGCCGGTTCGTACCCCTCAGCGGCCCGGCGGCGGCCCCGGAACTTCCGGTACCGGGAATTCCGGCACCGGACCTGCGGAGCCGGGACAGCCCTTGAGGTGAAATCCCGAGGCGGCGGCCCCTGTGCGGGCCGCCGCCTCGTTCTGCCCCGGCCGTGTGCCGCCTTCCGGCTGTGCGCGGAGCCGTTCCGGCTGCTTCCATCCGTGTGCCCGTGTGCCCGTGTGCCCGTGTGCCCGTGTGGCTGTGCCCTGCCCGCCTGCGTGCCTGGTGTGCTCGCGCGCCTGAGCGGTCGCTCCGGCCGGGGGTGGCGAAATGGCTGTGCGATTCTGTGCCATTTCTTTGTTCTTCAATGCAAGAAGTTTGTTCAATGCAGAAAGATGTGGGCCGGTATCGGATCGGGATCCCGTAAACGATGCGGTAACGCGGCGGTAGGGCCGAAAGGGCCACGGTGCCGCGGTGAGCGGGGCACCCGTAACGGACCGGGATACGGCCCGTGGATCCCCACCCACGGACCGCACCCCGGCTTACCCCCGTCGGGTGCGGAGCCGCACCGTCGCCGACCGCCGCCGAACGAGCAAAACCCCCCACGGCCTTCACTCGCTCTTCCGGTGGCTTCGGATACGCACCCGACGCCGTACAGCTTTCCGGTGGCGACGCGCGGAGGCGAGACGTTTCACCTCTGGCCGAAACCCCGTGGTGACGTGCTGTTATGGGTCGCATACCCTTGGGTGGGGGTAATTGCACGTGCAACAGGTGGGGGCCCGGTGCTGCGTATCCACATGTCCGGAGTGGACCTGTCCAAGGTTCGGATGGCCACTCGGCCGGACGCGCTGTGGGAAACCATTTTGAGTTTCCACCGGCTGCGGGACCGGCGCGGTTCGACGGTGTTCGGGGAATGGCGTAAAGAAACCCGGCCACGGTTGAACAATGAAGTACGCCTGTTGGCCGCCGTGATTCCACCGCGTGGCTATTTCCCGGACTTCCTGACACCTTCTCAGGAAAGCGGCGATCCGTACACCATCGACACCGGAATAGAGGCGCTGCGCGACACCCCGCCCGGCCGGATACGCGACGAACTGGCCCTGCTGGATGCCGGACGTCGCATGCCGGGCCGGGTCCCGGACGAGCGGGTCGAGCCGCTCGGCCGACTCGCCGACGCCCTGCGCGCCTATCACCGCGCCGCGATCGAACCCTACTGGCCGCACATCCGGTCCAGCGTCGAGGCCGACCGCGCCGTTCGTGGCCGCGCCCTCCTGGACGGCGGGACCGAGGAGTTGCTCGCCTCCCTCCCGCCCATGATCCGCTGGCGCCCGCCCGTGCTGGAGGCCGACTATCCCTTCGACCGCGAGATCCGTCTGAACGACAGGGGACTGCTGCTCCAGCCGTCCTATTTCTGCCGGGTCACCCCGGTCGTCCACCGGGACCAGCGACTCCCGCCCGTCCTCGTCTACCCGGTCACGCACTCCCGCGCCCCGGTCTTCGCCGAACCGGGCCCCTGGCTCGGCCGGCTCCTCGGGAACACCCGCTCGACCGTGCTGCGGGCCATCGGCAACGGCTGCACGACCAGCGAACTCGCCCTCCGTGCGGGCATATCGCTCGCCTCCGCGAGCCAGCACGCCTGTGTGCTGCGCGAGGCCGGTCTGATCCACACACTGCGGCACGGCAGCTCGGTCCTGCACACGCTGACCCCACTGGGCGGATCGCTGCTCCGGGGCGGCGCGCCGCTCGCCATGTCCTGACCGCCGCCTCGCCCGCCTGCTCGGCCACCGGCCTGCCCGGCCGCGCCAGGGCTCCCGCCGCGCCATGGCTCCGACGGCGACTCGCCGAGCCTCGCGGGGAACCGTTCATCGGGCCTCGCGACGGGGATAGAACTTTTTTCGCGGTCACCGATGAGTTCCGCGCGGTCGCGCGGTCTACCTGTCGTAAAGCGTTCGAACATCAGATGGAGCGGAACGAACATGTCTCAGATGATCTTCGTGAACCTGCCGGTCAAGAACCTCGAAGCGGCCAAGGCGTTCTTCGGCAAGCTCGGCTACTCCTGCAACCCGCAGTTCAGCGACGAGAACGCCGCCTGCCTCGTCATCAGCGACACCATTTTCGCCATGCTCCTCACGGAGTCCCGGTTCAAGGACTTCACCAAGAAGGAGATCGCGGACACCTCCAGGACCACCGAGGTGATCCTCGCGCTGAGCGCGGAGAGCCGCGAGAAGGTCGACGAGATGGCCGACACCGCCCTCGCCTCCGGTGGATCGCCCGCCGGCGAGACGATGGACTTCGGCCACATGTACGGCCGTTCCTTCCAGGACCCGGACGGTCACATCTGGGAGGTCATCTGGATGGACCCGGCCGCCGTCGCGGAGCAGCAGGGCTGAGCCCCGGCCACCCGCCGGGAAGCCGGGGCCGGATACCGGATACCGGGGAGTCCGCGGGGAGGCCCCGGGCCGGGGAGCCCCGGTCCGGGGCCCGGGGGCGGGGAAGCTCAGATTCTGCTCAGCTTTTCCGCGAACCGGCCCGAGCGGTTGGACGGGCGTGTGATCGCGTCCTTAGTGTCGTGGCCATGTCCGACATAGCACTCACCGCACTGGTCGTCCTCTGTCTCGCCGCAGCCGCTGCGGGCTGGATCGACGCGGTGGTCGGCGGCGGCGGACTGCTCCTGCTGCCCGCCCTGTTGCTGGGGCTCCCGCAGGTCCCCGCCGCGCAGATCCTCGGCACCAACAAGGCGGTCGCGATCGTCGGTACGACGGGTGCCGCCGTGACCTACCTGCGCAAGGCGCCGGTCAGGCTCTGGACGGCCCTGCGGATCGGGCTCGCGGCCCTGGCCGGATCGATGGCCGGCGCGTTCTTCGCCGCGGGCATCAGCAGCGATGTGCTGCGCCCCGTGATCATGGTGGTGCTGCTGGCGGTCGCGGCGTTCGTGATGCTGCGGCCCTCGTTCGGAAGGGCGGCGGAGGACGGCGGCGCGCGGCCGGAGGCCACCCGCGCCCGTATGGTCGCCGCGATCCTGCTGGTCGGCGGCGGCATCGGCTTCTACGACGGACTGTTCGGCCCCGGCACCGGAACGTTTCTGGTGCTGGCCCTGACCGCGGTGCTCCACCTCGACCTGGTGACGGCGTCCGCCAACGCCAAGATCGTCAATGTCTGCACCAACGGCGGGGCGCTGGCGATGTTCGCGTACCAGGGCAACGTCATGTGGCAACTGGGTGCGCTGATGGCGGTGTTCAACCTGGTGGGCGGCCTCGTCGGCGCGCGGATGGCGCTCAGCAGAGGCAGCGGCTTCGTCCGCGGAGTGCTGCTGGTCGTCGTGTTCTCGCTGGTCGCGAAGCTGGCGTTCGACCAGTGGGTGGCGTGAGCGCTCGATCGTGGGCGGTCGTTCGCGGGCGGCCGGGCGTGAACGACCGTCGGCGGGCGGCCTTTCGTGAGAGTGCTCTCAGCGCACTTCGGTGAGGTGCGCGTACGCCACCACGTTGCCCTGATAGCCGGTCTTCTTCGAGAACCCGCCGCCGCAGGTGATCAGCCGGAGCGAGGCGTAGGGCGAGTCGCCGTACACCCTTTCGTCGGGAAAGTCGTCACTGCCGTAGACCTCGATCGCGTCGAGCGAGAAGACGGCGGTGCGGCCGTCCCGGCGGACCACCTCAACCGTGCTTCCCCTCTGCAGGGCGCCCAGGTCGTAGAAGACCGAGCGTCCCTGCGCGTTGTCGACGTGACCGGCGACGATCGCGCTGCCCTTGGAACCCGGGGGAGTGCCGGCCCGGTACCAGCCCACGACGTTGCGGTCCTCGGCCGGTGGTACGTCGAGACTTCCGTCGGCGCCGAGCCCGAGCCGCATCATCGGGGCGTCGACGCGGATGCTCGGGATCCGGATGCGGACGGGGGCCGAGGGCTTCAACGGTTCGGCGACGGGTGATCCGGGCAGCGGCGCCGGGGCACCGGCGAATGCCTGCGCGGTGGTCGGCTGGGGTGGCATCAGCTGTGCGTCGGCGCCATGGCGGATCAGCCAGACACCTGCCAGCGCGGCGATGGCCAGCAGCCAGCCCTTGCCCTTCTGGGACACGGTCGTCCTCCGGGTGACGGAACGAAGACGGGTACGGGGGAGGGGCGCCGGTACGGATACGGGTACCGGCACGTAGCCGGGGCCGGCACGGATGCGACTCCGGCATGAACAAGGGCTCCGGTACGGGCGGGGCCCGTACGGATCCCGGCCCGGATACCGGTTCCGGCACGTCCAGGGGACGGGCGCGGAAACAGGTACGGTCCCGTCCCGGTGGCGCGCGACCACCGGGACGGGAACCAGGCGGGTACGGAGACGTGAATCCGTCTCCGTCAGCCGGCTCCCTGCGTGCCGCTCGCCCGACGACGCAGGAGCCAGGCTCCGCCGGCGGCGGCTCCGGCGAGTACGCCGGCTCCCGCCGCGATCTGGGTGGTGTCGGAACGGACACTGCCGCCGACACCAGTTCTGACGCCCCCGCGCGGAGCGTCGGACCCCGACGAGTCGCCGCGTCCGGACCCGTTGTCGCGCCCTGAGGAATCGTCGCGACCGGACGACGAGCCGTCGCGTCCGGACGAGTCCTCGCGGCGGGACGAGCCGCCGCCCTCGGAAGAGTTCCGGTCGCCGCCCTCGTTCGAGCCCTCGTTCTTCCTGGCGGTCCCGAGCCCGGAGACGGCGTTGAGCCCGCCGACGGAGTCGAGCAGCGAGGGGACGTTGACACCCCCGAAGGGGGTGTCGCGTCCGGTCCCCGTCGATCCGTCCCCGCCGCCCTGTTCCCGGGGGACACCGCCTTCCAGGAGGACGCCGCCCTTTTGAGGCGTGCCGCCTTCCAGGAGGACGCCGTGTTCTTGGGGGATCCCGCGTTCCAGGAGGACCCCGCGCTCCCGCAGGGCACCGTCGACGGGCGCCGTGGCGGCCGAGCCGGTTCGTGCCGTAGCGGTGGCACCCGCGTACGCGGGCTGCCCTGTGGCGAAGAGGGCGAGCGCGGCTATGGGAATGGTGACGGTGGCGGCAGCGGTCACTGGGCGAGCAGGACGCATGTGGGTTCCTCCGGCGATGTGCGCGAGCGGCCGTCCCGCGAACGGCCGAACAGCCGGGCGGCTGAGCAGCTGTTTCGCGAGCGGCTGTGTTCCGACTCCGAGCTAACGGGGGGAGCGGCTCCCATGCCTGCTGACACCAAGTCAGCTTCCACCCGAACGGCACGGCGTGGCCCCCTTGCCAAACCACATCCGCGCAGGTCGCGGGGGTGATCGGGCAGGATGGCAGCGGTTTCGCGGAAATCGGTGCCGAATGGGTGACGCCGCCGTCGAGGAAGTGGCGCACATCACACGCATGACCTCGTGGGTGCCGGGCACACGTCAGTCACCCCCCACGGGACGGCGCATACGACCGCCCCCCGCCCCGCCGGTCCGCCGGGCTCGTCCCTCCGGGCAGGCGGGGCGGTTCCGTGTCCGCGCCGAGCCGGTGAACGGGGCCGGGGCCCCGCGTCAGGCCCTCGCCTCGGCCCGGACCCCCCGCCAGACCCCCGGCCCGGGATCGGGCCGACGCAGGGGCCGGGCCCGTACCCGTCCGGTCTCGGACGTCTCGGGTCTCAGACCTCTCGGATCTCAGACGCCTCGGAATCTCGGACGTCTCGGACGCTGTCCCAGGGCACGGCGTCGTACACCCGCCCGATCCGTTCCATCAGGTCCTCGTCCACCGTGAACGCGACGTCGTCGATGCGCCGGACCGGTGCGATGCCCTGCGAGTTGGTGAGGAACGCGGACCGGAACGCGCCCAGCCCGTCCAGCGTCACCGGACGTCGTACGGACTCCAGCCCCGCGCCGGGCAGGTCCCGTTCCAGCAGGGCCATGGTGATGCCGAGCAGGGCGGGGGCGTCGGGCCAGACGACCGAAGTCCCGTCCCAGAAGCCGATGTTGTGTATCGCCGCCTCCGTCACCGTGCCGTCCGGGGTGGTCAGCAGCGCCTCGTCGCAACCGGAGCGTGCGGCGAGCCTCGCGTAGTACGTCTGGCCGAACTCGCCGGGCCGCTTGATGTGCGGCACGGTCCGGGCGTACGGAACGGACATCAGTCGGTGCGGTTCCGTCGGCTTCCGGGCCGGTCCGCGCACCGTGACCATGACGGTCGTCTCCTCGCCCCCCGTCGGCAGGAAGCCCTGCACCCGGACGGACGCGTCCCGTACCCCGGCGCCGTCCAGCGCGTGCCGGATCAGCCCGCGGACCCGGTCCCCGTCCAGCGGGCGCTCGAACAGCTCCCGGTTTGCGGAGTCCAGCCGGGCCAGGTGCAGCGCGAGACCGCGGACCTTCCCGTCCCTGACCTGCATGGCCGTGAAGTGCCCGTAGTCGAGGAAAGCCGGAATCCGCAGATCCGCCTCGGTCGCCGGATGCCCGTCGAACTCGGCGTAGGGGAAGGGAGCGGGAGTCGTCATGCGTTCACCGTATGCCGAGGGGGGCGACGAAGAGCCGCCGGGAAGTCGCCGAACGACCACCGAAAGGTCGCCGAACGACCGCCGAAAGGTCGCCGGAAGACCGCTGAAAAGCGTCGGGAATCCGTCGAAGAAGAACCACTGCCGAGCCGCCGAGGACCGACGAGGGCGCGCGGCTTGACCTCAACCTTGGTTGATCTACGAGCCTCGTCGCATGGATCTCACCACCGCACCCTCGTCCACGGCGTCCGCGACCACCGCCACCGAGCCGCTCAAGGCCGCCGTCCTCCTCGCCAGCAACCGGGAGGGGCGGTTCGCCCCCGTCGTCGCCGACTGGTTCCTCTCACGCGCCGCCGGGCATCCGGACATCGGGACGGACCTGATCGACGTCGCGGAACTCGATCTCCCCGTCGCCCTCTCGTACCGGCCCGACGTCGATGCGCAGGCCCGTCTGGCGGCCGTTTCCGCCAGGCTCGCGGCGGCCGACGCCTTCGTCGTCATCACCCCCGAGTACAACCACTCGTACCCGGCTCCGCTGAAGAACCTCATCGACTGGTACCGCGACGAGTGGCAGGCCAAGCCCGTCGGATTCGTCTCGTACGGCGGGGTGTCCGGCGGGCTGCGGGCCGTCGAGCACCTGCGGCAGGTCTTCGCGGAACTGCACGCCGTCGGCATCCGCGAAACGGTGTCGTTGGCCTTTGCGGGCGCCCAGTTCGACGACGAGGGCAGGCACCGGGACCCCGCCGGGGTCGACGCCGCGGCCACGGCGCTGCTCGACCAGCTGGTCTGGTGGGGGCGCGCCCTGCGCGACGCCAGGGCCGTTCGCCCGTACGGGACCTGACGTCCTACCAGTCGTCCGCCGCCAGCGCCCGCGCGACCCCGGGCTCCTGCGGGCCCAGGAAGCGCGGGTGCGGCTTGAAGGCGGCTTCCAGCGCCGCCTTCCCCGCCGCGAACACCTCTCGTGCCCCGCCGTAGTACCAGGTCGCGTCGTGCACGGCGTCGACGCCGACCCCGTACGCGTCGATGCCGGCGCTCCGGCACAGCGTGATCGCCCGGCGGATGTGGAACCCCTGGGTCACCAGCACCGCACGGTCGACCCCGAAGATCTTCTTGGCCCGTACGCAGGAGTCCCAGGTGTCGAAACCGGCGAAGTCGCTCACGATCCGTCCGTCCGGCACCCCGTGCGCGCGGAGGTACGTGCGCATGGCGTCCGGCTCGTCGTACTCCTCGCGGCTGTTGTCGCCGGTCACGAGCACGACCTTCACCTTTCCGGCCCGGTACAGCTCGATGGCGGCGTCCAGCCGGTGCGCCAGGTACGGCGTCGGTCTGCCCTCCCACAGCCCGGCCCCGAAGACCACGGCGACCTGCCGCGCGGGCACGTCCGCGGTGGTCCTCACCCGGTCGTCGGCGGCGGTGTGCATCCAGGTCGCGGGGGCCAGCGCGGCCACGCACGTGAGCATCACCGCCTGGACGAGGCGCCGCTGCCCCCGCCGGGTGCGCGGCCACGGCCGGCCGAACCGGACGGGCCGCACGCGCCCGAGCCACCGCGCCGGCCGTCCCGGTCGTCGTTCCCCCATCGGTGTCTCCTCAAGTCCGTGCCCCGTCGCTGATGTCTCGCATGATCGGACGAGAGACGAGGAGGAACGGTTCAGCACTGCCCGGTTCAGCCGCCTTCGTCACTGTTTCCGAACGTGTCGGCCCGGCCGTCTACTGTCGGACACATGGACGGCATGGACGGCATGGACCGTACGGAGAGCACGCCCGGCACGGACGGCCCGGACCGTGAAGACGGCCCGGACCGTGAAGACGGCCCGGACCGTACGGACGCGGACCATACGGATGCCTCGGACCGTGCGGACGCCGAGAACCGTACGGAGCGCGAGGCCGACGCGGACTGCCCCGACTGCCCGGAAAGCGCGTGGGAGACCCCGGGCACCGGCACGGGCGCACACGGCCGGGGCCCGACCCCGTACCGCGCGGCCGACGCCGAGCGCTGGGACGCCGAGCCGGACAAACGCCCCGGCCGCACCGCCTTCCAGCGCGACCGCGCCCGGGTGCTGCACTCCGCCGCGCTGCGCAGGCTCGCCGGGAAGACCCAGGTCGTCACCCCAGGCACCCGCAGCCGGGCCTGGGACGCCAGCCCCCGGACCCGGCTCACGCACTCCCTGGAATGCGCCCAGGTCGGCCGCGAGCTCGGGGCGGCCCTCGGCTGCGACCCCGATCTGGTCGAGACGGCCTGCCTCGCCCATGACCTCGGCCACCCGCCGTTCGGCCACAACGGCGAGCAGGCGCTCAACGACTTCGCCTCGGACTGCGGCGGCTTCGAGGGCAACGCCCAGTCGCTGCGCCTGCTCACCAGGCTGGAACCGAAGCGGTTCGTGCCCGACACCCGGACCGGGGCGCTGGTCAGCGTCGGACTCAATCTGACCCGTGCCTCCCTGGACGCCGCCACCAAGTACCCGTGGCCGCGCGGCGGCCGGCCCGGCGACCCCGACACGCCGAAGTTCGGGGTGTACGCGGACGACCTGCCGGTGTTCGAGTGGGTGCGCCGCGACGCCCCGGCGAACCGCACCTGCTTCGAGGCCCAGGTCATGGACTGGTCCGACGACGTCGCGTACTCGGTGCACGACTTCGAGGACGGGCTGCACGCCGGGCACATCGACCCCAACTGCCTGTACGCCGAGCCCGAGCGCGACGAGATCTGGGCGGTCGCCATCGGCCGCTACGTCCCGGCGGACACCCCTCCGGACGAACTGGCCGAGGCCCTGGACCGGCTCATCGCCCAGGACTGGTGGCCGCACGGCTACGACGGGTCCGCCGTCGCCCAGGCCCGGCTGAAGGACGCGACGAGCCAGCTGATCGGCCGGTTCTGCCTGGCCGCCGAGAGCGCCACCCGGCGGGCGTACGGCACCGGCCGGCTCGGCCGGTACGCGGCCGCGCTCGTCGTCCCCCGCGAGGCGCGCAACGAGTGCGCCGTGCTCAAGGCGGTCGCGGACCGTTACGTCATGCAGCGCGCCGAGCAGGAGGCGATCCGCGCCGACCAGCGCATCGTCATCGCCGAACTGGCCGCCGCGCTCACCGCGCGCGCCCCCGAGGGGCTGGAGCCGCAGTTCCGGGCCCTGTTCGACGCCGCCCCCGACGACCGGGCCCGCAAGCGGGTCCTCGTCGACCAGATCGCCGCCCTGACCGACGCCTCGGCGCGCTCCCTGCACGCGGCGCTCACCGCACCGGGCCGCTGACCGGCCCCGCCCGTGTACCCCGCCCGCGCGCCCCGTCCGTATGCACCCTGGTCCGACACGGGCATTACCTGATCGGGGTACACCCCCTTTCGCCATCACGCCGCGTGCGGGACGCTCGCAGTCGGGCCCCGCGCAGCGAGCATCGAGGAGGCAACAAGTGGTCGACGCACATCAGACCTTCGTCATCGTCGGCGGGGGACTGGCAGGAGCGAAGGCGGCCGAGACGCTCCGGGCGGAGGGTTTCAGCGGCCGGGTGATCCTTCTCGGCGACGAACGCGACCATCCCTACGAACGGCCTCCGCTGTCCAAGGGCTATCTGACCGGCAAGGAGGAGCGGGACAGCGTCTTCGTCCATGAGACCGCCTGGTACGCGGGTGCCGAGATCGAACTCCACCTGGGCCAGCCCGTCACCGCCCTCGACCGGGTGGACCGCTCCGTACGGCTCGGCGACGGCACCGTCGTGCACTACGACAGGCTGCTGCTCGCCACCGGGGCCGAGCCGCGCCGCCTGCCCGTCCCGGGCACGGACCTGGCCGGCGTCCACCACCTGCGCCGCCTCGCCCACGCCGACCGGCTGCGCAAGGTGCTGAGCTCCCTCGGCCGCGACAACGGCCATCTGGTGATCGCCGGGGCCGGCTGGATCGGTCTGGAGGTCGCGGCGGCGGCACGCGGATACGGGGCCGAGGTCACCATCATCGAGCCGGAACCGACGCCGTTGCACCATGTGGTCGGCCCCGAGCTCGGGCAGATCTTCACCCAGCTGCACCAGGACCACGGGGTGCGTTTCCACTTCGGCGTCCGTCTCACCGAGATCGTCGGTCAGGACGGCGTCGTCCTCGCCGTGCGCACCGACGACGGCGAGGAGCACCCCGCCCACGACGTGCTCGCCGCGATCGGCGCCGCCCCGCGCACCGCCCTCGCCGAGACCGCCGGGCTCGCCATGGCCGCGCGCAAGGACGGCGGCGGCATCGCCGTCGACGCCTCCCTGCGCACCAGCGATCCGCACATCTTCGCGGCGGGGGACGTGGCCAACGTGGCCCATCCGCTGCTCGGCGCCCGGCTGCGCGTGGAGCACTGGGCGAACGCGCTGAACAGCGGCCCGGCCGCGGCCCGGGCCATGCTCGGCCAGGACGTGAGCTACGACCGGGTGCCGTACTTCTTCTCCGACCAGTACGACCTCGGCCTCGAATACTCGGGGTGGGCGCCGCCGGGCAGCTACGACCAGGTGGTCATCCGGGGCGACGCGGGCAAGCGCGAGTTCATCTCCTTCTGGTTGAAGGACCAGCGGGTGCTGGCCGGGATGAACGTCAACGTGTGGGACGTCACCGAGAGCGTGCAGGAGCTGGTCCGGTCCGGCCGGCAGATCGACCCGGACGCACTGGCCGATCCGTCGGTGCCGCTGACCTCGCTGAGCTGAGGAGCGGACCGTTCCCGAGCCGGGGCGAGCGCCTTCTCGGGCCGAGGCGCGGACCTCTCCGGGCCGGGACGGCCGGGGTGCCCGGCCGGGGCACGAGCGGGGCACGGCCCGGGTACCCGGGATCACAGTGGCGGGTCGACAGGGGTGTCGTACCCCGCCCGTAGAATTCACCCGTGGCAGGCAGGATCAATGACGAGGACGTGAAGGCGGTACGGGACGCGGTCCCGATCGACGCCGTCGTTTCCGAGTATCTCCAGCTGCGCAACGCGGGCGGCGGCAACCTCAAGGGTCTCTGCCCGTTCCACGACGAGAAGTCCCCCTCCTTCCAGGTCAGCCCGAGCAAGGGCCTGTTCCACTGCTTCGGCTGCCAGGAGGGCGGCGACACGATCGCCTTCGTGATGAAGATCGACCATCTCTCGTTCTCCGAGACGGTCGAACGGCTCGCCGCCAAGGCGGGCATCACCCTGCGGTACGAGGAGGGCGGGTACAACCCCTCCCACCAGCGCGGTGAGCGCATCCGGCTGGTCGAGGCGCACAAGGTGGCCGCCGACTTCTACCGCGAGCAGCTGAACGGTCCCGAGGCCGAGATCGGCCGCAAGTTCCTCGCCGAGCGCGGCTTCGACCAGGAAGCCGCCGTCCACTTCGGCATCGGTTACAGCCCCGCGGGCTGGGACCACCTCACCCGCTATCTGCGCGGCAAGGGCTTCAGCGACAGGGAGCTGATCGCCTCCGGCCTCTCCCAGGACGGCAGGCGCGGCCCCATCGACCGCTTCCGCGGCCGTCTCATGTGGCCGATCAGCGATACCTCCGGCGACGTCGTCGGCTTCGGCGCCCGCAAGCTCCGCGACGACGACAACGGACCGAAGTACCTCAACACCCCCGAGACCGCGATCTACAAGAAGTCCCAGGTGCTCTACGGCATCGACCTGGCGAAGAAGGAGATCGCGAAGAGCAGCCGCGCCGTCGTCGTCGAGGGCTACACCGACGTCATGGCCTGCCATCTCGCCGGGGTCACCACCGCCATCGCCACCTGCGGCACGGCCTTCGGCGGGGACCACATCAAGATCCTGCGCCGCCTGCTGATGGACAACGGCAGCGCCCGGGTGATCTTCACCTTCGACGGCGACGCCGCCGGGCAGAAGGCCGCGCTGCGCGCCTTCGAGGACGACCAGAAGTTCGCCGCCGAGACGTACATCGCGATCGCGCCGGACAACATGGACCCCTGCGATCTGCGCCTGGCCAAGGGCGACGAGGCCGTCCGCGACCTGGTCGACCCGCGCACCCCGCTCTTCGAGTTCGCGCTGCGCCAGATCGTGGGGCGGTACGACCTGGAGACCCCGGCGGGGCGCGGCGCCGCGCTCGACGAGGCGGCCCCCGTCGTCGCCCGGATCAAGAACAGCTCCTCGCAGCACGAGGTCGCCGTCCAACTGGCCGGGATGCTCGGCATCCTGGACACCCAGTTCGTGGTCAAGCGGGTCGCCCAGCTCGCCCGCTGGGCCCGCGAGCGGGGCGACCGGCGCGGTCCCGCCCCGGCCTCCTCCCGCGGCGGCCCCGGTGCTCCCGGCGGCTCCCGGCACGAGCAGGTCCGGGCACCCGCCGCCCCCGCGGGTCCCGCCCTCCACCTGCGCAGCCCCGCCCACCGCACCGAACGCGAACTGCTGAAGCTCGCCCTCCAGAAGCCCGCCCTGGTCTCACCGGCCTTCGACGCCTACGGGGTCGACGAGTTCACCGCCCCGCCGTACGCCGCGGTCCGGCAGTGCGTCGCGGACGCGGGCGGTGCCGAGACGGGCCTCCCGGAGCCTCGCGACTACCTGGCCCGGGTGCTGGACGCGGCCCCCGACGACACGGTGCGCAACCTCGTGACCGAGCTGGCGGTGGAGGTCTTCCACGGCAAGACCATCGACGAGACCTACGCCGGGGTGCAGCTCGTCCAGGTCCGGCTGCGCGCCGTCGACCGCCGGATCGGCGAGGTCCAGGGAAGCCTGGCCCGCCTCGGCAGCCACGTGCCCCCGGAGCAGCTGGCGGCGGCGCAGAACGAGGTCTGGGTCCTCCAGCAGTACGCCGAGTCCCTGCGCAACCACGGCGCCGACGCGCTCTGACCCGGGCCGGCCGCCCCTGCGGCGGCGCCGGGGCGCGCGCGGTTCACGCGGGCGCGCATCCGCCCGGGCCCGTCCGTCCGCGTAGCCGGCCGGTCACGGAACGGACTCAGAAAGTCCTCGCACGCCCCTCGTGACAGTGATGTGTCTTCCCCCACACTGGGAGCGGTTCCTGAGTCATCGGAGCGCGGCCGGTCCACCCTGTGGTGGTTCCGTCCCTGCGGTCCGGCAGCGATCACCTGGAGGTCGCCCCCGTGCAGACCCGGACCGTGACCCAACCCGAGCCCGTCTCGGCCATCCCCGCGCAGAACCGGGCCGTACGCCACCCCGAGGGCGCGGTGGAGCCGCAGATTCCGCCCGAGGCGCCCGGCTCGCGCGAACCCCCCGGCACGGCCGGGCCACCCGAGGGGCCCGAGGCGGCCGGCCCGTCCGAGGGGTCAGTGGAGGAGCTGTCGCGGGCGGTTCCCGAGGCCCCGGGGCCGCGCGGCCGCCCGGAGGCCGGCGGGCCGTCCGCCGACCTCTTCCGCCAGTACCTGAGGGAGATCGGCCGCATCCCGCTGCTCACCGCCGCCGACGAGGTGGAGCTGGCCCGCCGGATCGAGGCCGGGCTCTTCGCGGAGGAACGGCTTGCGAGCACCCCGGACCCGGACACCCGGCTGGCCGTCGACCTCGACCGGCTGGTGGTCATGGGACGGGTGGCGAAGCGCCGCCTCATCGAGGCCAACCTCCGCCTCGTCGTCTCCGTCGCCAAGCGCTACATCGGTCGCGGGCTGACCATGCTCGACCTGGTCCAGGAGGGGAACCTCGGACTGATCAGGGCGGTCGAGAAGTTCGACTACACCCGCGGCTACAAGTTCTCCACGTACGCCACCTGGTGGATCCGCCAGGCCATGTCCCGCGCCCTCGCCGACCAGGCGCGGACCATCCGGGTCCCGGTCCACGTCGTCGAACTGATCAACCGGGTCGTACGCGTCCAGCGGCGGATGCTCCAGGAGCACGGCCAGGAGCCGACGCCCGAGGAGGTCGCCGACCAGCTCGACCTCACCCCGGAACGGGTCGGCGAGATCCTGCGGCTGGCCCAGGAACCCGTCTCGCTGCACGCCCCCGTCGGCGAGGAGGAGGACCTCGCCCTCGGCGATCTGATCGAGGACGGGGACGCCGCGTCCCCCGTCGAGTCCGCCGCCTTCCTGCTGCTGCGCGAGCACCTGGAGGCGGTGCTGTCCACGCTCGGGGAGCGCGAGCGGAAAGTGGTCCAGCTGCGCTACGGGCTGGTCGACGGGCGGCCCCGCACGCTCGAGGAGATCGGCCGGATCTTCGGTGTGACGCGCGAACGCATCCGGCAGATCGAGTCCAAGACCCTCGGCAAACTGCGCGACCACACCTTCGCCGACCAGCTCCGCGGCTATCTCGACTGACCGACGGCACCGACGGCACCGGCGAGGAACGGCGGAGCCGGTCGGTCCCCCCGTGGACCGACCGGCTCCATCACACGCCCTGGTCGCAATACCGGTGACCTTGGCGCCCGACAGAGCCTCTGTGCACGACGTTTTCGCGCGTCAGAGCCGTCAATGGCGCACTAAGTCACCGGTATTGGCCCTAGTCGACCTCGGCCACCGCCTGCGCGAACTGCGCCGAGTACAGCCGGGCGTACGCCCCACCGGCGGCCAACAGCTCCTCGTGCGTGCCCTGTTCGACGATCGAGCCGTTCTCCATCACCAGGATGACGTCGGCGTCCCGGATGGTGGAGAGCCGGTGCGCGATCACGAAGCTGGTGCGCCCGTGCGCCAGGCGCGCCATCGCCTTCTGGATCAGCACCTCGGTACGGGTGTCGACGGAGCTCGTCGCCTCGTCGAGCACCAGGATCACCGGGTCGGACAGGAACGCCCGCGCGATGGTGATCAGCTGCTTCTCGCCCGCGCTGACGCCGGAGCCCTCGTCGTCGATCACCGTGTCGTAACCGTCCGGCAGGGTACGGATGAAGCGGTCGGCGTGGGCCGCCCGGGCCGCCTCCTCGATCTCCTCCCGGGTGACCTCGCGCGAAGCGCCGTACGCGATGTTGTCCGCGATCGTGCCGCCGAACAGCCAGGTGTCCTGGAGGACCATGCCGATGCCCGCGCGCAGCTCGTCGCGCGACATCTTCACCACGTCCACGCCGTCGAGGGTGATTCGTCCGCCGGTCACCTCGTAGAACCGCATCAGCAGATTGACGAGGGTGGTCTTGCCGGCGCCGGTGGGGCCGACGATGGCGACCGTGTGCCCCGGCTCGACGGTCAGCGACAGGTCCTCGATGAGCGGCTTGTCCGGGTCGTAGCGGAACGACACCTTCTCCAGCGCGACGCTGCCGCGCAGCTCCTTCGGCCGCTCGGCCTCGCCGGGCGCCGGATCCGCGCCCTGCTCCTCGGCGTCCAGCAGCTCGAAGATCCGCTCGGCCGACGCGACGCCCGACTGCACCAGGTTCGCCATCGAGGCGACCTGGGTCAGCGGCATCGAGAACTGCCGCGAGTACTGGATGAACGCCTGCACGTCACCGATCGACAGCGAACCCGAGGCGACCCGCAGACCGCCGACGACGGCGATCAGCACATAGTTCAGGTTCGACACGAACATCATCAGCGGCTGCATGATCCCGCTGTTGAACTGCGCCTTGAACCCCGCCTCGTACAGGGCCTCGTTCTGCTCGGCGAAGTCCTTCGCGGACTCCTCCTGCCGCCCGAAGACCTTCACCAGGGTGTGCCCGGTGTACATCTCCTCGATGTGGGCGTTGAGCTTGCCGGTCACCTTCCACTGCTGGACGAACTGCGGTTGCGAGCGCTTGCCGACCTTCGTCGCCACGACCACCGAGAGCGGCACCGTCACCAGCGCGACCAGTGCCAGCAGCGGCGAGATCCAGAACATCATGATCAGCACGCCGACGATGGTGAGCAGGGAGTTGACGAGCTGTCCCAGCGTCTGCTGCATCGTCTGCGAGATGTTGTCGATGTCGTTCGTCGCCCGGCTGAGCACCTCGCCGCGCTTGGCCTGGTCGAAGTACGACAACGGCAGCCGGGACAGCTTCGCCTGGATGTCCTCGCGCAGCCGGAACACGACCCGGTTGATGATCCGGATCGACAGCCGGGACGACACGAGCATCAGCAGTCCGGCCGCGACATAGACCGTCAGCGCGAGCAGCAGTACGTCGCCGACGGCGCCGAAGTCGATGCCGTGACCGGGGACGAAGTCCACCCCGGACAGCATGTCGGCCAGCCCGCTGTCGGACTTGTGCAGGTTCTCGACGACCTGCTCCTTCGTGGCGCCCTCGGGCATCCGCCGGCCGACGACCCCGGCGAACACCAGGTCCGTCGCGCGGCCGAGGATCTTCGGTCCCACCACCGACAGGCCGACGCTCAGCGCTCCGGCCGCCAGCATCGCGTACAGCGAGGACTTCTCCGTCCCGAAGCGCTTCAGCAGCCGCTTCGACGACCCCTTGAAGTCCATGGACCGGTCGGTCGGCGCGCCGCCCGCCATCATCCGTCCGCCAGGCCCGGCCATTACGCGGCCTCCGCTTCCGTCAGCTGGGAGAGCACGATCTCCCGGTACGTCTCATTGCCGTCCATCAGTTCGTGGTGGGTGCCGCGGCCCACGACCCGGCCCTCGTCGAGCACCAGGATCCGGTCCGCGTCGCGGATGGTGGACACCCGCTGCGCCACGATCACCACGGTCGCCCCGGCCGTCTCCCGCGTCAGCGCCGCGCGCAGGGCGGCGTCGGTGGCGTAGTCGAGAGCGGAGAACGAGTCGTCGAACAGGTAGATCTCCGGCTGTCGCACCAGCGTCCTGGCGATCGCCAGCCGCTGCCGCTGCCCGCCCGAGACATTGGTGCCGCCCTGCGCGATCGGGGCCTCCAGGCCGTGCTCCAGCGCCTCGACGAACTCCTTGGCCTGCGCGACCTCCAGCGCGTGCCACAGCTCCTCGTCCGTCGCGTCCGGGTTCCCGTACCTCAGGTTGCTCGCGACCGTTCCGGAGAACAGGTACGGCTTCTGCGGGACGAGACTCACTGTCCTCGCCAGCAGCTCCGGGGCCAGCGTCCGCACGTCCGTGCCGTCGACCAGCACCTGGCCGTCCGTCACGTCGAACAGGCGCGGTACGAGTCCGAGCAGCGTCGACTTCCCGCTGCCCGTCGACCCGATGATCGCGGTGGTCTCGCCGGGGCGGGCCACCAGGTCCACCGACCGCAGCACCGGTTCCTCGGCGCCCGGGTAGCGGAAGTCCGCGCCCCGGATCTCCAGGTGGCCGTGGGCACGCAGCTCCCGGACCGGGGCGACGGGCGGGACCACGCTGGACTCGGTCTCCAGGACCTCCTGGATGCGCTCGGCGCACACCTCGGCGCGCGGCACCATCATGAACATGAAGGTGGCCATCATCACCGACATGACGATCTGCATGAGGTAGGCGAGGAACGCGGTCAGCGCGCCGATCTCCATGCCTCCGCTGTCGATGCGGTGGGCACCGAACCAGACCACGGCGATCGACGACACGTTCACCACCGTCATCACGGTCGGGAACATCAGCGCCATCAGCCGCCCGGTGGACAGCGAGACGTCGGTCAGCTCGTCGTTGGCGACGCCGAAGCGTTTCGTCTCGTAGCCGTCGCGGACGAACGCGCGGATGACCCGGTTGCCGGTGATCTGCTCCCGCAGCACCCGGTTCACGGTGTCGACCCGCTCCTGCATGGTGCGGAACAGCGGGCGCATCCGCTTCACGATCAGGCCCACCGCGATGCCCAGGACCGGCACCACCGCGAGCAGCACCGACGACAGCGGGACGTCCTGGCCGAGCGCCAGGACGATGCCGCCGACGCACATGATCGGCGCCGACACCATCAGCGTGAACGTCATCAGCACCAGCATCTGGATCTGCTGGACGTCATTGGTCGTGCGCGTGATCAGCGAGGGCGCGCCGAACCGCCCGACCTCCCGCGCGGAGAACGACTGGACCCGGTCGAAGACCGCCGCCCGGACGTCGCGGCCGAGCGCGGACGCGGTGCGGGAACCGTGGTGGACGGCACCGATGTTGCAGGCGACCTGGGCGATGCTGACGGCGATCATGATGCCGCCGAACTCCAGGATGTAGCCCGTGTCCCCCTTCACGACACCGTTGTCGATGATGTCGGCGTTCAGGGTCGGCAGATAGAGGGTGGCGCAGGTCTGCAGGAACTGGAGCAGGACCAGCAGCAGGATGGGTTTCTTGTACGGACCGAGATGGGCCCGCAGGAGTTTTATGAGCACGCGTGTCTCTCGGAGTCGGCGGAGGTCGGGAGGCGACCCATTTTCCGGTACCCCGTGCGAGGGTCGCGAACGTTTTTACTCAAGACCGGGTAAAAAAACAGACCGAGTACATGTGGTGGAGGGTTGCCTCCGTCGCATGCACCCGGCCGCGCCGTCCGTGCCCCGACCGCGCGCCGTCGTGCGCCGCGCGGACCGGATCAGAGCGCCGGGGTGAACGCCCCCGGGTGGATCTGGTCCCGCGTCGCCACGTACTGCTGGCGGATCGCCTGACCGACCGCCAGCTCCTCGCCGGGCTCCAGCACCTGCGCCGCCGCGCCCTGCCAGGCCGGGGGAGTGTGCGGATCGGCCGTCCCCTGCGAGACGCCCAGCGCCCAGGCCGCCTGCCGGGCCGCGCCCAGGGCCGCGTACTCGGCCGGCTGCGGGACGACCACCTGCGTGCCGAACAGCGCGGGCGCGATCGCCTGCACGGCCGGCAGCTCGGCCGCCGCGCCCAGCAGGAACACCCGCCGCACCTCGACGCCCCGGCCGCGCAGCACGTCGAGCGCGTCGGCCAGCGAGCACAGCATCCCCTCGAACGCGGCCCGCGCCAGGTGCTCCGGCTTCATCGACTCGCGCCGCAGCCCGCACAGCGTCCCCGCCGTGTGCGGCAGGTGCGGGGTGCGCTCGCCCTCCAGGTACGGCAGGAGCACCAGCCCGGAGGCGCCCGGCGTCGACTTCAGCGCCAGCGCGGACAGCTCCTCCAGGTTCTCCGCGGCCAGCATCTCGGCGGTCCCGCGCAAGGCCCGTACCGCGTTCGACGTGTACACCACCGGCAGATGCATGCCGGTCGCGTCCGCGAGCGACGTGATCGTCCCGCTCGGGTCGGACAGCGCCTCGTGGTGCACCGCCATCACCGAACCCGAGGCGCCCAGCGACACCACCGCGTCACCGGCCCCGAGCCCGAGCCCGAACGCCGCCGCCATCGTCTCGCCCGTCCCCGCGGAGATCAGCAGCCCCTCGGGCGTCGCCCCGGCCGTGTCGCAGGGGCCGAGCACCTCGGGCAGCGCCACCGGATGCCCCAGCGCGAGCTCCACCAGATCGGGCCGGTACGCACCGGTGCCCGCCGACCAGTAGCCGGTGCCGGACGCGGCGCCCCGGTCGGTGGTCCGCCGGGCCGGCCGGCCCAGCAGCTGCCACACCAGCCAGTCGTGCGGCTGGAGCACCTCGGCCACCCGCTGGGCCGCCTCCGGCTCGTTGCGGGCCAGCCAGCGCAGCTTCGCCACCGGCTGCGCGGCCTGCGGGACCGACCCGACCGCCTCGGCCCATGCCTGGCGCCCGCCCAGCCCGTCGATCAGGTCGGCCGCGGCGGCCTGCGCCCGCTTGTCGTTGCCGAGCAGCGCCGGGCGTACGACGCCGCCCTGGTGGTCCAGCGGCACCAGGGCGTGCTGCTGCGCGGAGACGCCGATGGCCTGTACGCCTTCGAGCAGGCCCCCGCCGGCCGCCTCGCCCAGCGAGAGCAGCCATGCCTGCGGGTCGACCTCGGTGGCCTTCGGTTCGACGGGGTGAGCGGCGTAACCCCGGCGCAGCACGGCGCCCGTGTCCGTGTCGCAGACGACGATGTGAGTGAAGGCGGAAGAGCTGTCCAAGCCGGCGACTATCCCCATGCCCAAGATTCTGCCGCACCGCCGGAGCGTTTCCGTACCGTACGGAGCGGCGGCACACGGGCGGCCCGGCCACGCGGAGCGGGCCGGGCGTACGGGATGCCGGGCAGGCGCGCGAGGGTTGCCGGGCGGGCCCGGCCGCGCGCCGCCGACGGCGGTCACGTGCTGACCCGCCCGATCACGTGTCGACGGGCCCGATCACGCGTTGAAGGGCCCGATCACGTGTTGGAGGTGCCCCAGTCGTCCTCGCCGTTCCGTTCCCCGTTCCGGTCCCGCAGCGAGCGCACCCGGGCGGTCACCGAAGCGGGCACCTTCTCGCCGACCTTGTCGCTCACCGAGTGGTAGGCCCGGCCCGCCAGATCGCGGCCGGTCTGCGCCGCGGACTCGGCGGTATTGCGCACGGCGGGGTTCTGGGCGAACTGGCGTGCGGACTTCTTCATCTGCTCGTAACGCTCGCGCCCGGCCCGTGTCCCGATCACGTATCCGATGGCGAGTCCGGCGATGAACGTGAGCCGGTACCGCATGGCTGCCACCTTCCTGGCTCAGCGCGCCGCTCGGCGCGACGTGTGCTGCCCGCCTACCCGTAGGCACCCGAGATCACCCCGGGCGATACCGATTGGCAAAGCACCCCCCTGCTTGCGCTAATGTATGTGTCGCAGCGAGCACGCGCCGCCCGGCAGCAGCCAGGTGGGCAGGGCCCGGTGCAGACGCAGCAATCCCCTGTAGCTCAATTGGCAGAGCAGCCGGCTGTTAACCGGCAGGTTACTGGTTCGAGTCCAGTCGGGGGAGCGCGATCCCCTGTAGCTCAATTGGCAGAGCATTCGGCTGTTAACCGGAGGGTTACTGGTTCGAGTCCAGTCGGGGGAGCAGATCGGAGGAGGACCCTGAGGGGTCCTTTTTCGTGTTTCCTTGGTCGCGTCACGCGACCGCACGTCCCGGACCGCGCGCCCGTCCGCGCCGGTGGCTGCTCGTGCGCGTGGGCGGCCCGTCCGTGTCGACGGCCGTTCGTGTCGGCGGTCGCCCGAGTCCGGGCGTGTCGCTGGTTCCGGTGATGCGGCTGGGACGTACGTGACTCTTTCGCGTGTACTTCGTCCCATCCGGAACCGGGCGGGGAGGCGGGGGAGTCTTCCTGGTCACGCGAAGCCGACCATCCGGAGCGAGAGATCGTATGACCGGCTATGCTGCGGCAGACGGCGCGCACACTTGTACGCGCCACGCCGAAGAGGGGCGGTAGCTCAGCCGGTTAGAGCAGCGGACTCATAATCCGTCGGCCGTGGGTTCGAGTCCCACCCGCCCCACAGGTGTCTGGAGAAACCTTCCACTCCTGAACTGGCGAAACGTGGAGGCCCCCGTTGATGCGGGGGCCTTTTCGTGTTCCTCGGCCCGAGTGCTCGCCCCATGCTCGCCCGACGCGCCGGCCTCGCCGGTGGGGCACGCGGGCGGCTCACTCGCACAGGCGCGCGTATTGGGCCGTCCGGATGCGCGGCGGTCGGAGGTCGAGGGCGGATCCATCCCCGCGGGCGAGAGCGCGTCGGCCGCCGGTGGTGTCGTGGGCGCCGGAACCTCTCGTTCGGTCAGGTCGGTTCGCGCTGCTGGCTGTTGCCCCGGCGGGCGCGCGGCGTGCACGGTCGGTCGAGGGCGTGACTCTCGATGTCTGGGGGCGTGGGCGAGCCGTCGGTGCCGCCACGCCCCGTCCGGCGCCTTCGGCATCCGCCCGTACCTGCCGCAGTGCCGAGTACGACCGAACGACCGCTACGAGAGAGTCGAGGTGTTCCATGTCCGACCGCAAACCTTCGCACCCCGCCGACGGCGGTGCGGCCCGCAGCAGGACCGGTTGTGCGCTCATGGCGGGCCTGCTGTCCGCGATGATGCTCGGCGGCACCATCCCCATCCCGCTCTACGTGCTCTACCGGGCGCGGATGGGCTTCGGGCACCTGACCGTCACCGTCGTCTTCGCCCTCTACGTGATCGGGACCCTGTTCGCCCTGCTGTTCTTCGGCGGGCTCAGCGATCACATCGGTCGCAAGCGGGTGCTGGTGCGGGGCGATCGCGCTGGCCGCCGCGAGCACCGGTGTCTTCCTCGTCGCCGCCGACGTGCCGACGCTCGTGGTGGCCCGGGTGCTCAGTGGCTTCGCGGCCGGTCTCGCCACGGGCACCGCCACCGCGGCCATCGCCGAACTGCACCCGCGCGGCGACCACCGTGCCGCGGCCGTCGTCGCGTCCGGCGTCAACATGATCGGCCTGGGCCTCGGGCCGCTGCTCGCGGGCGTGCTGGCCCAGTACGCCCCGGCGCCCCTCACACCGTCTTCTGGGTCTACCTGGGCATCACCGCCGCCGCCCTGGTCGGCCTGTCCCCGATCCCTGAGACGGCGGCGCGGCGCGACGGGGGGTGAGCCTGCGTCCGAACGTGAGCGTCCCCGCCTCCGTGCGGCGCGTCCTGGCGGGTGCGGCCCTGGCGATCTTCGCGGCGTTCAGCCCGCTGGGCCTGTTCAGCAGCCTGGTCCCGAGCTTCCTGCGCGGCACCCTCGGCATCCACGACCTCGCGGTCATCGGGGCCGTGTCGTTCCTGATCTTCGTCACCGGTGCCACCAGCCAGGCGGCCTTCTCCCGCCTGGCGGGCCGGGTCTCGGTCGGCTCGGGGCTCGTGCTGCCGAGGGCATCGGAGTGGCCGTCATCGCCGTCGGGAGCTTCGCCGCGCTGGTGCCGTACCTGGTGGGCACCGTCAGAAGGAGGAACTCCCTCGACGACTACCGGCTCGTACGGCAGCGGCTGGGCCGCACGATCCTGCTCGGCCTGGAGTTCCTCGTCGCCGGGGACATCATCCGGTCGGTCGCCGTGTCGCCCACGTTCGCGGGCGTCGGCGTCCTGGCGCTCATCGTGCTCATCAGAACGTTCCTGAGCACGGCACTCATCGTCGAGATCGAGGGTCGCTGGCCGTGGCGGTCCCACGACCGGGGGGCCGTCGCCGGTGGGAAACCGGGGCGGGAGCCGGCCACCCCCTCCGGTCCTCCGCACGAGCGGCCGGACCAGCGGTGAACGCCCCCGTCGTACGGCCGGACCGCCGTGTCGGCGCGACGCCCGGCCGGGCTCATTCGGAATTCCGTGGACGATTCCGCGAGTGCCGGGGCGGGAATTTCCTTTCCGCCGGGAATTCTCCGCCCGGCATTCGAGAGGAGGGGAGTCGGTGCGGCGCACGTGGCGGAGACGCGACGCGCACCGATGCCCTTCCAAAGGACTGTCCCGTAATCCCTGGTGGATCGGCGCACGGCGTCGGATGTGCATCGCGAGGCGGAGGGACGTCCGCATCCTGGACGTATGCGGACGTCCCGACAACGCGGCGAGGTGCCGTAGCTGTCGTCGTGGGCCCGCCAGGGGTCACGGGACAGAACACCTAGGGCGCCGTCCCTCGCTCGGCGCGGCTCGGACCAGGCAGTTGAGACGTGGTCACATCATGGATGTCTTTGTTGATTCCCCGACAAGGGTGCGCGGTCGAACATTTGATTCGAGCGGCTGATCGATTCTTCGTGCGACTCTTCGCGCCCTGTGCCGCGATATTCCGGCCCTACGCGAATATGCGCTTAAGATGATCGCGCGATCACGGCTCCGTCACGCCCGCGCAGCCCGCCTTTCCGCGTGAAAGCGGCCGGTCGGCGCACTCCCCGGGTGTGGGCGAGGCGGACGAGCTCCGCCCCTGGACTCCCGAGATGCGGCCGAAACAGGACAGCCCGCCCGGAGGACCTGTGCCCCGCCACTCCCACAGCCGCTTACTCGTCGCCGTCGTCGGCGTCGTCCTGCTGGCGGTGGCCCACTGCTTCCCGCCGCTCGGCGACACCGCGCACCGGCACATCGCCGGAGCAGCCCCGACGGGCCCGGCGGCCATGACGACCGGCCTCGATCACGCCGAGGACCAGGCCCCCGGCCACCCCCACCACGAACACAGGGCCGGGTGCGCGTCGCCCCGTCTCGGTTCCGAACTCGGCCTCGCGGCCCGGCACGTGGCCGACTCCGCCGCACCGGTCGTGTCCCGCGTCGAGACTCCGGCACCGTACGCCGTCCTCCGGCTCCCCGCCCCGGCCGGGGCGTGCGGAGACATAGCCGGTTCCGGCCGTTCGACGCGGACCAAGGTCTGTCGGTGGCGCATCTAGGCCGTCCGCCCGCAGCCGTGTGCCTTCCGGCTGCCTACGGACGACCCTCTGACGCGCATCACCGAAACGAGAACCGACCATGCATTCCTCGACCACCGACATCACCCCTCTCACCGGCACCGTCCGATCCGCCGGCACCGTCCGCTCCGCCCTGTCCGGGCTGGTGGGCAACACCCCTCTGCTCCGGGTCCCGGAGCCGCTCGCCCCGACGGGCCACGGTTTCTGGGCCAAACTGGAAGGCTTCAACCCCGGCGGCATCAAGGACCGCCCCGCCCTGCACATGGTCGAACGGGCCCGTGTCCGCGGCGAGCTGCGCCCCGGCGCCCGCATCATCGAGTCCACCAGCGGCACGCTCGGCCTCGGTCTCGCCCTCGCCGGCATGGTGTACGGCCACCCCGTCACCCTGGTCACCGATCCCGGACTGGAACCGTCCATGACGCGGCTGCTGTCCGCGTACGGGGCCCAGGTCGACGTGGTCGCCGAACCGCACCCGAGCGGCGGCTGGCAGCAGGCCCGCCGCGACCGGGTCGCACGGCTCCTCGCGCGGCACCCCGGTTCCTGGTGTCCGGACCAGTACAACAACCCGGACAACACCGCCGCGTACACGCCGCTCGCCCTCGAACTCGCCACCGAGCTGGGGCACATCGACGTCCTGGTGTGCAGCGTGGGCACCGGCGGGCACTCGGCCGGCGTCTCCCGTCTCCTGCGCCGGCTGTACCCCGGCCTGACCCTGGTCGGAGTCGACACCATCGGCTCGACGATCTTCGGCCAGCCCGCCCGCACCCGCCTCATGCGAGGCCTCGGATCGAGCATCCACCCCCGCAACGTCGCATACGACCAGTTCGACGAGGTGCACTGGGTGGCCCCGGGCGAGGCGGTGTGGACCTGCCGCCGGCTCGCCTCCTCCCACTACGCCACCGGCGGCTGGAGCGTCGGCGCCGTCGCCCTGGTCGCGGGCTGGCTCGCCCGCACGCTCCCCGGGGAGGCCAGGATCGCGGCCGTCTTCCCCGACGGACCGCAGCGCTACCTCGGCACGGTGTACGACGACGACTACTGCGCCGCCCACGGCCTCCTCGCCGGTCCTCCCGCACCCGAACCGGACGTGATCGGACGGCTGGGCGAGAAGGAGGTCACCCGCTGGACGCGGTGCGCCTCCGTGGTCGACCCGCTCACGCTCACCGGGAAGGAACCGGCGGCCGGCGTCCGTCCCGCGGGCACGGTCGAGGGCGCCGGACCCGCTGGACCCTCCGAGGGCACCGACCCCGCCGACGCGTCCGACGCCGCTGGATCCGCCGACGCGTCCGAGGAGCGGGTCCGATGAGGGGGACCCTCGCCCGGTTCCGCTCGTACGAGAGCGGCGTGCGGCTGTTGATGGTGAATCAGTTCACCATCAACCTCGGCTTCTACATGCTGATGCCCTATCTCGCGTCCCACCTCGCCGGGTCCCTCGGACTCGCGGGCTGGCTGGTCGGACTCATCCTCGGCGTCCGCAACTTCAGCCAGCAGGGCATGTTCCTCGTCGGCGGCACGCTCGCGGACCGGCTCGGCTACAAGCCCATGATCATCACCGGACTCGTGCTGCGCACCGCGGGCTTCGCGACCCTGGGCCTGGTGGACTCCGTGCCCGCGCTGATCGCCGCCTCCGCGGCGACGGGGCTGGCCGGAGCCCTGTTCAACCCGGCCACCCGCGCGTATCTCGCCCTCGACGCGGGGGAGCGCCGGGTGGAGGCGTTCGCCCTGTTCAACGTCTTCTACCAGGCGGGGGTACTGCTCGGCCCCCTGGTGGGCATGGTGCTGACCGGCGTCGGCTTCCGGGTCACCTGCCTCGCCGCGGCGGTCACCTTCGCCGTGCTGGGCGCGGTGCAGATCCGCGCCCTGCCGGCCCGCCGGGCGGCGGAGGCCGGGGGGACGGCCGGACGGAGCGTCCTCGCCGAGTGGCGGGGCATGCTCGCGAACCGCCCGTTCCTGCTGTTCTCCGTGGCCATGACCGGCTCGTACGTGATGTCGTTCCAGGTCTACCTGGCACTTCCGCTGGAGGTGCGGCGGCTCGGCGGGGAGGGCGCCTTCGGCACGGCGGCCGTGGCCGCCCTGTTCGCCGTCTCGGGACTCGGCACGATCCTGTACCAGACCAGGGTGACCGCCTGGTGCAGGGCCCGCATGGAACCGGGCCGCGCCCTCGTCCGGGGCCTGCTCACGATGGCTGCGGCGTTCCTGCCGCTCCTCGCCGCCACGACCGTTCCCGTACCGGCCGGAGGGATCGGCCTGTGGCTCCTGGCCGCGGTGCCCCCGACCCTGTCCGCGCTGCTCCTCGCCGTCGGCACGATGATCGCCTACCCCTTCGAGATGGACACCGTCGTGCGGCTCTCGGGCGACCACCTCGTCGCCACGCACTACGGCCTCTACAACACCGTCTGCGGGGTCGGCATCACCGTCGGCAACCTCCTGACCGGAGCGGCGCTCGACGCCGCCCGCGAGGCGGGGGTGCCGGCCCTGCCCTGGGCCGCGCTCACCGCGCTCGGCCTCGTGTGCGCCGCCGCACTGCGCCGACTGCACAGGGCGGGCCGCCTCGCCGCGCCACCGGCCGGGGCCGGTGCGCGGCCACTGACCGCCTGACCCGCACCGCCGGTCGAAGGGTGTGTCCCGGCCGGGGATCCCCGGCCGGGACACACCCGCCCTGCGGCGGTTCGTCGGCTCCGGGCCCCGGCTACTTCTTCAGGTAGCCGAGGACGGTCATCATCCCGGACTCGGCGTGGTACACGTTGTGGCAGTGGACCATCCACAGCCCGGGGTTGTCGGCGTCGAAGTCGACGTCGAGCCGTTTGCCCGGCAGCACGATCGAGGTGTCCTTGCGGGCGCCGCCGTCGGCGAGCGCGAAGGTGTGGCCGTGCAGGTGCATGGGGTGCCACATCGTCGTGCCGTTCACGAACGACAGCCGGACGCGTTCGCCGGAGCGGACCGGATGGCGCCGCGCGGGGTCGTACTTCCTGCCGTTGATGGCCCAGTCGTACTTCGCCATCGAGCCGGTGAGCCTGAACTCGATCGTGCGGTCGGGGCGCTCGGCGTCCAGCCGTACGGAGTCGTCCGCCTTCAGCTGACCGCCGTGGAGGACCCGGCGCTTCAGTTCCGCGGGGCGTACGGAGGCGGTGGGCGCGGCGCCGCCGCCGGTGCGCAGGACGGCGAGGGCGGTGCGGTTCTTGCCCTCGGCGAGTGCCGTGAGCGGGAAGGCGCCGTTCCCGGCGGTGACGAGGGCGTCGATCCGCTCGCCCATGCCGAGCAGCAGTGCGTCGGTCCGCGTGTGGCGGACGGGGAAGCCGTCGGCGTGGGTGACGGTGAACCGGTGTCCGCCGAGCGCGATCCGGAACGCGGTGTCGCCGCCGGCGTTGATGATGCGGAGCCTGATCCGGTCGCCCGGCTTCGCGGTGAAGGTCGAAGGGGCTTCCGGGGTACGGCCGTTGATCAGGTAGTGCGGATAGCCGACGTCCCCGGCGTCACCGCCCAGCAGATCGCTGCTCGCGCCCATCAGCATCCGGGAGGGGCCGGAGGGGGCCGGGGACGGTGTGGTCTTCGTCTTCCTCGTCGTCATCGAGGTGTGCGACATGTGTGACATGTCGTGGCCCTCCACGCCTCCCGAACCACCGTGGTCCATGCCTCCCGAACCGCCGTGGTCCATGTCGCCCATGCCCTTGGCGAGTTCGGCGAGCACGGCGTCGGGGGTGGAGCCGTCGACGCCGTCGACCCAGTCGTCGAGGACGATCACCCACTCCTTGTCGTACGCCAGCGGCTCCTTGGGGTCCTCGACGACGAGCGGGGCGTACAGGCCGCGGTCCTGCTGGACGCCGGAGTGGGGGTGGAGCCAGTAGGTGCCGGGGTGGGGGACGGCGAAGCGGTAGTCGAAGGAGGAGCCGGCCGCGATGCCGCGCTGGGTGAGGCCCGGCACCCCGTCCATGTCGTTGCGCAGGGCGAGCCCGTGCCAGTGGACGCTCGTGGCCTCGGGCAGGTTGTTGGCGAGGGTGAGCGCGAGGGTGTCGCCCGCGGTGACCCGGATCTCCTTGCCGGGGAGGTCGTCCCCGTACGCCCAGGAGCGGACCGTGCGTCCGCCGCCGAGGTCCAGCCGGGTCTCGGCGGCGGTGAGCCTCACCTTCCGGTCGGGGCCGGGCGTGCGACGGGCCTCGGCCGCCGCGACCTCCTTGCCGTCAGGGGCGAGGTAGTCGGCGGTCGGTGACGCGCCGTTCGCGCCGGAGGAGTGGTCCATGCCGCTCATCGAATCCGAGCAGGCGGTCAGCAGGCCGGTACCGGCGGCGGCGAATCCGGCGCCGAGGACGGTACGACGGGTGAGTCCGGTCATGTCTGTGAAACCCCTTGAGGAGTCGTTGCGTGAAGAACATCAGGAAGACGGTGTTCCGCTCATGGCGAGGAGCGGCCGGGCTTCCTATATGCGCAGCAGCGACAGTCGGCTCAGGAGGGATCCGGGCGGGGCGGGCGGCGGGATCGCGAGGAGTGCGTTCCCGAACCGCCGCGTCACCGCCGTTCCGACGGCGCGGGCGGGCCGGCCGAGAACGGCGCGTGCGACCAGCAGGGCACCGATGCCCGCACCGAGGACGGCGAGGCACACCGCGGTGGTGACCCCGGCCCCGTGTGCGGGCGCGGGATCCGTGGTGCGGAGGGGCTCGGCGACGACCGGGCGGTGCGCCGGCCCGGCGGAGACGTGGGACGCGGTCGTGATGTGACCGTCGGAGAGTTTCGTGACCGCGTGTTCGCCGGGATGGCCGAGCGCGTGCATCAACACGATGCCGAAGAGCAGCGCGACGGCGAGCACGCACCGGCCCAGCCATGTCGCGGGCCTTCGGCGCGCTGTCACGTCGGTCTCCGTTCCCCGTCCGGCTCTGCGGCTGCCGGACCCGTCCCCATGGTACGGGGAGGGGGTATTCCGGTGATCGGGGGGTCCGCGCGGGGCGGGTGTGATCGAGAGGGGTCGGCCGGAACGTTGTCCTGGGCAAAGGTGAGCGTTGCCCTGGGTGAAGGTGAAGCGTCTGAAAGGCCGTCGGCGCGCGGGTCCGGAGTGTTGGCGGGCCGCGACCTGGGGCAATATTCATGCGGTGTGCGGTATTTAGCGCCTTTGGTCGAATAATGCCCTCTATGAGTTGTTGGTCCCAGGGGGGCGTCGTAGTGTCGGTAGTGCCGCTGCAGAAGCAAGGAGCGGTGCGACAAGTCCTCCGAAGGAGGCGAAGATGAAGGTTCGTAGCATCTTCGACCACAGGGACAGGGACCACGGTCATGACCGTGACCATGGACGCGGACGAGGTCGTGATCACGGACATCGTGACCACGGCGGCCACGACAGGCATCGCGGACGCGACTGGGGTTACTGACCCTCATCCCTGACTCCATCCCCGATTCGAGGCGGCTCGTGCTCCGGCGCGGGTCGGCCTCTCGTTTTTTATGGGTCCGCGTCTATGGAGCCGGTCCATAGCCCCGGTGTTCGTGAGACGTGACGCTCATGCTGCTGCGTGGTTCCGCGGGCCGTTCGGTGCCCGACGACGGGCCTCCCCCCGACGACGGCCTCCGCGCGGGCGGGGGCGGCCTCGGGGACGCGGTGTCGGACGTGCCGGTCCGTACCGATCCGATCGGTGTCTGGAGGGCGTTCCGGCGATTCTGGCCGCTGACGCGGAGGGATCGCTGGTGGCTGGTGCTGGTCTTCGTGTGCGCGGTGCTGTCCGCCGTCGCGGAGACGGTGACGGTGCTGCTGTTCGCGGAACTGACCGATACGGCGCTGGGACAGGGATCGGTCAGCGCGTTCTGGCGCCCCGCGGGGCTGTGGCTGGCGGTGGCGGTCGCGGGAGCCGTGACGGGGTATCTGGGCAATTCGCTGGCGGCGTGGACCGCGGAGCGCTTCGTACTCCGGCTGAGGGCACGGGTCTTCGGCCATCTGCAGACGCTGCCGCCCCACTTCTACCAGGCGAACCGGCGCGGTGACCTGGTCGAACGGCTGACGGGCGATGTCGAGGCGATCGAGGCGCTGGTGGTGACCGGGATCGTGGGGGCGGCCTCGGCCCTCTTCAGTACCGTCTTCTACGCGGCGGCCGCGTTGTGGCTGCGCTGGGACCTGGCCCTGGCCACCTTCCTCATGGTCCCGCTGTTCTGGTTCACCACCCGCCGGTTCGCCGGGCCGCTGCGCGCGGTGTCGCGGCGCGGACGCGCGGCGGACGGGGCGATCACCGCGGTGGTCGAGGAGACCCTGGTCAACGTCGTCATGACACAGGCGTACAACCGGCAGCGCGCCGAGGAGGACCGGCTGCTCGGCAGGGCGCTCATCCGGCTGCGGACGTCCGTGCGGGCGGTGCGGCTGACCGAGTTCTACGAACAACTCGTCGAGGTCCTGGAGACGTTGTGCGTCCTGACCATCATCGGCCTGGGCGCGTGGGAGATCTCCGAGGGGCGGATGACCCTGGGACAACTGCTGGCGTTCGCCGCGTTCATCGGCTACCTCTACCCGCCCATCCGCTCCCTGGGGCAGCTCGGTCTGACCGCCACCGCCGCGACCGCCGGGGCCGAACGTCTCCTGGAGATCCTCGACACCCGGCCCACCGTCACCGACCCCGTCGCCGGCCCCGACCGCCCCCTGCCCGCCGTGCCCCCGGGCCGGGCGCGGGGCGAGGTGGAGGTGTCCCGGGTCCGGTTCCGCTACCCCGGGGGCAGCGAACCCGTGCTGCGGGACCTCTCGTTCACCGCGAGCCCCGGCGAACTCGTCGTCATCACCGGCCCCAGCGGCGCGGGCAAATCGACCCTCGCCGCGCTCCTCCTGCGCTTCTACGACCCCGACGCCGGCACCATCCGCCTCGACGGCGTCCCCGTCGACCTCATGCCCCTGACCCGGCTGCGCGCCAATGTCACCCTGCTGCCCCAGGAAACCCTGGTCCTGCACGACACCATCGAGAGGAACATCGCCTGCGGGCGCGACCGCGCGCCCCACCACGACGACGTCGTCGCGGCCGCGCGAGCCGCCGACGCCGACCGGTTCATCCGCGCCCTGCCCGACGGCTACGACACCGTCATCTCGCCCGGCACCTCCCGCCTCTCCGGCGGCCAGCTCCAGCGCATCGCCATCGCCCGCGCCATGCTCCGCGACGCCCCCGTCCTCCTCCTCGACGAACCCACCACCGGCCTCGACACCCTCGCCGCGCGACGCATCATCACCCCCCTCAAACGCCTCGCCCACGGCCGCACCACCCTCGTCATCACCCACGACCTCGCCCTCGCCCCCGACGCCGACCGCATCCTCGTCCTCGACGAGGGGCGCCTGGTCGAATCGGGCACCCACCCCCAGCTCCTCGGCCACGACGGGCTCTACACCACGCTCTTCCGGCACCACGCACACCCGCACGAGGAGAAACCCCGATCGACGGGTGCATGACAGTCGCTACCATCCTGTGTGACCGAAACAGCCCCGAAGGACGAGGAAGCGGCCGACGAGCCCGCCCGCCGCCGCATACTCGCCGACCTCACGCCCCTGCGCACCTCTCCCGACTACCGGCGGCTCTGGTTCGGCAACACGGTCTCCTGGATCGGGCAGGGGATGACGGCGCTCGCCGTGTCGCTCCAGGTCTACGACATCACCGGGTCCGCCTTCTCGGTCGGACTCATCGGCTTCTGCTCGTTCCTGCCGCTGGTGGTCTTCGGACTGTACGGAGGCGCCGTCGCCGACACCCTCGACCGGCGCAAGCTGGGGCTGGCCGGCGCGGCGGGGTCGTTCGTGCTCTCCCTCGTGCTGGTCGGCGCCGCCGTCGCGGGGGTGGAGCAGGTGGGGCTGCTGTACGCGGTCGTCGCGCTCCAGGCGGCCTGCTTCGCGATCAACTCACCGGCCCGCAGCTCGATGATCGCCCGGCTGCTGCCGGCCGAGCAGCTGCCCGCCGCCAACGCCCTCAGCTCCATCACCAGCACCACCGGCACCCTGGTCGGGCCGATGCTCGGCGGGCTCCTCGTCGGCTGGTGGGGCTACCGGGCCGCGTACACCGTCGACGCCGTCACCTTCACCGCCTCGCTGTACGCGATGTGGCGGCTGCCCTCGATGCTGCCGGACCGCTCGGTCACGCGGAACGGGGAGGAGGGACCGGGCAGGGCCTCCGTCGCGGACGGGCTGCGGTTCCTGGGGGCCAGGCCCAATCTGCGGATGACGTTCCTCACCGACCTGTGCGCCATGGTGCTGGCCCATCCCCGGGCGCTGTTCCCCGTCGTCGCCGTGGCCTGGTACGGCGGCGACGCGCGGACCACCGGCCTGCTGGTCGCGGCCCCGGCGCTGGGGGCCCTGCTCGGCGGGGTGTTCTCGGGGTGGCTGGGACACATCCGCCGCCACGGCCTCGCCGTGCTCCTCGCCGTCGGCTCCTGGGGCACGGCGATCGCGCTGTTCGGGCTGACCCGTCAGCTCTGGCTCGGGCTGCTCTTCCTGGCGCTCGCCGGATGCGCGGACACCACCTCGATGGTCTTCCGGAACACCATGCTCCAGGCGGCGGTGCCGGACGAGATGCGCGGACGGCTCCAGGGCGTGTTCATCGTCGTCGTCGCGGGCGGTCCCCGGCTCGGCGACTTCCTGGCCGGTTCGGTCTCCGACCTGGCCTCGCCCGGAGTGGCCGTGACCGGGGGCGGGATCGCCTGTGTCCTCGCCGTGTCGCTGCTGGGGCTGCGGTGGCGCGGATTCGCCCGGTACGACGCGAAGGACCCCCGGCCGTGACACCGGGCGCCGGTGCGGCGGGCCGGGACGCGGGCCGCGGGCACGGCCCCGGCACGTCGGCGGAGACCGTCGGACGCGGCCCGCGCATGGGCGGGCCCGGCGCGCGGATGGGCGGGCACGGCCCCGGCCGTCGGCAGGGACCGTCGGACGCGGCCCTCGCACGGGCGGGCCCGGCCCGCGCATGAACGGGCACGGCCCCCGCCGGCCACCGGTCAGGGACGCAGCGACCGCTTCATGATCTTGCCCAGGTCATTGCGGGGCAGCGCCTCCAGATAGCGGACCGTGCGCGGGCGCTTGTGCGGGGCCAGCTGCGCGGCGACATGGTCCGCGAGCTCGCCCTGCGCCGGGGGAGCGGCGGGATCGGCCGGCACCACCCACGCGACGATCCGCTCGCCCAGATCCGGGTCCGGCTCCCCGGTGACGGCGGCCTCGCGGACGCCGGGGTGGTCCAGGAGCGCGTTCTCGATCTCGCCCGCGCCGATCTTGTAGCCGCCGCTCTTGATCAGGTCGGTGGCCTTGCGGCCGACGATCCGCACATAGCCGTCGGCGTCCCGGGTGGCCATGTCACCGGTGCGGAACCAGCCGTCGGCGGTGAGCGCGGCGGCCGTGGCGTCGGGGCGGTTGAGGTAGCCGGTGAAGAGGTTCGGGCCGCGCACCTGGATCTCGCCGATGGTCTCCGGGCCGCTGCCGGTGAGGACGGCGCCGTCCTCGTCGACCAGGCGCAGCCCGACACCGGCCAGGGGCGCGCCGACCGTGCCGGGGCGCGGCTCGCCGTCGGCCCGGACCCCGGTGTTCATCAGGGTCTCCGTCATGCCGTAGCGCTCGATCACCCGGCGGCCGGTCGCCGCCGCGATCCGCTCGTGGTCGTGCACCGGCAGCGCCGCCGAACCGGACACCAGCAGCCGGGCCCCGGCCAGTGCCTTCGCCAGCCCGGCCGCCTCCGGGCCGGAGCCCTCCAGGGCCTCGGCCAGCCGGTGGTACATCGTCGGCACGCCGAACAGCATCGTGCCGCCGGACGACAGTTCCCGGGCCACCCCGTCGGTGGAGAACCTCCCCAGGTGCCGCACCGATCCGCCCCGGCGCAGCGGCCCGAGCACGCCCAGGATCAGCCCGTGGACATGGAACAGCGGCAGGGCGTGGACGAGCACGTCGTCGCCGGTCCACTGCCAGGCGTCCGCCAGCGCGTCCAGCGAGGCGGCGATCGCCCGCCGGGGCAGGACCGCGCCCTTGGGCGGGCCCGTGGTGCCGGAGGTGTAGACGATCAGCGCGGGGGACTCGGGGGACGGTTCCGGCAACGGGGTCGCGGCGCCGCCCTGGCCGCCGGGTGCCGCGCCGTCGTCGCCGTACGGCTCGATGCCGACGTCGATACGGACCGGCGCGTCCAGGACGGGCGGCAGCGTGTCGTCCGCCCCGGCCAGTACCGCGCCGGGCTCGCTGTCGGCCACGATGTGCCCGAGTTCGCGCGTCCCGGTCCTCGGGTTGAGCGGCACGGCGGGCACCCCGGCCCGCAGCGCCGCCACGACGGCGACCACGGTCCGTGGCGTGGGGGTGGCCCAGACGGCGACCCGCCCGGCTCCGGCGAGCCGCGCGGCGAGCCGGGCGGAGGCGGCGTCCAGCCGTTCGTACGTCAGCGAATGTGCGCCGAACCGGACGGCCTCCCGTGCGGAGGCGTCGGCGGGCAGCGGCAGAAGAGGCGTCATCCGGCCGACCCTAACGACCTGGAGGGCGGCACGGGGCGGGCTAGTGCCGCTCCCGGCAATGTTTGCCCCGTCGCGTCGTCCGGCACTTCCCCGACCTCTCAGCTTCGTTCGAGCAGGGGAGACCCCATTCGGGGGCTTCCGGCCGCCTTGCGATCGCACGCACCGGACGACGCTCCTTCCGGGCAGACCTCGCCGGTCACGGCACTAGCTGTCGCCCCCCAGGCCCGTAGGCGCTGTCGCCGCCCCGGGGCGCGGGGCGGGAACGGCAGGTCGGCGCCGTGTGCGGCGATCCGCGGGGTGAAGTACCCGGAAAGGGCGACCCCGCCCATCCCCATGCCGAACACCCCGAGCGCGAGCCCCCGCTCGGCGGCCGGGAACCACGAGTTGACCAGCGGGATGCCGATCGCGAACGTCGTGCCGCCCAGGCCCAGCAGAAACCCCACGACGAGCATCGCGCCGTACGAGTCCTTCGCCGGGATCAGCAGCAGGACGGGGACCACCGTGAGCGCCGAGACCAGCGGGAACATCAGCCGTGCCCCGTACCTGTCGGTGAGCGCACCCACCCCTGTCGGTGAGCGCACCCACCGGGATCCGGCCCAGCGAACCGACCAGCACCGGCACGGCGACCAGCAACGACTGCTCGAACGAGGTCGGCCCCAGCCGCTCCTTGAAGTCCCCGGACAGCGGGGAGAACAGATTCCAGGCCCAGAAGGTCAGCCCGAAGCCGACGGTGGCCATCGGCAGGTTGCGGTAGGTGGCGCCGGACGCCGCGCCGGTCGGCGTGGGGGCCCGTTCGACAGCGGTGTCCACCACCCCAGTCAAGAGCGCGGCATCCCGGCGGGCCCGCCGGGATGCGCCATGCGGGGCACTCCGCCCCCCGACGGTGCCCCGCGAAGGCACCGCGTAACGGCACTCCCCGACGACGCTCCGGAACGGCGACCGGGAGCGCCGGGCGATCGGAGCGGCCCGCGGAAGCCCTGAGCCATCCGAAATCATCTGCAAGGGCTCAAACGGGCCGAATCCTGGGACAATCGCGGTATGGACCGTCTGGACAGGGAAATCCTCGGCATCCTCCAGGAGGACGCCCGGATCTCGTACCGCGATCTGGGCGTACGGGTCGGGCTCAGCGCCAACGCCGCCGCGGACCGGGTGCGCAGGCTGCGCCGCGACGGCGTGATCCGCGGATTCACCGTGATCATCGATCCGGCCGCCGACACCCGCACGGGCCTGGTCGTGTTCATCGACGTGACGCTGCGCATCGACACGACGAACGAGACGTTCGAACGGGCCGTGCTCGCCCTTCCCGGCATCACCGAGGTCGTGCACGTGACCGGCGGCCACGACTACCTCGTCCGGGCCACCGTCGCCGACACCGCCGCCCTGGACGGTCTGCTGCGCAGGCTCAAGCGGGAGGCCGGCGTCGCGCACTCCAACACCCGGGTCGCGCTCAGGGCGGCGCCCGCCCGCTGAGGTCGCCGTCCGGGTCCCGTCCGCCGGCCGGTGCGGCTGCCCGGGCCGGCGCCCGCCCGGTGACGGTCCGCTCGGAGCGGTTACCGCCCGGTGACGGTTCCCCTCAGAGCGGTGCCTGCCAGGTGACGGTCGACGAGCGCGAGCCGTCCTCCTCGCGGCCGTCGTCGGCCACCACCAGCCGCACCGCAGGCCGCCCGTCCGCTCCCACGACCGTCGCGTCCACCTCGACCTCGATCGTCGACACCCCCGTACGCCGGTGCGCGGCGGCGAGCGCGCTCCGCAGCGCGGCGAGCAGCTCGCGTTCCGCCGGCTCCCGCACGAGCGCGTCGACGGCACCGTCGAAGTGCACCGACGGCTGGAAGCCGAGGACGGCGGCGGCGCCCCCGGTCTCCCGCAGCACCCGGCCGCGGAAGGTGGTGGGGGCCACCGCCGGTGGCTGCTGGAGTGCGAAGATCGCCGTCCGCACCTCCTGGATGGTGGAGTCCAGCTCGTCCACGGCCCGGTCGAGCAGTTCGTCCGTCTCCGGCGCGGGAGCCCTGCGGCGGGTCGACTCCAGCATCATCTCGGTCGCGAACAGCCGCTGGACGACGAGGTCGTGCAGATCGCGGGCGATCCGGTCCCGGTCCTCGTACACCGCGAGCTGTTCCCGGTTGTGCTGCGCGTCCGCCAGGACCAGGGCGAGCGCGGCCTGCGAGGCGAACTGCGTGGCAAGCTGGCGGTCCAGGGGCGTGTACGGGGGGCCGCCGCGCCGCCGGGGCAGGGCGAGGGTGCCGATCAGCCGCCCGCCGCTCTGCAACGGCAGCATCATGCTGGGCCCGAACCGCGACCGCACATGCGTCGTCATCCGCGGGTCGGTCGCCGAGTCGTCGATGAACACCGGCTCGCCGCCCAGCAGTTGGACCAGTACGGGGGAGCCGGGCTCGATGGTCGCGCCGACGATCCCGGCCGGGTCGTCGCGCGTGGACGCGGTGACGATCTCCATGCCGCCCTCGTCGGTCGGCTGGAGGATCACCCCGGCGTTGGCGTCGGCGAGCGTCCGGGCCGCCTCGGCGACGGTCATCAGCGCGTCGGACGCGTTGCCTCCGGTCAGCAGGGTGGTGGTGACGGCGGCCGCCCCCTCGATCCAGCGTTCCCGCTGCCGGGCCTCCTCGTACAGCCGCGCGTTGCCGATCGCGGTCCCGGCGCGCGAGGCCAGCACCCGCAGCAGCGCCATGTCCGTGTCGGTGAAGCGGCCGGCGCGCTTCTCGGCGAGGTAGAGATTGCCGAAGACCCGGTCCTGGACGCGCAGCGGCGCCCCGAGGAAGGTGCGCATCACCGGATGGCCGGGCGGTACGCCGCCGGAGCGCGAGTCGGCGGGCAGGTCGTCGGAGCGCAGCGGACGCGGGTCGGCGACGAGGGCGCCGAGCATCCCCGAGTGACCGTCCGGGAAGGCGCCGATGCGGCGGCGCCCGGCGTCGTCGATGCCCGAGGTGAACAGCTCGCTGATGTTGCCGGATCCGGGGTCGAGCACACCGAGCGCGCCGTACCGGGCGCCCGTCAGGGCGGTCGCCGTGTCCACGATCTGCTGGAGGGTGGCGCGCAGTTCGAGGTCGTCGCCGACGCTCAGCACCGCTTCCAGGAGCGTCGGCAAAGGGGACGGCGCACCGTCCGACGGGCCGTCCGCCGCCCCCGGCCCCGGGCCGGGCGAGGCCGCGTCCGGCCCCTCGCCCGGCGCTCCCGCGTCCGGACCGGTCGCGGACGGGCCCGTCGGGTCCACGGCTCCCGGGCCGGTCGCGTACTCCGGTTTCGCTGATTTCTCGGTCATGCGTGCACCCCCCTGCGGTGATCAGCAGGCGATCGGGTCGAGAACCAACGGTTCGATCTTCCCGTCCAGCATCGCACCCAGCCCCAGGACGGAGCACACGTCGGGCCGCTCCGCGATGTGCACGGGCACGCCCGTCGCCTGCCGCAGCATCTGGTCGAGACCGGGCAGCAGCGCGCTGCCGCCGACCATCATGATCCCGCACTCGGTGAGGTCGGCCACCAGATCGGGCGGGCACTCGCGCAGCACCTTGCCGAGACCGTCGATCACGGAGGTCAGCGGGGCGTGGATCGCCTGCCGGATCGAGGCCGTGTCCACCCGTACCGTACGGGCCAGCCCGGTCGCCACGTCCCGGCCGTGGATCTCGGTCACCGAGGAGCCCCGCGCGGCCAGTCCGGTGCCGCTGAGCGCCAGTTGGAGCGGTCGTACGGACTGGCTCGGCAGCATCAGCTCGTGGTGCTGCCGCAGGTGCTGGATCACCGCGTGATCGATGGCGTCGCCGCCGATCGGTACGCGTACGGCGGTCACGATCGACCCGAGCGAGAGCACCGCGATCTGGGTGGTCGCCGCCCCGCACACCATGATCATGGTGGCGGTCGGCTGCTCGACGGGGAGCCCGCAGCCGACGGCCGCCGCGATCAGGGTGTCGACCAGCTCCACCCGCCGCGCGCCCAGCCCGACCAGGGTCTCCACGGCGGCCCGCTGGGCGAGCGGATCGCTGTCGTGCGGGGTGCAGGCGGCGGCCCGCAGCCGGGGCTTGCGGCGCAACTGGCGGCGGAGCTTCTCGCCGAGCAGCTGACGGAGCATCCGCTGGGCCATCTCGATGTCGATGACGGTGCCGCCGGTGACCGGACGGGCCACCCGGATGTAGTCGGGGGTGCGGCCCGTCATCTGCTCGGCGAGCTCGCCGACCGCGATGAGCGAGCCGGTACGGGTGTTCACGGCGGCGGCACTCGGTTCGTCGACGACGAGCCCCAGCCCCTTGACGTACACGCGGGTCCGTGCGGCTCCGAGGTCGACGGCGACATGGCAACGGCGCAACTGCTCAAGACTGACGGTCACGGCGGCTTCTCCCGGGAGCACGGTGTGGGGGTGCCGGCGGCGGCCGGCCCTCCTCGCATCGTGCGCCGTTCGGAGTCATGCCGCGCGCCGGGTGGGCCGTAGGGGGTACGGGGCCGGTGGAGTGACGGCGCGGGGCGGCGGGAGAGCGCCGTGCGCCGGGGTGGGCCCGCCCCCTCCCGGGCGCCCCCGGACCGGGCTCACCCGGGCAGCAGCCGCTGGAACAGCCCCCAGGTGAATTCGGCGACACGGCGTTCGCCCGTCCCCGGCGCGGTGATCGCGAGCGCCCACCGGGTCGGCGCACCGCCCTCCATCGGACGAGCCGGCGGGAAGGCCCGCGCCACCTCGTCCACCGTGGCCGACCAGGGACGCAGATCCTCGACCGCGCGCAGCTCGGGGCCCGCCGCCCCCGCCGCCCTGACCAGCCACTCGTTCCACACGGCCCCGTTCGGAGCGACCATCACCTCGAACCGCAGCTCCGGCCAGAGCGGCACCGGCCACCGCAGCGCGTCGCACTCCAGATCGCCGAGCCGACGGCGCGCCGCCGACTCGGGCTCGCCCAGCACCGAACGGTAGCGGCGCAGCGCGCCCCGTCCCCGGGGCGCCCGCACCATGGCCTGCCAACGGCGGTTCGCCTCCCGCATCTCGGCGGTCGAGGCGCCAAGCTCCCGCCGTGCCTCCTCGACGAGATCGGGCTGATGGTCGGCCATCCGGCGCAACAGGACGAGCTGGAACTCACGGGGACCGAACGGGATCGGCGTGTTCATGGGGTCGACGATGCCACGGTCACGGGGCCCGCCTCGCCCAGCATCCGCCGCAGCAGGTCCCGCAGCATCGTCCGGTCCGCGTCCGACAGCTCGGCCAGCGGCTCCCGCGCGAAGGTGAGCGAGCCGCGCAGCTCCCGTGCCGTGCGCGTGCCCCGCTCCGTCGGGGCGGCCAGCTTCACCCGGCGGTCGGCCGGATCAGGGCGGCGCTCCACCAGACCGCGCGACTCCAGCCGGTCGACGATCCCGGTGACGTTCGACGGCTCGCACTTCAGCTTCTGGGCGATCCGGCGCATCGGCATCGGCTCCAGGGCGAGCAGCCCGAGGACGCGCGCCTGGGCCCCGGTGAGCGAGTGGGCGGCCGCGGCCTCGCCGTACTCCTCGTAGTAGCGCGCCACGACGGTGCCGATGAGCTCGACGACTTCGAGGGTCAGAGGGTCTGAACGGGTGGTGGCCATGGGGTCCAGGATAGCCGGTTACTTGACAACCTGAAATATTTAGGAGCATCGTTGTTTCACGTTCTGAAGTAATTTCGCTCCCGTGGCCCACCGGCCCCGGGACGAAGCCTTCCCCATCCCGTGAGGCATTGAGGAGAACCCGAGCCCATGTCCGCAGCACTTCCCACGACCGGCCGTGAATGGCACCTCGTCGCCCGTCCGCACGGCTGGCCGAAGGCCGAGGACCTCGCGCTGCGGGAGGCCCCGGTCGCCGCTCCCGGCGAGGGCCGCGTCCTCGTCCGCAATCTGTACTTCTCGGTCGACCCGTACATGAGGGGCCGGATGAACGACGTGAAGTCGTACACCCCGCCCTTCGCGCTCGACCGCCCCATGGACGGCGGCGCGGTCGGCGAGGTCATCGCCTCGGACGCGCCGGGCTTCGCGGTCGGCGACCACGTGCTGCACGGCCTCGGCTGGCGGGAGTACGCGGAGGTCCCGGCGAAGCACGCGGTGAAGGTCGACCCGTCGCTCGCCCCGCTCTCCGCCTACCTGGGCGTGCTCGGCATGCCCGGCCTCACCGCGTACGCGGGACTCTTCGAGGTCGCCTCGTTCAAGCCGGGCGACGCCGTGTTCGTGTCCGGCGCGGCCGGCGCGGTGGGCAGCCAGGTCGGGCAGATGGCGCGGATCAAGGGCGCCTCGCGGGTCATCGGCTCGGCCGGTTCCGCCGAGAAGGTGCGGCTCCTCGTGGAGGAGTACGGCTTCGACGTGGCCTTCAACTACAAGGACGGCCCGGTCGACGAACAGCTGCGCCGGGCCGCTCCCGACGGCATCGACGTCTACTTCGACAACGTCGGCGGCGAGCACCTGGAGGCGGCGATCGCCTCCCTCCACGTGCACGGCCGGGTCACCGCCTGCGGCATGATCGCCCAGTACAACGCCACCGAGCCGACCCCCGCCCCGCGCAACCTCGCCCTGATCATCGGCAAGCGGCTGCGCATCCAGGGCATGCTCGTGCGCGACCACGACGAGCTCCAGCCGCGGTTCGTCGAGGACGTCGCCGGATGGCTGGCCTCGGGCGAACTGAAGTACCGCGAGACCGTCGTCGAGGGCATCGAGAACGGCTTCGACGCCTTTCTCGGCCTGCTGCGCGGCGAGAACACCGGAAAGATGATCGTTTCCCTCGTCTGACGGGCGCTCCGGCGCACCCGGCAGGCACGGGCCATGCCATGAGGGCATCGGGCTCGATCCGGACCGCCGCGATCGTGGGCGCGAGTCGCGGCGCACAGCAGGAGGAATCCTCGGAATGACCATGCACGACATCAACGTTCTCTACACCGCCGTCGCCACCGCCGAGAACGGCCGCGACGGCCGGGTCTCGTCCGACGACGGCAACCTCGACGTCGTCGTCAACCCGCCCAGGTCCATGGGCGGGAGCGGCGCGGGCACCAACCCGGAGCAGCTCTTCGCCGCCGGCTACAGCGCCTGCTTCCAGGGCGCGCTCGGCGTCGTGGCCCGTCAGGAGAAGGCCGACATCTCCGGCTCCACGGTGACCGCCGCGGTGTCCATCGGCAAGACCGACGAGGGCGGCTTCGGCCTGGAGGTCGCGATCACCGCGTCCATCCCCAACGTCGACGCGGCGACGGCGCGTTCGCTCGTCGAGAAGGCCCACCAGGTGTGCCCGTACTCGAACGCGACGCGCGGCAACATCAAGGTGGACCTGTCGGTCGCCTGACCCCGCCGGACGGCCGTGCGTGACGGCCGGTACGACGGGCGGGCCGCCCTCCCGGGCGGGGGTGCGGCCCGTCCGTCCACCAGTACGCTGACGCCATGCGTGATCTCGGGGCGGGTTTCGGTTACTTGGTGGCGGGGCAGCGATGGGTCGGCCGGCACGGCCGCTGGTTCGGGTTCGGACTGCTGCCCGGACTCATCACCCTCGTCCTGTACGCCGCGGCCCTGGTCGGTCTCGGCTACGGCGCCGACGACCTGGTGGCGTGGGCGACCCCGTTCGCCGACGACTGGTCCTCGCCGTGGCTCGGGCTGCTCCGCAACACCCTGACCGTGCTGGTCTTCGCCTTCGGTCTCTTCCTCGCCGTGATCACGTTCACCGCCGTGACGCTGCTGGTCGGCCAGCCCTTCTACGAGTCCCTGTCCGAGGAGGTCGACCGCACGGAGGGCGGTGACGTCCCCGAGTCCGGGCTGCCGCTGTGGCGGGACCTGTGGATCTCCGCCGTCGACAGCGTCCGGATCCTGGTGCGGGTGGGGCTGTACTCGCTGCTGCTGTTCGCCTTCGGGTTCGTGCCGGTGATCGGGCAGACCGTGGTCCCGGTGATCGGCTTCTGCGTCACCGGCTACTTCCTCTCCGAGGAGCTCACGTCCGTCGCGCTCCAGCGGCGCGGCATGGTCCTGAAGGACCGGCTCGTCCTGCTGCGCGGCCGCCGCATGCTGGCCCTCGGCTTCGGCGTGCCGTTGGGGCTGGCCTTCCTCGTCCCGTTCGTCGCCGTGTTCCTGATGCCGGGCGCCGTCGCCGGGGCCACCCTGCTGGTGCGGGACCTGGTGGCGCCCGAGGACGACGGCGACGGCGAGGGCGGCGCGGACGGGGAGCGGAACGCGGACGGGGGCGCGGGCCCCGGAGCCGCGGGGGCGGCCCCCGCCCCGTACACCCCCGGCCGGGGCTGACGGGGGAGGGCCGCCCGGGCCGCCGTTCCGGTCCGGCCGGCCGGACCGGACCCGCCCGGGGCACCACCCCGGGCCGGTCAGGCGGTGTGCACCTCCAGCGCGGTCCTGACCGCCGACTCCAGGGCCCCCTCGATCCAGGCGGGCTTCACCGAGGTGTGGCAGCCCGCGAAGTGCAGCGGGCCCTCGACGGACCGCACGTGGGAGAGCAGTTCGGTGTGCTGGCCCGGGAGCAGCACCGACGCCTCGCCGTACGCGTACGGGTCGCGCATCCACGACTGGGTGGCGCCGACGCCCGTGTAGAAGACCTCGACGCGCTGCCCGTACACGTCCTGGACGCCGCCCAGCGCGTGCGGGTAGCGCTCGTCGTCGTCCAGGGAGTCCCACTTCAGCGCGTCGTCGGCCCAGCTGTACGAGGCGAGGACCACGCCGCCCGCGCTGCCCTCGACCGGGTGCGACGGCTGGAAGACGAAGCGGTTGGGGTTGTCGGTGACCGATCCGCCGCCGATGACGTGCGCCGCCTCGGGCTGGTTGCGGGCGGTGGCCCGGTACGCCGCGTAGTGCACCTTCTGGTTGGGCGGGAGGTGGCCGGAGGGCACCGACGGGTGGGCGCCCAGCAGCGAGCCGTCGGCCGGTGCCCTCCCCAGCCGGTAGGCGTCGTACAGACCGGGCCTGATCCGGTCCAGCTCCCTCTTCCAGTCCTTCTCCTCGAACTCCCACCAGCGGCGGCTGAATTCGAGCAGCACCTTGGTCGCCGCGTCGTAGTGGATCTCGGTGATCGCGCGCCGTTTCCCGTACGACAGCAGGGGGCTGACGGGGATGTGGCGCAGCCCGGAGAACGGCACGGTGACGATGGCCCGGTCGCCGGTGAACGTCTCGCGCACCAGTGGTCTGCCGTCCCGGCCCTCGGAGATCGTCTCGATCCGGACACCGTTCTTCCCGTGGCTGATCCGGGTGGCCCGGCGGTCCAGCCGCACCAGGTCCCTGACCTTCTCGTACATCGCGTCGGCGAGCGTGCCGGTGCCGCCCGGCAGTTCGAAGAACGCCGTGTCCGGGCTGATCAGCGACGCCCCGATGAAGCTGTGCACGAAGGAGAGGTGGAGGCGCGAGGTGAGGTTCTCGACCGTGCCGACGAGGTCGACGGTGCGCTCGTCGAGCTTGGCCGCCTCGGTCAGGAAGCGGAACATCGACCAGTGCCCGTAGCGCTGGACGACCCGCGCCCAGCCCTCGACGAGGGCACGGCCCTCCTTGCCCTCGAACTCCTTCCGTACGGGCGCGAACGCCTCCCGCAGGATCGTGGCGGCGGGCTTGTCCTCGAAGGGCGCCGGGACGCCGAACGAGCGGTTGATCGCGCGTGGCCGGGCCGCGTAGTCCGCCTTGCGCATCCGGATGCCGTTGACGCTGATCCAGGTGTGGTTGACCGGGCGGCCCCCGGCGTCGACGTCGACCAGATAGAAGCGGCGGCGCTTCAGCCCGAGCCCGTCGATGAGCCCGGTGACCAGCGGGTGGCTGTCCGGGATCCGCATCGCGCCGGCCTCGGCGTACTGCTTCGGGTCGGCGAACGGTGCCCTCGCGTGCTCGTGGCCGCCCCGGCGGAACGTTTTGACACGGCCGCCGACGCGGTTGCCGTTCGCCTCGATCACGGTGACGGTGTGCCCGGCCTCGCGGAGCAGCCGGGCGGCGGTCAGCCCGGCCGGGCCCGCGCCGACGACCAGCACCTTCTTGGGGGGCTTGCGGCCGCGCGGCAGACCCTTGGACAGCAGGACGTCCTTGTAGTGCGGGATCAGCGACCGGTCGTCCTCGCCCCGCACCAGGATGGCGCGGGCGACGTCCAGGCAGGTGGCCCAGTCCGATCCGGCCGCCGCGGGCGCGAGCGCGGTGCCGGATGCGGCGTCCACGGCGGCGGGAGCGGCGGCACTCGCGGGACCGGCGGCCGCGGCGAGCGCGGCGGCGCCGGCCGCGGCACCCGCGATCACACGGCGGCGGGAGGGCGGCTCGGACGACGGGTCGCAGGCGCGCCCGGAGGGCAGGCCGGAGGAGGGACCGGTGGATTCGGAAGTCATGCGCCCACCCTGGTCCGTCCACGGTTCGACCCTCGTCCAGACGCGCGTAGACCGCCCAGGAAATCACTCGGTGGTGTGGCTCAACTCCCATGTGACAGTGGCGACTTGAAGCTTCGTGCTAGTGCTGCGCCCGGCGAGGTTCACCGGCTCGCGACGCCCGGCACGGCACCTCGCCGCGTTGTCGCATCACCCGAGTACGTCCAGTACACGGGTGATACTCCGCCTTGCGATGCACCGCACCGGACGCCGCGAGCTTCCCGGCAAACCTTTCCGGCCACAGCGCTAGCGCGGGGAAGGGGGCTGGCGCGGGGAGGGGCGGGGCGGCCGGGTGCCCTCCTTCCCGCCCGGTCTCCTCGGACGCAGCAGCGCCAGGAAGTCCCGGAACGCGGCGGGCATGTCCACGGTGTCCGGATCCAGCAGCCACTGGTACTGGAGCCCGTCCATCACCGCCAACAGCAGCGGCGCCGCGCGCTCGGGCGTCAGCCCGCCCGGCAGTCGCTCGCCGAACTCCGCGCGCAGCATCGCCGCCATGGTCGCGCGGGCCTGCGTGTAGCGGACGGTGAAGAACTCCCGGGCCGGGTGGCCCTCCGTCACGCTCTCGCCGAGCAGTGCCGAGAACGTCTGGACGATCCCGGGTCGCATCGCGTTGTACTCCACGAGCGAGTCCAGCAGTTCGGTCCGCCAGGTGCCATTGCTGCGGGTGGTGCCGCCGGGGTCCCACTGGTCGCGCTCCTCCAGTACGGCGATGAGCAGCGCCTCCTTGGTCGGGAAGTAGTGCAGCAGCCCCTGCTGGCTGAGGCCGACCCGCTCGGCGACGGCGTTCAGCGAGGCGCCGCGGTATCCGCGCTGGGCGATCACCTCGAACGCGGCACGGAGAATCTCCGCCCGCCGCCCCGCGCTCCTGGCCCGCGCCATCGCCCCGGCCCCTTTCGGTACTGCGTCCGTCCCCGGCACCCGTTGCGGACATCCGTGCCGATATGTCCGCCCCGGCGCGCCGGTCCCGTCCCGAGGACCGTACGCCATTCCCGTACATTACGGAAAAGTAACGAAACCTACTGCTCAACCGGTCGGCGGGTCAGGATGGAAAACGGCACTATCAGGACATCGACGAGAGGTACGGCCGTGGCAGACGCGTCCGCCCCCATCCACCCCGACGCGGCCCGGGAGGCCGCGGTCGAGAAGGCGCTGGCCGCCCTCGGCCTCGACGACAAGACCCGGCTGCTGGCCGGACAGGACATGTGGTCGCTGCCCGCGCTCCCCGCCGTCGGGCTGCGCTCCCTGGTGATGTCCGACGGGCCCATCGGCGTCCGGGGGGTCGCCTGGAGCGCCGACGACCCGTCCGTCGCACTGCCCTCGCCCACCGCGCTCGCCGCGACCTGGGACCCGGACCTCGCCCGCCGGGCCGGCCGGCTGCTCGCCCAGGAGGCCCACCGCAAGGGGGTGCACGTCCTCCTCGCCCCGACCGTGAACCTCCACCGGTCCCCGCTCGGCGGGCGCCACTTCGAGGCGTACAGCGAGGACCCGTACCTCACCGGCGAGATCGGCACCGGTTACGTGCGCGGCGTGCAGGACGGCGGCGTCGGCACCACCGTCAAGCACTTCGTCGCCAACGACGCCGAGACCGACCGCTTCACCGTCGACAACGTCGTCTCCCCGCGCGCCCTGCGCGAGATCTACCTCGCCCCGTTCGAACGCATCGTCAAGAACGCCCACCCGTGGGGCATCATGTCCGCCTACAACCAGGTCAACGGCTCCACCATGACCGAGCACCGCTACCTCCAGAACGCGGTGCTGCGCGGCGAATGGGGCTTCGACGGCTACATCGTCTCCGACTGGCTGGCCGCCCGCTCCACCGTCGCCGCCGTCCGCGGCGGACTCGACGTCGCCATGCCGGGGCCGAAGACCGTGTACGGCAAGGCGCTGGCCGACGCCGTACGGGCCGGGGAGGTCGAGGAGTCCGTCGTCGACGGGGCGGTGCGCAACGTACTGCGGCTCGCCGCCCGCGTCGGCGTCCTGGACGGCGCGCCGCCCGCCGTCGCCCCGGCCGACCGGCCCGAGCCCGTCGACGGGGACGCGCTGGCCCGCGAGATCGCCCGCCGCTCCTTCGTCCTGGTGCGCAACGAGCCCGTCGCGAGCACCGGCCGCGCCGCGCTGCCCCTCGACCCGGCGGCCGTCCGCAAGGTGGCGCTCAGCGGGGCGCTCGCCCGGGACGCCCGGGTCCTCGGCGGCGGCTCCGCCCAGGTCTTCCCGCACCATGTCGTCCCACCGCTGGACGGCCTCGCCGCCGCCCTTCCCGCGGGCGTCCTCGACTACCGGGTCGGCGCGGACCCGAACGACGAACTCGTCCCCGCCGAGAAGGGTTTCCAGCTCAGGGCCGTGTGCTACGACGCCTCCGGCACCGTCCTCGGCACGGCCCCGCTGCACGACGGCACCGTGCAGTGGATCGGCGACGACCTCCCCCGGGGCGTCACCCGCGAGACGCTGCACAGCGTCGAGATCACCGGCACCTTCGTCCCGCGCGACAGCGGCGAGCACGTCTTCGGCACCCGCGGCACCGGGGCGTTCCGCCTCACCGTCGCGGGCGAGACCCTGTACGACGAGGTCCACCGGGTCACCGGCTCCGCCGACCCCGGCGAGGCGTTCTTCGGCAACCCGCTGGAGCGCGGCCGGACCGTCCTCACCGCGGGCGAGCCCGTCGAGGTCTCGCTGCGGCAGGTCCCCGACACCCTGGGCGACGACGCGGCCATCCCCGGCGTCTCGTTCTCCTTCTGCCACCTCGGCCCGCGCCGCGAACCGGCCGAACTGATCGCCGAGGCCGTCGAGGCGGCCCGAACGGCGGACGCGGCGGTCGTCGTCGTCGGCACCACCGAACGCGTCGAGTCCGAGGGCTTCGACCGCACCTCCCTGAAGCTCCCCGGCCACCAGGACGACCTGGTCAGGGCCTTGGCCGCGGTCAACCCGCACACGGTCGTGATCGTCAACTCGGGTTCCCCGGTCGAGCTCCCGTGGCGCGACGAGGTCGCCGCGGTGCTGCTCGGCTGGTTCCCCGGCCAGGAGGCCGGCCACGCCCTGGCCGACGTGCTGCTCGGCGCCGAGGAGCCGGGCGGGCGCCTGCCCACCACCTGGCCCGTCGCGCTCGCCGACGTCCCGGTCTCGAACACCACCCCCACCGACGGCGAACTCCACTACGACGAGGGCGTCTTCGTCGGCTACCGGGCCTGGGACCGGGCCGGGACCGCGCCCGCGTACCCGTTCGGCCACGGGCTCGGCTACACCACCTGGGAGTACGAGGGCCTGACGGCCGCCCCGGAGCGCGTCACCGTCCGCCTCCGCAACACCGGCACCCGCCCCGGCGCCGAGACCGTCCAGGTCTACGTCGCCCCGCACCGCCGCACCGCCGACCGCCCCGCCCGCCGGCTCGCCGGTTTCGCACGCGCCGAGGCCGCGCCGGGCGAGTCGGTCGAGGTGGTGATCCCGGTCGACCGGCGCGCGTACGAGATCTGGGACGAGGAGGCGTACGACTGGCACTTCGTCCCCGGCAGGTACGAGGTGCGGGCGGCCCACTCCCTCGACGACGTACGCCTGACGGCCGCCGTGGACATCGACGCGTAGCGGAACCCGTTCCGGCGCGCCCGCGCTCCGCGGTCCCGGTGCGCGGGCCCGCAGGACCGCTCCCGTCCGCGCGAGGAGTGGCCCCGGAGCGGTACCCGGCCCCGCTGCGGGGCCCAGGGCCAGCCGACAGGCTCTCAGCGCACTCCGAACCCGTACACCGTCGTCGACACGAACTCCTCGCCGGGCCGCAGCACCGTGCTCGGGAACCCGGGCCGGTTCGGGGAGTCCGGGAAGTGCTGCGTCTCCAGCGCGATCCCGGCGCACGGCCCGAACGGCCGCCCGTCGAAGTGGTCGGCCGTGTACAGCTGGAGCCCCGGCTCCGTCGTGGTGACGGTCAGGAAGCGGCCCGACCCCGGGGCGTACAGCTCGGCCGCCGGACCCGCGCCGGGTTCGTCCAGCACGAAGTTGTGGTCGTAGCCGGGCCCGAGCGTCTTCGGCTCGCGGAAGTCGAACCGCGTCCCGTCCACCGGCAGGAACTCGCCCGTCGGCAGCGACTCGCCGTCCACGGGCGTGATCCGCCCGGCCGCGATCCGCAGCACCTGTCCCAGCGCGTCGCCGCTCCCGGCGCCGCCGGCCTCGGCGTCCGTGCCCGCCTCCGCGACCGCGGCCGGGCCGACGCCCGCGAGGTTCCAGTACGTGTGATTCGTCAGGTTCAGCACGGTCGGGGCGTCCGTCGTCGCCCGGTACGTGATCCGCAGCGCCCCGCCCTCGTCCAGGGTGTAAGCCGCCGAGACCGTCAGGCGCCCCGGGAAGCCCTCCTCGCCGTCCGCCGAGACCAGGGAGAGCTCCACACCCTCGGAGACCTCCCACGCCCGCCACACGCGCTTGTCGAAGCCCCTGGCGCCGCCGTGCACATGATTGCGCCCCTCGTTGCGCGTGAGCCGGTGCGTGCGCCCGTCCAGTTCGAAACACGCCCCGCCGATCCGGTTCGCGTACCGCCCGACCAGCGCGCCCATGTACGGACCGGGGAACGCCTCGTACCCGGCGGGATCCGGCAGCCCGAGCGCCACCTCCGCCCGCACCCCGTCCCGGTCGGGCACCTCCACCGACTGCACGATGCCGCCGTACGTCAGCACGCGTACCCGCGTGCCGTCCCGCTCCAGCGTCCAGCGGTGCACGACGGCGCCGTCCGCCAAGGTGCCGAACTCCTCCGCACGGACCACCGTGCCCGAACTCGTGTCCATGATCGCCAACCTTAGAGCCTGTCGGGTGACCTCTGACCGGGCGGCCACGCCCTGGCACGCACGCTTCCGGCGTTGCCGGAATGCCCTCGTAGCTCCTTCCCCAAGCTCTCAAGGAGCAGGGGAGACCCCATCCGAAGACATCCCGGCGCCTTGGAATCGCACGCACCATGCCGCGTCCGCTTTCCGATCGAAGGTCACCCGACAGGCTCTTAGAGGGCCCGGCGCGAGGACCGCCGCCCGCGCGCCCGCCCGGCGCACGTGCCCGTCCCGCACACCCTCCCGAGCACCTGTCCGGCCCCGCCCCCTCCGCCGGGCTCAGGCCGGGGGCCGCTCCGCCGTGACGTTCCGGTACGCGATCTCCGCCAGCCGGGCCTGCCCGTCGCGCCCGGGATGGAACCAGTCCCACTGGCTCAGCTGCGCCCCGGTGAACGGGTACGCGAAGACCGCCCCGCCGTCGTGGCGGCACCGCGTGTCCTTCGCGCAGACGTCCCGCAGCACCTCGTTGTACGCCACGACGCGCTTCTGCACCGAGGCCCGCCTGGCCACGGCCTCCGCGCCCATGTCGTCCGGGTCGCTCAGCATCGACCGGCAGACCCCCAGGCTCCAGATCCGCTTGACCAGATCCTTGTCCCGCCCCGTCGACCAGAGCCGCATGAGATCCGGCACGCTCGACACATACACCTGCGCCTTGGGCGCCCCGGCGCGCAACTGGCGCATCGCCGTCTCGAAAGAAGAACGAAAATCGGCCACCGGCGTCATGTACCGGACCGAGTCCCGGCAGGCGTCGTTGGCGCCGATCATCACCGTCACCAGCTCCGGCTTCTCCTTCGCGGCCAGCGCCATCTGCTCCGGCAGCTCCGCGATCCTGGCCCCCGTCCGGGCGTGGTTCCAACTGCGCGCGGCGGCCTCCGGCTCACCGAGCAGCCGCACCGCGAGACTGCGCACCATGTTGTCCGTGCCGGTGGCCCAGGAGACCTCCGGACAGTCCGTCAGCACCGAACAGGCGTCGAAGCCGCGCGTGATGGAATCCCCGACGGCGGCCAGCGACTTCGGGCTGCGGTCCCAGACCGGACCGGCCGCCGGCGGCTTCCGCTTCCCGGCCGCCGCCCCCTCCGCCGTGCCGTCCCCGTCGGAGTCGCAGCCCGACAGCACGGCGGAGCCCAGCACCGCGACCGCCGCCAGGACGGCGGTCGCGATCCGCGGGCGGCGACGGGCGGAACGGTCCTGCATGCTGTGGTCCCCTCGGTCGTGCCCCCGGCATTCCCTGGTGGCACCGGGTGGCGGGCCCGGGTGCCCCGCGGGACGAAGGCCGGGCGAATGATGTGCCCGGACCGACCGTACGTCACACCCCGGGCGTCGTGTCGCGGTAGCTTTTCCTCGTCGAACCAGCGGCGCGTTCCCACGCCCGGCTCCACTCGGGTGGCTTTCCGTAAATCACATCACGTCACATACTGTCCCTTTTCAGGAGATTCACCCCGATGCTGTTTACTGATGACAACCTCGGGATCCGGCCGAGAAGCGACGGTACGGGCGCGAGGCCGCTGGGGAAGGCGAACTTCGTCCCACACTGGAGGTCCCGGTGACGACACGTGGAGTCCTGTACGTTCACTCCGCACCGCGCGCGCTCTGTCCCCATGTCGAATGGGCGGTGGCCGGTGTCCTCGGTGTACGCGTGCAGCTGGACTGGGTCCGGCAACCGGCCGCGCCCGGCACCTGGCGGTCCGAGTTCTCCTGGCAGGCCCGGCCGGGCACCGCGTCGAAGCTGGCCTCCGCGTTGCGCGGCTGGGACATGCTGCGCTTCGAGGTGACGGCGGAGCCGAGCCCCAAGACCGAGGGCGAGCGCTACAGCTCCACGCCCGAACTGGGCATCTTCCACGCCGTCACCGGCATGCACGGCGACATCCTGGTGCCCGAGGACCGGCTGCGCGCGGCGCTGGCGCGGTCCATGCAGGGCGAGAGCGATCTGCGGGAGGAGATCGCCAAGCTGCTCGGCAAGCCGTGGGACGACGAGCTGGAACCCTTCCGGCACGCGGGCGAGGGCGCACCGGTGCGGTGGCTGCACCAGGTGGTGTGACGGCCGGGCGATCCGGAGGCGGTTCCTCCGGACGCCCGTGGCGGGACGGCCGCTCCGGACGCCCCTGACAGGACGGCCCCTCCGCACACCCGTGGAGGGGCCCCTCCGGAAGTCCGTGACGGTGCGTTCCCTCGGCACCCTTACAACTCGGGTCACCCGTACAACGCGAGAGCCCGCCTTCCACAGAGGGAGGCGGGCTTCGTCGTATGTCCCGGCCGGGGCCGGACATCGTCGCGGGTCAGACGCTGCGGAACGCCAGGACGACGTTGTGGCCGCCGAACCCGAACGAGTTGTTGATCGCGGCGATGGACCCCTCGGGCAGCGGTCGCGGCTCGTCGCGCACGATGTCCGCCTCCACCTCCTCGTCGAGGTGGTCCACGTTGATCGTCGGGGGAGCCGTGCGGTGGTGCAGCGCCAGGACCGTGGCCACGGTCTCGACACCGCCCGCGCCACCGAGGAGGTGACCGGTCATCGACTTCGTCGCGGAGATCGCGACATGGTCGAGGTCGTCGCCGAGGATCTTGCGCAGCGCCTTCAGCTCCGCGATGTCGCCCTGCGGCGTCGACGTGGCGTGCGCGTTGAGGTGCACGACCTCGGACGGCTTGAGGTCCGACTGGTCCAGCAGGTTCTGCAGCGCGGCGGCGATGCCGCGACCGCTCGGCTCGGGCTGCGCGATGTGGTGGGCGTCCGCGGACAGGCCCTGGCCCAGCACCTCGCAGTAGACCTTGGCGCCGCGCGCCGCGGCGTGCTCCGCGGACTCCAGGACGACGACGCCGGCACCCTCGCCGAGCACGAAGCCGTCACGGCCGGTGTCGTACGGACGCGACGCCTTCTGCGGCTCGTCGTTGTTCTTGGACATCGCCATCATGTTGGCGAACGCGGCGATCGGCAGCGGGTGGATCGCCGCCTCGGTGCCACCGGCGACGACCACGTCGGCACGGCCGGTACGGATCATCTCGATGGCGTACCCGACCGCCTCGGCGCCGGAGGCGCAGGCGGAGACCGGCGTGTGCACACCGGCCTGGGCGTTGATCTCCAGGCCGACGTTGGCCGCCGGGCCGTTCGGCATGAGCATGGGCACGGTGTGCGGGGAGACGCGGCGTACGCCCTTGTCCTTCAGCACGTCGTACTGGTCGAGCAGGGTGGTCACGCCGCCGATGCCGGAGGCGATGACCGCGCCCAGCCGTTCGGGCCGGAGCGAGCCGTCCTCACCGGCCTTGCCGGTGAAGCCGGCGTCCGCCCATGCCTCGCGGGCCGCGATCAGCGCGAACTGCGCCGAGCGGTCCAGCTTGCGGGCGAGCGGGCGGGGCAGGACGTCGCCCGGGTCGACGGCCGCGACGGCCGCGATCCGGACGGGCAGTTCAGCGAAACGTTCGCCCTCAAGAGGCTTGACGCCGGAACGACCGGCCATCAGACCTTCCCAGGTCGACGCCGAGTCGCCACCCAGCGGAGTGGTTGCGCCGATACCGGTGACGACCACGGTGCGATTGGTCGAGCTCACTGGAAAATCTTCTCCACGTGTAGAGGGTCGTGAATCAGCGGCGCCACCGCCGGGTGGCGACACAGGTGCCGGGCTGTCAGCCCTGGTGCTTGAGGATGTAGTCGGCAGCGTCACCGACCGTCTTGAGGTTCTTGACGTCCTCGTCGGGGATCTTCACGTCGAAGCGCTCCTCGGCGGCGACGACGACCTCGACCATGGACAGCGAGTCGACGTCCAGGTCATCGGTGAAGGACTTGTCCAGCTGGACGTCCTCGACCGGGATACCGGCGATCTCGTTGACGATCTCGGCGAGACCCTTGACGATCTCTTCCTGGGTGGCGGCCATGTTGGCGCTCCTTCACATGTTTCTGCAGGGTTCGGACGTCCGGGCCGAATGGCCTGGTGTGTCTAGGGGAGGGTAACGACCGTCGCGGCGTACACGAGACCCGCCCCGAAGCCGATGATGAGCGCGGTGTCGCCGCTCTTGGCCTGACCGGTCGCCAGAAGCCGCTCCATCGCGAGCGGAATCGAGGCGGCGGACGTGTTGCCGGTGGTCTCCACGTCACGGGCGACCGTGACGTGCTCCGGCAGTTTGAGGGTCTTCACCATCGAGTCGATGATCCGCATGTTGGCCTGGTGCGGAATGAAGACGTCCAGGTCTCCCGGGCTGATCCCGGCCGCGTCCAGCGCCTGCTGGGCGACCTTCGCCATCTCGAAGACGGCCCAGCGGAAGACCGCCTGGCCCTCCTGCGTGATGGCCGGGAACTTGACGTTGCCCTGGGAGTCGAGCGGCAGCTGGGAGACGTCACCGCCGTGGAACTTGTCCCACGGCACGGTCTGCTTGATCGTACCGGCCTTGTCGCCCTCGGAGCCCCACACGGTCGGGCCGATCGCGGGCTCCTCGGACGGGCCGACGACGACGGCGCCCGCGCCGTCACCGAACAGGAAGGCCGTCGCCCGGTCCTCCAGGTCGGTCAGGTCGCTCAGCCGCTCCACGCCGATGACGACGACGTACTCCGCCGAGCCCTCGACGACCATGCCCTTGGCGAGCGTCAGGCCGTAGCCGAAGCCGGCGCAGCCCGCCGAGATGTCGAACGCGGCAGCCTTGTCGGTGCCCAGCCTGTCGGCGATCTCGGTCGCGATCGCGGGCGTCTGCGCGAAGTGCGAGACGGTGGAGACGACCACGGCACCGACCTGGTCCGGGCTGATCCCGGCGTCCGCGAGGGCCTTCCCGGCCGCCTCCACGGACATCGCGGAGACGGTCTCCTCGTCGTTCGCCCAGTGGCGGGTGACGATGCCGGAACGCGAGCGGATCCACTCGTCGGACGAGTCGATCTTCTCGAGGATCACCTCGTTGGGCACGACACGGGTCGGACGGTAGCCGCCGACGCCCATGATCCGCGCGTACGGAGCGCCCTGGGCGGGCTTGATCTTCGACATGCTCTCGGGCTCCTTAGGCGCCCGCGTGCTCGATGAGGAGCGCGCGAGCCGCTTCGAGGTCGTCGGGGGTCTTCAGCGCGAGCGTCTGCACACCGGGCAGGGCGCGCTTGGCGAGACCCGTGAGTGTGCCGCCGGGGCACGCCTCGATGAGCGCCGTGACGCCCATCTCCCTGAAGGTCTCCATGCACAGGTCCCAGCGGACCGGGTTCGCGACCTGGCCGACCAGTCGGGAGACGACCTCGTCGCCGGTCGCCACGGACCTGCCGTCGGCGTTCGACACGTACGTCACGGTCGGATCGCTGATCTTCAGCTCCAGCGACGCCTCGCGCAGCCGCTCCACGGCGGGAGCCATGTGGCGCGTGTGGAAGGCACCGGCGACCTTGAGCGGCACCACCCGGCGCACCCCCTCCGGCTTGTCCTCGGCCAGCGCGGCCAGCTGCTCCGCGGTGCCGGCGGCGACGATCTGGCCGCCCCCGTTGACGTTCGCCGCGGTCAGCCCGAGCTTCTCCAGGTGCGGGACCGTGACCTCCGGCTCGCCGCCGAGCAGCGCCGCCATACCGGTCTCGGTGATCGCGGCGGCGTCGGCCATGGCGAGTCCGCGGGCCCGTACGAGACGGAGCGCGGCCTCGTCGCCGATGACCCCGGCGAGGGCTGCGGCGGTGATCTCACCCACGCTGTGACCAGCGACGATGTCGGGCGAGGCGTCGAGCGCGGCGGCGGAGAGCAGACCGGCGGCGACCAGCAGCGGCTGCGCCACCGCGGTGTCGCGGATCTCCTCCGCGTCGGCCTTCGTGCCGTAGTGGACGAGGTCGAGCCCGATGGCCTCGGACCAGGCCGCGATGCGGTCGGCGGCGCCGGGGAGATCGAGCCAGGGAGTCAGGAAGCCGGGCGTCTGAGCGCCTTGGCCGGGAGCGACGAGTACGAGCACCCTCACACTCTCTCTTGTGAACGGTTCGCCGCGCCCGTGAGGACAGGGACGAAGAACCGTAGGGGGAATTGTTGACGTTCGACAAAAGTCTAGGTCTGCGTATCCCCAGCGGCCAGGCGCCCCAGGATCAGGGCGATTCGCAGAGTGAACGCCGAGCGGACATCCGACGGCGACCATCCGGTGACGTCAGTCACACGTCGGAGCCGGTAGCGCACGGTGTTGGGGTGGACGAACAGCATGCGTGCCGCGCCCTCCAGACTGCTCGCCTGCTCCAGATACACACTCAGCGTCTCCAGCAGGGCGGACCCCGCTTCCTCCAGCGGTCTGTAGATCTCCTCCACCAGTTGGTCCCGCGCGGCGGGGTCGCCCGCCATCGCGCGCTCCGGCAGCAGATCGTCGGCGAGCACCGGGCGCGGCGCGTCCTGCCAGGCCCGGCACGCCTTCAGACCGGCCGCCGCCGCCTGCGCGGACCGGGTGGCCGCCAGCAGGTCGGGGACCACCGGACCGGCGACGACCGGTCCCGCCGCGTACGGCCCGATCAGCGCCTTCGCGACCTGCAACGGGTTGTCGCTGCCGCCCGCGATGACCACCAGGCGGTTGCCCAGCACCCCGGTCAGGACCTGGAGCTTGGCGTGCCGGGCGGCCCGCCGGATCGCCTCCACGGTCAGCTCGCTGTCACCGTCCGGGGCCGTGCCGAGGACCACGCAGACGTGCTCCGGCGAGTTCCAGCCGAGTGCCGCGGCACGCGATACGGCGCCCTCGTCGGCCTCGCCGGACAGCACCGCGTTCACGACGAGCGATTCCAGCCGCGCGTCCCAGGCGCCCCGGGCCTCCGCGGCCTGCGCGTACACCTGGGCGGTGGCGAAGGCGATCTCCCGCGCGTACACGAGCAGCGCCTCGCGCAGCGCCGACTCGTCACCGGGCGCGGCGACCTCCTCGATCGCGGCCTCCATGACCTCGATCGTGGTGCGCACCATCTCGACGGTCTGCCGCAGGGTGATCGCCCGGGTCAGCTCGCGCGGCGCGGTGCCGAACACATCGGTGGAGATCGCCTGCGGGGTCTCCGGATGCCGGAACCACTCGGTGAACGCCGCGATCCCGGCCTGGGCCACCAGGCCGATCCAGGACCGGTTCTCCGGGGGCATCGCCCGGTACCACGGCAGCGTCTCGTCCATGCGGGCGATCGCGTTGGCGGCCAGGCGGCCGGAGGACTGCTCCAGCCGCTTCAGGGTCGCGGCGTGCAGGTGGGCGTCGTGCGCAGCGGGCTGCTCAGGATCGGGTCGGGACACGCACACAAGACTGCCTTATCCGGCCACGTGCTCGGAGGGCCGGGGCGGCGGCGGGTCGAACCGGCGGGACCGCGGGGGCCGCAGGTCCGCGCGGCGGACGCGGTCCGCGATCCCCTAGCGGCGGGCTACCGTGGGCGGGTGATCTCCGTACAGCGTTCCGAGGACCGGTTCCGGGGCGGGGACGAGGCGGTCGGCATCGACACACGGCACGCCTTCTCCTTCGGCACCTTCTACGACCCCGACAACCTGCGCTTCGGCCCGGTCGTGGCCTGCAACGAGGAACGGCTGGCCCCCGGTGCGGGCTTCGACGAACACCCGCACAGCCATACGGAGATCGTCACCTGGGTCGTCGAGGGCGAACTGACCCACCGCGACTCGACCGGCCGCGCCACGGTGGTACGGCCCGGCGGCCTCCAGCACCTGAGCGCCGCGGCGGGCGTCCGCCACGTCGAACGCAACGACGGCCCCGGACCGCTGACGTTCATCCAGATGTGGCTGACCCCGCTGGAACCGGGCGGCGACCCCGCGTACACCTCCGTCCCGGAGCTCGCCGCCGACACCCCGTACGCCCTCCCGGCCGCGGGCGCCGTGCTGCACGTGCGCCGACCCGCCCCTGGCGAGCGCACGCCGGTCCCGGACGCGCCACGGGTGTACGTCCACGTGGTGAACGGCACGGTCCGGATCGGCGGCGAGACGCTGCGCCCCGGCGACGCGGCGCGGATCACGGGCGAGACGGGTCTGGAACTGACGGCGACGGGCCCGGCCGAGGAAGGACCGGCCGAGGTGCTGATCTGGGAGCTGCCGGCCTGAGCGGCCCGGCCCCCGTGTGTATGCGCGAGAAAACGGGGGCTGTATGAGGCGAGGCCGATGTCAAGTGCCGGGCCGACAAGGGCTACCGGGGCGCCGGCGGCACGGTTCGCATCCCGTGCTGGGGACGGTGGGAGCCCCCTTCCACCGGTCAAAAAGCGGTGAACCGGTCCCACGCGAAGATCCGCGCACTCGTCGGGCAGGCCATGGCCACCCCCCCAGCCCTGGCGACTCCTCCGCAAGCTACGGTGCTCCACCACCCGAGTCACCGCCCTCGTCCAGGCCGTCCCCGCCCTGTATCTGGCCGGTTCGGACCGATGATGGAGAAGCCTCACTATGAACGCCCGACCTTGTCCCTGCACGAATATTTATCGATGTCCCCAGGAGCAGGTTGATAAGTCACCGGGTCGCCAGGCAGTGATTCCCTGAATGCCTGAGCCCAATCGTGCGATCCCACATATTTCTCGAGCTCTGTCTTGATTTTTTCACATACGTCCCGGTGCCCTTTAGGCATGGCAATTCCGTAGTACTGGAAATTCCCAGAATCCAAATCTACAACGTGCAGATTTGGATACATCTTCGTGAATCCGTGGAGCAGCAAGGCGTCCGTAAATACGGCATCCACGTCCCCTTGATCCAGTTTGCTCACACAGTCCCCGGCATCAGTTCCCTCGACCGATTCGTGTCTGGGAAGATTTTCGGATGCCACGACACCCGAGGTCGTCCCAGGCCACGTACAGACCCTTCTCCCCTCCAAATCGGCCGTTTTCTGGACATTGGAGTAGTCCTCCTCGCGCACAAGGATGGACGAGGAGGTCTTGGCATAGGGGCCCACAAAATCAACAGCGGGCCCATCCTTTCCCGACAAGCGGTCGTCGTTGATCGAGAACGTAGCAACGACCAGATCGGCGTCACCCTCACCGATAACCACATCCCGCTTGTCGGACGCCACATTACTGAAGTCGGGTTCCTTGCCCAGCGCTTTGGCCGCTACGCCCGCGATGTCGATGTCGAAGCCTGTGCGCGCCCCATACTTCCCTTCCTGATAGCCGGTCCCAGGCTGATCCGCCTTCACCGAGACACGGACCTTCTTTCCCTGCGGCCACTCGTCCGAGCCGCAGCCGGTCGATGTTGCGAGGAGAAGTGACCCGCAGCACGCCAGAGTCACCCGCGACAGCTTGCTCGTCACAGCAACCACCATTCATCGTCGTGCAGCACAGCAGATTCGAAACGTAGGTTCACCTGGCATCCCGCCCCACCGTCCGACGTATCGACCACAGCTCGCAGCTCGACGCTTTTGGGCTTGCCGGGGAGAGGGATTTCACCTGTCTGCCCGTCCACCAACGTGACCATTTCGCCTTTTAGCTCCTCACCGTTCACCACCGGCATAAGGGAGACCGCCGAGTGAGCGTGGCAGGTCAATCCGCGAATTTCATCCTCGATGAACATCTTCACCCTGAGGTGTGACCGGGGAGAGGGAGCCTTGAAGGCCACGAGGACCTCTTCCTTGTTCTCCATCGGGCCGTCACTCCGAATGGGGATGTGCAACGCTACGTCACCGTGGTCGGCCAACAGCTTGTACGAACCTGTTGCGAGCGCGGTTCCTGCAACAGCAATCGCCACCAGTGCGGTAAACGTAGTGAGTTTCTTTCTGATCCCGTCACAGGAAAACCAGAGACATACCACGGAAGTCGTCGCGCAGAAGATCACTAGCGCGCAGTACAGAGCGTACTGGGTGTCGGACGCCTCAGGCGCCATGGCAATCGCGACTGAGGCTCCGGCCACCCCCGCTATCAGCGCCACCGCCTGCGCCCACACGCCGCCGAATTTTACATACTGGTCCCCTGAGCCAGTATTGAAGGCGTTACTCCCGCTCTTCGCCTCAATCTGCGTCCGATGCCGGGACGGGGCGTCCTCCCCCTTCTCGCGATCAGCCGAACGTGACATTTTGGTCACCGGAACCGCTGTTGATGGCGTTGTTGCCACCGCTGACGTTGATCGTCGTTTGATGCCTCAGGGATTCCAACTCGTCCACCACGGCGGTCAGATCGTCAGCCTGCAACTGCCTCAGTTCGCCGACCAGCCGGTGCGCCCGGTCGTCCCCGTCCCGGTCCTCGTCCAGAGCCTGCGCGAGAGCAGGTTGAACGTCACGTCCACGACGGCTGAGCACTCCTCTGATGCGGCCGCCCATCTCCGACCAAGGCAGGCCGCTGACAAGTGCGACAAGAGCATTGACGCCCGCTGTCACTGCGACCGTTCCAGGATCCTCACTCACCGTCAATCTCCCTGCCTCAACGTGACTTTGGCGCCATCGTAGAGCCAGACTCCACAGGAGTCCGGGGAACGGTTCAGGTATCCAGCTGTTTTCAGCCTCTCGGGACGCGGGCAACCAAGTGCCATAATTGCCGCGCCTTCCGGGGCGTTTTCATGTTCGCCGGAGACATTTACGACCACAGATGTCATGGTGCGCCCCCTGGTAATGGCCGCGGCCGGGCGAACATTGATCTGTTTCCACGCTGACGGGTGGTTGGACTGGAGCCCCCGCAGCGGGCATCAAGAAAGCTCCTGGTAGACGGTTCACGACCAAGATCACCAGTCAGTCAGGAGCTTTCGCGTGCTTGCCCTCCCGTCCGGTGTCGATCTGTCCGGCCGCGCCCTGCAGCACCACCCGGATCACCGTCGTCGTCCGTGCCGTCGTCGCCCTCGAACTCGCCACGTGATCAAGATGGAAAGGCTCACGCACTCACTGCCCTTGCGAGAAAAGGGGCTCGGGTGACCATTGATCACCCGAGCCCCCTTCCGTCCAGCGCTTGCGACGCGGTCAGCGGAGTCCGTCGACGAAGCGCTGCCAGGCAGCAGCCCCGATGGTGAGGACGGGGCCGTCGGGGTTCTTGCTGTCGCGGACGGGCACGGCGCAGGGGAGGCCGTCGGCCACCTCCACGCAGTCACCACCGCTCGTGCCGCTGTAGCTGGACTTGCGCCAGGACGCGCCGCCCACGACGGTGCACTCGACGCATTCGCCACCGGTGTTTCCGCTGTAGCTGGACTTGCGCCACCGCGCGTTCTTCAGATCAGGCCGGGTCTGCATAACGCTCCTCCATCACACGGGTGATCAGGGCCGCCGAATCCTCGACGGAGAGGGCTGCGGCCTGCAAGTGAGCGTAACGGAGCGCGGCCTCCCTGATGGTGTCCGGGCTGGCGGTCATATGACCGGAGATGACGTCCTCCGTGTAGACGATGTCGGGATTGTCGTCGAACCGCATCGTGGTGAACGAACCAGCGAGGCTTGCGTGTTCACCGGCCGCGAAGGGAAGCACCTGAATCCGCATCCAGCGGTGGCTGCTGAATTCCAACAACCGATGGAGTTGCCTCCGCATCACCTCACGACCTCCTATCGGCCGGTGCAGTACGGCCTCGTCGAGCACGGCCCAGGTGAGCGGCGGCCGTTCACGCTCCAGGATGCGTTGGCGCTCCAGTCGGGCCGCCACCTGGTTGTCGAGGTCGTTCGGCATGCCGGTGGCCAGGACGGCCCGCGCGTAGTCGCCCGTCTGCAACAGCCCGTACACCAACTGCGCCTGGTAGGTGGAGATGTACGCGGCACACGACTCCATCTCGGCGTACGGCTGGAACCAGGTGGGCAGTTGGCTGCGCAGGACCAGCCCGATCAGCCGGGAGAACACCCCGTCCGTGCCGAGGGCCGCGTCCACCCGCTCCGAGAAGTCGCGGGTGGGGACCTTCTTCGTCGTCTCGATCTGGCCGATCAGCGACCCCGTACAGAAGATGATGTCGCCGAGCTGTCCCTGCTTGAGGTTGTTGGCCTCTCTCAGGCGGCGCAACTCCGAGCCGTAGTAGTCCAACGGGGAAGCGCAGGGGTCGAGTTTCTGGATGTTCGCCACGGCGAGCGGCACCTCCGGCGTTCAACGCCTCGCGGCGTTCGTTTCGGTACGTGGCCGACCGTAGTCACGCCACTGCACTCTGGTGATGTGAATCACGCAACTGACCCCCGAACCGGGGACCCGCTGGAGCCGACCTACCGTGCCGAGTTCGCGATGAGCGAGCACTCGGCCCGGCATCTGCGCCACATCCTGCGTCTGTACCTCACCAACTGGGGGTTCCTCGATGTGGCCGACGCGGCGGAGTTGGCGCTCACCGAGCTGATCGCCAACGTCGTACGGCATGTGCCCGGCCGCCGCTGCCAGACGTTCTTCTTCCTGCTCCCGGCCGGGGGCGTGCGCGTCGAGGTCGCGGACGGCTGCGCCGAACTGCCGTGCGTGACGGTCGGTGAGGCGCTTGCCGAGGACGGGCGGGGGATGGTCCTCGTCGACGCCGTCACCGACCGCTGGGGCGCGGAATCGCGCCGCGACGGCGCGGGGAAGACGGTCTGGTTCGAGTGCCTTTCCGTGCGTGCGGCGAAGGCGACCGCTTCGGTGCTCACACCTCCGTCGCCTTGACGTGCTCGTACCAGTCGCTGCCGCCCCGGTCCCTCTGGTGGCCGGGGTCGTGCTTCCACTCGCTGCTGGTGACCTTGAAGCGCGCGCCCGGCATGAGCAGGACCTCGGCCTCGGATCCCTGGTACTGATGGAACGGGTCGATGTCGCGGCCGTACTTGCCGGTGAGGGTCAGTTCGAGGAAGATCCGGTGGCGCGCCGCACCGTCCACCCGCTGGTCGCGCATGAAGTCCATCCCCACGTCCGCCTCCCTGCTGGTGCTGTCGAAGGAGGTCGTGAAGATGGTTCCCGGACGGTAGTTGACCGCCGCGTACTTGCCGAGCTGGGTGACCGCTCCGTCGCCGCCGATGTTCCAGTCGCCCCGGTAGACCGTGCCGGTGACGGGCGGCAGCCGGTTCAGGGCCTCCATCGTCATGTCGGCGTGCGCCTTCAACTCCTCGAAGAGCGGCGGCGCGATGACATCGATCCGCGCGTCGATGACGGCCATCGCCGCCTTCTTGGCAGCCGCGTCCGTGCCCTGCGCCGCCGCGAGCTGCGGCGCGATCACCGGGTCCTCGGTGACCGTCGGCACGTTCTCGTCCGGATCCGTGACGGCCCACCGCAGCTTGCTCTTGATCTGCGCGAGGGAGAACGACTCGGCGCCGGACGCGAGCAGCCCGGCGGTGCCGTAGGGCGCGTACCCCTCGGGCAGCAGCCGGCTGCGCACCGCCGCGTTGATCATCGCGTGCGCCCCGCCGGTGTACGTCATCAGGGCCGTGGCGTGGGCGGGCTTGAACGTCTTGGTGACGTCCTTGACGGAGGTGACGCCGTTGTCCAGCTTCCACTGGTCGATGCGCGGATCGGGGTGGGTGTCGGCCTCGTCGAAGGTCCGGTACTTCTGCTGGGCGTCCCGGGCCGCGTTCACGCCCGGTTCCATGAAGCCGCCGGCCGCCGGGTCCACCTCCCGGGGCTTGCCGGCCTCGGTGACGTACATCAGCTCGTGCGGGAAGTGTCCGCCGACGCACACGTGCTGGCGCAGCTCCTCCTCCGTGAACGGCGCGATGTTCTGGTACATCAGCGCGGCGCCCTTCTCGGCCCGCAGCACCGACTCCTTGGGGCCCTTGACCCCGGCCGCCCAGGAACCGCGCAGGATCTCGTAGAGCGAGTGGTCCCAGGACGGCAGCATCCAGCCCATCACGGCCATCCGGTAGTCGAAGGCGTCCACCCCGGGCACATCCATCCACTGGAAGGTCTTGATCATCCGGGTCGTGGTGCCCGACATGCCCGCGACGACCGGGATGCCGCGCGCGGCGCTCGACTTGGCCCAACTCGACGCCTGGTTGATCTCGTAGTAGGCGGTGCCCTCGATCCAGGGGAGTTTGTCGTCCGGTCCCGGCTTGCCCGCGAACTCCAGCTCGCGGGTGCTGAGCGGTGCGCCCCGGTCCTCGTAGTCGCGGGGGGTCTTGCGGTGGGCGTCCCGGTCGGCGTCGTCGCGCTTCTGCCGGGGAGCCTGGCTGTTGATCATTTCCAGGGTGTCGCCGGCGAAGGTCTCCGACTCCGACTGCGCCAGGATGTTGCCCAACGCGTACGGGTCCTTGGCGTAGTTGTAGCCCTTGCCCTTGACGTTCGCCGCCGCCTCCATCAGGGCCCGGGTCGGGCTGTTGAGGAACGCCGAGTGCTTCTTCAGCTCCTCCTCGTTCATGCCGAGCGTGGACGCCAGTTGCGGAGTGGGCCCGATGATGCCGTTCAGGATCTCCTTGAGCGACAGCTTGCTCGCGCCCCCGTCCGGGGCCGTCGTGTTGTAGTACGCGGCGTTGTACAGGGCCGTCATCAGCTCACGGACGTTGCCGTCATGGGAGAAGAAGGCGTTGATCTGGTCGGTGGTCATGCTCTCGCCCACCTGGCCGCCACTGGTCTTGTCGCTGAGGAAGAACGACTTGTTGGCCAGGGCCGTGGACTTGTGCGCCGTGCGGGCGTAGGCGATGAGCAGCTTCTTGAGCCGTGCCACGGTCGCCCGGGCGGCGGCGAGCGCCCGACCGTCACGGAAGGCGTACGCGCCGAGCCGCTTCTCGAACTCCTCGGCCGAGTCCTGCCATCCGGCCTTCGCGTAGTACTGCGCGTGGTCGAAGAGGGCTTCGCCGCCCTCGGCGCGCTGCACGGCGACCTGCCCGTGGGCGTGCGGCCGGGCAGGTACCCGCTGCACGGGCGCCGTCTGCACGGGCGCCGTCTGTACGTGAGCCGTCTCCTCGGGGGCCGTCTCCACGGCGGGGGCGGGGCCGGACAGGACCCGTCGGGCATTGGCCTCCGCGGCGCGCTCGAAGCGGTCCGACGGGTCGGAGACGCTGAGCCCGGAGCCGTTGTCGGTGCCCAGGACCGGCCCCTGGCGCTGCTGGATCACATGGGTCAGCTCATGGGCCAGGGTGTGCCGGTCGGCGCCTCCGGCACCGAGGACGACATGGCTGCCGGAGGTGTACGCGCGGGCGCCGACCTCCGCCGCGGAGCGTTGTGCGGCGGCGCCGGTGTGCAGCCGTACGTCCGAGAAGTCGGCGCCCAGCCGCGCCTCCATGTCCGCGCGGACCGCCCCGGCCAGCGGCTTCCCGGGCGAGCGCAGCACGTCCGGCACCGATGAGCGCTGCACCGCGGCGGGCTCCTGTTCCCCGGCCGCTCCCTCCCGGGCACGGCGCCGCACCTCCAGCATCTGCGCCACGGCGGCGTTTCCGAGGGAACGTTGCAGCACGTGGAGCGGGAGGGCGGTCGGCGGGCCGGGTAAGTCCGGGTGGGCAACACCGTGTACGTCACCGTACGCGGCGAACGGGGCGGCCGTGACCGGTGCGGTGGCGACTGCGGGACCGGTCGCCGGTACCGGGGCAGTGGTCGTGCGGGCGGGACGGGCGGCGTCACCCTGTCGATCGTGTGTGCGCATGGACCGATAGTCGGTCATCTGATCGACGAGCGGGAGCTGTTCACGACTATTCCGGTGCTCCGCGATCCGACTTGCCGATGAGCCGTTTCAGCCACCTGCTGCGGGGACGGTCGTCGTCAACCCGGCCGAGCAGGAGGCGCGCGGTCCCCGGCGGGTCGAGCGGGGGCAGGCCCGGCTGACCGCCGCCACCGGAGACCGCCCGACCCTCAGCGACCGGCACGCAGCTCCGCGAGCACCGCGTCCGTGAACGCCGGCCACACGTCCACCGCCCACGGGCCGAAGGCCCGGTCGGTGAGGGCGACGCACGCCACGCCCGCGACCGGGTCGACCCACAGGAAGGTGCCGGACTGACCGAAGTGCCCGAAGGTCGCGGGCGAGGACGAACCACCCGTCCAGTGCGGCGACTTGTGGGCCCGGATCTCGAAGCCGAGCCCCCAGTCGTTGGGGTTTTGGTGCCCGTAACCCGGCAGTACGCCCTTCAGGCCGGGGTGCTGCACGGTCTGCGCGTCCAGCACCGTGCGCGGGTCGAGCAGCCGGGGCGCCTGGAGCTCCGCCGCGAACCGTACGAGATCGTCGACGGTCGAGACGCCGTCCTTCGCGGGTGAGCCGCCCACCGTCGTCGACGTCATCCCCAGCGGCTCCAGCACCGCCTCGCGCACGTAGTCCGGGAACGGGATGTCGGCGGCCTTGGCTATGTGGTCGCCCAGCACCTCGAAGCCCGCGTTGGAGTAGAGCCGGCGGGTGCCGGGCGCGGCCATGGTCCGGTGCTCGTCGAACGCGAGCCCGCTGGTGTGCGCGAGCAGGTGCCGTACGGTCGACCCCTCGGGCCCGGCCGGTTCGTCCAGCTCGACCGCGCCCTCCTCGTACGCCACGAGCGCCGCGTACGCCGCGATCGGCTTGGTGACCGAGGCGAGCGGGAAGCGGCGCGCGGTCGGGCCGTGCGCACCGACGACGGTGCCGTCCGCTCGTACGACGGCAGCCGCCGCGGTGGGGACGGGCCAGTTGTCGATCATCGCCAGGCTCTGCATGCCTACGAGCGTAATGGGCAGGCGTTCGGACCCTCCGCGGGACCGTGGGTCCCCGGTGCCGGCGAGGGACGCGGGGAGGAGGCCGCGGCGGCCCGGAGCAGGCCCGCACCGCCGCCGCAACCCGTCCCCGTCCGCGCTTGCTTCGAGTGCACTCCAGGGTTTTAGCGTGGAGGGCATGACGGTGATGGAGACCACTTCCACGAGGACGGACGCCTGCGCGTCGGCTCCCAAGGCCTACCCGCGCCCCGACGGGCAGGACCGCTACACCATCGGCGAGGTCGCCGCCTTCACCGGGCTCACCGCCCACACCCTGCGCTGGTACGAGCGGATCGGGCTGATGACGCACGTCGACCGGTCGCACACCGGGCAGCGCCGGTTCACCAACCGGGACCTGGACTGGCTGGCGTTCGTCGGCAAGCTGCGACTGACCGGGATGCCGGTCGCCGACATGGTCCGGTACGCGGAGCTGCTGCGCGAGGGCGAGCACACCTTCGAGGAACGGCAGGAGCTGCTGGAAGCGACCCGCCGCGACGTGGAGGCGCGGATCGCGGAGCTCCAGGACACGCTCGCGGTCCTCGACCACAAGATCGATTTCTACGCGGGTGCCCGACGGGCGCCGGAAAGGCCCTGTGCCTGATGACTGACGACAAGATCGCCACGGTGGAGCTCGGCAACGGCGGCCCGCGGGTCGGCGTGCAGGGACTCGGCTGCATGGGGATGAGTGAGTTCTACGGGGACACCGACCTGGTCGCAGCGCGTGAGACGCTGGAGACGGCGCTGGGGGCGGGCGTCACGCTGTTCGACACCGCCGACATCTACGGGAGCGGCGCCAACGAGGAGTTCCTGGCCCCGTTCGTCGCGGCGCACCGGGACGAGATCACCCTCGCCACGAAGTTCGCCATCGAGCGGAGGGACGACGACCCGAACTACCGGGGCGTGCGCAACGACCCCGTGTACATCCGGCAGGCCGTCGAGAACAGCCTGCGCAGGCTCGGCACCGACGTCATCGACCTCTACTACATGCACCGCCGCGATCCCCTCGTTCCACTGGCCGAGTCCGTCGGAGCGATGGCGGAACTGGTCCGGCAGGGCAAGGTCAAGCACCTCGGTCTGAGCGAGGTGACCGGGCCCGAGCTGCGCGAGGCGCACGCGGTGCACCCGATCGCCGCACTCCAGTCGGAGTGGTCGCTGTTCAGCCGGGACGCGGAGCGCAGCGCCGTGCCCGCCGCCGTCGAGCTGGGGGTGGCCCTCGTGCCGTACTCGCCGCTCGGCCGCGGGTTCCTCACCGGGGCGTTCACGGACGCGGCCAAGGACCTGCCGGACGGCGACTTCCGCCGGTACCAGCCGCGCTTCACCGGCAACAACGCGAAGGCGAACGCCGCGCTGCTGGCGCCCGTGCGCGAGATCGCCCAGGTGCACGGGGCCACGCCCGCGCAGATCGCCCTCGCCTGGGTGCAGCAGCGTGCCCAGGTGCACGGCCTGACCGTCGTCCCGATCCCCGGCACCCGCAGGAGCAGCCGTCTGCTGGAGAACGTGGCCGCCACCCGGATCACGCTGACGGACCAGGAACTGGCGTTGCTCGAACCGATCGCCGGACAGGTGGCGGGCGACCGCTACCCGGACATGAGCAACACGGCCACGGCCCGCGAGCGGTAGCCGGTCCGGCGAGGCTTCGGGGCGGTCGTCCGGGGTGGCTCCGGGGGCGTTTACCCAGGTGGGACGGCGGATCGCGGGTGCCTGCCCCGGTGGGCGCAGGCGGGGGCGGAGAGCGCTGGTCCTCCGGTTGCAGGGGGCCGACCGGCGACCTCTACTGGTCGTCGAGCGAGACCGCCAGGCGCCCGGGACAGATCCGATCCGGACCGGGCTCCTCGAACCGTGAGTGGCCGTGCCGCGCGGTGCCGTCGTGCGGCACGGCCACCTCCCCAGGAGTTGAATGCCCCCATGTCGGCCCAGAACGGCTCCACCTACAAGCGGCTCTCCATCGACGATGCCGCCGCCCTCTTCATCGACCACCAGACCGGCCTGATCTCCCTCGTCCAGGACTTCGGGCCGGACCAGTTCAAGAACAACGTCCTCGCGCTCGCGGACTGCGCCAAGTACTTCGACCTGCCGTCGGTGCTGACCACGAGCTTCGAGGACGGCCCCAACGGCCCGCTGGTCGCGGAGCTGCACGAGATCCTGCCCGACGCCGCGTTCATCCCCCGGCCGGGAAACATCAACGCCTGGGACAACGAGGACTTCGTCCGGGCGGTCGAGCAGACCGGGCGCCGCCAGCTGATCGTCTCCGGCGTCGTCACGGACGTCTGCGTGGCCTTCCCCGTCCTCTCCGCGCTCGAAGCCGGTTACGAGGTCTTCGTGGTGACCGATGCCTCCGGGACCTTCACCGAGCAGGTGCGCGACGCTTCCCTGATCCGCATGGCGAACGCGGGAGCCCAGCTGACGAACTGGTTCAGCGTCGTCTGCGAGCTCCAGCGCGACTGGCGGCGCGACACCGAGGGCCTGGGCAAGCTGCTCGCCGAGCACATTCCGAACTACCGCAATCTCATGGCCAGTTACGCGGCGACAGGGGGCAAGGGCTGAGGGATCCGACCAACGGGACAGCCCTGGGGCGAGGGCGGAGGGATCCGGGGGCGGGTCCGCGCCCGGCGGGCCGGGGCGCCGCATAGGGTGGCCGACATGAGCGAAGCCCCCGGCCCGCGAAGCCTGTTGCCGAAGAGGCCGGGCGGCGGCGAGGAAGACTGGCTTCCCGTCGGCACCGGAGAATCGGGAGCGGGTGTCTTCCGCAGCGCGGACGGCGGCCGGTACGCCAAGTGCGTGGCCGCCGCCGAAGCGGCCGACCTGGGGGCGGAGCGCGACCGGATCGCCTGGCTGGGCGACCAGGGAATTCCGGGGCCACGGGTGCTGGACTGGCACTCCGGCGACGCGGGCGCCTGCCTGGTGACCAGCGCCGTTCCCGGCGTACCCGCCGACCAGCTGTCCGCCGCCGAGCTGCGGGCCGCCTGGGACCGCATCGCGGACGCGGTCCGCGCGCTGCACGCGATGCCCGCACGGCGGTGCCCGTTCCGCCGGGACCTGGACGCGATGATCGCCCGGGCACGCGACGTGGTGGCCCGTGGCGCGGTGCACCCGGAGTTCCTGCCCGTCGAGCAACAGCACACGCCCGCAGTGGAGTTGCTGGACCGCCTCGTCCCGCAGACCGACCGGCGGCGCGAGCAGGAGGCCGCCGACACGGTCGTCTGCCACGGGGACCTGTGCCTGCCCAACATCGTTCTCGATCCTCGGACCCTGGACGTGTCGGGCTTCATCGACCTGGGCCGCCTCGGCCTGGCCGACCGCTACGCCGACCTGTCGCTGCTGCTCGCCAACGCGCGGGAGACCTGGGCCGACGAGGAGGACGCGCGGGCCGCGGACGCGGCGTTCGCCGAGCGGTACGGAATCACCCTCGACCCCGACCGCCTGCGCTTCTACCTCCACCTCGACCCGCTCACCTGGGGCTGAGGGCTGTCCCGTAATCCCTGGCCGGCGCACGACAATCCCTGGCGGGCGCACGACGACAGCTACGGCACCCAGGGATTCCGGGACGCACCCGTAGCGACCGGGAACCCCGGGGCCGGTCCGGGCAGCCGTGGAGCCGGTCCGGGCGCCCCGGAGCCCGGGGGCCGGGCGCGCCGGACCCGGGCTCTCATGCCTCGCCCGGTACCACCAGCCCCGCCTCGTACGCGAAGATCACCGCCTGTGCGCGGTCCCGCAGGTCGAGCTTGGCCAGGACGCGCCCGATGTGGGTCTTGACCGTCTGCTCGGCCAGCACCAGCCGTGCCGCGATCTCCTGGTTGGACAGCCCCCGCGCGATCAGCTCCAGCACCTCCGTCTCGCGCGGGGTCAGCCCCTTCAGCCGCAGTGCCTGTCCGCTCCGGGTCGCGCCGGAGGGGCCCTGCCGGGCGAAGTCCGCGATCAGGCGCCGCGTCACGGACGGCGCGAGCAGCGCCTCGCCGGACGCCACCACCCGCACCGCCGCGATCAGGTCCGAGGGCGGCGCGTCCTTCAACAGGAAACCGGACGCCCCGGCGCGCAGCGCCTCGTACACGTAGTCGTCCACGTCGAACGTGGTGAGCATCAGCACCTTCGGCAGGTGCTCCGCCCCCGCGGGCGGGTTCAGCAGCTCGCGGGCCGCCGCCAGGCCGTCCATCTCGGGCATCCGGACGTCCATCAGGACCACGTCCGGACGCACCTCACGGCTGACGAGGACGGCCCGGCGCCCGTCCGGCGCCTCGCCGACCACCTCGATGTCGCTCTGCGCCGCGAGCAGCGCCGCGAACCCCGCTCGCACCATGGCCTGGTCGTCGACGATGATCACGCGGATGGTCAAGGTTCCTCCGAGGGCGGCGTCAGGGGCGTGGTGGGCGTCAGCTCACCGAGTGCTTCAGGGGCAGGCGGGCGGCTACCCGGTAACCGCCGTCGGGCAGCGGACCGGTGTCCAGCGAGCCGCCGGTCAACCGTACGCGTTCGCGCATGCCGACCAGCCCGTGCCCGGTGCCGTTGGTCTCCAGCGGTGAACCCGCCTGCCCCGCAGGGCCGTTGACCACCAGTACGGTCAGGTGCCCGCCGTCGGACGTGACCGACACCCGGGTCCGCGCGCCGGGCGCGTGCCGCACGACATTGGCCAGGGCCTCCTGCACGATCCGGTACGCCGACAGATCCACCGCCTGCGGCAGCTCCGGCAGGTCGGCGGCCAATGAGAGTTCGGCCGGAAGCCCTGCCCGTACCGTCGCCTCGACCAGCTGCTGCACCCGGTCGAGCCCCGGCTGCGGCGCCCGCTCGCCGTCCGTGCCGTCACTGCGCAGCACCGCCAGCAGCCGTCGCATCTCCGTCAGCGACTCCCGTGCGCTCGCCGCGATCGCGCCGAACTCCTCGCGCGCCTCCTCGGACAGCCCCTGGATGCGGTAGGGCGCGGAATCGGCCTGGACCGTGATCACGGACATGTGGTGCGCGACCACGTCGTGCAGTTCGCGGGCGATCCGGGCGCGTTCCTCCAGCAGGGTCCGCCGTGCCCGTTCCGCCTCGCTGATGCTCTCCTGCTCGACCAGCCGCTGCCGCGCGACGCCCCGTTCCCGAATCACCGCGCCGAGCACCGCGAACACCGCGCCGAGGATCGACAGCAGCACCGTGCTGCCGTTGTCGCGCGCCGGGGCGATCAGATGCAGCACCAGGCCCGCCACCGACGTCACCGACCAGACCGAGGCCACGGTGCGCAGGGGTTCGCGCAGGGCCACCGCCAGCAGCAGGAAGAGATGGCCGAGCAGGGTGGGTGGAGGCCACGGCCAGACGTCGAACGAGGCGGGCGGCTCCCGGAGCAGGATCAGCGCCCCCAGGATGTCGGCGGGAAGGATGATCCACCATGCCTGCAACGGCCGGTGCGCCAGCATCAGGAGCGGCGCCGCCTGGGCGACGGCCAGGAACCCCCAGATCCCGGCGTCCACCCCGTACTGGTTGCTCAGCACGCTGATCGTGGTCGAGAAGAAGGTCGCGAAGAGGAGAACGACGACCGCGTGGGGCAGCAGCCGCTGCCAACGCCTGGGTGCCTTCGCCAGGAGGGGCGCCGGGAGGTGGGACGGGTGGGTGAGGTCATGGGCGAGCCGCCGCAGATTGCGGCGCACGGTACTCACCAGGCCGTCGACGGTGGGCGGTGCTTCGGAGGGGACGCGCGGGGCCTCGGACAGGCCGTGTCGCGCTTCGGATTCGACGTGCGACGGGGGAGTGGTCATGGCCGCATCAGCGTAGGCAGCGGACCCGCCCGATGGCGTCATACCGGGGTTTCGATCCGCCGCCACCCCATCTCGTACGAGGGTATGACGGGCGGGGTGCACGGAGAACGGGATGCACCGAGAGCGGGACGCACGAAGCGCGGGTCGCCGCGAGCAACGGGGTCTCTCCCGATCGAACGAAGCTGAGAGCTCGGGAAAGTGCCGGACGGCGCTCCTTCCGGGCGAACCTTGCTGGTCACGGCACTAGAGCTCCGCGAGCAGTTGGGCCTTCTTCGCGCTGAACTCGTCGTCCGTCACCAGACCCGCCTGATGCAGCTCCCCGAGATGGCGGATCCGCTCCGCGATGTCCGCCGGGTCGCGTCGGCCCACGCCGACCAGGACGGGGTCCGGGGCCGGGTGCGCGGGCTGCGTCCGGCGTACCGACTCCAGTACCGCCGCGGCGAACGGCAGCGACTCGTGCACCGGGCCGTAGCCGAGGCCGAACACCACCGCGGCCGGGTCCTGATCGGCGCGGGCGGGACGGGTGGCGGCCGTCGGCAGGGCGCCGCCGGACGCCGTACACGGACCGGCCACCGGCTCGGCGTCCGCACCCGCACCCGCGCCCGAGGCCGCGACCGCGTCCATGGGGGTGCCCAGGGCGGGGCCGGGCACCGCGACCGCGCCCTTCGACCCCCGCGGCAGCAACCGCAGGTACCCGTCGATGGCATCCGGCGAACGCCACTCGACGCCGCTCAGCTCCGTCACCGGGAACGTCTGGTCTCCGGCCTTCCACTTCGCCGTGGAGGCACCCGTCCAGAACCAGCGGAAGGAGACCCGCTCGCCGTCGAAACCGGCCCGGCCGTCGTACGCCTTGAACTGCATCGGTGCCTCGGGGGCCGCGACCATGAACCGGTCGGCGGGCTCCGAGGCGTCCGGGCCGAGCAGGGCGCGCAGCGCGTCCGCGTAGTACTCGGCCAGCGTCTCGCGCTCGGCGGGGAGCACCAGCCGGTACGGGTCGTGGCTGTCCTTCAGCTGCCCGGCGGCGGCCTCCAGCAGCGGGTCGGCGCCCGGTCGCGGCGTCGCGCGCAGGACCACCGTGCCCCGCTTGCCGGGGGCCAGCGTCACCGAAGACAGTGCCGCGTGCGGTACACGCCGCTCGCGCAGGCTCTGGAAGAGCTTCGGTGTGCGGATCCCCCGTTCGAAGCGGATGAGCACGGAGTCGTCGTCGAACTCCCAGGTGGCATGAATTCCGGCCAGCACATCACCCATGTGCCTCATCGTATGCGGCACTTGCCCCCACGTCCCCCCTGGAGCAAGCCCCGATATGTGGCTGGATACGGTGCGATGCGCCCGTGGGATCCCGGTCAGGCCGCCCGGCCGTGGGCGACGCCGGCCCGGCAGGCGCGGTCGGAAGCCGCGCAGCTCACCGAGCCGTAGGCGCCCACGCCGATGGCCGCGAAGTTGTCCAGGCTCTTGGTGCCCGGCTCGAAATAGCCGCTGTGCCCGACCGCGTCGCCCGCTGCGACGACCCGTGCGCCGAACGAGGGTTCGACCGGGTCGGCTCCGTGGCCGAGCCCGCCGAACTCCAGGTTCGGCACGTCCTCGATCCAGTCGTCGTGGTCCCGCATCGCCCACACCCTGGCCCCGGTACGCAGCTGGGCGGCGCGTTCCACCCGCATGCCGGGGCTGCCGGCGACGGCGATGTCCTTGACCCTGGCGGGCAGTTCGTGCGCCGCGACACCGCACAGCACCGAGCCGTAGCTGTGGCAGAACAGCGAGACGGGGGACCCGCCGGGCAGCGCGTCCACCAGCGCCTTCAGACGCACCGCACCGCGTTCGGCGAGGTTGCCCAGGGCCGCGTCCACGCCGATGCCCGCGGGCGCGGTGTAATCGGCCCAGGCGATGACGGCGGTACGGGTGCCGGGGCGGGCGGCGCGCTCCGCCGCGTACAGCGACTTCGCCATGCCGACCGGGGCGGCGTTCACCTTGGGCGCGGACCGTTCCAGCGTCAGCAGGTTGGTGTCGACCCCGGGGACGACCACGGAGATCCGCTCGGCCCGGTCGAGGTCGCCGAAGACCTCCGCCGCACGCCCCTTCCCGGACGGGTCGAAGGCGAGGATGTGCCGGCCACCCGCGAGCATCGACCGGAAGCGGTCCGTCCGGCGGAGCGCCTCGGCCCGGCCGTCGGGGGAGAGCCGGACGTCGTGCACGCGCTTGCCCTCGACCGCTCGCGCCTCGGTCAGGGCCCGCCGGTTGGCGTGGTAGCGCAGGGTGACCGGGACGCCGTTCAGATTGCCCACGACCAGCGGGTACCTGTCGGCGAGAGCGGTGCGCTGCTCGGCCGTGAGCGCGGCGAAGAACCGGGCCACGCGGTGCGGCGGTGCGTCGGCGTCCGGCAGGCGGTGTCCCGCGAGGCGGCCCCGAGCCCAGGCGGCGAGCGCGGCCGCGCGGGGCTCGTCGGGGCTCTGGTGGCGCACGGCGGTCCAGCCCGTGGTCGCCAGCATCACGAACACCACCGCGACGGCGAGCAGCGCACGCCAGGCGGCGAGGGTGGGAGAGGAGTCGAAGGAAGTCACTCCGGCCCACATTAGGAGAAGCGCCACGGCACCCGCGTAGAGGGTGACACACATCACCCGACTGTCGGGAATTCAAGTGCGCCCGCCTCACGCTGTGTTGGTGCGGCGCACACGCTCAGGTGCGCGAGGGGCCCGGGAAGCGGATCCGGAGCGTCGCACGTGACCGCCGGGGCGGGGCCGTTGTGAAGTCGGTCATGCGGTGCGCCGAGACGTACGGCACATCGGCGCGCCAGGACGTCGGCGCGCCAGGACGTCGGCCCGTCAGGACGTCGGCCCGTCAGGGCTCGGGACATCAGGGCTCAGGACAGCGGGCGGGGGCTCATGGTGTCGACGGGAGCGGGGCCGGGGCCCGGACCCCGTACGGACGTGCCGTCAGCCGGACGTGGGGCCGGTATCGGTTCCCGCCTCTGCCCCCGTGCGCGTGCCCGCGCCCGTACCCGATCGCCAGTTCCCCGCCAACGCCGGACCGAGCTGGTCCAGGTACCGCTCCGTCAGCACGCGCAGCGAGTCCACGCTGGCGTCCCGTCCCCGGCCCCAGAGCTGGCCGGTCACTCGTATGACCCCGCAGAACGCCGCGACGGCCACCCTGGGCCGAGGGTCCTTCTCCACGTCGAGGCCCTCGCGCTCGGCGATCAGCAGCGCTATCTGGTTCTCCAGATCGATGCTGCGCCGCAGGTGGGCCGCGAGCAGCGACGGTGTCGACTCGATCATCCGGTACGTGCGCATGTGGAGTTCGACCGTGATGATGGCCTCGATCGTGTCGCCGAGGCTGTTCCAGGCGCAGAGGACCGCGCGCCGTATGGCCTCGAACGGTGCCTCCGAAGCGGGCCGCCGGCGCAGCTCCGAGAGGAAGTGGGACTCCACCATCTCCTGGATGGCGAAGGCGACCTCCTCCTTGCTGGCGAAGTACCGGAAGAAGGTGCGCTGGGAGACCTCCACGGCATCGACGATCTCGTCGACGGTCGTCTGCTCGTACCCCTGCGTGGTGAAGAGGTCGAGTGCGGCGTGCAGCAGGGCGTCCCGGGTGCGGCGCTTCTTCCGTTCGCGCAGCCCCGCCGGGCGCTCGCCCCGTCCTTCCGGAGTCCGCTCCTGTCCTTCTTGAGTCCGCTCCCGCCCGGCCTGAGTCCGCTCCCGCCCGGCCGGTGTCCCGCTTCGCCCGGCCGGGTGCTCGCGCGGCCCGTGCGCCGGACTCTCGCGCGGCTCGGCAGGGCGCGCCGCCCGCTGCCCCTCGGTCACTGAAGTGGTCCTCTTTCTCCTGCTTTTGGCCAGCTCAGCCTACCTGTGAGCTACGTGACAGTTACCGACTAGTGAAATGGTTTGTCAACTGTCAGAAGCTGACACTAATGTCCCCGGCATGACTAGTCAGACCACCGTCGAAAAAGCGTCGCGGGAGCCGCGGAACACCGCCGCACCCGCACCTGCCAAGGGGCTGCGCGGCCACCCCTGGCTGACGCTCTTCTCCGTGGCCATCGGCGTGATGATGGTCGCGCTCGACGGCACGATCGTCGCGATCGCCAACCCGGCCATCCAGCACGACCTGAAAGCCTCGCTCGCCGACGTCCAGTGGATCACCAACGGCTACATGCTGGCCCTCGCGGTGTCCCTGATCACCGCGGGCAAGCTCGGTGACCGGTTCGGTCACCGCCAGACCTTCCTGATCGGCGTCGTGGGCTTCGCCGCGGCATCGGGAGCTATCGGACTCTCCGACAGCGTCGCCCTGGTGATCGTGTTCCGGGTGCTCCAGGGCCTCTTCGGTGCCCTGCTGATGCCCGCCGCGCTCGGTCTGCTGCGCGCCACCTTCCCGGCCGAGAAGCTGAACATGGCGATCGGCATCTGGGGCATGGTGATCGGCGCCTCGACCGCGGGCGGTCCGATCCTCGGCGGCGTGCTCGTCGAGCACGTCAACTGGCAGTCCGTCTTCTTCATCAACGTGCCGGTCGGGGTGATAGCGCTCCTGCTGGGCCTGGTGATCCTCAAGGACCACCGCGCCGAGAACGCCCCGCGCTCGTTCGACATCGGCGGCATCGTGCTGCTCTCGCAGGCGATGTTCTGCCTGATCTGGGCGCTCATCAAGGGCGCCGAGTGGGGCTGGGGCGACTACAAGACCCTCGGCTTCCTGGGCGGTGCCGTGGCTCTGTTCGTGGTCTTCACCATCTCCCAGAAGAACGTCAGGGAGCCGCTGATCCCGCTGGCGATGTTCCGGTCGCTTCCGCTGTCCGCGGGCACGGTCCTGATGGTGCTGATGGCCTTCGCCTTCATGGGCGGGCTGTTCTTCGTCACGTTCTACCTCCAGAACGTGCACGGTCTGAGCCCCGTCGACAGCGGTCTGCACCTGCTGCCGCTGACCGGCATGATGATCGTCGCCTCTCCGGTCGCGGGCGCGATGATCACCAAGTTCGGCCCGCGGGTTCCGCTGGTCGGCGGCATGGTGTGCACGGCGGTCGCCATGTTCGGGATGTCCCGCCTGGAGGTCGGCACCGGCACCCTGACCATGTCGATCTGGTTCGGTCTGCTCGGTCTCGGCCTCGCCCCGGTGATGGTGGGCGCCACCGAGGTCATCGTGGGCAACGCCCCGATGGAGCTGTCCGGCGTCGCCGGTGGTCTCCAGCAGTCCGCCATGCAGGTCGGCGGCAGCCTCGGTACGGCGGTGCTGGGCGCGGTCATGGCCTCCCAGGTCGACTCCAACCTGGGTGACAACTGGAAGGCCGCACAGCTTCCGCCGCTCAGCCCGCAGCAGCTGGACCAGGCGTCCGCGGCCGTCGAGGTCGGCATCCCGCCGGTGTCCGGAAACATGCCGCCGGAGATCGCGCAGAAGATCACCGACGTCGCCCATGACACGTTCGTGTCGGGCATGAGCACGGCATTCACGGTCGCCGGCGTCGTCGCCGTGGCCGCCGCGCTGGTCGCCACGCTCGCCAAGCGAGGTCAGAACGCCGAGGCGGGCGCGGGCGTGGGCCACATCTGACCGCCCGTACCGTCCCCCGACGCGTCGGCGGGCCCACCACCCGGCACCGTCAACACACCGCGTACAACAGCCCCGTCGGACCGTTCCGGCGGGGCTGTCGCCTATCCGGGTGGTGTGCCCCGGGGCCCCTTTCCCGGGCGCGCCTCGCAGGTCAGGGTGCGTACAACCGATTCGCACGACCACGGGGGTCGATTTTCATGCGTACGACACACACGATGCGTACGACCGCTCTTGCCACCGCTCTCGCCGCTGCCGTCCTGATCCCGCAGGCCGCCGCCGCGCACGCGCCGGACTCACGGCCCGTCGCCCGCTCCGCGCCCGTCCGGCTCGGGACCTGCGACAGCGGCCAGCTCTGCCTCTGGGAGAAACCGGACTTCACCGGAGCCCGGCAGATCCACGAGCTGTCCACCGTCGACATCGAGAGCTGCGTCCCGCTGCGGGCGGGTGCCAGGATCCAGGCGCTCGCCAACCGCACGGGCCGCCCGGTCACCACGTACCAGTCGGCGGAATGCGCCGAGACCGGGGAGTTCGAGACCTACCCGGGCGGCGGCACCTGGGTGCCTCGGTCTCCGTACCAGGTCCGGGCGTTCAAGGTCTGGGAGAACTGACCGGACACGACCCGACACGACCTGGCACGCCGAGGGGCGGCGCGGCGGGTGCGGCACCGGACATGCCGAGGGCGGCCGGGCGGCACGGGACGCGCCGAGCGGCTGGAGCCCTGCCCGTCGGCAGCAACGAGGCCGGGCGCCCCGAAGGGCGGCAGCGGCACGATGCAGCACTAGGGGCGGCGCGGACCCGTCCGGTCCCCGCCGCCCCCCGGTCGTTCTCGGCCCGACCTCCGTCGCGCCTACGCGTCGCCGCCGGCCGCGCCCGGGTCGGCCGCGGTCACGTCCAGCAGGTCGTACCGGTCGATCGCCTGCTTCAGCAGTGACCGGTCGATCCGGCCCTGCTTCGCCAGCTCGGTCAGCACCGCGAGCACGATCGACTGCGCGTCGATGTGGAAGAACCGGCGGGCCGCACCACGCGTGTCCGCGAAGCCGAAGCCGTCCGCGCCCAGCGACTGGTACGCACCGGGCACCCAGCGCGCGATCTGGTCCGGCACCGAACGCATCCAGTCCGAGACCGCCACGAACGGTCCCTCGGAGCCGGAGAGCTTACGCGTCACGTACGGGACGCGCTGCTCCTCCTCCGGGTGCAGCAGGTTGTACCGCTCCGTCTCCACGGCCTCGCGGCGCAGCTCGTTCCAGGAGGTCGCCGACCAGACGTCCGCCCGGACGTTCCACTCCTCGGCGAGGATCCGCTGCGCCTCGACCGCCCACGGCACGGCCACGCCGGACGCCAGGATCTGGGCCGGGATCTCGCCCCGCTCGGCGGCCTTGAAGCGGTAGACACCCTTGAGGATGCCCTCCGCGTCGACGTTCTCCGGCTCGGCCGGATGCTGGATCGGCTCGTTGTAGACGGTGAGGTAGTAGAAGACGTCCTCGTTCTCCTCGGGGGTCCCGCCGTACATCCGGCGCAGACCGTCCTTGACGATGTGCGCGATCTCGTAGCCGAACGCCGGGTCGTACGCCACGCACGCCGGGTTGGTCGAGGCCAGCAGCTGGGAGTGGCCGTCGGCGTGCTGGAGACCCTCACCGGTCAGCGTCGTACGACCGGCGGTCGCACCCAGCACGAAGCCGCGCGCGAGCTGGTCGGCCATCTGCCAGAACTGGTCGCCGGTGCGCTGGAAGCCGAACATCGAGTAGAAGACGTACACCGGGATCAGCGGCTCGCCGTGCGTGGCGTACGCCGACCCGGCGGCGATCAGCGACGCCGTGCAGCCGGCCTCCGAGATGCCGTCGTGCAGCATCTGGCCCTGCGGCGACTCCTTGTACGCGAGCAGCAGATCGCGGTCCACCGACTCGTACTGCTGACCCAGCGGGTTGTAGATCTTCGCGCTCGGGAAGAAGGCGTCCATGCCGAAGGTGCGGTACTCGTCGGGCGCGATCAGCACGAAACGATTGCCGATCTCCTTGTCCCGCATGAGGTCCTTCAGGATGCGGACGAACGCCATGGTCGAGGCGATCGACTGCTGACCCGAACCCTTCTTCGCGGTCGCGTACGTCTTGTCCTCGGGCAGGACCAGCGGCTTCGCACGCACCACACGCGTCGGGACGTAACCGCCCAGACTGCTGCGGCGGTCGTGCATGTACTGGATCTCCTCCGAGTCGCGACCCGGGTGGTAGTAGGGCGGGTAGCCCTCGTCCAGCTGCTTGTCGCTGATCGGGAGGTGCAGCCGGTCGCGGAACCGCTTGAGGTCCTCGACCGTGAGCTTCTTCATCTGGTGGGTGGCGTTGCGGCCCTCGAAGTTCGGCCCCAGCGTCCAGCCCTTGACCGTCTGCGCCAGGATCACCGTCGGCTGGCCCTTGTGGGCCTTGGCCGCCGCGTACGCCGCGTACACCTTGCGGTGGTCGTGACCGCCGCGCCCCAGGTGCAGGATCTGGTCGTCGGACATGTCCTTGACCATCTCGCGCAGCCGCGGGTCGTCCCCGAAGAAGTGCTCGCGGATGTACGCGCCGGACTCGGTGGCGTACGTCTGGAACTGCCCGTCCGGCGTGGTGTTCAGCTTGTTGACCAGGATGCCGGTGCGGTCCTGCGCGAGCAGCGGGTCCCAGGAGCGGTCCCAGACCAGCTTGATGACGTTCCATCCGGCGCCGCGGAACTGCGACTCCAGCTCCTGGATGATCTTGCCGTTGCCGCGCACCGGGCCGTCGAGCCGCTGCAGGTTGCAGTTGACCACGAAGGTCAGGTTGTCCAGGCCCTCGCGGGCGGCGAGGGAGAGCTGGCCCAGCGACTCCGGCTCGTCCATCTCGCCGTCGCCCAGGTACGCCCACACGTGCGACTGGGAGGTGTCGGCGATGCCGCGCGCCTCCATGTACCGGTTCATCCGCGCCTGGTAGATCGCGGCGAGGGGGCCGAGGCCCATCGAGACGGTCGGGAACTCCCAGAAGTCCGGCATCAGCCGCGGGTGCGGGTAGCTGGACAGACCGTTGGGCGCCTTCGACTTCTCCTGGCGGAACGCGTCGAGCTGCGCCTCGTTCAGTCGGTCGAGCAGGAAGGCGCGGGCGTAGATGCCCGGGGACGCGTGGCCCTGGAAGAAGATCTGGTCGCCGCCCAGGCCGTCGTCCTTGCCCCGGAAGAAGTGGTTGAAGCCCACGTCGTAGAGCGAGGCGGAGGAGGCGAAGGTGGCGATGTGGCCGCCGACCCCGATGCCCGGGCGCTGGGCGCGCGACACCATCACGGCCGCGTTCCAGCGGGTCGCGTTGAGGATCTTGCGCTCGATCTCCTCGTCGCCGGGGAAGAACGGCTCGTCCTTCGTGGCGATCGTGTTCACGTAGTCCGTACTGCGCATCTCCGGCACGGCGACACGCTTCTCTCGCGCGCGCTCGATGAGCCGGAGCATCAGATAACGGGCCCGCTCACGGCCTCGCTCGTCGACGGCGGCGTCGAGCGAGTCGAGCCACTCCTGGGTCTCTTCGGGATCGAAGTCCGGGACCTGGCTCGGCAGGCCGCCAATGATGATCGGGTTGCGATCGGATCCGGAAGCCACGCTGTTCCTTCGCTGTTCGGTGCTGCTCTACGGGGCCGGTCACGGGAGAACGTGCCCCCGGGATGTGGTGCCAGTACGCCATCACCATCGTGTACCGCAAGGGCGCAAACGTCATCTCTACCGAGGGGTAACCCCTGTGTTCACGAGACATCGCGTCCATGGCGGGGGGACGGGTCGCCGCAAACGGAAACCATACGCCCAAGCCGCCTAAGCGTTCCCAAAGGATGTTCGAATCCGAATGGCGGACCGAAACGGCATAAGCTGTGGAAGGACGTAAAGGGTGTGGACGGTGGCGCCGGGCCCCGCAGGGAGGCCGCCGACACCGCGGGGACGTGGCAGGGAACGTCCTCGTTTAGGCGGTCTCGCACGCTGGGTACTTGCGCGATCCGCCACTCCCGTGTGGACTACGGCCAATGCCTCGCGCACGCGCGTGGCCGAAGCATTTTCCGAAACATGATCAGGAGGCAACCCGTGAGCGCGACCGCGGACCACGCGGAGGAGCGGACCAACCCGGCAGCACGCCTGGGGTTCGAGCCCGGACAGGTGGTCCAGGAGATCGGCTACGACGACGACGTCGAGCAGGAGCTCCGTGAGGGCATTGAGGCCGCGATCGGTCAGGATCTGGTCGACGAGGACTACGACGACGTCGCCGACGCCGTTCTGCTGTGGTTCCGCGACGAGGACGGCGACCTTACGGACGCGCTGGTGGATGCCATTGGTCTGATCGAGGACGGCGGCACGGTCTGGCTGATGACGCCGAAGACCGGCCGTGACGGCTACATCGAACCGAGCGACATCAACGAGGCCGCGCAGACCGCCGGTCTCTCCCAGACCAAGAGCATCAGCGTGGGCAAGGACTGGACGGGCAGCCGTCTGGTCACGCCGAAGGCGGCCCGCGGCAAGCGCTGAACGGCGCTCGACGCGCCCGAACCACGAAGGTCCCCCCCACCGGCAGCGGCCGCAGGGGGGACCTTCGTCGTACGGCCACGTCGTACGACTGCGTATCCGGCCGTGCACGGGCGTGCCCTACGGCTGCCGGGCCGCCTGCGCGGTCTCCGGCCGTGCGGCACCCGCCCGGGGCTCCGGCCGGCACGGCGGTCGCCCGGTCCCGACCGGCGTGGCCGCCGCCGCTCGCGCGGTCCCGAGGTCCGTGCGGGACCGCGGGAGGCCCGTGCGGGCGGCGTACGCGGCGGCGCGAGGCCTGCGTAGGCTGGGGCCACCCGGACAGCCCAGCCCGGTGAACGTAGCGAAAGGGACACGTCTCATGGCGATCGAGGTCGGCACCCAGGCCCCGGATTTCGAGCTGAAGGACAACCACGGCCGGACCGTGAAGCTCTCCGACTTCCGCGGCGAGAAGAACGTCGTGTTGCTCTTCTACCCGTTCGCCTTCACCGGCGTCTGCACGGGTGAGCTCTGCGCGCTCCGCGACGAGCTGCCGAAGTTCGTGAACGACGACACGCAGCTGCTCGCCGTCTCCAACGACTCCATCCACACCCTGCGGGTCTTCGCCGAGCAGGAGGGCCTCGAATACCCGCTGGTCTCGGACTTCTGGCCGCACGGCGAGACCTCGCGGGCGTACGGCGTCTTCGACGAGGAGAAGGGCTGCGCGGTGCGCGGCACCTTCGTCATCGACAAGGAGGGCGTGGTGCGCTGGACCGTGGTCAACGCCCTGCCCGACGCGCGTGACCTCAACGACTACATCAAGGCGCTCGACGCGCTCTGATCCGACGGGTGCTCCGAGCCACCGGGGCGTCCCGGTGCACCGCAGCACCCCGATGCACCGCACCACCGCGATCCACCGGAGCGCTCCGGTCCGCCCGACCGGCGACCGGTGGATCCGCTTCAACCCGGCCAAATGGCTGCTCCGGCCGGGAACCGGTCACTAGGATCCACTCGTTGATCGGATGCCAAGCAACGTGGAGGCGCCGGCGCCCGCCGGCCGCCCAGGAAACCAATGGGAGGACTCGTGGGAGTCAGCCTCAGCAAGGGCGGCAACGTCTCGCTGACCAAGGCCGCGCCCAACCTGACCGCCGTGATCGTCGGTCTGGGCTGGGATGCCCGCACCACCACCGGTGGTGACTTCGACCTCGACGCCAGCGCCCTGCTGACGAATGCCCAGGGCAAGGTCAGCAACGACAGCAACTTCGTCTTCTTCAACAACCTCAAGAGCCCCGACGGCTCCGTGGAGCACACCGGTGACAACCTCACCGGTGAGGGCGAAGGCGACGACGAGGTCATCAAGGTCAACCTGTCCGCCGTTCCGGCCGACGTCGACAAGATCGTCTTCCCGGTCTCGATCTACGAGGCCGAGACCCGCCAGCAGAGCTTCGGCCAGGTGCGCAACGCGTACATCCGCGTGGTCAACCAGGCCGACAACAGCGAGCTGGCGCGCTACGACCTGAGCGAGGACGCGTCCACGGAGACCGCCATGGTCTTCGGTGAGCTGTACCGCCACGGGGCGGAGTGGAAGTTCCGCGCCATCGGCCAGGGGTACGCCTCGGGGCTGCGCGGCATCGCGCAGGACTTCGGCGTCAACGTCTGAGATCCCGGCATCCGGGGTCTCGTCGCCCGAGGCCCCGGACACCGGGGGTGCCGACGTCCGGCCCCGGGGTTCTCGGCGTCCGAGGTGAGGGCTCGGACGTTCGAGGCGCCGACGGTCGAACAGGTACGAGACCGGGTCGGTCCGCCGGAAGCGGCCCGGTTCGCCCAGGCACGCAGCCCGTCCGGCGCCGCACGCGGTGCGGCGCCGGACGGGCTCGGCAGTCGATTCAGGTTCAACAGACGGTTTCATCGACTCATCGACTCGGGGAGGACCACACCATGGGCGTCACGCTCGCCAAGGGAGGCAACGTCTCCCTCTCCAAGGCCGCACCCAACCTCACCCAGGTGCTGGTCGGGCTCGGCTGGGACGCGCGTTCCACCACCGGCGCCGACTTCGACCTCGACGCCAGCGCCCTGCTGTGCCAGTCGGGCCGGGTGCTCGGCGACGAATGGTTCGTGTTCTACAACAACCTCAAGAGCCCCGACGGCTCCGTGGAGCACACCGGCGACAATCTCACGGGTGAGGGCGATGGCGACGACGAGTCGGTCATCGTGAATCTCACCCAGGTCCCGGCGCACTGCGACAAGATCATTTTCCCGGTCTCCATTCATGAGGCGGACAGCCGGGGACAGACCTTCGGACAGGTCGGCAATGCGTACATCCGCGTGGTCAACCAGGCGGACGGTCAGGAACTCGCGCGTTACGACCTCACCGAGGACGCGTCGACGGAAACCGCGATGATCTTCGGCGAGCTGTACCGGTACAACGGCGAATGGAAGTTCCGCGCCGTGGGTCAGGGGTACGCGTCCGGGTTGCGCGGGATCGCTCTAGACTTTGGGGTCAACGTTTCGTAAAGCCGCGCACGGCGCGGGGGAGCCCCGTTCAAGCCGGGGGAGACCCGTTTCACACACGATGGGGTAGCCAGTGCTTCTGAAAACCTTCGGCTGGTCGTTCGCGGTTACCGCGCTCGGCCTGGTCGCAGCGGTGTTTTACGGGGGGTGGGAAGCCTTCGGCGTGGTGGCGATCCTGTCCATCCTGGAGATCTCGCTGTCCTTCGACAACGCGGTGGTCAACGCGGGAATCCTGAAGAAGATGAATGCCTTCTGGCAAAAGATCTTCCTCACGATCGGTGTGCTCATCGCCGTCTTCGGTATGCGACTGGTGTTCCCCGTCGTGATCGTGGCCGTCACCGCCAAGATGGGTCCCATCGAGGCGGTCGACCTTTCGTTCAACCAGCCCGAGCGCTATCAGGAACTGGTCACGGACGCCCACCCGGCGATCGCCGCGTTCGGTGGCATGTTCCTGCTGATGATCTTCCTCGACTTCATCTTCGAGGAGCGTGACATCCAGTGGCTGCGCTGGATCGAGCGCCCGCTCGCGAAGCTGGGCAAGGTCGACATGCTGTCGGTCTGCATCGCGCTGATCGTGCTGTTGATCTCGGCCATGACCTTCGCGACCAACGCGCACCAGCACGGCGGCGGTCACGCCGACAAGGCGGAGACCGTTCTGCTCGCCGGGGTCGCTGGTCTGATCACGTACCTCATCGTCGGCGGTCTCTCGGGCTTCTTCGAGAACCGGCTGGAGGAAGAGGAGGAGCGGGAGCACGAGGCCGAGGAGGAGGCGCGGAAGAGCGGGAAGAAGGTCTCCGCGATCGCGCTCTCCGGCAAGGCCGCGTTCTTCATGTTCCTCTACCTGGAGGTGCTCGACGCGTCCTTCTCGTTCGACGGTGTCATCGGCGCCTTCGCCATCACCAACGAGATCGTGCTGATGGCCCTGGGCCTCGGCATCGGCGCCATGTACGTCCGTTCGCTCACGGTCTACCTCGTCCGTCAGGGCACCCTCGACGACTACGTCTACCTGGAGCACGGCGCCCACTACGCCATCGGCGCGCTGGCCGTCATCCTCCTCGTCACCATCCAGTACCAGATCCACGAGCTCATCACCGGTCTGGTCGGTGTCCTGCTGATCGGCTGGTCCTTCTGGTCCTCGGTCCGGCGCAACAAGGCGCTGGCGGCCGCGGGCGGGGACGACGAGGCGGGATCCAGGACGGAAGTCCCGTCCGGCGTGTGACCTCGAGGGAAGCCCCCGCTCCGGTGCGACCGGGGCGGGGAGCCCCGCTCCGGTGCGATCTGCCGGGGAGTCCGGGTGCGATCCGGCGGGGAATTCCCGGCCGGGCGTGATCCGGCGGGGAAGTCCGGGGTGTGACCCGGTGGGGAATGAGGAACGCTCTCAGCGGGGCGGTCCGCGTGGCGACGGTTCTCCGGAGACATCCGGAACCGGCCCGGCGGCCCGCCCCGCGGTGATGCGGGGACCGTGCGCGGCATGGGACGGCCATCGCCATCGGGCCGGGGCACGGGCCGGGTCACTTCCGATCGAGAGAACCGAGAGACGTGGGGGTTGGGGATGGGGTTCCTGGACAATCTATGGCCGGGGCGGCAGCCGCAGTTCGAGTCGGGAAACGCGCTGACCAGCTCGATCGTGCTTTCCAAGCGGAACGCCACGGTCTCGCTGACCAAGAACGGCGCGCTGAACGGCAATCTGCGGGTCAACCTCTCCTGGCGGATGCGCACGTCCGACATAGAAGGCAGATCACGGCAGAGCGGCAGGCTGCTGCGCCCCCTGAAGATGTTCCAGCCCGATGTCGTCCAGGCGCACACCCAGGGGATGGTCAACGTGGACCTGGACCTGGGCTGCATGTACGAGCTGAAGGACGGCACCAGGGGAGTGGTCCAGCCGCTGGGCAACCTCCTGGGCGACCTGAACGCACCGCCGTACATACGGCTCAGCGGGGACGACCGCTTCGGGGCGCCGTCCGGCGAGACCGTCTACATCAATCTCGACCAGCGCGAGCACTTCAAGCGGCTGCTGTTCTTCGTCTACATCTACGACCAGACGCCGGCCTTCGACCGCACGCACGCCAAGGTGACGCTCTACCCCGGCAACGGGCCGCAGATCGAGATCGAACTCGACGAGCACGCCCCGGAGGCGCGCTCCTGCGCGGTGTTCACGGTCGACAACTCCAAGGACGAGTTCGTCGTGCGGCGCGAGGTGAAGTTCGTGTACGGCTTCCAGTCGGAGCTGGACCGCATGTACGGCTGGGGCATGCAGTGGGGGCGCGGCTACAAGTCGCGGACCTGAGGGCGGCACACGCCCGTGGCCCCGGGCCCGAGAGCCGTGCGCGGCTACAAGTCCCGGCCCCGAGCGCGGACGCCGGACCGTGGCCGGTCCGTACCGGGGCGGCGCGACCGGTCCGTGACGGGACGTCCCGGTGCCGGGTGTTCCGGTGCCGGGCGCGCGGCGCTCCGGCGCCGTGTCACTGCCTTACGAACTGCGGTCCCTGCGGAGGCAGCACGAAGTGCGGGTCGGGAGCGGGCGCCGCGGCCGGGGCGGGCTGCGGATAGCCGTAGGCGGCCTGGGCCGCACCCTCCTGCGGGTACCCGTAGGAGGGTGGAGGAACGACCGGCTGCGGCGCCGGGTGGGCCATCGGGGGCTGTGGGTAGCCGTATCCGGGCTGCTGGTGCTGGACCGTGACCTGAGCGTCGGGGCCGGGCGCCGGGGCGGGCGGGAACGCGGGCACGGGCGGCGGGAACGCGGGAGCGGGCGGGGCCGCTGCTATGGGGGAGGGCGCCGGGGACGTGACCGCGGGCACCGAGGACACGGAGGGGGCCGGGGCGGGTTCCGTCTCGTCGACCGAGATGCCGAAAGCGGTCGCCAGGCCGACCAGTCCGGTCGGATAGCCCTGCCCCACGGCCCGGAACTTCCAGCCATCGCCGCGCCGGTAGAGCTCCCCGCAGATGATCGCCGTCTCCTCGCCGGTCTCAGGCCGCACGTCGAAGACGGCGAGCGGCTCCTCGCCGGTGCCCGCCGTGTCGTACAGCAGGATGCGCAGATCGCGCACCTGGGCGAAGGTGGCGCCGTCGGAGGACGCGGCGATGATCACCTGGTCCACCGAGCGGTCGAGCGCGGTGAGATCGGTCTCGATACTGTCCGTGAGCCCCTCGGGCACACTGCGCTTCGGCAGCCGTCGAACCAGGCCGGAGGGGTGGCGGGGCTGGTTGTAGAAGACGAAGTCCTCGTCCGAGCGCACGCGTCCGTCGGCTCCCAGCAGCAGGGCCGAGGCGTCCACGTCCGGAACCCCGGTGCCCGGTGTCCAGCGCAGCACGGCCCGTACGGCCATGGCGTCCAGAGGGACGTTCGAGCCTTTCACCATCGCGTGCGTCATGCCCGTCATCCTGCCTTCTGGCTGCCCGCGCGGACAACGCGGGGGTCGCACCGGGTGTCTCCGGGGCGGCCCGGAACCAGGCCGTTCGCCGTACGCCGCGTGGTCGGTAAATGGACGAGTTACCCGGAGTTCATGCCCACGGGGAACTCTTGACACTCGTCCGTACGTACTATTACCGGCCATGTGTTCTTTGGTCGGTCAGGCACTACGGGGGAAATAAATGCGTCATTTCGGGCATGTTGCGCCCGCGGTCCGAGAGAGGCTGTTCTTCCGGGAGCCCTGTGTCTTCGGGGCGGATTCGCCCGCCCAGGTGCTTTCGGCCGCTCTCGGGGCGACTCTGTACAGCCCCGCCACCAGACCGAGGCTCGCCGACGACATCATCAAGCAGGTCGCGCGCGGGGTCGTGTCGATGGTGCTCTGCCTGGAGGACTCGATCGACGACTCCGAGGTCGTCGGTGCCGAGGAGAACCTGGTCAGGCAGTTCGCCGACCTCGAGGCGCGAGGTGCCGAGCTGCCCCTGCTCTTCATCCGGGTCCGGGAACCGGGGCAGGTCGTCGACCTGGTGCGCCGGCTCGGCAGCGCCGTCCGGTTGTTGTCTGGATTTGTACTTCCGAAGTTCACGGAAGAGCGTGGCACGCCCTTCATGGAGGCCGTATTCCAGGCCGAAAAGGCATGCGGGCGGCGACTGTTCGCGATGCCCGTTCTCGAATCGCCCGAGCTGCTGCACCTGGAGACACGCCGGGAAACTCTGCGGGGAATAGCCCGCACCGTCGACAAGTACCGCGAACGCGTGCTCGCGCTGCGGCTCGGCGTCACCGACTTCTGCTCGGCGTACGGGCTGCGCAGACCGCCCGACATGACGGCCTACGACGTACAGATCGTCGGCGCCGTCATCGCCGACGTCGTCAACGTGCTGGGCCGGGCGGACGGCACGGGCTTCACGATCACCGGACCGGTGTGGGAGTACTTCCGGCTCCAGGAGCGCATGTTCAAACCACAGCTGCGCCGCAGCCCCTTCCTGGAGGGCCGCGCCGAGGAGCTGCGCACGGCGCTGATCGAACACGACCTGGACGGTCTGCTGCGTGAGATCGAGCTGGACCGGGCCAACGGCCTCCTCGGCAAGACCTGCATCCATCCGTCGCACGTGGCGCCCGTGCACGCGCTGTCGGTGGTCAGTCACGAAGAATTCAGCGACGCCCAGGACATTCTGCGGCCGGAGCGCGACGGCGGTGGCGTCATGCGCTCCGCGTACACGAACAAGATGAACGAGGTGAAGCCGCACCGCGCCTGGGCCGAGCGGACCCTGCAGCGCGCCGAGGTCTTCGGCGTGGCACGGGAGGACGTCGGCTTCGTGGAGCTGCTGGCCGCGGGGGTCGTGGAGTGAGGTCCCCGGGTGAGGAGCGGACGACGGACATGGTGTGGTCGGGCAGCTGGGTGACGGAACGACTGGGCGTCGAACTGGTCGGTGACGGGAGGCCCGACGGCGACCGGGAGCTGCGGGAACTGCTGGGCCTCGCCCTGCGCCGCAACCCCAAGCGGGCCCATCTGCTCGTGTCGAACGTGCTCGGCAAGCACGTGCCGCAGAAGCCCTCCGTGGTGTACGGCGCCGGATTCGAGCTGGGCCGACGGGTGCGCGCACTCCTCGGCGAGGCCGAGGCGCGCCGAGCGGTCGTGCTCGGATACGCGGAGACGGCCACCGGCCTCGGACACGCGGTCGCGGACGGGCTGGGCGTGGCGCCGTACCTCCACTCGACGCGCCGACCGGTCGACGGAGTGGCGCGGGCGGGCGGCTTCGAGGAGTCGCACTCGCACGCCACCTCGCATCTGCTGCTCCCGGAGGACCCCGCCCTGCTGGCGGGCGGCCGGGGCGACGGCGAGGCACCGGACGCGGTCGCGGAGCAGTCGAGTGCCGCCGCCGGTGCGCCGCTGGTACTGGTGGACGACGAGTTCTCCACCGGCAACACCGTGCTCAACACCATCCGCGCCCTGCACGAGCGGTACCCGCGCGGACGGTACGTCGTCGTGGCCCTGGTGGACATGCGCTCGCCCGCCGACCGGATACGGCTGGCCGCGTTCGCCGCGGAGATCGGCGCACGCGTCGACCTGGTGGCGCGGTGCTCGGGCACGGTCACACTCCCGGACGGTGTCCTGGAGAAGGGCCGTGCGCTGGTCGCCGCGCAGGAGGAGGCCGGTTCCGGCGGCCGGGAGGCGCAGTCTCCCGGCCCGGAAGCGGAGTCCTCAGGCCCGGAGACGGACTCCCTCCACCCGGAAGCGGATTCTCCTGGTCCGGAGGCGGGATCCCCCGGTTCGAAGTCGGATTCTCCTGGTTCGGAGGCGGTCGTCGGGACGGAACGCCGCACGTGCACCCGGGTCGACCTCCGGTGGCCGACCGGTGTGCCCGACGGTGGGCGCCATGGTTTCACCCCCGCGCACCGGGCCGTCCTGGAACGGGCGCTCCCGGCCATGGCCGACCGTGTCGCGGCCGCACTGGACGGGGCCCGACGCGTACTGGTCCTCGGCTTCGAGGAGCTGATGTACGCACCTCTCCGACTGGCCGCGGCGCTGGAGGAGCGTACGGACGCCGAGGTGCGTTACTCGACGACCACGCGTTCCCCCGTCCTCGCCGTGGACGATCCGGGCTACGCGATACGCAGCCGGCTGGTCTTCCCGGCCCACGACAACCCGGCCGACGGGCCCGGCGACCGGTACGCGTACAACGTCGCGGGCGCCGGGTTCGACGCCGTGGTCGTGACGGTCGACTCCGCTGCCGACACGCCCGAACTCCACGCCCCCGACGGTCTGTTGGCGCGGCTCGCCGCCCACACCGACCACGTCCTGCTCGCGGTCGTCCCGTCGTACGTCCCCTCGTACGCCCCGTCGTGCATCCCTTCGCGCGCCCCCGACCCGTACGTCTCCGACCCCGGCGCCCCCGACCCGTGCGTGTCCGATTCACCCGACGCGTACGTGTCCGACTCATACGTCTCCGAACGGCAGGAGCCCCCCACCGTGCTGCCCGAGCCCCTCCGAGGCCCAGCGTTCTCCTCCTACGCGCCGGACGAGGTCGGCTGGCTGCTCCAGGACCTCTCGCACGTGGAACTGGAGGCGCCGGTCGAGGAACGCGAGGAGGCGATACAGAGCGGTGGCGCGCACTACGCCGAGTCGCTGCCCGTCGAGTACCAGCCGTCCGCCCGGTACCAGAGCCTGTTCAAGGCGGCGCTGGAGCTGTCGGCCGCCCGCGTCGCCCGTGCCGTCGGCACCGTCACCGAGACCGTTCTCGCCGAGCGCACCCCACGCCCCGTCCTGGTCTCGCTCGTCAGGGCCGGCACCCCCGTCGGCATCCTCATGCGCCGCTGGGCCCGCCATCGCCACGGCCTCGACCTGCCGCACTACGCCGTCTCCATCGTGCGCGGCCGAGGCATCGACGCCAACGCCCTGCGCTGGCTGGCCGCCCACCACGACCCGGCCGACGTCGTCTTCGTCGACGGCTGGACCGGCAAGGGGGCGATCACCCGCGAACTCGCCGAGGCCCTGGCCGAGTTCGACGGAACGAAGGGGTCGGAGGAGGCCGAGGGCGTCGTGAGGGCCGGTGGCTCCGGGGGCTTCGATCCGGAGATCGCGGTCCTGGCCGACCCGGGTGGTTGCGTGCGCACCTACGGCACCCGCGAGGACTTCCTGATCCCGTCGGCCTGCCTCAACTCCACTGTTTCCGGGCTGGTCTCGCGTACGGTCCTCCGCTCCGACCTGGTCGGTCCCGACGACTTCCACGGCGCGAAGTTCTACCGGGAACTCGCGGACAGCGATGTGTCCGGCCACTTCCTCGACACCGTCACCGCGTGCTTCGACGAGGTCGCCGACGCCGTGGACACGGAGGCCGCGGCACTGCTCGCCGCCGACCGGACCCCCACCTGGGAGGGCTGGGCCGCGGTGGAACGCATCAGCGAGGAGCAGGGCATCCACGACGTGAACCTGGTCAAGCCGGGCGTCGGCGAGACCACCCGCGTACTGCTCCGCCGTGTCCCGTGGAAGGTCCTCGCCAGGCGCGGCGCGGGCGCGGACCTCGACCACATCCGGCTGCTGGCGCGGCAGCGCGGGGTGCCGATCGAGGAGGTCGACGAACTCCCGTACACCTGCGTCGGGTTGATCCACCCGAAGTACACGCGGGGGGCGACCGGCGCGAACGGCAGGGCGGTGGAGGCGAAGTGACCGCACCGGACACGTCCCGCGCCGCCACGACACTGGTCGCCAGCGATCTCGACCGCACCCTGATCTACTCCGCGGCGGCGCTCCGGCTCGCCGTGCCGGACGCCGAGGCCCCCCGCCTGCTCTGCGTGGAGGTGTACGAGCACAAGCCGCTCTCCTACCTGACCGAGACGGCGGCGGCGCTGCTCGGTGAACTGGCCCGCACCACCGTCTTCGTCCCCGCGACCACCCGTACCCGTGAGCAGTACGGGCGTGTCCGCCTCCCCGGCCCCGTACCCCGGTTCGCGATCTGTGCCAACGGCGGGCACCTTCTCGTCGACGGCGAGTCCGACCGCGACTGGCAGGCCCGGGTCTCCCGCAGGCTCGCCGCCGAGTCGGCCTCGCTCGCCGAGGTCCGCGCCCGTCTCCTGGCCGCGGCCGACCCCGCCTGGGTGCTCAAGGAACGCGTGGCCGAGGACCTCTTCGCGTACCTCGTCGTGGAACGCTCGCTGCTGCCCGACGGCTGGGTCGAGGAGCTGGGGGAGTGGGCGGGGAGCCGCGGCTGGACGGTCTCTCTCCAGGGCCGCAAGATCTACGCCGTACCGGCCCCGCTCACCAAGAGCGCCGCCATGCGCGAGGTCGCCCGGCGCACGGGTGCCACGCGCACCCTCGCGGCCGGTGACAGCTTTCTCGACGCCGATCTGCTCCTGGCCGCCGACCACGCCTGGCGTCCGGCCCACGGAGAACTCGCCGAAGCCGGCTGGAACGCCCCGCACGTCCAGGTGACGGCCGAGGACGGGGTGGCCGCGGGCGAGGCGATCCTCCGGCATCTCCTGCGGGCTTCGGGCCCGGACCTCCTCCCGGGGCCCCGTCCGGAGCGGACGCGCTGAACCGGGGCGTGCGCTGCGCGCTGACACCGGGCGCGTACTGAGCCGGGGCGCGTGCTGGCACCCGGCGTGCTGAACCGGGCGTGCGTTCCGGGACGTGCGCCGGCACCGGGGCGTGCGCCGGCATCGACTCGTGCGCTGCGCCGGGTGGGGGACACGGCGATCCGGAGAGCCGGGCCTGGAGGGCACTCAGGCCCTGGGAAGATCCGGAGCCCGGGGAGAATCAGGCCCGGGGGAGCCCCGGGGTCCGGGGCCCGGGAGACCCAGGACCCGGGGGCCGAACAGTGGGACCGAACAGGAGCGCGTGATGACCAAGGGCAACGAGACCAAGATCACGGACGAGCTGTACGCGTACATGCTGGCCCACAACCCGCCGCTCGACGCGGTGCAGCGGGAGCTGGTCGAGACCACGTACGCCCGTCTGCCCGAGCAGGCGGGCATGCAGTCCGCCGAGGAGCAGGCCCCGCTGCTCGCCTTCCTCGTCCGGCTGACCGGGGCCCGGCACATCGTGGAGGTCGGCACGTTCACCGGCTTCTCCGCCCTGGCGATGGCGCGCGCACTGCCCGCCGACGGGCGGCTGATCGCCTGCGACATCTCGGAGGAGTGGACCGCTTACGGCCGTGAGGCGTGGGAGCGGGCCGGAGTCGCCGACCGGATCGACCTCCGTATCGCCCCTGCGCTCGACACGCTGCGGGCGATGCCGGCCGAGCCGCACATCGACCTCGCCTATCTGGACGCGGACAAGGGCAACTACATCGCGTACTGGGAGGAGTTGGTGCCCCGGATGCGGCCGGGCGGCCTCCTCGTCACGGACAACGTGCTCTTCCACGGTCTGGTGACCGATCCGCGGGCGACCGGCAGTGCGGCGGCGATCCAGGCGTTCAACGATCACGTGGCCGCCGATCCCCGGATGGACAGCGTGATGCTGACCGTGTCCGACGGGCTGGGTCTCTCCCGCAAGCACTACTAGGGCGGGTTGCGAAAGTCCCGTCCGGCCTTCGGGCGGACGCGGGAGGACGCGCACCCGGGGCGGGGCTGTCCCACGACGCCCCCGCCCCGTTGCTGTGTCCCTGCGTCGCCGAAGCGCGCTCAGCCGCAGCAGCCGCCCCCGCAGCAGCCCCCGCCCCCGGCACCCGCCGACGGGGCGGCAGGTGCTGCCGACCTGGCGGACGCCCCTCCCACGGCGACGGTGGAGAGCAGCTTCACGGTGTCGGGGTGCCCGGCGGGGCAGGAGGCCGGGTCCGAGGACTGGGCCATCGGGCGGCTGAGTTCGAACGTGTCTCCGCAGGAGCGGCAGCGGTACTCGTAACGAGGCATGCCTCCAGGCTATCCGGCACCGGCCGACGGCAGGCGGACTCGACTCCGGCCCGCGACGGTGGCGGGCGCGGGCACACGGGCAGGCGTACGGGGCACGCGGAGAGGTGAGCGGAAGGGCGCGCTGAAAGGGAGTGGGAGGGCGTGCGGGTGTGCGTCAGGGGCGGTGGACGACCGGCATCGTCGCCGTTCTCCGATTCTCCCGCAGCTCGCGCTCGACCTCCTCCGGGTGGCGGGCCCGCCAGTACGGGTTGTCGTGAGGGAGCCCGCCGCTGACCCGCCCGTACATCCCGAAGACCATCAGCATCAGGCCGACCACGAAGCTGAACAGCACGTTCTGGAGGTGGAAGGCGAGGAAGTTGAAGCGGGTGTCGAGCAGCGCGAGGTTGACGAAGCCGCTGAGGATGAAGGCCACGCCCAGGATCATGTTGAGCGTCGAGGCGAAGTTGCCGCCGATGACCATTCCGGCGAAGAGCAGCAGGCCGACACAGACGGACAGGACGCTGAGCGCCCCGTTCGTGTTGAGGCCCGCGACGGTGGCGCCTCCGGTGTTGAAGAAGCCGATCCTGTCCATCAGCCCGAGGATCCCGAAGGCGAGCAGCACCAGTCCCATCAGCCCGGCCCCGACCCGGTAGACGCGGTTGAGCCGGTAATCGACCGGGAGGTGCTTGTCGAACCGGGTGGTTCTCGGGCGACCGCGTCGAGGAGTCCGGCGTCCGGTGGCGTGCAGTTCGTGGGTGGCCATGTCGGCCTCCTTGGGTGCCTCCTTCAGACGTACTCCCAGGATCCGCCGAGGGCGGCACGGGTGCACATCAGCACGGGTACGCATCCAGAAGGCATGTATACCCACGGAGGCCACGAGGCCACGAGGGCGTCGAGGGAGGGCATCAGGGTGCGAGGCGGCGCGCACCGGACTCCGGTGGACTACCGGGGCTCCGGTTGAACGGGGCCCGGGGCGGGCGGGAACCACGGCCGGACGGGCCGGACGGGCCGGATGGGGAGTTGCCTTTCCGACGGCCCTGATCAGGCGCCCGCGCCGCGCTCCTCGCGGATCTCCGAGACCACCCGCGCGGCCGTGTGCCGTACCGCCTCGGTCTCGGTGAGGAAGTGCCAGTAGTCCGGGTGGTGCTCGTCGAGTCCGGCGACGGCGCGCTCCAGCCGGGCCACCGCGTCGTCCAGCGGGCGGGCGTGCCGGGGATCGGGGGTGTTGCGTCCGGCCATGGCCAGGCGCTGGGCGTCCCTGATCGTGAACCGGGTCCGCTGGATCTCCTGCTGCGGATCCTTGGCCACGTCGTTCAGCCTGTTCAGCCGGTCGCCGGCCATGGATACCGCTTCGTCCGTGGCGTTCAGCAGGGCGCGTGCCGTGCTCAGGCGGGAGGTGGCGTCGGCCCACCGCTGTTCGTCCCGCGCCCGGGTGGCCTCCTTCAGCTTCTCCTCGGCCTGCCGCACGTTGACCGCCGTCTGCTCGGGGACCGGCTGGAGGTCCTGCCAGCACGCGGCCGAGAAACGCCGCCGCAGTTCGCTCAGCACCGGCTCCACCGAGGCCGCCCGGGTCGTCAGCGCCTGGGCGCGCGTACGCAGCGACACCAGCCGGTGGTCGATCTCCGCAGCCCGTGCGGGCAGCCGGTCCGCGTCGGCACGTACCGCCTCGGCGTCACGCAGCACCTGGTCGGCGCGTTGCAGGGTCTCCTGGACACCGTGCCGCCCGGCGCCCTCGTTGAGCTTGGTCAGCTCGGGGGCGAGGGCCGCCAGCCGCGCGGCGAGGTCGTCCGCTCGCAGCCCGGACGCCCGCACAGCGTCGAGAGCGTTGCTCGCACCGAGGAGCGCCTGCCGTGCCCGCTCCACGGCCGGTGCGAGCCGGGCGAGCTGCGTCTCCGCCTTGCCCAGGAGCGGCCCGAGGCCCCGCGCGAACCGGTCCAGCTCGCCCTTGACCCGTACCAGATCGTCCTTGGCCGCGGTCAGCTCCGTCCTGGCCCTGGCGGCGACGGCCGGCTCCAGACCGTCCCGGTCGAGATCATGCGCGTCGACCGCGGTGATGTACCGGTGGCTGACCTCGTCGATCCGCCGACCGAGGGCGTCGAAGTCGTCGACGGCCTTGCGCGCGTCGGGCGAACTGTCGACGGCGGTGATCGTCTCGATCGAGATCCGCAGATCGCGCTGGGCCGTGTCCAGCTCGTAGAAGGCGGCGGCCGCGGCGTCCTTCGCGGCCTGCGCGTCGGCGCGCTGGTTCCCGCCGCGCCCGCCGAACCAACGCCTCGTACCCCCGCCGGCGAACGCCGCGGGCAGGGCCGCCGCGAGCAGCGGCACCGGAAGCAGGGCCAGCGCGACAACGTCCCTGAACGCTCCGGGAGCGCTGCCCCCGGAACGCGCGACGGCGGAACTCCTGGAGTTCGAACGCCGGGCGGTGGTGCCCTTGGCGGTGGTGTCACCGACGGCGGAATCCCCACCCGCTCTCGACTGCGGCCGCGCGTGTGTCGCCGTCACATCCCTCTCCCGTGCCGTTCCGCCCTGCCCGGTACATTGTCCCACCAGGTATGGACGAACACACGGGCCGATCAGTTCGCGGTTCGAACCGTGATCCGGCCGTTGTTGCTCCGGGCCTCCACCACATGAGAGCTGTCGTCGCTGCGCGGCACGTCCACCGAGGTCCTTCCGTTGTGGGCGGTGGCGCTCACCGCGTACTTCACGGAACCGCTCGGCAGGCCGATGGTGATGCTCCCGTTGCGGCTGCGGGCCTTGACGAGATCCGGGGCGGAGGCGAAGCCGAGCCGGATCCTGCCGTTGTCGCACTTCGCCGACACGGACGCCGCCGAGATCCCTTCCGCGTCGAGGGTTCCGTTGTTGCTCTCCAGCGAGAGCGGCCCGCTGGAGTCCCGGACGGTGACGGTGCCGTTGTTGTTGCGCAGCTTGAGAGGCGTGTCGAAGCCGGACGCGGTGATCTTTCCGTTGCCGCCCTCGACGGTCACCGCCACGCCGCGCGGCACCTTCACCTGGTGCCGTGAGGAGCAGTCGCTGATCAGGGCCCGGCACTTCACCCGGAGGGTCAGTGTGCCGTCGCGCAGCCCCCACTGTGCTTCGGGCCCACTCCCGGCGAACACCCAGCCGTCGACGTGCCGGGTCACCTCGACCTCGCGCACATCGCCGGGCGTGAGTTCCAGCGTCGTGTTGGTGGCGTCGATGGTCAGCGCCTTCCCGGTTCCCCCGCCGAGGGCGAACGACTTGTGCTCGGCGGGCGCGTCACCGGGGTCCGAGCTCCCGCAGCCACTGACGGCGAGCCCCAGGAGCAGGGCCCCGCCGGACGCGATGAGAGCACGAGTGCGGACTGTCACGATGATCCATCCCCCACGGTTACGCCGGGTGGTCCCCAACGGTGTGACCTCACCGTACGTAGGCGACCCCGTCCGCCGGAATGCGGTCGGCCACCATGATCGGGGTGGGGATAACCCCCCCACCCGGCCCGGCCCGGGGCTTCGTTCACCGTCCCCGCACCGCCACCGCCGACGGGGCGACCGCTCAGGCCCCGCGCCGGTCGGCCCGGGACCGCTTGTGACCGTGGCCGATCGGCCATGTACCCTGTTGGTCCATCCACGGGTGCGTAGCTCAGGGGTAGAGCGCTGCTCTTACAAAGCAGATGTCGGCGGTTCGAAACCGTCCGCGCCCACCAGTACGAAGACCTTCGGGCCCTGCTCAGGCGGTGTTTCATCGCGGCAGGGCCCGAAGCGTTGACGGGGGCTCACGTGGGTTCGCGTGGGTTGGGATCGGAGTCACGTCTCCTGAAAATCCCCTAAGCGATCATGGAGATTGCCCAGGTAGATGGGAGCAATGACAGGGCTCCCTGACCGCAGCATGCTCAGGGAGCCCGCTTATCGCCGGACCCGTCCGGGGGGTCACCAGGTGCAGAGGCCGGCGCGTTCGTGGGGGTGCATCAGTCGATGGCGCCTGTGCCCGGTCTCGACCGCTTGAGTTCCTTGTTCCGAGGCATAGCGACACCTTTTCGAACACTCGTGCGGATTGTGTCCTGGCATCGAGTACGGCGCGAGCGACCCCCGGCTCGGGGTGCTGATCCTCATCGCCGAAGCGATCGGTGTGCCGCTCGAGAACCTCGTCAGGGACGAGTAGGCCCGGCCGACCGACGGGGGGCGGTCAGCCGGGGCGGATCAGGGACGCCATGCTGGCGCCAGCGACCGTAGGCGCGCGGTCCGGTCCCTCACCCGTGCCAAGAACCCCCGCTCATCGGCGGCCAGCTCGGCCAGCAGGTCCTGGTGAAACCGCCAGGCGTCGATGCTGATCTCGTACGAGCATCCGGCGCACCGGTACGCGTCGGCCTGCGACGGGTGCAGTCGTTCGGGACATCGAGGGCAGTTCACTGGTCTCCCCGTATCCGGGCATGGAGTTGCCGCAGCTCCAGCACGTCCACCAGCCGCCGACGTTCTGACTCATCTGCTTTCCGCACCTGGGGCACTGCACGGGCGCCTCCTCTCGGGGCAGGTCGGTGCGGTGGCAGGGGCAAGCGCACCGCCGGATCTCGATGGGAACCTCCCACTCCGGAGCCCCTGCCCGGCGGGTTACGCCCGGCCCCGGGCACTCCCCGTGCATACCGATGCGGCACGCGGGTGCGAGCCCCTCCCTGACCGGTGCCGGCGCGGTCACGGTTGCTCGCTGTACGGGCGCAGGCGGCGCTGTTCGCGGCACGGGGCGCATGCGTACAGCGCCACCGGGGGCCCGGACGACCGGTCCCCGTACTTGATCAGCACCGCCGTCTCAGACGAGCCCATGTGCCAGTGACACCATCCTGGATTCGCCGCGTTGACGGCCGCGGCCAGCCGGGTTCCCGACTCCATGACCAGGACCGTACGGGCGCTGATTGCTCGATTGTTCGCCGATTGCGCCAGATTGCACGGGCAACACATCGTGTTGGCCCAGGTTGCTCACGCCTCGTCCATAGAGCCCCTCGCCCGGGCGATCGCCCGGTGCGCCTGGCGGCCGTACACCGCCGACTCTGCCAGCCACTCCCACGCCCGTTCGTACAGCCGGATCGAGTCATCGTCGTCCAGCCACATCTCGGTGTTGATGGTCTCGACGATGACGAGCCGCTGATCGTAGATCCAGAATCCGTGTGACGGCGTCCGTCGCAGCTGTGCGCCGAACGGGATGATGCCGAGCTCCACCGTGTCCAGGCCGATGAGGGAGACGAGCCGGTCCAGCTGCGCCGCGTGCACCGAGACCGGGCAGACGCGCGCGTACAGGGCGCCCTCCCAGATCAAAAACCGAAGCCGCTTCCCCGGCTCGTACAGCGCCTCCTGTCGGCGTATACGGGCGCGTACGGCGTCCTCGATGTCGCGGGTGATCTGCCGAAACTCGGCGTTGGCCTCGAAGACGTGCCGGGCGTACTCGGCTGTCTGGAACAGGCCCGGGATCGTGGCCACTTCGACGCCGCGGATCGTCTGCGTCGCAGCCGTCTGCGCGATTGCCAGTTCCTGGCGCGCGCGGTGGCCGCCGGCGAGCTGACGGCGCCAGGACCGGTACTTCGTCTCCAGTCCGACCAGGCGGCCTTTCAACTCGCTTGCGGTATCCGGCCGACCTACCGCGTCCGCCCACGCGGTCAGGTCGGCAGCTGACGGGGTTTGCTTGCCGTTCTCCAGGCGGGACACCTTGGAGCGCTGCCAACCGAGCCCCGTGGCCAGGCTCTTGCCGTCCAGCCCAGCCTCGGCGCGCAGCTCTCGAAGGCGCGCGCCAAGGACGACTCGGGCGGTTTGGAAATCGGTGCTCACACGGTGGAACGTACCTGCCCGGCGAAGTCGGCGGTACGGGTGGCGTGGTGCCAGGCGGTGTCCCGGACCTGGCAGGCCGCCACGACCTCGGCGGGATCCTCGCTGACGATGACGCCAAGGGTGGTGTCGTGCTCGTCGAAGACGAACCGCACCAGGGTGCGGGAGTCAAAGAGCCAGAAGTCCCAGTCGGGCAGCCCGAAACGTACGGCGTCGGCGCGGCTGAGGTTGCGGATGTCCTCGCCCGCGGCGACGTTCCCAAGCCCGGACGCAAGAAGAAACCGCTGTCCTTCCGTCGGCGGGGCGTCGACGATCCGGACCCGTTCGAAACGCTTCCCGCGCGCGGTCTGCTCGGTGACGTTGCGGCGCCACTCGTCGGCCGGGTCGGCGGCGATATCCTCGCCCGCCTGCCAGCGCTGCCACTTCGGGCTGTTGCGGTCCGTGGCGTAACCGCGTCGAGTCTCCAGCCGCCAGGCGGTGTGCTTGAAGTCCCGGAAGAGGTGGGCGATGTCTGCAAAGGGCACCACGTCGGCGTGCTCGTGCCGTGGGGCGAAGCGGGTGAGGAGGTCACGGGGAACGATGACGAACGTCTCGCTGTCCTTGACGTCCCGGAGCTTCGCGAGGTGCTCAGGGTCGGTCACGCGGTCGCCCTGGACGAGAATGTCACCGGTCTCCTCGACCTCGTAGAGGGTGGGGCAGTCGCCGCCGTCGCTGGTCGTGCCGATGAACCTGAGCGTCACGTCGCCCTCCATCGTGACTTGTTGGTGAGTCCCAAGGATGCGATGGGTAGCGGCCGTGCGCCGGCGGATTGTGGGAAATTGCGGGCAGGCAGGCGTGCTGCCGGATTGCGCGCAATCGGATATGGCGCGTCTCGGGCGCGGTGGCCGGGGCCGGTCAGGCTCGGATGCGGGGGCGGCAGACGAGGCGTTCGTAGTCGGCAGGCGCCTGGTTGCCAACTACGCCGGTGAGGGCTTGACGCGCGAGCTGTACACCGACGTCGTACGCAACCATCGCAGCGCTTGATCCGCGCACGCACGAAACCGCCCCTTCTCGTGCGCGCTGCGGGAAAGGGCGAAACCCCGCAGGTGCGGGGAGCGGAACGGGCCGACGATCGGCTTGTTCGTCGTGTCGGGGCCACCCCCTGCGCGCGGGGACCAGGTGAGCGTTCGCGACTTCAGATTCCCCGGGCCGGGACCACCCCCGCACGCGCGGGGACCAGCGTATGCCGCATCGAGGACCTGCCCGACCTCTAGGACCACCCCCGCACGCGCGGGGACCAGAGGTCCTGGCAGGCCCGCTGGTCGACCTCATAGGGACCACCCCCGCACGCGCGGGGACCAGGCTTCTTGACCAGGGACGCTACCCGGCCAGGTATCGGTTTTTCTTCTGATTGCGCCGGAAGGCGCTCTTAGCGGGCACCTGATCAGATGACTCCTCGGGAGCCCGACGTTCTGCCGCTGTCTCCCGCACTAACGTCACCGGCACCCCCATCACTTCGCGGCGGATCCGCGCTGCGAGTCGATCCCTGGAGTGACGCCATGCGCCGTACCACTGCTGTCTTCGCAGGAGCTGCTGTTCTGTCGGCCGTCTTCGCCTCCCAGGCCGTCGCGGCACCCGCCGAGATCGTCGCCCCTAACGCCAGGGCTGCAGCCGATGTGGACTTCGACGGCGAACTGCTGAGGCAGAAGAACGTGGTCGACAGCTTCCAATACGGCCCGGGCGTCTACTGCGTCATCGTCGACCCGACCGCCGGCATCAACCTGCCCAGCGCCCTGATCCTGGCCAATGCCCAGATCCACGCCGACAGCGTCGTGACGATTGGGGAGCCCACCACCTCGTGTGACAGCCGGAGGGACGCCATCACCGTGGTGACCCTCAAGAACGGCCTGCCCGCGTCCTCCAGCTTCACCATCGCGATCCTGTAGCTGCGACGATATCGGCGCGATCGGGAGGACGGCCGTGGGTGATCCTCCCCGTGCCGAGGAGCCTACGGCCAGGACATAACGGTTCCGTCGACAACGATAAGGCCGCACCGTCGGCACGAAACCGCCCCTCCCGCAGCGCGGGAGGGGCGGGGTTACTTCTGGGCGGCCTGCCACAGGGCCACGGCGAGGCAGATCACCCCGACCGGGGCGGCGAGGGATGGCAGCGGCCACCGCGCGCTCCAACGAGTCGAGCCGGGTCTCGTGGTCGGCGAGCTGCCGGTCGGTCTGGTCGCCCCGCTGTACGAGCAGGGCGAGGTTGCCGTCGACGCGGGCGAAGTCAACAAAACCCGGGTCAACGGCGCCCTGGCCCCCGGTCGACTACGACCGGGGGCCCTCTCCAGATCACGAACACGTGGCTGTCGCACCGCCGAGGAGCCGCTTCACCTCGCGTGAACGCAACGCCCGGTGGGCTCAGGGCATGAGGCTGACCCTCACGTCCTCTCGGTGCCGACGCGCTCGTCGGCCACGGTCCGTTCGATCGCGTTCTCGACAGCGGCGACGACGGTGGCGGTGTCCGCGCCCTTGCCGAGTTGTCCGGCGAGGGCCGCGATCGCGGCGGTCTGGGCGGCCAGCCGTTTGTCCATGGAACGGATGCGGGCCTGCATGTCCTTGAGGATCGACTGCGCCTGCCACGTCGGGTTCGTCTTGTGGTCCGCCGCGTCGGTCGGGCCGGCGATCGCGTCGGTCTTCCACACGGCGTCGAAGATGTCCTTCTTGGTGATCCCCGCCATGGGGTCCTCCTCGTTCGGGTTCCAGTTCGCCGGGTGCTTCAGGCGCTCGGCCACGTCGGTGCGGAGCTTGACCATGGTGAAGCCGCGGGGGTCGACCTTGTCGGAGCTCCATTCCAGGTGGCCGATGACGGACTTGGCCGACCAGCCGTGCGCCCGGCACAGGGCGGCCTGGACGCGGACGATCGCGTCGTACTGCGCCTTGGGCCAGGGGTCCTTGCCGTCGCCGAGGTTCTCGCACTCCCAGCCGTAGAACCGGGCGTTGCCGTCGGTCCCGTTGGCGTTGCCCTTGGTGGGCGGGGTCGGACGGCTGCCGTACGACTCGGCGATCACCTGGTCCAGGACCCGCGGGTCGCCGCCCCCGGCGTGGTTCGCGCGGCCCCAGCCGACCATGTGGACCCGGCCGTCCTTCGCGATCATCCCGTGGCAGAGCGGGCCGGGCAGGGACGAGTACCCGTCACGGACCATGGCCACGGTGGACGCGGTGCCCTTGGTGACCGTGTGGTGCACGATCGATCCGTTGACGGGGCCCCACGCGCCCTTTGAATTTCGGTTGTGCGTACGCCAGTTGCCGACCTCGACGACACGGACGCCCTCGGCGCGCAGCGCGGATATGACCTGTGCCGCACTCAGAGGCTTTGCCACGGAATCTCCTTTCGCCCTGCGGTGTGCGCGGCATTCCGGAACCGGTCCGCGCATCCGTCGGCCGTTCTGTTCACCGACTCCACTCCTCCGCCCGGTACTTGCCCGGAACACGGGCCGCAGCATGTGGAATCCGCCGCCCTCACCCTGTACTTCGTGCCGTTCGTCGACATCCGTACGGACATGGTCCGTTCCCGGCGGGACGAGCGGCTCGTACGAGTTGCATACCCCTGCCGTGACGGCCGGACTCGTCCCCGCGGTTCCGGTTAGGGCGTGTTTCGAAAGCGCCGCGGGCCCCGTCCTTCGGGCGGACGACGCTACTTTCGAAACACGTCCTGGTCCCGCGACGGGTCGGGGCCGGACTCCCGCGTGCGCCGGGCGCGCAGTTCGACCGCGTCCAGCAACAGCGCCAGGGTGGTCTCGAAGTGGTCGTCCTCGTCGGCCTCGGCCAGGTAGGGGGCGGCGGACGCCAGATACGGGTAGCGGGTGGGGGAGGCCACGAGGTACTCGCGCCGCCAGGCCATCCGGTCGCCCTCCCGGGCCTCGGGGTCCAGCGCGGCGAAGGACGCCTCGAACGCGCCCATCGCCAGGGACGTGTCGACGAGAGCGCGGTAGTAGCGGGCGGCCTCCCGGTCGTCGAAGCCGGCCCGCCGGAGCGCGCCGATGACCGTGTCCGCGCCCCGGAACTCGGCCCCGCGGCGCGAGACCCGGGAGGTGACCAGAACGGCGATACGGGGATGCGCCAGACACACGCGCCGCATCCGCCGCGCGAGGGAGGCCAGGGTGTCGCGCCAGTCCTCGCTCGCCTCGAAGCCGTCGATCGCCTCGGCGATCAGCCGTTCGGCCAGCCCGAGGAGGATGTCGTCCTTGCTGGAGAAGTGGCGCAGCACCGCCGTGTGGTTGGAACCGAGGTCCGCACCCAGGCGGCGCAGGGTCAGCGCGTCCGGACCCTCGCGTTCGATCACCGACGCCGCGGCGTCCAGGATCCGGTCCTGGGACAGGGCCGCCTTGGGCGGTCTGCCGCGTCGGGACCTGGGCTCCGGGGCGTCCGTGGTCCCGGGATCTTTCATGCCGTCATCCTAAGGGCTGTCCCGTGCCCCCCGAGGGCTGTCCCGTGCCCCCCGGCGGGCGCCCATCGACAGCTGCGGCACCTCGCCGCGTCGTCGGAACACCCGCATGCGTGCCGTATGCGGGCGTCCCTCCGTCTTGCGATGCACCACGTCCGAGGCCGCGCGCCGATCCGCCACGGACCATCGGGAGAGCCCTCGGGGCGTGCCTTCCGGGCGGCAGCGACCGGTCGGCGGCGACCGGCCGGGGCGTGGTCAGTTCGACGTGGCCTCCAGATGCGTCACCAGCGCCGACACGGCCGCCACGGTCTCGGCGTCCCGGTCCGGGTCGTCCGCCGTGGGCCACGCGCTGGTCTTGATCACCACCACGTCCGCCACCGGGTCCACCCACAGGTACTGGCCGTGGATCCCGATCCCCGTGAACGCCCGGTGCGGGCCGCCCAGGGTCCACCACTGGTTCGCGTACCCGTAGTGGCCGGGGTGGTCGCCCAGCGCGCCCACCTCCAGGTGGGGCAGCCCGGCGCCACGGCCGCGCTCGACCCATGCCTCGGGCACCACCTGGACGTCACCGACACGGCCACCGCGCGCCATCAGCAGTCCCACGCGCGCCAGGTCCCGCACGGTCGCGTTGAACGTTCCACCGCCGACGGCCGTACGCGGCCTGCTGCGCGACAGCGCGTAGAAGGCGTCGTGCTCCGCGCCGATCCTGCTCCACAGCCGCTCGGTCGCGTACCGCGCCAGCGACGTGCCGGTCGCCGCCTCCAGCACCCAGCCCAGGACCTGGGTGTCGAGCGTGGAGTAGTTGAACCACGTCCCCGGTGCCGCGGCGGTCTCCACCGAGCGGACCGCCTCCAGCACGGTGCCGCGCCCCGTCACCGCGCGCATCAGCCGGTTGACCGGGGCGTCGGGGTCCTCGTAGTCCTCGATCCCGCCCGCTCCGCTGGTCATGTGGAGCAGGTCCTCGACGGTCGGCCCGTCGAACGCCGAGCCCGCCAGTTCGGGGCAGTACGTCACCACCTTGTCCGCGAGCGAGCCGATCGCGCCCTCCTCCAGAGCGATGCCGATCAGCATCGACGTCACCGACTTCGACAGCGAGAACAGTTGGAAGCGTCGTCCGGGAGCGGCGAACCGTCCCGGATAGTCCTCGTGCACGAGGTCGCCCCGGTGCAGCACCGCGAAGCCGGTCGTGCGGGTCCGCTCGTGCAGGTCCGCCAGTGTGCGCGGGGTGCCGCCGAAGTCGTAGCGGAAGTCCGCGAGCGGGCGCGGACGGTTCGGCAGTTCGTACACCGGGCCGGAACGCGCGACCGTCTCCGTGGGCAGCACGAGCGACATGTGCGTGAACGTCCATTCGTTCACCGGCCGCCGCATCGCCAGTTCGTCCTGGTGCCGCCACACCCACGCCAGTCCGGCCCCCGCCGCGACCCCCGCCGCCGCGGCCGCCCACCGCATCCCACTCGCCATCGCGCGCACCTCGTGATCCGCAGACAAATTTTGAACCAATGGTGACATCGATGGTGACACCTTTGGTGAGTCCCGGCAAGCGGGGATCGGGAGAGAACCGAGAAGGGGATGGGGAACCTGCGCCCGGTCGCTCGGCCCGGGCGCGCGGCCCCGCCCCGGCCCCCGACGAAGGTCATGGTCGTGACCTTCCGTTCGGCCAGGATTCACTGTCCTCCCGGCACCTACGTTCGCTCGCATGAAGCAGACGTTGAGTGGAAACGAGGCCCGGAGCGGGGCCCGAGGCAGGGCCCGGAACGGCGCCGGGAGCGGGGCGCGGCCGTTGCTCGCCTGCGCCGTCCTGGGAGTGGGCGCGCTCGGCGTGGCATGGCTCGCGCCCGGCGGATGGGGCACGGCCGGCCCGGTGGAGGTGACGGGCGGCGCCTCGGCGTCCCTGTACCGGTCGGTGACCGGGGCGGTGGCGGACGGTCCGTCGTGGGCGGGGCCGCTGCTGGAGGCGGCCACCGAGGGCACCCTGGTGGTGCTCGGTTTGCTGCTGGTGTGGGTGTGGTGGGGCGCGGTGCGGCGCGGGGAGACCCGGCTGTCCGCCGGCACGGTGCTCACCGGCGTCGGCACCGTACTGGCCTACGCGGTCAGCGAGGCCGTGAAGCTGGTGGTGGACGAGGCGAGGCCCTGCCGGGTCCTGCACGGTGCGGCGGAGGCGGTCGCCGAGTGCCCGCCTCCCGGCGACTGGTCGTTCCCGAGCAACCACGCCACGCTCGCCACCGGTCTCGCGGTCGGTCTGGCCGCCCTGCGGCCCCGCCTGGCGGCCGTCGTTCTGCCACTGGCCGGGGCCGCGGCACTGCTGCGGGTCATGGTGGGTGTGCACTACCCGCACGACGTGCTGGCCGGCTCGCTCCTCGCGGCCGCGACGGTCGGGGCCGTGCTGCTCGCGTTCCTGCCGCTCGGTCAGGCGGCGGCGTCAGCGCTCGGGCGACGGTTCCGGAAGCGGGACGGGCGCGACGATTCCGGCCTCGTGGGCGACGACCGCCGCGGCGGCGCGGTTGTCCACCCCCAGCCGGGCCAGGATGGAGCTCACATGCGCCTTGACCGTGCCTTCCACCACATGGAGGCGGCGGGCGATCTGTCCGTTGGACAGCCCGCTGCCGAGCAGGGCCAGCACATCGCGTTCCCGGGCGGTGAGGGCGCGGACCCGTTCCCGGGCGGCGCTGCGGCGTCCGGCCCGGGCGCCGGCGCCGGTCTCCGACAGATGGGCGACGACCCGCGCCGCGACCTTCGGTGACAGATAGGCGGCGCCCTCGGCCACCGCGCGTACGCCCGCGATGAGCTCCTCGGGTTCGCCCGACTTGATCAGGAAGCCGGTGGCGCCGCCTCCGAGCGCCTGGAAAATGTAGTCGTCCTCGCCGAAGGTCGTGAGCATCACGACTCCGGTCTCCGGTACGGCGCGCCGGATCTCGGCCGCCGCTTCGATACCGTTCGTCCCCGGCATCCGGATGTCGAGCACGGCCACGGCCGGGCGGTGGCGGCGGACCAGCTCCACGGCCTCGTGCCCGTCGCCCGCCTCGGCCACGACATCGATCTCCGGATCGATGGACAGCACGGAGCGCACGCCCATGCGGATCATCGGCTCGTCGTCGGCGATCAGTACCCGGATCATCGGCCGGTCACCGTCCTTTCCGGGTGGGGCGTGTGTCGTGCGTGCGGTGTACGTGCTGCCCGGGGCGGGCGAGCGCGGTGCACGGGGCGGGTTGCCCGTGGTGGGTGCGTGTTGAGCGGCATTGAAAATGCCCATGTCGGGTGCGGCGTGTGTGCCGGGTTCATGGTGTCAGGGCCTCCTTCGACATCAGCCTTCCGTCGCGGAAGCAGAGCCGGTACGCGTCCCCGGACCGGTCGTCGAAGCGGTCCGCCGTCATCGCGTAGTACTCGCACGTGGTGCCCCTCTCCTGCGGCTCCCCGGTCACCCGGCGCTTGATGGTCTCGCGCTCGGGCAACAGCCGACGTACCGTCTCCCGATCCTGTCCCACCCGCAGCCGGGCGTAGTCGCCCGGGTCCAGTACGGACTGCTGGGCCGAGCGGATGTCCCAGGCCATGAGGGCGGCACTCAGCATCGCCCAGGCCACCAGCGGCAGCACGATCGCGGTCACCAGCGCCCGCCGGACCCGGCTGCGGGCGCGGCGGTGCTCCTGGGGCAGCGTCGGGGCCGACTCGCGGGGCGCCGTGGCGGGGCGGCGGGCGGACGGGGTGTGCGGCAGCCGGGCGGTGACCTCGAAGCCGTCCTCGCGGGGACCGTACGCGAAGGTGCCGCCCGCCAGCCGTACCCGTTCGTCCAGCCCGATCAGGCCCCGCCCGGTGCCCGGCACGGTCTCCGGGCCGCCCCGCGCGGGCGAGGGGCCGTTCCTGACACGGACCACGGTCTCCTCGGCGGTGTACGTCACCCGTACGCCCACCGGGGCCAGCGGTGCGTGCTTGGCGGCGTTGGTCAGGGCTTCCTGGACGACGCGGTGGGCGGCCCGGGTCGCGGCCGGCGGCACCCCGGCGCCGTCGGCGTCGCCGTCGATCCTCAGGTCGACCGCGAGACCGGCCGACGCGGCGTCCTCGACCAGGCGGGGGATGCCGGTACCGGACGCCGACGGCGGTTCGTCGTCCGCCTCTTCCCGCAGGATGCCGATCACCTCGCCGAGCCGTTCCACCGATGCCGCCGCCCGTGCCCGGATCTCACCGGCCGCCGCCCGCTGGGCCTCGTCGAGACCGGGCGCGAGCTTGAGCGCGCCCGCCGACAGGGCGATGAGGCTCAGGTCGTGGCCGAGGACATCGTGCATGTCCTGGGCGATCCGGGCCCGTTCCCGGGACCGTGCCTGCTCGGCGACGAGCCGCTGTTCGCGTTCCAGACGGTCGGCCCGTTCCCAGCCCGCCCGGACGAGCTCCTGGTACTGGCGCCAGAACCGTCCGGCGAACCAGGGCAGCATCGCCGCCACCGACACCACGGCGGCGTAGCGCCCGGCCATGAGCAGCCAGGACGGCACCAGCGCCACCGCGACGACCCCGCCCGCGACGACCGCGACGAGCACGAGGAGCGTGGGTCCGGTCCTCCCCGGTTCCCGACCGGCGAAGAAGGCCGCAACGGCGGCGGGCAGGGCCCACCACATGCTGACGGCACTCAGCCCGACGCAGGCCGCCGCGGTGACGGTCAGCAGACCGCCCAGGGCGAGGGAGGGCGGGGCCCATGGGGCAAGGGCCCGTCGGGACCGCGGGACAACGGCGGGCGGGGTTTCCCTGCCCGGGGCGTGGTCCCGGGCACCCCGCCGGCCCGCGTCACCGGTCATCACTTTCTTCACCCGCACGACGGTACGCAGCCGGGCGGGTGTCCCGGCACTGCCGAAAGTCACCCTTGTCAGGCGCGCGGCCCGGCCACCGCGAGCCGCGCTTCGCCCCGCTCGTGAGCCGCCTGCCGTCCCCGGCGCTCCGGGAGCCGTCACCCGCACGGGCGCGCACGGGTGGTCGCGGCGGAACGCGCGGCGCAAGGTCGGTTCTGTTCCGCGGGCCCGCCCGGCGCGTCCGGCCCGTTCATCGTGTGCGGTCCGCTCATACCGTGCGCGGTCCGCCCACCCCGCTCAGGCCAAGGAGTTCCCATGGCACACTCAGCGTCCACGTCCGGCCCGGCCCGTGGCGTGGATCACGGGCAAACCAGCGCCTGGGCGACCGGCGGGACCATGTTCGCCGGTGTCCTGCTCCTCGTCGACGGTGTCTTCGGAGTGATCAAAGGCATCACGGGCATCGCCTCCGACCAGGTGTACACGCGCATCAACAACTACACGTTCAGGTTCGACGTGACCGCGTGGGGCTGGATCCACCTCGTCCTCGGCATCGTGCTCGCGATCATCGGCTGGGGCATTCTCAGAGGGGCGATGTGGGCGCGCGCGGCGGGTGTGGCGCTCGCCGCCGTCAGCCTGGTCGTCAACTTCGCGTGGCTTCCGTACCAGCCGCTCTGGGCGATCATCTCCATCGCCATCGACACATTCGTCATCTGGGCCCTGTGCACGGACCGGTCGAGGGTGCTCGCCTGATCGCCCGGCCGCCCGCCCGAGCGGAGACCACCGGGCGGGGTTGGGGTGAGCGGGGACGGTCGGGCGGGGACGGACAGGTGGCCGGGACGCGTACGTGTCCCGTCCGTTGTCAGTGGCTCGGGTCACACTGGATTCATGTGCCGCAGTATCAAGACGCTACGACCGCCCGCCCTGCCCGAAGAGGCCACCGAGGAGGAGGTCCGGGCCGCCGCACTGCAATTCGTACGCAAGGTGTCCGGCTTCCGCGCCCCGGCGGCGCACAACCGGGAGGTCTTCGACCGGGCCGTCGACGAGATCGCGGAGGCGACCGCCAAGCTGCTGGACGGCCTGGAGATACGGGGCGCCGTCAGGACGCCGTAGTCGCCGCGGCGGCCGCCTCCGCGGCTGGTCGGCGCATGAAGTACGCGGCCAGGGCGCCCGCCACGAACAGGGCGAGGACCGAGACGGCCGTGCCCACCCAGGTCGCGCCGAGCCACTGCCCGCCGAAGTAGCCGAGCCCCACGCTGTAACCGGCCCAGGCCGCTCCCGCCAGGGCGGACCAGGGCAGGAACTCCTTCACCTTGCGGTGCGCGGCGCCCGCGCCCAGCGAGACGACCGACCGGCCGGCCGGTGCGAAGCGCGCGACGATGACGAGGATGCCGCCGCCCCGGGCAAGGGCCCCGCCCAGGCGTTCCTGGGCCGATGTGAGGCGGCGGGAGCGGGCGATGGCCCGGTCCAGACGTTCGCCGCCGCGCCAGGCCAGCCGGTAGGCGACCAGGTCGCCGAGGACCGAGGCGGCGGTCGCGCAGAGCACCAGCGCGAGGAGTGACGGGACCTCGGGCACCTGCTCCGCCGCCCGCGCCGCGGTGGCGGCGGAGGCCACGGTCGTCGAGCCCGCGGCGGCCGCGGTGGCGGCGGTGATGACCAGGACCCCACTGGGCAGCACGGGCAGGAAGACGTCCAGCAGCACTGAGACGGCGACCACCGCGTATATCCAGGGGCTGCCGGTCAACGCAGCCACACTCTCAAGCAAGTACTACTCCCCGATCCGGAACAACGCCGCGACGTCGCAGGGGAGCGGCAGGAGCGGCACGGCCAGCTGTACAGCGTACGCCCGACACCCATCCGATGATCCATAAATATGGACGATGTTGGGAAGCTCACGTACGCACGGAAAACAGGAGGAACGGGTTCCAGGCGTACGTGAGCGGTGCGCGCGGCGAACGGTGAACGAACGCGGGACGAGCGGGCCCGTGGGTGCCGGTGGGAACCGTGGGCCGCTGCTCGTGGTCGGTCCGTGAGCAGCGGCTCATGGAGCCCTTCCGGATTCTCAGGCCCTTACGGCCGGGACCTGCTCGCGTACGCGGTCCTCGCCGCGCTCCGTGTCGTCGCGACGGAACAGCCGGTCCAGGGACAGCGCCCCGGGGCCGCTGAAGACCAGCAGCAGGAAGACCCAGCAGAAGATGGCCGCGGCCTCGCCGCCGTTCTGTATCGGGAACAGGCCGTCGGCCTGGTGGACCGTGAAGTACGCGTACGCCATGGATCCGGAGGAGATCAGGGCGGCGGTCCTGGTGCCCAGGCCGAGGGCCACCAGACCGCCGCCGATCAGCTGGATGGCCGCCGCGTACCACTTGGGCCAGGTGCCGGCGGCTACGGAGCTGTCGCCGAAGAGGCCGAAGAGCGCGGCCGCGCCGTGACAGGCGAAGAGGAGGCCGACGACGATCCGGAACAGGCCGAGCGCGTACGGATGGGCCTGATTCAGGCGTGTGTGCATGGGGGCTCCTTCGGTCGGGGTGGGGACGTGAACCGATCGGGCGACCCAGATTAGGGAGACCTCACCAATGCTTGCAAGTTCAACATTATGTCGACTGGCCGAAACTCGACCCGTGCCGTTCGGCCGGACTTCGATCGGATGTCGCTTCCATCTGCACCCCTTCCGGTCGACCGCTTGGCCTGAACCAATGGCGGCGAAGCTTTCCGGCCATGTGCGGTATGTGACGTAAGTCGGTCCGCCGGGGCGCGGCGCGCCGGATCCGTGCTGGTCGGTATGGGGGATTTACGCCGTGGTGGCGAGTCGCCGACGTCCGGCCGGGTTGCCGTCGTGTCCGGATCCGGCCGATGCGGGAGCCGGTCCTCGGTCGAAAGCCCCCGGGCCGGTGCTCTCGGGGGCGGGGTCGGCGTCGGGGGAGTGGGCGTGGGGCGCGTGCGGCGGGGCGGCCGGTGAAGGGATGCGTGCTCAGAGGCGTCGCGGGGTGGCACGGGGTGCCTCGGCGGGGCTGTGGGTGGCCTTGCCGGTGGCCCGGTGCCGGGTGCTCGGTATCCGGCCCGGTCGTCCGGTGGCCGGGGTTCGCCGCCCGATATCCGGCGCCGGTCATGCCTGTCGACGGTCGCGGTGATCGTCGGTGGCGCGCCGCGCGCTTCGCTCGGGGGGCGCTCGGAGCCGGCCGATGAACGGGCGTGCGAACCGCGTTCCGTGGGGGGGTTCGCGCCTGTCCGGCGCGCTCCGTCGCCGACCCGCGCCGGACGGCGCCGGGCCGTGCCTGCGCGGTGGCTCGGGTGATCACCGGCGGTCGTCCTAGTCGACCGAAAACACGTCGGTGTCTTCGGATGCCTCGGCGCTGCCCGTGTCCCTCGGAGTTTCGGCACTTCCTCGGTGTGTCCGTACAGGGAGGGCCCGAGCGTCCGGCCCGGCCTGGGCGTGGCCGAGTCACGCGGGCGTGGTCGATGCGCGAGGCATGGTCGATTCACGGCCGTGGTCGGGGTGCGTGGAGGGGAGCGTGGCCGGTCCGGGGTGAGAGTGTGACGCGGAAGCCCCGCCCGGCTTTGCGCTCGGGCGGGGCGGTTCGTTCGTTCTGTGCCGCGTTCGGCGGTTGTGTGCGGTCCGGTGTCCGTCGGGGCCGGCGGTCCGGTGGTGCTCAGCAGCCGTTCAGGATGCCCTGCAGTGCGCTCTTCTCGGCCGAGTCGACGCTCAGGTCGTAGTAGTGCTTCACGTGCACCCAGGCGCGTGCGTAGGTGCAGCGGTACGAGGTGCTCGGGGGCAGCCAGTTGGCCGGGTCCTTGTCGCCCTTGGCCTGGTTGACGTTGTCCGTGACCGCGATGAGCTGCGGTCGCGTCAAGTCATTGGCGAATCCCTGCCGTTGAGCCGTGGTCCAGCTGCTGGCGCCCGACCGCCACGCTTCGGCGAGCGGCACCATGTGGTCGATGTCCAGGTCGGAGGCGGCGGTCCAGGTGGCGCCGTCGTACTCCGAATGCCAGGTGCCGCTGACCGCCGCACAGCTGGAGTCCTGCTGCACGTTCGTGCCGTCGCGCTCCAGCACGACCTCACGGGTGTTGCAGGTGCCGGACTGCGTGATCCAGTGCGGGAACTTGGACCGGCTGTAGCCGTCCGACGAGCCTTCGGCCGCGACGGTGAGCTGACTCAGATACGTACGTGCGGTCGAGGCGGAGACCGGGGTGGGCATGGCCGCCTGGGCGGCAGGGGCGTTGAGCAGCCCGGTCGTTGCGGCGAGGGCTGCGGATGCTGCGGCGACGGCGAGGCGACGCGCGTAGACACCTGACATGCGAACTCCCTTGATGTGGGGGGATGTTGGACATGCGACCGGTCGGACCCGGTCATCGTGGCGGCGCCAGGTTTCCGTGGGGTGGGCGCCAGGTAACAGAGTGGCGACATGGGCACGTCACATCAAGGGGTCTGATGAACAGGACTGGAGCGCGGGGGGCGTGCGCACGTGTCTGCGCGGGCTCGTGTGCTGACGCCACGGCAGGTCGGCCGAGGAGGAGAAGGGTTGATGATCCGAGCGGCCCCGGTGGTGTCGGGCCCGGTCGGTCGTAGGGTCACGGCGTGTTGTTCCCGGTCGACATCACCCTCGGCGTCGTTCTCGCCCTGTTGCTGGCGGCCGCGTGTGTCGTCGCGGCCCTGGCCTCGTTGGGGCGGTCGCGCGACATCCTGCTGGCCGGGCTGCGGGCCGCCGTCCAACTTGCCGCGGTTTCCCTGCTCATCGGCTGGGTGACGGGTTCGACACCGCCGTTGCTCGCGTTCGTCGCGGTGATGTACGCCGTGGCGGTCCGGACCGCGGGGCGCCGGATCACTGGCAATCGCACGTGGTGGTGGGCGGCGTTGCCGATCGGGGCGGGGGCCGCGCCGGTCGTCGCCCTGTTGGTGGTCACCGGGCTCGTACCGGTGCGCGGTATCGCACTGATCCCGGTGACCGGCATCCTCATCGGGGGCGCGCTGACCGCGACCGTACTCGGCGGGCGGCGGGCGCTGGACGAGTTGACGGCCCGGCGCGGGGAGGTGGAGGCGGGTATGGCGCTCGGGCTGTCCGATCGTGAGGCGAGGCTGGAGATCGCCCGGCCCGCGGCGGCGGACGCGTTGCTGCCCGGGCTGGACCAGACGCGGACCGTCGGGCTCGTCACGCTCCCGGGGGCGTTCGTGGGCATGCTGCTGGGCGGTGCCTCACCGGTTCAGGCGGGTGCCGTGCAACTCTTCGTGCTGGTGGCGCTGATGGCGGTGCAGTCGGTCGCCGTCACGGCCGTACTCGAACTGGTCGCACGCGGCCGACTGCACCGGGACTGAGCTCCGCGCGGACTACGGGCGCGAGGCAGTCAGTTCGCGTCGATGTGCAGCCGGATCGAGCCGTCGGGCGTCGCTTCCACCCGCAGCCGCGTCAGGTCCTCGACGTGCGCGTCGGGCGAGAGCGCCGCCGCCCGCGGGCCGATGCCCACGATGCGCATGCCCGCCGCCCGGCCGGCCGCGATGCCCGCCTCGGAGTCCTCGAAGACGATGCAGTCCGCCGGGGCGAAGCCCAGTTCGGCCGCGCCCTTGAGGAAGCCCTCGGGGTTCGGCTTGCTGGCTCCCACGCGCTCGGCGGTGACGCGGACCGTCGGCATCCGCAGGCCGGAGGCCGCCATCCTCGTACGGGCCAGTGCCTCGTCGGCCGAGGTGACCAGGGCGTGCGGAAGCGCGGCGATCGCGTCCATGAAGGCGGGCGCTCCGGCGACCGGGACGACGCCGTCGGTGTCGGCGGTCTCCTCGGCGAGCATCGCCCGGTTGTCCGCGTGGTTCTGCTCCATCGGGCGGTCCGGGAGGAGTACCGCCATGGTGGCGTGGCCCTGCCGTCCGTGAACCACCTTCAGTACGGCCTCCGGGTCGAGACCTTCGCGTGACGCCCAGCGCCGCCAGCAGCGCTCCACGACGGCGTCGGAGTTCACGAGGGTGCCGTCCATGTCCAGAAGGAGGGCGCGGGCTGTGAGGGCGGTGGCCGGCATGGGGCGGCTCCAGGGCGCGGGGAGGTGGTGACGCGGGGTGGAGAAACAAGCAGCCTCGCCCGCCGGTCAGGGGGTGGCGGGCGGAGGCTACTTTGTTCCATCACGATACAAAAACCGGTGCGGGAACGCCAATCGTGTCCGGGGCGGGCCGGGGGCGGGGCCAGGGGTAGGGGCGAAACGAAGGGGAGGCGGGGGAGGGGCCGGACCGGGGAATCAGGAGCGGCCCCGGCCCGAGGTCTCCGCCTCCAGGGCGCGTCGGGTGTGGGGTCCGTACACACCTGGCGGGTCACCCTGGATGAACTTGTACGACTGGTAGACGCTCACGGCGTGCTCGACCTTCGCCGTGTAGTCGCCGTCGTCCTGCCCGTGGAACAGCCAGACCTCTTCCAGCCGTCTCTGCAGCTCGGCCACCGCCGGTCCCTGGTCGCCGGGGCGCAGTGTGGGCCCGGTCAGCGACGCGGGCGGTGCGGCCGAGGTCGGACGGCTCGTCTGCGGTGCCGTCGCCGACGGCGAGGCGGTGTCCGGCGGTGTGGTCGTGGCGGATGCCGAAGGGGACGGTGAGGTGCCCGCCGAGGAGGACGCGGACGGCGATGCGGAGGTGTGCCCGGACGAAGGTGGCGACGCGGAGGCCGAAGCGGACTCCTTCGCCGTCGCGCTCACTTCGGGGGTGCTGAGCGGCAGGTCGGGCAGGGCCATTTCCCGGTCGGCGGGCCTGTCGTCGTTCGATTCGAAGAGGCCGCTCGCGAACACGGCGGTGCCCACCACGGCGAGCGCCGCCGCGCCCGCGGCGAACGCGGCGAGAGGGCTGCGGCGACGTGACCGATCGGACGCGTCGGCGGGCGCGGTGGCGGATGACCGGGGTATGAGGATCGTGGCGTCGTCGACCGGATCGGTGACGGTCTGCGGCGGTGGCGGACTGCCGAACTGCGTGGGATCGCCGAACTGTCCCGGGCCGCTCGGTTGCCCCGAACCATCGCGATGTCCCGGACTGCCGACCTGTGCCGGGCCGCCCGGTTGTGCCCGGCCACCGGGGCCTGCCGGGCCACCGGGACTCGTCAGGCCGCCGGGACGTGTCGGGCCGCCGGGGCCTGGCGGGCCGAGGAGGAGCGGCATGGTCGTGTCCGCGTCCTCGGCGGGGTGGTCGTGCGGCCGCCCGGGGTGCGGGAGCCGCGCCTCTTCGGCCTCCGGCGCCATGTCGCCCCGCAGCTTGACGTACGGCCGTACGCGCAGCGGATCGAAATCCTCCGAGGCCGCGACCTCCGCCCTGTCGGCCGCCGACCGCTCGGCCCGTCGCCACTCGGCGGCCTCCTGCCCCTCGCCGGGCCGTCGTGTGGCGCCTCCCCCGCACGCGCAGACAGGGCCGGTGCCCAGATCGCCGCTCCCGCCCGAAACCCCGCCTCCGCTCGTTGGCGTGAACACGCGCATACCGCACTCCGGGCATATATGTCCGGTCATAGTGGACCCCTCCCCTTTGAACTCCTGCGATTATGCAGCCCGGCACCGGAACGCCCAATGTCGTCCGAAACGCGGTCAACCGGTGCGCGTCGGCTCGGTTCCCGGAGGGCTCGGCAGGCCATAACCGCATGAAACATCCAGGATGGGGATGTAGCGGACCCGAGGAGACGTTTCCATGGCGCAGCACCCGAGCCCCCCGGAGCCGGAACCGCGACGGACGGCGGCAGAGGAACCGGAACGTACGACGGGAGAGGAACCGGAACGACGGACGGCGGCACGGCAGTCCGAAGCAGGACCGGAACCGGAATCCGGATCGGGACCGGAAACCGGATCGGGACCGGAATCCGGATCGGGACCGGAATCCGGATCGGGACCGGAATCCGGATCGGGACCGGAAACCGGATCGGAACAGGCTCCCGGTGAGGACCGCTCCACCCGGTCGGCCCTGGTGGCCATCGGGGCGCTGCTCCTCGGCATGCTGCTGGCCGCGCTCGACCAGACCATCGTCTCCACCGCGCTGCCGACCATCGTCAGCGATCTCGGCGGTCTGGAACACCTCTCCTGGGTGGTGACCGCCTACCTGCTGGCGTCGACCGCCGTGACCCCGCTCTGGGGCAAACTCGGTGACCAGTACGGCCGCAAGAAGCTGTTCCAGGCCGCCATCGTCATCTTTCTCATCGGTTCCGCGCTCTGCGGGATCGCCCGGGACATGCCACAGTTGATCGGCTTCCGGGCACTTCAGGGCCTCGGCGGCGGCGGTCTCATAGTGCTTTCGATGGCGATCGTCGGCGACCTCGTGCCGCCCCGCGAACGGGGCAAGTACCAGGGTCTGTTCGGCGCGGTCTTCGGGACGACGAGCGTTCTCGGACCGCTGCTCGGCGGCTTCTTCACCGAGCATCTCAGCTGGCGCTGGGTCTTCTACGTCAACCTGCCGATCGGTGTCGTCGCGCTCCTCGTGATCGCCGCCGTGCTGCGCATCCCGGTCCACCGCACGAAGCACACCATCGACTACCTCGGTACGTTCCTCATCGCCTCCGTCGCCACCTGCCTGGTCCTCGTCGCCTCGCTCGGCGGCACCACCTGGGCCTGGGGCTCGGCACAGGTCGTCGCGCTCTCCGTCCTGAGCGTGCTGCTGGTGGTGGCCTTCGTCCACGCGGAACGCCGCGCGACCGAACCCGTCATCCCGTTGACGTTGTTCCGGGGCAGGACCTTCACCCTCGTCGCCGTCATCAGCTTCGTCGTCGGTTTCGCGATGTTCGGCGCGATGACCTATCTGCCGACCTTCCTCCAGGTGGTGCACCACATCACGCCGACCATGTCCGGGGTGCACATGCTGCCCATGGTGCTGGGGCTGCTGCTCACCTCCACCGCCTCCGGGCAGATCGTCAGCCGTACCGGCCGCTGGAAGGTCTTCCCGATCGCGGGCACCGGCGTCACCGCGATCGGACTGCTGCTCCTGCACCGGCTGACCGAGACCAGCGGCACCTGGCTGATGAGTGTCTGCTTCTTCGTGTTCGGCGCCGGCCTCGGCCTGGTGATGCAGGTCCTGGTGCTGGCCGTGCAGAACGCCGTCACGTACCGGGACCTCGGCGTCGCCACGTCCGGGGCCACGTTCTTCCGATCCATCGGCGCCTCGTTCGGCGTCGCCGTCTTCGGCACGATTTTCACGAACCGGCTCACCGACGAGCTGGCCGCGGCGCTCGCCGGGCACTCCCTGCCGCCCGGCGCCAGTGCCGGACGGCTGGCCGCCGACCCGCGCGCCATCGGCCAACTGCCGCCCGCGCTGCGGACGCAGGTGCTCCACGCGTACGCGACGTCGATCACCGATGTGTTCCTGTACGCGGCCCCGATCGTCCTGATCGCCTTCGTCTTCGCCTGGTTCCTCAGGGAGGACCGCTTGCGCGGCTCGGTGACCGCCCCGGAACCCAGCGAGACACTGGCGACCAACCCGGTCGAGCGCTCCTCGTACGACGAATGCGCCCGTGCCCTGTCGGTGCTCGCCACCCGCCAGGGGCGTCGCGAGATCTACGAGAAGATCACCAGGCAGGCGGGGTACGACCTGCTGCCCGCGGCGAGCTGGATGCTCCTGCGGATCAGGCATCACGGCACGGTCGTACCGGCCGTGCTCGCCGACACCAACCCCGTGCCGCTGCGCGTGATCGGTGACGCGTCGCGGCAACTGGAGGAGCGCGGCCTGGTCCGGCGCGAGGGCGCGCAGCTGACGCTCACCGACGCCGGCGCGGAGGTGGTCACGAGGCTCGCGGAGGCCCGGGAGCGGACGATGGCCGAGTGGCTGGGGGACTGGTGGGGCCCGGAACGGCCCACGGACCTCGTCAGGCTGGTGGCGGAGCTGACCGCGGAGACGAGCGGATCCCGCAGGCAATGGCCGCGCGGACCCGAGCCGCGCCGCGACCACACGGCCGGTCCGGTCGGCCGCCCCGCGGACACGTCCTGAGCGCATGGCCCCGGAGGAGGAGTCCCTCTGTCCGGAGGCGGAGCGCCCGGCCCCGGAGGCGGCTCTACCGGAGCGTCTTGGCGAACCAGTGTTCCGCGTACAGCCCCTGGTTGAACGCCGGGACCTCCCGGTACCCGTGCTTGGCGTACAGTCCCCGGGCCTCGACCAGGTCGTGGCGGGTGTCCAGCCGGATCGTGCGCATGCCGAAGGCACGCGCCGCATGCTCGGCGGCGGCCAGGAGCAGCCCGCCGCCGCCCGTGCCCCGGTACTCGGGGCGCACGAACACCCGGGTCAGCTCCGCGATCCCCGCGTCCGCGTCCGCCACCAGCAGGCCGACGCAGGCCGCGGCCCTTTCCTCGAACCGGCCGACGACGAACTGCCCGGTCGGCGGCACGAGCCGGACGGCCCCGTCGTCGGTGAGTCCCTCGTCGATCTCCTCGGCGGTCACGGGCCGTCCCCAGTAGCGGCCCGCGACCTCGCCGTAGTAGTCGCGACGCAGCAGGGACGCGTCCGGGGAGCCGACGGGTTCGTGGGCCATGGTCCAGGTCATGCCGGCCATTGTGGCCGGGGCGCGAACGCGAGATCGAACGGATTGATCCGCTCGATCAGCGGACGTACGAGAACGCATGGCGGCGGACGGGAGGCGGATGGGGATGGGCGGGAGGCGGGCGGGGCGACGGGGGACGGGAGGCGGACGGGCGGGGCGGACGGCCCCCGGACGGGCGGGCCCACGGCGGTCCGCTCAGCGCGTCGGCGTGACCGCGGCCGTGACCGGCGCCGTGGACGTCCCCGGCCGCTTCCGGTGCCGCCTGGCCCGCCTCCTCCACACCACCGCGATGACGACCAGCAGCGCGGCCCCCAGGACCGAAAGCAACCAGGCGGGGATCCCGCCCACGGTCAGCAGCTCGTTCCGGTACACCAGGGTCCGGTACGGGGTGTCGGCGTCGGCCGCCCTCAGCTCGTGATCGCCGTCGATCCGCTCCGGTCGCGGGAACCACTGGTCGATCGCGGTGACGAACACGGGCTTGCCGCCGGTCATCGCCGAAAGCGCCTCGGCCCCGTCCCGTGCCGAACCACCCTGCGTCGTACCGTCCTGCGCCGACCCGTCGCGGCCGGGATCGATCCGGCCCGCGTACGTCACACGCGGCGCGGCACCGCCGATCGCGTCGCGCGGCTCCATGCGGTGGGCCGCCAGCACGTACAGGGCGAGCCGCTGCGGTGTCGAGGCGAGCTGCGACAGCCGCATGGGGTAGACCGGCCGCTCGCTGGCGAAGCGCAGCCGCAGCGGGTCCAGGTCGCCATGCAGCGGGTCGTTCCCGTCCCGTGGGGCGAGGCGGATCGCGACGTACTCCCACTTCTGGTCGACGTAGGGCTTCAGCGCCGTCGCCAGACGGTCGGGCAGCTCGAAGCCGTTGTCGTCCAGCCAGTCCCGGAGTGCCTCCGGGTCGGTCGCGGCCAGCCGCGCCACGTCGAAGGGGCCGAGCCGCTCGCGGCCGACGACCTCTACCGGCGGGGCGGCGGCCGACGGGCGGCCCGCCCCGTCCGCGATGCCTCCCGGGCCGGTGAACGGCCAGTCGCCGGAGCGCGGCCAGAAGTAGTGCCGGGTCGTCGGTACGGGCGCGGTGAGGGTGTCCAGCTCGGAGAAGAGCGACGGATCACCGAGTTCCACGTCGGCCCGGTGCGGCACCGGCATGATCCAGGCCGCCTCCGGCGCGTTGCCACGGACCGTGAGGCGCATGACGATCTCTTCCGTACGGCCGTCCCAGGCCACCACCGACGTCTCCCGGTCGACGGCGACCTCGGACGCCCTGCTCGGGACCATCGCCCCGCAGCCGCACGCGTAAGCCGGGCTGATCAGCGATCCCAGCTGTGTCGACACCAGCAGCAATGCCAGGGACAGCGCGCGCACCACCCACGCCCGGCCCAGCCATCCACGCCCCATCCGTCTTCCTCCCCCGTGATCGACGAACCGTGATCGACGAACAAGGGGGAGGACGTGGGAGCGACGGGCCCGGTTCCGGGTTCCGAAACCGCCGACCAACGCCGACCGATGGGCGACGGCCGGTGATCAATAGGCGACGGTCGGTGACCGGCGACTCGTGACCGAGGTCCGACGGGTCCGTCACCGGTCACCCCTCTCAGGTCTCGTTGCGAGCGGTCACTCGGTCATCCTTTCGGAAAAGGCTGGATGACAGCCAGGCGACGAGGGGGTTGATTGGGTCTTCCCCATGGTGCAATGCGAAGGTTTCACGGCGCGCCCATGTCGAGGGACGGGCGCGAGAACGGCGGGAGGGTCGGCGCAGCGTGGCGAATGCGGAACACAGTGTGCGCTCGGATGCGGCGACCGGGACGGGGACGGGTGCTGCCCGGGTCCTGCTCTGGCTGGTCGTGGCCGCGTTGGCGGTGCGGCAGGTGGCGGCGGTGCTGCGGCGTCCGCCGGGCGAGCGGCTCGCCGAACTGGAGACCTGGATCGGCGAGAACGGCGTCCTGCACGTGACGGGCTCGCTCTACGACAGCGACCGGTTCACCGGCACCCCGTTCGCCGGGCTGGTCCTGAAGCCGCTGACCCGGGCGGCGGAGCAGAGCCTGGGGGTCGTCTGGACCTTCGGTTCCCTGCTGCTCGTCGTCGCCCTGGGGATCATGGCCGCGCGTGCGCTGCCGGGCCCGGTCGCGCGCCGCACCTCGCTGCTGGCCGCGCCGGTGGCGATCAGCCTGCTGATGCTGTCCCTGCCGGTCCGTAACGCGTTCCACCTGGGGCAGACGAGCATCATCCCGGTGCTCCTGGTGCTGCTGGCCTGTTTCGCGGTCCGCGGGGAACGCGCCTCGGGCCTCCTGATCGGTGTCGCGGCCGCGCTCCAGCCGACCGTCCTGCTCTTCGCGGTCCTGCTCCTGTTCACCGGACGCCGGAGGGCGGCGGTGACCGGCGGGGTCACGTTCGCCGCCTGCACGGCGCTGGCCTGGGCGGCGATGCCGCACGACTCGTGGACGTACTGGGTTCACCATGTCGCGGGCGCAGGGCTCGGCGAGAGCGCGGACAGTCTGGCCAACCAGTCGCTGCACGGCGCGCTGCTCAGGTTCGGCCTGACCGGCCCCCTGGAGATCGCGCTGTTCGTGGTGCTGGCGGCCGTCGTCTGCTGGTTCGGGCTGCGCCGCGCCGTACGGTACGCGCACGACGGACAGCTGCTGCTGGCCGTCGCCGTGACCGGCTGTGTCGCCGTCGCGGTCTCGCCGACCGCCTGGCAGCACCAGCTGCTGTGGGTGCTGCTCGCGGTCGTCGGCCGGGTCGGCAAGCGGGCCTCCGACCGGCTGATGTGGCCAACGGTCGTGGTGCTCGTGCTCACACTGCCCGCGAAGATGCTGCTGCCGAACCTGGCGGTGGTCGTCCCCGTGCGTGACAACGTGCTGCTGATCACGGCGCTCGGCGCGGCCTGCGTCGTACCGTTCCTGCCGCGCACCTCGCCCCACTGGCGCGACCCGGTCCCCACCGACCACGCGGCCCCGGTCGCCGCCCGCTGGAGCCCGATCCCGCTCCTGCCGTTCTGGCGCCGGGTGCTCGGCCGCCCCAACCTGTTGCTGGAACTGCTCCTGATCCGGGTCGTGTACTCCGCGTACTCGCAGGTCAGGCTGGCCGCAACGGCAGGCCGGGACACGGCCGAACGCCACGGCACGCAGATCCACTCCCTCGAACAGTGGCTGCACATCGACATCGAGTACTGGGCCAACCACGCCGTCGTCGAGATCGACTGGCTGCGGGGCTTCTTCGACTTCTACTACACGACGTTCCACTTCATCGTGCCGCTGACGATCCTCGGAGTGCTGTACGTCCGGCGCCCCGCGGACTACCGCTGGGTCCGCAGCTCCATCGGCTTCGCCACGGTTCTCGCGCTGGTCGGCTTCTGGCTCTACCCGCTGGCGCCGCCCCGGCTGATGCCGGGACTCGGCTTCATCGACACCGTCCACGGCGTCCAGGACTTCGCGAAGCCGGACTACGGGTCGCTGACCTCGATGACCAACCAGTACGCGGCGATGCCCTCGCTGCACTTCGGGTGGTCGCTCTGGTGCGGTGTGGTCGTCGTGATGCTGGCCCCGAAGCTGTGGATGAAGGCGCTGGGGCTGCTGCATCCGCTGTTCACGGTCTCCGCGATCGTCGCCACGGCCAACCACTGGGTGCTGGACGCGGTGGGCGGTGCGGCCGTCGTCGCGCTCGGTTTCGGCCTCACCTACGCGCTGTCCGGGCCCCGGAAGCTGCGGGCGCCGACCGTACCGGCCGCGGCGAAACCACTGGACGACCTGGTGGACGGGGCACCGCCGAGACAGGTCGGCGACGCGGTGGGAGGCAGGCACGGCTGAGGGCTGTCCCGTAGTCCCCGGTGGATCAGCGCCCGGCGTCCGATGCGGTGCATCGCAAGGCGGACGGTCGTCCTCGCACGGGGCGTACGTGGCCACCCGCCGCGTCGGCCCGTGCCGGGCTCCCGCCGTACGGAGGTGCCGAAGGGGCGCAGGGACGAACACATCGTCCGGGCACCCCTTCGGCCTGGATCGCCGCCCGACCAGCATCCGCCCATCGGCTCCGGTCCGCCACTCGAACGGCTCAGGCAGCCGTGCCCAGGGCCCATACGACGAGTGACAACGTGGCCATCGACACCACCGTCGAGGCCACCACGAAATCACGCGCCGGCCGGGTGTCCAGGCCGTACTGCTGGGCGTAGACGAAGACGTTCTGAGCGGTCGGCAGCGCGGAACAGACCACCACCGCGAGCAGTTGATGGTCCGGCAGCCGCAGCAGCGGGCCGCCGACGGCGTACGCGATCAGCGGCTGGACCAGCGTCTTGAGGACGACCACCACGGCGACCTCCGCGCGCGCCGCGACCTCCGTACGCCGTGCGGACCTGTTGCGCCGTGCGGAACCGTCGCGCCGCGCAGGCCCGTTGTGCCGTGCGGGCTCCCTGCGCCGCGCGAGCCATGTACACCGTACGAGCCCGGTGCGCCCTGTGCGGGGCGCCGGCTGACCGTTTCTCGCCCTTTCCGGCGCGGGAGTCCCGGCGGACGGGCGGCGGTTCAGGGACAGACCGAGCGCGATCAGGGCCGTCGGCACGGCGGCGGCGCCCAGCAGATCGCAGGAGGCGGCGAGGGCGTGCGGCAGCCGCAGCCCGAGCGCGGAGACGACGACCCCCAGGAACGAGGCCATGATGACGGGGTTGCGGACCGGCAAGGTGAGGGCCCGTCGGACCGCGGACCCCGGTCCGGCCTGCTTCCCGGTCGCCGTGCCCGCTCCGGCCCCGCCCCTCGTCCGGGCGTCGAGCAGCGTGAGGACCACGGGGGTGACCAGCAGCACCTGGAACAGGATGATCTGTGCGACGAACGAGGCGTCGCCGAGCACCTGGACCGCGACCGGTATGCCGAGGTTGGCCGAGTTGACGTAGCCGGAGGCCATGCCGCCGATCGCCCGGTCTGCCGCTCCCCGCCCGAAGCAGCGGCCCGCCGCCATGTGACCGAGACCGCAGGTCAACGCCGTACCTGCGGCGAAGGCCAGCATCGAGGGATGAGCGAACGCGTCCGGACGTGCCCTGGACACCATGGTGAACAGGGCGGCGGGCATGGCCACGTGGAAGACGAACCGGCCGAGCACGTCCTCCGCCCGCTCACCGAGGAGGCCGCCGCGCCCGACCGCGTATCCGACGGCGGTGAGCGCCCAGATGGGGGTGAAGGCGGAGAGCAGGGCGTCCATGCCCGCCATGATCCTCGTGGCATTGTGCGCGGCCCGCACGGGGGTTCGGGCGGGGCGGCCGGCCCGAGCCGACCGTCATCCCCGCCGTCGCCTCCGGAGCCGACCGTCATCTCTGGAGCTGAACTCGCCCCCGCCGTTGCCCCAGGGCCGGTCGCCTCAATGGAGGTGACGTACCGTCAAAACCAGTCGGCACCCGTCGGCTCGCTCATCCGGAAGGACTTGCTCACCCGGAGGCCGGCCCCGGGCGCCCCGCGTCGACCTGGAGCTGCTTGATCCCGTTGAGCCAGGCCGAGCGCAGCCGTCGCGGTTCACCGACCAGCCGCAGGTCCGGCATCATGTCGGCGATCGCGTTGAAGATCAGGTTGATCTCCGTCACGGCCAGGGACTTGCCGAGGCAGAAGTGCGGGCCGCCACCCCCGAAGCCGAGGTGGGGATTGGGGTCGCGGGTGATGTCGAAGGTCTCCGGGTTCTCGAAGACCTCGGGGTCGTTGTTGGCCGACGAGTAGAACAGCCCGACCCGGTCCCCCTTCTTGATCAACTGCCCGCCCAGTACGACGTCCTGGGTGGCGGTCCGCTGGAAGGAGACCACCGGGGTGGCCCAGCGGACGATCTCCTCGGCGGTCGTCTCCGGGCGCTCGCGCTTGTAGAGCTCCCACTGGTCGGGGTGGGTGAGGAAGGCGTGCATCCCGTGGCTGATGGCGTTGCGGGTGGTCTCGTTCCCGGCGACGGCCAGCAGGATCACGAAGAAGCCGAACTCGTCGGAGGAGAGGTTCCCCTGGCCCTCGGCGGCGACCAGCCGGCTCACGATGTCCTTGGCCGGGCACTCCTTGCGGGCCGCCGCGAGGTTCATCGCGTACGAGATCAGCTCCATGGCCGCCTCGGTGCCGACCTCCTCGGTGATCGCGTACTCCGGATCGTCGTACGCGGCCATCTTGTTGGACCAGTCGAAGATCTTGGACCGGTCCTCCTGCGGTACGCCGATGAGTTCGGCGATCGCCTGGAGCGGCAGTTCGACGGCGACCCGGGTGACGAAGTCGAACGAACCGTCGGCTTCAAGGTCCGCTGTGGAGCTCGCCCCGGGGTCCGTACCGGAGTCGGCGCCGGGGCCGGTGTCGCGGCCGGCTCCGGCGAGCGCGGATTCCACGATCGAGCGGGCCCGGCCGCGCAGGGCCTGCTCCAGGGAGCGCACCGCCCGGGGGGTGAAGCCGCGCTGGACGATCTGGCGTATTCGGGTGTGCTCGGGCGGGTCCATGTTCAGCATGATCAGCTTCTGGACCTCGATCTGGTCCCGTCCGATGGACTCGTTGAAGCGGATGACCGCCGTGTTGGTGTGGGACGAGAACAGCTCCGGGTGGGTGGAGACGTACTTGACGTCCGCGTGCCGGGTGACGACCCAGTAGCCCTCGTCGTCGAAACCGGAGATGCCGGCCGGCTGGGCGCACCACCAGACCGGTGCGGTCTGCCGCATCTCGGTGAACTCCGGGTGCGGGACGCGGGCTTGGAGCAGGTCGGGATCGGTGAAGTCGAAGCCTTCGGGCAGATGGGGGCAGGGCATCGGCGTCTCCAGGTCGGTCCGAGGGCCGTCCGAGGCTGTCTGACGGTCCATCAGAAGTTGTCCGCAAGGTAGTAACGGGTTCTACAACTGGCAAGAGGGGTGGTCGGTTCTGTTGCGTGAGGAGCGGTGGGGCGACCGTGGAGCGGACCGCGATGGAACGGTGATCCTTCCGGCGGCGTCCACCGGTCGCGGCAGTCGGTGCGTGCAGCACCCTTGCGCACCGGCGGCGGGTCTCATAAGACTGCCCAAAGAACTAGAACGCGTACTAGTTTGCTTCCGCGGGCGCCGGGACGCCCCTGCGGAGGCGCGAGGAGAGGACGAGCCCATGGCCGCGGAACCCGTCATCGTCGAAGCCGTACGCACCCCCATCGGCAAGCGCGGAGGCGCGCTCGCCAATCTGCACCCCGCCTATCTGCTGGGCGAGACCTACCGGGAGCTCCTCGGGCGCACCGGGATCCACGCCGACTGCGTCGAGCAGATCGTCGGCGGCACCGTCACCCACGCCGGCGAACAGTCCATGAACCCGGCCCGCAACGCCTGGCTCGCCGTGGGGCTTCCGTACGAGACGGCCGCCACCACCGTGGACTGCCAGTGCGGCTCCTCGCAGCAGGCGTCCCACATGGTCGCCAACATGGTCGCGGCCGGGGTGATCGACATCGGGATCAGCTGCGGCGTCGAGGCGATGTCGCGGGTGCCGCTGGGCAGCGGCTCCAAGCACGGGCCCGGGAAGCCCTGGCCCGACGAGTGGAACGTCGACCTGCCCAACCAGTTCGAGGCGGCCGAACGCATCGCCCGCAAACGCGGTCTGACCAGGGAGGACGTCGACCGGTTAGGAGTGCTCTCGCAGGAGCGGGCGGCCGTCGCGTGGGCCGAGGAGAGGTTCAAGCGTGAGACCTACGCGGTGCAGGTGCCGACCACCGAGGAGGAGCAGGCCGCCGGGCAGGGCATGTGGCGTCTGGTGGACCGCGACGAGGGGCTGCGGGACACCGGTATGGAAGCGCTGGCGGGCCTCAAGCCGGTCATGCCCACCGCGATCCACACCGCGGGCAACTCCTCGCAGATCTCCGACGGGGCCTGCGCGATCATGTGGGCGTCCAAGCGCATGGCGCGCGCGCTCAAACTCAGGCCGCGCGCCCGGATCGTCGCGCAGGCACTCGCGGGCGCCGACCCGCACTACCACCTCGACGGGCCGGTCGACGCGACGCGGGCGGTGCTCGGCAAGGCCGGGATGTCGCTCAAGGACATCGACATCGTGGAGATCAACGAGGCGTTCGCGTCCGTGGTGCTCAGCTGGGCCCAGGTCTTCGAACAGGATCTGGACAAGGTCAACGTCAACGGCGGGGCCATCGCGCTCGGCCACCCGGTCGGTGCCACCGGCGCCCGGCTGATCACCACCGCCCTGCACGAACTGGAGCGCCGGGACAAGGAGTTCGCACTGATCACGATGTGCGCGGGCGGTGCCCTGGCGACCGGCACGATCATCCAGCGGCTGTGACGGCGAGCCGTACGTCCATGGGGAGAACCCCCGGCCCGGGGTGCGTTCGGCGACACTCCCGGGCCGGGGGCCGGACCCATGTGCGTACGGTGTCCGGCCGTATAGCGTCGGAGAAATGAAAGAGAACAGCCTTACGGACAAGGCGACTCGGGGTCGTCTTCGCCGTCGTCGCACCGTCCGGCGGGGACTCGCCGCCGCCGTCGTGGTCCTGACCGCGCTCGGCGCAGCCCCCGCCCTCGCGACCGCCGCCCCCGCTGTCACTGCTTCCGCCGCCGGATCGGCCCCCGCCGCCCCCGCTTCCGCCGCGCAACACCCCCTGGTGCAGGGCGACTCGCAACGCACCGGCGCCGCGCACGGCAGCCGGGGCGACGTCCTCGACGTCACCCCGGTGGCCGGTCTCGAACGTTCCGACGTCATGCGGTTCCTGGCCTCCGGCGGTGTGGACACCGGCACCGTCCGCCACGGAGTGCGGGCCTACCGACTCACCTACCGCACCGTCACCCCGCAGGGCGCGCCCACCACGGCCACCGGCCTCCTGGTCCTTCCCGAGGGCGGTGCGCACCGCCTCGACCTGGTCTCCGACACCCACGGCACGATGGCCCACCGGGACTACGCCCCCTCCGTCGGCGAGGACTTCGGCCGCTTCGCCCCGTATCTCCACGCCTCCGCGGGCCGCGCCGTCGCCGCCCCCGACTACCTGGGACTCGGCAAGGGGCCGGGCCGCCACCCGTACATGGACACCGGGTCCGCCGTCACCGCCTCCCTCGACATGCTGCGCGCCTCCCGCACCGCCGCGCGGAACCTGGGCCGGTCGCTCACCGGCGATCTGTACGTCAGCGGCTTCTCCCAGGGAGGCCAGGTCGCGATGGCCCTGGCCAAGGCCCTCGACAAGGGCGCCGAACGGCACTTCCGGCTCCGCGCCCTCGCTCCCGTCTCGGGACCGTACGACATCGAGCACGCCGAGATGCCCGCCCTGTTCGACGGCCGGGTCAACGACATCAGCGGCGTCTTCTACATGACGTACTTCCTCACCGCGCAGAACCGGCTCCACCCGCTCTACGAGGACCCCTCCGAGGTCTTCCGGGAGCCGTACGCGGCCATCGTCGACGACCTCTTCGACACCCACCACACCGAGCAGGAGATCATCCCCGCCCTGCCCGCGACGCTGCGGGAACTGCTCACCGACGACTATTACCGGCAGATGCAGCACCCCTCCGGCGCCCTGCTGGCCGCCGTGCGCGCCCAGGACGGCAGCTGCGCCTGGAGACCGGATGTCCCCGTACGTCTCCACACCTCGTCCGGAGACACCGACGTGCCGGTCGCCAACACCCGCTCCTGCGCCGCCGACCTGGCCGCGCACGGCGTCGAGGCCGAGGTCATCGACCAGGGAACGGCGGACCACATCGCCACGTACGTGAAGTCGGGACCTGAGATCGTGCGCTGGTTCGACGCCGTCGCCGCGCGGCGCTGAACGGGGCCTTCCCGGGCACCGGTCGGCCCCCGGCGTCGGGCGCTCAGTACGGCAGGTGCGTGGGAAAGGTGGTGGTCGGGGCGAACAGCGCCGCGTACGCCTGCTCGTCGAAGTTCTGGCGGCGGTGGCGGCCCGACCGGTTCACCTCCGGGACCGGGTTGGCGAGCGTGAGCATCCCGTCGTTGGCGAGCTCCTGCACCCGCATCAGCAACGACCTGACATCCAGGCCGAGTTCGGCGGCGACCGTCTGCACGTCGAGCCCGGACTCCCAGCTCCACAAGAGCACGGAGTCCATGCTGGGCGACCAGACGACCGTGCTGTTCGCCTCGACCGGGGGTGCCGGGGGAGGAGAGGAGGGAGGCGGGGGCACGGTCGGGGGCGTGGCCGGGACCGGCGGCACGATCACGGGCGGCGTGCTCATGCGCGCGCTCCCCGTCGTCCGCACCGTCATCTCCTTGCGCGGATGCGGCAGAGGGATCTCCGGAGCGGGAGCGGGAGCGGGGACGGAGCCGGGAACCGGGCCGGGGGCGGGAACCGGACCGGCGGCGGGGCCGGGGGCGGGGGCGGGGGCGGGGGCGGTTTCGCCGGGTACCTCCTTGGGCGCCCGCTGCTTCCGGCTCAGCAACTCCTGGGCGAGCGAGCGCGCGTCATTGCGGCCCACCGTGCGTCGTGCCAATCGCACTTCGCGTTCGTTCAGGCCCATCAGGTCCGCGATGGATCCGTCGTCGCCGACCGTGACGGCGAACGCGGCCAGCGTCCGGCTCCGCTCCGCCTGCGCCTCGTCCAGCAGAGCCTGCGCTCGGCGCATGCGTTCGTCGCTGGCGCAGAAAGCTTCCGCCAGGACGGTGTTCCGATCCCAGAAATCACGAGGTTCCACGTATGTGACAACGCTCCGGCCGCTGACGGGAACGGACGTCAGAGAAAAATGCGCCTATATGGACCAATGGGTAATTAAGTAGTCCAAGTAAGAGAAAACCGGGCTTTTGGCGGGTGTTGACGCGGTGTGAAATGTCCCCAAAGGCCTGAAATCCGGGGAAAAAGCAGAGGGAAATCAAGGGAATGGAGAGGGAGTGACTGTCACCCTACCCGGTCATGGAGGTCAAGCGGATGCGCGGGCCCTCACCCGTCAGGGGTGTCGAACGTGCCCTGCGCGTCGAAGGCCGCCCGGCGCGTGGCCCGGCGCAGCGCCTTCAGCAGTGTCGAGCCGAGTGCCAGGGTCAGCACCACGGTGAGGACGGCCCGGCCCAGGTCCCAGCCGAGCGAGGTCGCCGCGCAGTAGGCCAGGAAGCGGACCAGGTTCTCGGACAGGGGATCACCCGCGTGGTACGAGATGCCCGAGCCGGCGCCGGGCACGATCGTCCATCCGTACAGGTTCATCACCGTGCCGTACGCGAACGCCGCCAGGAACCCGTACCCGGCGAGCATCAGCAGCTCGGCCCGCCCGCGCTGCCGGTCCGGGCCCGGCAGCAGACCCGCGCCCATGGTGAACCAGCCCATCGACAGCATCTGGAACGGCATCCACGGCCCCACCCCGCCGGTCAGCAGCGCCGACGCGAACATGGTCACCGAGCCGAGCACGAATCCGAAGCCGGGGCCGAGCACCCGGCCGCTCAGCACCATCAGGAAGAACATCGGCTCCAGGCCCGCCGTGCCCGCGCCGAGCGGGCGCAGCGCGGCACCGACCGCGGCCAGCACCCCCAGCATCGCCACCGCCTTCGCGTCCAGCCCGGAGTCGGCGATCATCGCGACGACCACGCCGACCAGCAGCGGCAGCAGCGCGGCGAACAGCCACGGCGCGTCCTGGGAGTGCGCGAGACCGGAGCTGGCGTCGGCCAGCAGCGGCCAGCCGAACGCGACCACGCCGATCGCGCTGATCAGCACGAGCGCGGCGATCGCGCGCGGTCCCAGACGCACCGGCCGTACCGTCCGGCCCGACCGCCGCGCCTGTCCGGTGAGGGCCGTGCGTCCCGTCCGGGCCGGGCCGTCCGCTCGCTCCACGGGGCCCGCGGGCGCGCGACGCCCGTCCGCCACCTTCGCCGCCCGTCCCCCGTGCCCGCTCCTCACCGCTCCTCCAGCGCGTCACGCACCTGTGCCACGGTCAGCCACTCCTGCGGGGCGAGGATCTTCGCGGTCTGCGGGGCGAACGCCGGGGAGGAGACCACCACCTGCCGGGTCTCCCCGTCCGCGACGACCTCCCCGTCGGCGAGGATCACCACCCGGTGCGCGAGGTCGGCGGCGAGTTCCACGTCGTGCGTCGCCAGGACGATCGCGTGCCCGTCGGCGGCGAGACCCCGCAGCACCCCGGTCAGCCGGGCCTTCGCCGCGTAGTCCAGACCGCGGGTCGGCTCGTCCAGGAGCAGCAGCGGCGGACGCGCGGTGAGCACCACCGCCAGGGCGAGCGCGAGCCGCTGCCCCTCGGAGAGATCGCGGGGATGGATGTCGTCCGGCACACCGGGAAGCAGCTTCGAGACCAGCTCCCGGCAACTGCCCGCGGCGGGGCCCGCGTCGGTGTCGGCGGCGGCGCACTCGGCGGCGACCGTGTCCGCGTACAGCAGATCGCGCGGTTCCTGCGGTACGAGCCCGACCCGGCGCACCATCTCGCGCGGCGGCGTGCGGTGCGGGGGCCGGCCGCCGACGAGGACGGTGCCCGCGGTGGGTTCGACCATGCCGACGAGCGCGCCGAGCAGGGTGGACTTGCCCGCGCCGTTGCGGCCCATCAGGGCGACGGTCTCGCCCGGGGCGACGGAGAGCGTGACCCGGCGCAGCGCCTCGACGCGCCCGCGCCGCACGCCGAGGTCCTCGACCCGGGCCGGGACGTCGACGGCGGGCCCGGGAACGGGGGCGGCCGGGTGCGTGCCGCGTCCCAGCAGCCGGGCCAGGGCGCCGCGTCGCGCGGGGGCGGGCACGGCGGGCAGCGGGGACACCAGGGCCCGGGCCGGGGCGGGCGCGGCGGGCGGTCGCCGGTCCGCGAGCCGTTCGCGCAGGCCGGTGGCCCGGCGCCGGGCGTCACGGACCGACAGCGGCAGCGGCTCCCACCCCGCCAGCCGGCCCAGCGCCACGACCGGCGGACGGACCGGGGAGACGGCCATGACATCGGCGGGGGCGCCCATGGCCGGAGCGGCGCCCGGCGACGGCAGCAGGACGACCTGGTCCGCGTACTGCACCACCCGTTCCAGCCGGTGCTCCGCCATCAGGACCGTGGTGCCCAGGTCGTGCACCAGCCGTTGCAGCACGGCCAGCACCTCCTCGGCCGCCGCCGGGTCGAGCGCGGACGTCGGCTCGTCGAGGACCAGGACCTTCGGATGCGGGGTGAGCACCGAACCGATCGCGACCCGCTGCTGCTGCCCTCCCGAGAGCGTGGCGATCGGCCGGTCCCGCAGCCCGGCGAGACCCAGCAGGTCCAGGGTCTCCTCGACCCGCCGCCGCATCACGTCCGGGGCGAGCCCCAGCGACTCCATCCCGTACGCCAGCTCGTCCTCGACCGTGTCGGTGACGAAGTGGGAGAGCGGGTCCTGGCCCACCGTGCCGACCACGTCGGCGAGTTCGCGCGGCTTGTGGGTACGGGTGTCGCGCCCCGCGACCGTGACCCGGCCGCTCAGCCTGCCACCGGTGAAGTGCGGCACGAGACCGGAGACGGCCCCCAGCAGCGTCGACTTGCCGACCCCGGACGGACCGACCAGCAGCACCAGTTCGCCCTCGGGAACGGTCAGATCGACCCCGGACAGGGTGGGGCGCTCCGCCCCCTCGTACCGCACCGAAACCTGCTCGAACCGGATCACTGGTCCTCCTCGGGACTCGGCCGCGTCTTCGAACCGGCGCCCACCGGCGGCGGAACGGGGGCCACCAGCGCGGGCAGCAGCCCCACCAGCACCGCCGCCGCGGGCCACAACGGGAGCACCGGCGCGGTCAGCGGTACGACCCCGGGGTGCAGCGCCTCCGCGTCGACACCGCCCGCCCAGATCATCGCCACCGCCACCACGACCCCCGAACCCGCCACCAGCCAGGCCCGCGCACCCCACCGGTCGGGCCGGTAGTGGGTACGGACCGACCGGGCACCGCCCAGGCGCAGCCCGGCCGCCGCCGCGACGAGCCCGGCGATCAGCAGCGGCAGCCCGTACACCGCGCCCTGCGCGGCCAGCAGCCCGTACGTGCCCGCGCACACCCCGAGCAGCCCGCCGAGCGTGAGCGCGTTCGTGGTGCGCCGGACGGCGGGCGGGACCTCGGCGGTACGCCCGTAGCCGCGCGCGTCCATCGACGCGGCCACCGCGACCGACCGCTCCAACGCGCCCTCCAGGACCGGCAGTCCGATCTGGAGGACCGCCCCGACACCGCCGGTCGGGCGGCCCCGCAGCCGTCGCGCGGTGCGCAGCCGCGCCACGTCGGCGACCATGTTCGGCGCGAACGTCATCGCGACGACGACGGCGACCCCCGCCTCGTACAGCGCGCCCGGCAGCGACTTCAGCAGCCGGGCCGGGTTCGCGAGCGAGTTGGCCGCGCCGACGCAGATCAGCAGGGCGGCCAGCTTCGCCCCGTCGTACAGCGAGAAGACCAGCTGCTCGGCGGTGACCCGGCCACCGATCCGGACGCCCTGCGCCCAGTCGGGCAGCGGCACCTCGGGGAGCGTGAACAGCGGATGCGTACCGGGGATGGGTGAGCCGAGGAGGACGGAGAAGACCAGCCGCACGCCGACGACGAACAGCCCGATCCTGATGAACGCCCCGTACGAACGGGCCCAGGGCGCGTCCGTACGGCGCGCGGCGACCACATAGCCCGCGACCCCGACGAGGAGTCCGAGCAGCAGCGGGTTGGTGGTGCGGGACGCGGCGGTGGCGAGGCCCAGCGCCCACAGCCACCACGCCCCGGCGGGCAGGGCGTTGCTGCGGTTCGCCTCGGGTGCCCGCAGCGCGCGCAGCGGCCGGTCGGCGGTGCGGGGGGCGCGAGTGGCACGGGCAGGGGTGACGCCGGTGGTGCGGGTGGGGCCAGTCGGCGGACGGCCGGTGGCCGGGCGGTCGGGTGCCCCGTCCCCGGTCGCCGGGCCGCTGGTCGGAGTGGTCATCCTCGGCGGCGGCGGGCCTGCACGACCGCGGCCGAGCCGAGGACGAGAACGGCGCCGACCCCGACGAGCATCCCGGCGGACGGTCCGCGGTCGGAACCGTCGGCGGACGCGGCGGACGTGGCGGGGGCGGACGCGGCGGGCTTCTCGTGCCCGTCGCCCGACACCTGCTCGCCGCAGCCGGAGGCCGGGTACCCGGAGATGGCGCACAGCAGCGCGTTGCCGTCGTAACGCAACGGCTTGGCCACCGCGGCGAGCGCCTCGGCGGTGCTCGCGTCCGGAGCGACCACGGCACACGCGGTCCGGAGCGCGGGCGGGGTCCGCCCGTCCGGAGCGTCCGCCGCGGTGCCCGGGTCGATGACGAGCGCGACCCGCTTGGACCCCTTCTCGGCAGGGGTGTCCGCGCAGATCTTCGCGAAGCCGGGGGCGTGGCGGGGCCGGGCCGCGTCCTGGGAGTCCTCGCTCACCGCGAACCGGAAGCCCTGCACGGCACCGTCGTCCGGCCGGACCAGGGCGGGGCCCTGGGTGGCGTACGCCCAGCCCTCGCCCGAGCCCTCCCAGAACGACCAGTACCGGTAGCCGGCCGCCTGGGCCTCTCCCGCGCCCAGCACGGCCAGCAGCACCGCGCTCAGCACCGTCAGCAGCGCGGCGGCGGCCCCTCCCGTCCGCCTCACAGCTGCTGGTTCTTCCGGCGGCCGCTGATCAGGAAGCCGACGCCCGCACCGACGACGAGGCCGATGCCGACGAACCACCACACGCCGCCGATCACGTCGTCGCCACTGTGGACCCGGTCCTTCTCCGTGGCCTCGTACCCGGTGTCGGCGGACGGGTCGGGGGTCGTGATGGCCGCGGGCTTCGGGCCGGTCGCGTTCAGCCTGTCGACCAGGTTCACGCCGCCGAAGTCGCGGGCGTTGTTCCCGGTAGCGTGCGCGGCCAGGACCAGTTGCGCGTAGGCGGCGGGGCCGTTCTGCTCGGCCCACGCGCCGGAGTTCTTCTTCAGCCAGGCCACGGCCTCGGCGGCCTTGTCCTGGTGGCCCGAGGCGGACAGCGCGACGACTGCGTCCGCGGTGTTGCCGACGTCGGGCTGCGGGGCGGAGTCCTCGGCGCCCGGCATCGGGGCCAGGTCGAGGTGGCCCTTCGCGGCGAGGGCACCGGCGAGGTAGTGGGCGCCGTTCTGGGCGGCCTGTTCGGGGGTGAGGGCGGAACCGGAGGCCGCGGGGCGGCAGCTGGTCCCCTTGGCGGCGGCGTTGTTGCCGGTGGCCAGGGCCTTGCCCATGGTGCCGAGCACGGCGGCGGCGGTGGCGTCCGCGTTGGCCGTGAGCTTCCCCGCCTTGTCCGGCTGGTACGCGAACGCGCCGCCGTCCTTCTCACCGCACGGGATCGAGAGCGCGAGCAGCGGATCGTACGGGGACTTGCCCTCGGGCGTGACGACGTCCGCGAGCCGCTGCCCCTGCCGGGCGAGGGCGCCGATCACGAGGGAGGTGGAGTTGGCGTCGCTGGGCGCGCCTGCCGCGTAGCCCCAGCCGCCGTCCTCGTTCTGCACGGACTTCAGCCAGCGGACCGAGTCGTTCACGGTCTCCCCGTGCCCGCCGACCTCGGCGAGCGCCTGCACGGCGACCGCGGTGGCGTTGGTGTCCAGCACCGTCTTCGCGTCGCACGGCTTGGAGGCGTCGGGCCGGTACGCGGCGTAGGCGCCGTTGGCGCACTGCTGGCCGATCAGCCAGTCCACCGACTTCGCGGCGGGCGTCACGCCTTCGACCCGCTGCGCGAGGAAGGCCAGCGACTGCCGCCAGACACCGTCGTAGGTGGGGTCCTTCGTGCCGTACAGCCCGGCGGGCAGTGCGGCGGACGGCGTGGGCGACGGGGACGGCGCCGCGACCGCGACCGGGGCGGCCGCGCAGAGCACGGCGGCCGTGGTCGCGGCGAGCGTTGCCGCGCTGCGGCGTACGGTCATGGCGGGCGGGGCCTCTCCTGTGCGGGGATCCGGACCGGGCACAGGCACGCTCACGCACCAGGCTCCGACTCCGTATACCTCGACGGTGCCGACCACCGGGGTTCCGGTGGTCCGAGCCGGTCACAACCGCGTCCAGGGCATTCCGACTCACCGTCCACGGGACGGCTCACGGCTGCGTGGTCAGTGCCGGATTCGCACCGGCTTCCCCCTGTACGGGCATGATGACGACCCACTCACTCTACCGGGCGACCCGGAAGGGGTCCGGGGCGGGCGTTCCCGCGGGCGGGCGCCGTTCCGGGGAGGCGGGTGGAGCCAGGGCGCCGCCCGTGCCCGCACCGCGCCGCACCCCCCCTCACACCGCGACGTACGCCACCGCCCATGCCGCGACGTACGCCACCGCCCGTCGCGATGACGTCGCTCACACCGCGATGTACGTCACGGGATCGCTCCCCGCCACCGCCTCCGCGCGGCCCAGCTTCACCAGCCGCCGCAGATGCGCCTCGGCCTCCGAGACCGCGATGTTGCGCGAACCGTGCGGGATCCGGTCCCACGGCCGGTTCCACTCCATCCGCTCGGCCAGCTCCCACGGGGTCAGCGGGGAGGACAGCAGACCGAGGAGCCCCGCCAGCCGCTCCTCGTGGTGGTCGAGGAGCTCCCGTACGCGCCCGGCCGCGTCCGCGAACGCGTACTGGTGGGCGGGCAGCACCTCCGCCACCCCGAGCCGGCCCACGCGCTCCAGGGAACCGAGGTAGTCGCCCAGGGGGTCGGTGACCGCGTCCGCGTCCGGGTCCTCGTAGAGCCCGATGTGCGGGCTGATCCCGGGCAGCAGATGATCCCCGGAGAACAGCCGCCCCCGGCCGGGCAGACCGGACGGATGGTTCTCCTCCAGATGCAGGCAGACATGACCGGGGGTGTGGCCGGGCGTCCAGACCGCCCGCAGCCGCCGTCCCGCCAGGTCCAGCAGCTCGCCGGGCACGATCTCCCGGTCCGGCAGCGCGGCCCGCGCCCCGGGCAGGGTGCGCATACGCCCCCGGTCCGCCGCCGCGGCCCGCAACGGCGCGAGGTGCGCCTCGGGCGCCCCGACCGCGGTGAGCTTGGCGACGAGGTAGTTCAGCCAGGTGCCCGGCTCCGACTCCCGGGTGCGGCGCACGATCTCGGCGTCCGCCGCGTGCATGGCGATCCAGGCCCCGGACGCCTCGCGCACCTGCCCGGAGAGGCCGTGGTGGTCGGGGTGGTGGTGGGTGATGACGATGCCGCGGATGTCCGCGACGGCCACACCGACGGTGGTCAGCCCGGCGGTGAGCGTGTCCCACGCCTCCGGGTCGTCCCAGCCGGTGTCGATCAGGACCGGCCCGCGATCGGTGTCGACGACGTGGACGAGGGTGTGGCCGAGCGGGTTGTCCGGGATGGGCACCTCGATGCTGTGCACGCCCCCGCCGTGGTCGGTCACCTGCGTCATGGGCTCTCCCTCTCCCCACCGCCCGGCCGTCTCACCGGACGTACGACTGTGCGGTGCGCGGTGGTCGGTGTGCGCCGCCCACCGACCACCTGCCCACTGTAACGAGAACTTGTTCCAGTGGTAGCCCTGGGCGACCATCTGGCCCATCTCGGAGCGCGGACTCGAACACGACGAACAGCCGGGCCCTGGTGGGCCGGTGAGTTCGCGGTTCGGTGTCGGAGTGGTGTGATCACGCTGATCACGTTTGCGTGCCCGGCGTCGTACCTTCCGTCGCCCATCTCGCGTGCGTACCGCACCTTGACGATGGGTTTCACACGTCCGTGGGCCTTGTTTCGAGACCCGGCCCCAGTACTGGATGTCGGCGCCTTGCTGGTGTTCTCGCTGGTCAACCGGGCCCAGCGCCCACAGCGTCGCGAAGCCGGGCCGTTGCGCCGGCGGTGACTGCGGTGTCTGCACCACTACCATCAAGGAGCACAAGCGGGCAGAGGCTGAGGCCCGCGCCGCCGAAGAGGCCGAAGGCCGGGAGGAATGGTCTCTTTGGTTTCCTGCGCTGACCCCCTCCGATGCCTTACCTCGCGCAAGGCATCGACGTGCGCATCGTCGCCCGCGACCAGAGCATGCAGGGGCCCGGAGGGACGCGCATAGCGCTGAGGCATATGCGTTTCCAGTCAAGAGGCAGTCTGCTTTGTGGGTATATCTACCGGTCGGGCGTAGGTATTCGGGCCATGAACCAATACATGCTTGACCCTTCGTGATGGAACGGGTTTTGCTATTCCTGGGGAGGGTTCAATATGAGCGCGTTCGCTCACAAGATAGTCCGCAGTGCAGCGGTGGCCGGTCTGACGTTGGCGGTCATGGGGGGAACGGGCGTTGCCCAGGCGTCGACTTCGGCCCCGAGCGGCGAGGTATCGGTTCAGGAAACGTGTCCGGGCAGCGGTCAGATCGGTTACGGCCGGGTATGCACCACGCTGTCGAGTGGTCGCCTGTTCCACGACAAGACGCAGGGTTCCGGCCCGGTGAACGTCAGGACCTGGTACGAGAAGTCGAGCGGCGGAACCATCTCGGCGAAGCTGGGGTTCAACTATGCCGGTACAACCACGTGGGGTTCGACGTTCAGCCAGGCATCGGGCACGACCAAGAGTGCCTCGTGGGATCGTAACTGGCCGTCGGACTGCTACTCCACCATTGGGATGCTGTCGGTGACCGGGCAGGGAACGTTCCAGACGCCCTCGGGCACCTGCTGAGTTTTCATCCACTGCCCCGCCCCGCGACTCACGCGGGGCGGGGCGCTCCCGTTTGAAGGTGTTGCGCCACCATGTTGCAAGCTGTTTTCAATGGTCGAGGTGAGTTCGTTCTCATCGCGTTGGCCGCAGTGACGATTGCGGCTCTCATCGGCTACTTCGCCGCGAAAAGGTTTCTGAATCGCCCATGGGCGTATGCGGGGCTTTCTGCCGTCCTGGTAGCGGAGCTGAGCGTTACCATTTTCTTTCCGTCCCCGGGTCATGTGTCCGGCCAGTGTGTCCTCAACCGGAATTTCAGTGAGCCTTTCGCGACAGAGCAGGGTCTGCTGAATGTGGCGATGTTCCTTCCTATCGGGCTCCTTGGGGTCCTTGCCGTCCGACGCGTATTTCCCGTCTTCCTGGGTGGGGCGCTGCTGTCGGTGGTAACCGAGCTCAGCCAGGCGCTCGCCCCGTGGGTGGGGCGAAGCTGTGACAGCGGTGATGTGCTGACCAATACGCTGGGCGCGGCGGCCGGGGCTCTTGCCGGCTGGGCGGTTGTCCGTGCGGCCCGAGGTGAGCTTCTGTCCCTACGCTCCGCAGCGAAACCGACTGCTGTCATCTTCGTGACCGGCTTTCTCGCCTGTGCTGTGGTGTGGAAAGCCTGGATCACTCCCTTGGCTGTGGACTCCACGAGCCTGCAGATCGCGGGAGGCGACGAGAAGTCCCAGGCGCAGCAGGTCCTCGCCAAGGCCTTCGACGACCACTTCGACATCGCGAACGTACAGCTCCAGCCCGGGCAGAACGGCGCCCCCGACATGCTGTTGATCACCACACAGACGGGGTTCGCCGAACTGAGCTGGCCGGACAAGGAACAGCTCACGGTCAGCCTGGAAAACTCGAGCAAGCCAGGTCCCGGCAGTTTTCCCGTGACAGGCGCCGGAGCTGCACCCAAAACGGCCGACGAAGCGCTCCGCATCGCCACGAAGTACGCGAAGGAGCGCTTCCCCTGGGGCCTCAAAGACTCATACGTGAAATCCTTCCCGGTCGGAGATGATGCGGAGTTCGGCTGGATGGTCAGCTGGCGAAGTCGTATCGACGGCGTGCTCATGCCCATGCGTCTGGACGTGCAGATCAACCGAGCCGGCCGCGTCTCCGCGCTACTGACCCGGCATACAGAAGAATCGGTTTCACTCCCCCCGCGCCGGGTGAGCGAGAAGCAGGCCGCAGCCACGGCCTCCAAGTTCGCTGGTGGAGCGAAGACAGAGGCAGGCAACTTGCTGGCCATCCGACGCGAAGACGAATGGCGGGCACAATGGACCATCCCGGTCTCAGTCGGCAACGACGTCTACCCGGTCTACGTCGACGCTGAAACAGGAAAGGTGGATGAAAGGGCCTCTCCCACCCAGGGCCTGCCCACCACACCCAACTGACCTGGCGTTTTGCACAACCGCAGCAGCGCTACTTGCAGCGTTCGACTGCCCCGGCGCGGGAGGCAGCTGGATGCCTTGCCGCGAGGCCTGACGTAAGGCCCGGGCGTCAAGAGAGTCGTCTCCATGGCGTCCGGGCCGTACAACCAGGCTTCCTCTAGCCGTTCCAGGGGCGTGTCCGTCCTTGAGCTTGTCGTCTAATTAAGGCGACGCCTCCACGGAGTCAGTGATCCACTTCAGGCATCGCACACAGTTCCGGGTTGTCCCACGGATGATGCTCAAGGAGATGCGCTTCCGGCGCCGGGTATTGGTCCGCGGTCGTCTTGAGAAGGACTTGCCATTCCTCGCCGGTGCCGTACTCGCCGTGGTGCCAGAACACGCTTGTGACCGGCTGATGATCTGGGCGCCTGCAGCGATCCGCTGCTGTACTACGAGTCCCGCGAGGGTCACTGCTTGGTCCTTCGTCGCCGTGGCCGTGGAGACTTGCACCTATTCAGTCATGGCCGGGAGCGTAGCCAACAGCGAGCTGTTCAGCACTCAGCCGACGGTGACGAGAGATGATCCCGAACGCACGAGACCGACCCCTTCCAGTGGTCGTCCCAATGCCCCGGTTCAATGGGTGCGGTGGACTTCGAGATCAGGAAATACAGAACCGGGAGCGGGCGCCGTCCGGAGGGTGAGCGGGAGGCACAATTCGAGCTGAGGCGGTAGTCCGGGACATCATGCCTGGCTGTCACAGCGGGACAGGAGAGGAATGTCTTCCGGAAAGTATGAAGAAGCGGCCGATGCCGCAGGGCTTCGTGCCCGGCTGCGGCACGTGTACTGGATCGGCGGCGGGAGCGGCGCGGGGAAGTCGACCATCAGCCGCCGAGTCGCCGATCGCTGCGGTTGGCGGCTCTACGCCACCGACGACGTGATGCGGGACCACGCTCGACGGACCACGCCCCAGGAGGCCCCCTTCCTGCATGAGTTCATGGCCATGGACATGGACGAGCGGTGGGTGAACCGGTCTCCGGAGACCATGCTGGAGACGTTCCACTGGTTTCGCGGTGAGGGCTTCGGCTTGATCATCGAGGACCTCCTTCGCCTGCCGCAGGAACCGTGTGTCCTCGCGGAGGGCTTCCGGCTGCTGCCGCACCTGGTGAAACCCCTGCTCACCGTTCCCGAGCAGGCCGTCTGGCTCCTGCCCACGCCTGAATTCCGCCAGGCCGCCTTCCGGAGCCGGGCCGTGCCGGGGGAGGGGTTCGTATGGGAGACCAGCGATCCGGCCAAGGCCGGCCGTAACCTCGCCGAACGGGACGGCATGTTCACACGTCGCCTTCAGGAGGAGGCCGAGCGTCTCCGGTGGTGCTCCATCCGGGTCGACACCACATCGACCGAGGATGCTCTCGTCGAGCAGGTGACCACGGCGTTCGGACTCCGACGGCGACCAGCGCCGTGAACCCGGCCCGCGTCCCGGGCGGGTCGCCGGAGCACGTCGGGGCCCTCGCTTTCGGCGGGCCCGGCTGTGGGCCGTGGTTCTCCGGAAGCGCCGCGCACGTGGACTCCTGGAACTGGAACTGGTATCAGTTTTGACGGTCCATCAGGAATTCTCGTAACGCCGGTTCGCGGGAGGCAACAGCCATGACCGAGCTTGTCGAACACGGAAAACTGTTCATCGGCGGTGAGTTGGTCGATCCGCTGGGCCGGGAGGTCATTGAGGTCGTATCGCCCCACACCGAACAGGTCATCGGCCGGGTGCCGCACGCCTGCGAGGCGGACGTGGACCGGGCCGTCGCCGCCGCGCGGCGGGCGTTCGACGAGGGGCCCTGGCCGCGCATGGCCCTGGACGAGCGGATCGCGGTCGTGACCAGGATCAAGGACGCGTTCGCCGCCCGGTACGAGGAGATCGCCCGGGTCATCAGCTCGGAGAACGGCACTCCGTACACGTCCAGCGTGATGGTGCAGGCGCTCTCCGCGATGATGGTGTGGGACGCGGCGATCACCGTCGCCCGTACCTTCCCGTACGAGGAGCGGCGCGACGGGGCGCTGGGGCCGCTGCTGGTGCGCCGGGAGCCGGTGGGGGTGGTCGCGGCCGTGGTGCCGTGGAACGTTCCGCAGTTCACTGCCGCCGCCAAGCTCGCGCCCGCGCTGCTCGCCGGGTGCTCCGCCATCCTCAAGGCGTCGCCCGAATCCCCGCTGGACGCCTACGTCCTGGCCGAGATCGCCGCCGAAGCCGGTGTGCCCGAGGGCGTGTTGTCGATCCTGCCGGCCGACCGGGAGGTCAGCGAGTACCTGGTCGGGCACCCGGGCGTGGACAAGGTGTCGTTCACCGGGTCGGTGGCCGCGGGGCGCCGGGTGATGGAGGTCGCCTCCCGCAACCTCACCCGGGTCACACTGGAACTCGGCGGGAAGTCCGCCGCCTTGATCCTCCCGGACGCCGACCTGGAGACGGCTGTCGCCGGGATCGTCCCGTTCGCCTGGATGATCAACGGGCAGGCCTGCGTGGCCCAGACCCGCATCCTCGCCCCGCGCTCCCGCTACGACGAGACGGCGGAGGCGTTCGCCGCCGCCGCAGCCGCGTTGAAGATCGGCGATCCGCTCGACCCCGCCACCGAACTCGGCCCCCTGGTCGCCGAACGGCAGCAGCGGCGTTCGCTCGACTACATCCGGATCGGCCAGGACGAGGGCGCGAAGATTCTCACCGGCGGCGGCCGTCCGGCCTCCCAGGAACGCGGCTGGTACGTCGAGCCGACGCTCTTCGGGGACGTCGACAACTCCATGCGCATCGCCCGCGAGGAGATCTTCGGCCCCGTCATCTGCCTGATCCCGTACGGCGACGAGGACGAGGCGGTGCGCATCGCCAACGACTCCGACTACGGCCTCAGCGGCAGCGTCTGGACCGCAGACACCGAGCACGGCATCGACATCGCCCGCCGGGTCAGGACCGGCACGTACAGTGTGAACACCTTCAGTCTCGACATGCTCGGCCCGTTCGGCGGGTACAAGAACTCCGGCCTGGGACGGGAGTTCGGGCCCGAGGGGTACGGCGAGTATTTCGAGCACAAGATGATCCACCTGCCGGCCGGTTATCAGGCCGGCGCCGCTGACAGGGGAGACGCGTGATGGGGGACCGCTGGGCCGTGGAGGTCGACCGGAGGATCTGCATCGGCTCCGCGATGTGCGTGAACCACGCCCCGGACACCTTCGCGCTGGACTCCGCCCGCCAGTCGCGGCCCGCCTCCCCGGAGAGCGACGCGGACGAGCGGGTCCTGGCGGCGGCCGAGGGGTGCCCGGTCGAGGCCATTCTGATCACGCTCGCCGACTCGGGGGAAGTGGTGTTCCCGCCCGAGGAGTAGCCGACCCGCTCCCCGGGTTCGCCACGAACCCGGATCGAGGGACGGTTCCGTCCGTACCCTGACGCCGAGGGCGACCGCCGGGACCTCCTTCCGGTACCGGATCACGGAAGCCGCGTCGCCGGGCCGCCCGCGGCCGACAGCGCCGGCCAAGGCGACGCCCGGGGCCGATGGTGCGGACGGACGGGCGGGGGACCCGGGGGTGGCCGTGCGGACCCCGCACGGCCCCCCGGTGGGAGCGGGCGGGCTCAGGGCGTGCAGCCCGTGTCGGCGAGCACGAAGTGGCCCGTCGGTGACTCCCGCAGGGTGTGGGCGATGAAGATGTTGTACAGCCCCATGTTCTGGTTCGAGCCGTTGGCGTAGACGTGGCCGAGCGTGGTGTGTGCCCTTCCGGCCGCCACGTGCGCGTAGTTGCTCGCCGTGAAGCAGCGGCCGGGTGCGGAGCCGGTGGTGGTCGCCGTGACCTGCGCCGATGCCGTGCCGGGGGTGCCCGAGGCGTCGACCGCGGTCACGGTGTAGCGGTAGGCGGTACCGGCGGTGAGACCCGGGTCCGTGTACGTCGTCGCCGTGGGGGAGGCGGCCTTCGCGCCGTTGCGGTGGACCACGTACGAGGCGGCGCCCTCGACCGCGTTCCAGGAGAGCGAGACGCTGTCCGCCGTGACGCCCGTGACCCGGAGGCCGGACGGGGCGGGGAGGTGGTCGCCGCCCCCGGGAGCGCCCTGGTCGAGGCCCCAGAAGACGGCCGTGTGGTACGTGGAGCAGATGGCGTTCAGGAAGTACGCGGCCGTCGAGCCGCACTGCTCCGTGCCCGAACCGGGGCTCACCGCCAGGCCGTGGCCCATGCCGGAGACCGAGTACGTCTGGACGGCCGGTCGCCCGGAGGTGTCGTCGTACGTGCCGCGCGTCGTGTTGCCCGGGAGGGTGTCCGTCGACGACGGGGTCTGGCCGATGCCCCAGACGTCGGTCCACTGGTCGCGCAGGGCCGTGGCGTTGGCCGGGTTGACCGTGTAGTCGGCCGTGCCCTGCCAGATCGCGACCCGGGGCCAGGGGCCCGAGTAGCCCGGGTGGGAGGCGCGGACCTTGTCGCCCCACTGCGAGGGCGTCAGCTTCACCGTGCCCGTCTGACAGGCGGACGCGCCCGTCTGGCTCGTCGCGCACTGGGCGGGCAGGCCCGAGGCCACGGAGCCGCCCGCGAACACGTCCGGGTACGCGGCCAGCAGGTCGGCCGTCATGCCGCCGCCCGCCGACAGGCCGGTCACGTACACCCGGCCACCGTCCGAGCCGTATTGCTGCTTCGCGTACTCCACCATCTGCGCGATCGACGCGGCCTCGCCCCTGCCCCGGCCGCTGTCGGCAGGATCGAACCAGTTGAAGCAGGACAGCGCGTTGTTGGCGGCCGTGGTCTGCGGGAAGACCACGGCGAAGCCCCACAGGTCCGCGTACTTCGGCCAGCCGGAGTTGGCGTAGTAGGCGTCGGCCGTCTGTGCGCAGCCGTGCAGGGCCACCACCACGGGCGCGTTCGCGGGCAGATCGGCCGGGACGTACGCGAACATCTGGAGGTTGCCGGGGTTGGTGCCGAAACCGGTGACCTGTTGCAGGCCGCCCGCGGCCGCGGCCGAGGCCGCCGTGGGAGCCGCAGCCTCGGCCGGCGGGGCGGTCGCCGCGGTGCTCAGCGTCGCCGCGACGAGCGCGAGCGCGGCGGTGGGGACGACGCGCCGGAGCAGGCGTCGCAGGATCGATGGGCGCACGGATGCCTCCCTGTGCTCGGGGGTCCGGGGTCTTTTGGCCGTTCGGACGGTGCGAGTACGTCGTCTTGGATGAGTCGGGTGCGGAGCGGACGCTATGAGCCGGTGTCCGCCCCGCCCATGGGCCGGGCGGACATTCCCGAGTCCCGACTGTGTGCGCGGGAGCTCTTGCGCCCGCTGCCACGGGGCGCGCTTCGGCGCGTGAAACCGTCCCCGGAGCGCCGATGCGATGTGCCCTCGGGTGAGGCGGGAGGAGTCGCCCGCGGCACCGCACCATGTAGGCCGCCACCATGCCGTCGTACGACGGTGTGTGCACCGGCCCCGTGTGACCCGGGCTCCGGTCTCCCTACGGTGACGGCCATGGAGACTCCTCAGAGCCAGGACCACGGGCCCGCCGGGACCGCGGCCCCGCACGCCGCCCCGCACGTCGTTCCGCCCGCCACGCCGTCCGCCGCCGCGGACGCGCCCCGGTCGGCGGACCGGCCGCCGCTCGCCGGGCGCACCGCCCTGGTGACCGGTGCCGCGAGCGGGATCGGGCGGGCCTGCGCCCGGGCCCTGGCCATCGCCGGTGCCCATGTGCACGTCGTGGACAGGACCGCCGACGCCGCCCGGGACCTGGCCGAGGAGATCGGTGGGACGGTGTGGGTGGCCGACCTCTCCGTCCCGGACGAGGTGGACGCGCTGCCCGCCGGTGCGGACATCGTCGTCAACAACGCCGGGCTCCAGCACGTCGCCCCGGTGCACGCGTTCCCGCCGGAGCGGTTCGCGCTGATCCAGCGCGTCATGGTGGAGGCGCCGTTCCGCATCTTGCGCCGCACCCTGCCGGGCATGTACGAACGCGGCTGGGGGCGCGTGGTCAACATCTCGTCCGTGCACGGTCTGCGGGCCAGCCCCTACAAGTCGGCCTATGTGACGGCCAAGCACGCACTGGAGGGGCTCAGCAAGGTGGTGGCGCTCGAAGCGGCGGAGCACGGGGTGACGAGCAACTGCGTCAACCCCGGCTACGTACGCACACCGCTGGTCGAGAACCAGATCGCGGACCAGGCCCGTACGCACGGCATCTCGGAGGAGGAGGTGGTGGGACGGGTGATGCTGGAACGCAGCGCGATCAAGCGGCTGATCGAACCCGACGAGGTGGCCGAGGCCGTGCTGTGGCTCTGCGGGCCGCACACCGGGCACATCACCGGCACCTCGCTCGCCATGGACGGCGGCTGGACCGCCAACTGACCCACCGACCCCGATGAATTCCGGCCGCCATGTCTGATCCGTCCCAGTCCGCCGACCCCGCCGACCCCGCTGTCGGCACCTCCGCCGCCTCCGCCGCGCCCCATCTGCGGCGTCTCCTCGACCTGCTGGCCGACGGTGCCCCCGCCGAGGAGCTGGGGGCCGTCGCCTCGCGGGCGCGGGCCGCCGGGGTGCGGGCCGGTGATCTGGCGGAGGTGGAGCGGGCCACCGCCACCGCCCTGCGGATCAGGGGTGCCCTGCGCCAGCACCGGCGCCGTGAGCTCCAGCTCACCGCGCTCTTCGACACGGCGGGCGACCTGGCCGCCTCCCGCGAACTGGACGACGTGCTCAAGGCGATCGTCCGGCGGGCGAGGATGCTGCTCGGTACGGACACCGCGTACCTCACGCTCCCCGACGAGGAGGCGGGGGACACGTACATGCGGGTGACCGACGGTTCGGTGTCGGTGCTCTTCCAGCGGCTGCGACTGGAACTGGGCGACGGGCTGGGCGGACTGGTGGCGCAGACCGCCCGCCCGTACGCCACCCCCGACTACCGCACCGACGACCGCTTCCGCCACACCCGCAACATCAACGCCGGAGTGCTGGACGAGGGGCTCGTCGCCATCCTGGGCGTCCCCCTGCTCCTGGGCTCCAGCCGCGGCGGCACGGGCAAGGTCATCGGCGTGCTGTTCGCCGCCGACCGCGCGTCCCGGGTGTTCAGCCCCGACGAGGTCGCCCTGCTGTGCTCGCTCGCCGCGCACGCCGCCATCGCCATCGACACCGCCCGCGCGCTCGCCGACACCCGTTCCGCCCTCGACGAACTCGCCGGGGCCAACGCGGAGCTGGCCGAGGCCAACGCGGCCGTACGGGCGCACTCGGCGGCCATGCGGAGGGCCGAGGAGTCCCACGACCGGCTGACGGACCTGGTGCTGCGCGGCCGGGACGTCAAGGACGTCGCCGCCGCCGTCGCGGCCCTGCTGGACTCCCCGCTCACCATTCACGACCCGGGCGGCCGGCCCCTCGCGGCCGTCCGGCCCGGCGGCGAGGACTTCGCCGCCGACAGCATGGACGCCGGATGGCTGGCCGAGACCGCGGAGGAGTCCCGCACGGGTGCCCGCGCCGTGCACCGCGACGGACGGTGGATCTGCGCCGTCCTCGCGGGGCGGGAGCTCATGGCCGGACTGGTCCTGCACCGGCGGGCACCGCTCGACGACTCGGACCGGCGGCTGTTCGAGCGGGCCTCCGTCGTCACCGGGCTGCTCCTGCTGCTGCGGCGCACGGTGGCCGAGACCGAGAACCGGGTGCGCGGGGAACTGATCACCGACCTGCTGACGGACGCGGACCGCGACCCGGCCGGGCTCGTCGAACGCGGCCGCCGCCTCGGTATCGACCTCGACCGGCCGCATCTGCTGCTGCTGGCCGACGGAGGGGCGCGAGGGCGGCTGGCCCCGGCCGCGGTGCGCTACCTCTTCGGCGGCGACATGCACGGGGTGAGCGCCGAACACCACGGCCAGGTCGTGCTGTTGACCGCCGCCGACGGCCTCGGGGCGGGCTTCGGAGACGGTACCGGGGCGGGCGCCGGTGGCGTGGCGCGGGCGGCGGCGTCCCAGCTCGGGCAGCTGGTCCAGGCCCCGGTCACGGTGGCCGCAGCCGGGCCGGCGCGCGGGGTCCGGGAGCTGGCCGCCGCGTACGAGGAGGCCGCCCGCTGCCTGCGCGCCATGCGGGTCCTGGGGCGCGCCGGGGAGGGCGCGTGCGTCGGCGAACTCGGCTTCCTGGGCGTGGTGCTGGGCAACGGGCAGAACGTCGACGGCTTCGTGGCGGCGACGCTGGGGCCGCTGCTGGAGTACGACGAGCGGCGCGGCACCCACCTCGTGCGGACCCTGCGCGCCTACTTCGGGTCCGGGGGCAGCCTCGTCCGCGCCAAGGACGAACTCCACGTGCACGTCAACACGGTGGTGCAGCGGCTCGACCGGGTGCAGGTGCTGCTGGGGCACGACTGGAACGAGCCCGCACGGGCCCTGGAGATCCAGCTCGCCCTGAAGCTGCACCAGTTGACGGGGTCTGCGGACTCCCTCTGAAACTCCATGAGCCGGGGGAGCCCCGGACCGCCCTGACACTTCTCGGGTCGGCGGGGGCTGCGCCCCGGAGGTCCGGCGACGGGCGGATCCGGCCGTCGGCGTGCGCCCGCCCGGCCGGACCCGTCCGCTTTCGGTGTCAGTGGGCGCCGCACAGCTCCAGCAGATGCCGCACGACCTCCCGGCCGCCCTGCTCGCCGGTCAGCACCGTGTAGTGGTTGACGTCCGCCACCCGCACCGGCGTCACCCCCGTGCCCCCGAGGTCCGCCGCCGCCAGGCGGGTCTCGTCGTACAGGCCCTGCTCCTCGTCCATCAGCCCGCGCGGCGCCCACAGCAGCGTCGCCGGGGCGGGCAGCTTCCGGACCGCCGTCAGCACCTCCTCGTCGAAGAGGCCGATGCCGTCGGTGCGCACCGCCTCGATCCGGCAGGTGGAGCGCAGCTCCGGTTCCTCGCCGGTCAGATCGCGCTGGATGTACGCGTCCACCTCGTCCGACCAGTCGTCGGCGAACGCCGGGTGCGCCTGCCAGAACGCGCGGTATGCGGCCCGGTCCGGGAACGTCATCGACAACCGGTCCATGGCCGGGCCGATCACCGCGGTCATCAGCTCGTCCGGGGACAGGTGCGTGGGTGCGGGGAAGCCGATCCCGCCGTCGACCAGCAGCAGCGGTCCGAACCGGTCCGGGTGACGTACGGCGGCCAGCGCCGTCACGAACGCCCCCATCGAATGCCCTGCCAGCACCACCCGGCCCGGGGCCAGCGCCTCGGCCAGGGCGGCGACGTCGTCGGCGTGCGTGGCGATGCCGTACGGTCCCGGCAGTCCGGAACTCCCGGCCCGGCCCCGCAGGTCCGGGGCGATCAGGGTGACGCGGCCGTCCAGCAGCCGGGCCACCGGGCCCCAGCTCAGGGCGTTGGAGGTGATGCCGTGCAGGGCTATGACCACCGGGGCGTCCGGTTCCCGGGCCGGCCATCGCAGGACCGCCAACTCGCCCCCGGTGACGGGGACCTGAATCTCTTCGTACGGCTTCACGACTGTCCGTTGTCCTTCCGGGCGGGGGTCGGGGACGGGGTTCCGGCCGGTCCGCGGCGTGCGGCGCCGAGCCGGGCGGGCAGCCTGGCCAGGCCGCCCGGCAGCAGGTGTACCACGGCGACGAACAGCACACCGAGCAGGAACAGCGGCTGGGACAGCGGCACCCGCAGCACCGCGGGCAGGTCCGCGACCGCGCCCGATCCGGCCAGATCGCCGAGCCGGTGATCGGCCCAGGTGTACAGGATTCCGCCGACCATCGGGCCCCAGCGGGTGCCCGATCCGCCGAGCACCACCATCACCAGCAGCGAGAGGGTGAAGTCGGAGGTGGTCGTCTGCGGGGTCGAACCGCCGGTGAGCAGCAGGTGCACCAGACCGCCCAGCGCGGCCAGGGCCCCGGCCAGGACGAACGCCGTCAGCTTGAACCCGTACGGCTTCAGCCCCAGCACCTCCACCCGGCGCTCGTTCTCCTTGATGCCCTCCCAGACCCGCCCGGTGGGGGAGCGGACCGCCCAGTGGACGACGGCCAGGGTGAGGACGAGATAGCCGAGCGCCACCCAGTACAGGTTCGCGGTGTGGTCGATGCCCACCAGCCAGGACGGCAGCAGCTCGGCCGGGGCGGCCCGCCCCTCCTCGCCGCCCGTGAGACCGCCGGGGTTGCGGGAGACCAGGATCGAGCCCGCCTGGGCGAACGCCAGCGTCACCATCGAGAAGCCAATGCCGGTGACCCGCAGGCTCACCGACCCCAGGACCAGCGCGAGCACGATCCCGGAGCAGAGGCCGAGCAGTGCGGACACCGCGAACGGCAGACCCGCCTCCAGGAGGAACAGGTTGGTGGCGTAGCTGCCCGTCGCGAAGTACAGCGCATGCCCGAAGGAGAGCAGCCCGGTGCGGCCGAGCAACAGGTCGTAGCCGGTCGCCAGGGCGCCGAACAGCAGGCAGGTGGCGAGGAGTTGGAGACTTCCCGGACTGCCCACCGGGCCGTCCAGGAGGCCCGGCAGCGGCAGCGCGCTGAACGGCGCGACGAGCAGTGCGAGCAGTACGGCGGCGGGCCACCAGCGGCGCAGCACCCGGGCCGCGTTCCCGGACCCGGCCGGGGCGGCGGGGTGGCCGCGGCGCCCGTCGGCGGTGCGGTCGTGTGTCTCGGTGACGGTGCTCACGCGAGCCTCCCGGTCAGTCCGCGCGGCCGGACGAGCAGCAGCGCGGCGAGCAGGACGACGACGGCCAGGTCGCCGAGGCCCGCTGCGGTGTAGTAGTTGGCGAACTGCTGGACCAGCCCGATGACGACGGACGCCACCGCGGCGCCGGTCACCGAGCCCATGCCGCCGGTGACCACCACGACGAAGGCGAAGATCAGCAGCGAGGTCCCCTGGCGGGGATCGACCGAGCCGAAGTACAGGCCGCCGAGCGCCCCGCCGAGCGCGGCGGCACAGCCGCCGATCGCGAAGACGAGGGTGAACGCCCGGCGCACGTCGATGCCGAGCGCGGTGACCATCGCCCGGTCCTCGACCCCGGCCCGTACCACCAGGCCGTGCCGGGTGCGGCCGAGGAAGAGCCGCAGCGCCACCAGCACCACGACCGCCGCCCCGACCAGCACCAGCCGGTTGACCGGCACCTGGGCACCGAGCAGTTCGAAGGTGCCCGACAGCGCCTTCGGTCCGGGGAAGGTCCGGGCGTCCGAGCCCCAGATCCCCGACAGCAGCGCGGGGACGGCGAGCCCCACCCCGACCGTGGCGAGCACCTGCTCGCGGGGGCGGGTGTAGAGCGGGCGGACGACGGTGAGTTCCAGCAGCACGGCGGCCGCGGTGCCCACCGCCGTACCGAACAGCACGGCGAGGACGAAGCCCGCGCCGCCGGGGCCGGCGCCGGGCAGGTTCCCGGACGCCGCCCACCAGGTGCCGTACGCGCCGACGGAGAGCAGCGCCCCGTGCGCGAAGTTGAGCACGTCCATCAGGCCGAAGATCAGGGAGAGACCGGACGCGACGAGGAAGTAGAGCGCCCCCAGACCGAGTCCGGTCATGGTGAGCAGAACGACGGTGGACATCAGGAATCCGCCTCCACGGAAGGTGAATCGGCCTCCACGGACGGCGAACCGGACCCCACGGAGGACGTGTGGGGGGCCGGGCCGTGTCCCACGCCCAGCAGGCGCCGTGCCGCCTCCGCGTCGGCGAGCAGTGCGTCCGCCGGTCCCTGGTGGGCCGTCCGGCCGTCGGCGAGCACCGCGCAGTGCGCGGCCAGGCGCCGTACGACGGCGAGGTTCTGCTCCACCAGCAGCACCGGCACCGCCTCGGCGGCCCGCTCCAGCACCTGGGCGACCTCGGTCACCACCTTGGGCGCCAGGCCCTTGGTGGGTTCGTCGGCGATGATCAGCCGGTTGCCGTTCAGCAGCGTGCGCCCGATCGCCACCATCTGCTGCTGACCACCGGACAGTGTCCCGGCCAACTGCCGCTCCCGGCGCTTGAGTTCGGGGAACAGCTCGTGGACGAGCGGGTAGGCGGGCTCGCCCGCGCCGGGCCGCTCGGCCAGCCGCAGGTTCTCCGCCACGGTCAGTCCGGCGAAGATCCCCCGGTCCTCCGGGGCGTAGCCGACGCCCAGCCGCACCACGGTGTGGGTGGGCATCGACACCGTCTCCGTCCCGTCCAGCCGCACGCTGCCGGTGCGCGGGACGAGGCCGAGGACGCCGCGCACGGTGGTGGTCTTCCCGGCGCCGTTGCGGCCCAGGAGCGCGGTCACGCCGTGCCGGGCGACGTCCAGGTCCACGCCGTGCAGGATGTGCCGGCCGCCGATCAGGACCCGCAGGTCCCGTACGGCGAGCAGGGGTCCGGTCGTCACAGCTCCTCCCCGAGGTAGGCCTGCTGCACCGTCGGGTCGGCCGTCACGGCCTCGGGGGTGTCCAGGGCCAGCAGACTGCCGTGGTGCATCACGGCGAGCCGGTCGGCCAGGCCCAGCAGGACGTCCATGTGGTGCTCGACCATCAGGACGGTGCGGCCCTCGTCCCGGTGCAGGGTGCGGATGAGTTCGGTGAGCGCGGGGACCTCCTCCGCGCTCACCCCGGCCATCGGCTCGTCCAGCAGCATCAGTCGCGGTTCGCCGACCAGCAGCACCGCCAGCTCCAGCTTCCGCTTCTCGCCGTGCGACAGCTCGGAGGCCAGCGCCCGTGCCCGGTGGCCGAGACCGGTGCGTTCCAGCACGTCGGCCACCTCGGCGGGATACGCGGAGGCGCGCCGCCACAGCCGGTACGAGCCGCCGCGGGCCGCCTGCGCGGCCAGCCGCACATGGTCGGCGACGGACATCCCCGGCCAGAGGCTCGACGTCTGGAAGGTGCGGCCGATACCGCGCCTCGCCCGCTCGTGCGCGGGACGGTCCGTCATGTCCGTGCCGTCCAGCTCGATGGTGCCCGCGGTGGCCGGGGCCAGCCCGCTGATCAGGTTGAACAGGGAGGTCTTGCCCGCCCCGTTGGGGCCGATGAAGGCCAGGAACTCGCCCTCGCGGACGTCCAGGGAGACGTCCTCGACGATCGTCGCCCCGCCGACGCGCCAGCCGAGGCCGGTGAGCCGGAGCACCGGGGCGGGGGTCGGGGCGCCGCCCGGGTGGTGCGCGGTGGTGTGGGGTACGGGCACCGGTCAGCCCGCCGAGGGCTTCGCGGGCGGCGCCACCACGTCCATCGGCTCGGTGGTCACCAGCCGCGGCTTCGCGTCGGCGCCCTTCCCGTCGAGCCTCGCGACGAACATCGGCTGGAGCAGGGCGTGGTCCTCGGCCCGGACCCGCACCTCGCCCTTCACCCCGTCGAAGGTCCAGTCCTCCAGGGCCTTCACCATGGCGGCGGTGTCGGTGGCGCCGCCCTTCTCGACGGCCCGCACCACCATCTGCGCGGCGGTGAAGCCGTCGGGGGTGAACAGGTCCGGGGTGCCGCCGGCCTTGCCGACCGCGTCGAGCATGGCCTTCTCCGCGGCGTTGCCGCCGCCCGCGCCGGGGAAGTAGTGCGCCAGGAACGACACCTTGGCGCCCGCGTCCCCGAAGACCGGGTACGAGGCGGTACCGGCGAGGCCCGTCACGACCTTGCTCGCCGTCGGAACGCCCTGCTGGTCCAGCGCGGTCCACAGCGCCGGTGCCGTGGAGCCCGCCCAGGCGACGAAGACCAGGTCGGGCGCGCCCGCCTTCACCTGCCGGGCGAACGGCGTCAGGTCGGTGGCGCTGGGCGGGGCCAGCACGGATCCCACCTTCGCGCCCCGGCCGCCGAGGACCGCCTTCACCGCGGCCACGTTGGCCTGTCCGAAGGTGGAGCCCTGGGCCAGCACCGTGACCTTCTTGCCCTTGGCCCCGCCGAGCATCGCCCCGGCGGTGAGGATGTCCTGGTAGGACTGCCGGCCGGAGCGGAAGGTGTAGTCGTTGATCCCGGTCACGGCGTCGGTGGCGGCCGGTCCGCTGATGTAGAGCACCTTGTTCTGGGCGGCGAGCGGCGCCATCTGGAGGGCCACGCCGGAATCGGTGGTGCCGGCCAGCACCTTGTGGCCCTTGCCGATCAGGTTCTTGGCCGCCGAGACCGCCTTGCCGGGGTCGCCCGCGTCGTCCTGCTCGGTGACCTCGATCTTGTGCCCGGCGACCTTCCCGGTGCCCTTCGTCGCGTAGTCCAGGCCCGCCATGAACCCGTCGCGGTACTGCTTCCCGTAGTCGGCGAGCAGCCCGGTGCGGGAGTACACGAGACCGACCTTCACGCTGCGGTCCTTCGCGTCCCCGCCGGATCCGGGACCGTCCTCGCCCGCCTTCCCCGCGGCGGTGCACCCGGCCAGCAGGAGACCGGCCGAGGCCAGCACGGCGACGGCGGACAGGGATCTGGGACGGCGACGGACGGTGCCTGTGCCTGTGGCTCTGGGACGCATGATGACCGGCTCCTCGGCGAGTTTCGGGGGATGTCGCCGAACCGTATGAACACCGCGCCGCCGTCGACATGGTGCAGGGCACCCCACCTGACGCGGCGGACATGTGGCGGCCGCACATGGGGCGGCCCACGGCCCGGTGGACATCGGGCCACCGGGCCGTCGGGCCCGTGCCGTGGGAACACGTGCCGCAGGTCCCGTGCCCGCGCCCACGGCGGGGCCGGGCCGTGCGGGTGCTCCGGCGCGGCGCCCGTCCATGCGCGCTGATGGGGCGTCAGAAGCCGGGCACGGTCGGGGCTCTCGGACCCCGCACCCAGGCCCTGCGCCCGCGCTCAGGCCCTGCGCCCGCCTTCCGGTGCGGGGCTGGGCCCGTTCCCGTGCCCCGGTGCCGTCAGGTCGATCAGCCGGCACACCGTCTCGATGTCGATCTTGACCTGGGCGATCGACGCCCGCCCCGACAGCCATGTGATCAGCGCCGAGTGCCAGGTGTGCTCGATGACCCGGACCGCGGACAGCTGCTCCGGCGTCGGGTCCTCCAGGCCCATCGCGTCCAGGATGATCGCCGTCGTGATCCGCGAGACCGTGTCCACCTCCGGGCTGACACTGCGGTCCGCGAAGGTCAGCGCCCGCACCATCGCGTCCGCCAGGTGGGGTTCGCGCTGGAGCGCGCGGAACGCCCGCATCAGGGTGTCGGCCACCCGCTGCGCCGGATCGTCCCCGGACGGCGGGCGCTTGTGCAGCGTCGCGTGCATCTGCTGGAGCTGGTCCTGCATGGTGGCGACCAGCAGATGGATCTTGGAGGGGAAGTAGCGGTACAGCGTGCCGAGGGCGACCTCGGCGGCCTCCGCGACCTCGCGCATCTGCACCGCCTCGAACCCGCCCCGGACGGCGAGCCGGGCACTGGCGTGCAGGATGCGGCGGCGGCGGGCCTCCTGGCGCTCGGTCAGGGGCGGCGATGCCGGTCTGGCTTCCGCTGTCATGTGTCCCCCATCCATGGCTTTCGTCCGGGGCCGGAAGGAGGTGTTCGGTCTCCCGGCGGCGCACAGCATGCTAAGGGCTGTCCCGTAATCCCTGGCGGGCGCACGACGACAGCTGCGACACCTCGCCGCCCCCAGGCCCTTCCCCGGAGCGCCGGTCGTGGCGCGAATCACCCGGTCCGGCCGTTGCCCCGACGCTACCTGCCGGTAGATTCGTAGCTCATTGAACGATCCAGTCTGAAACTTGTTCTAGATTAGCGCGAGCGGTTACGCTCCGGCGAAAGCGCAGTCAGAAGGGGGCCGAGTGTGACCGCCGAGGCCATAGAGACCGGCCCCCGCGCGAGCGGCGACCCGTCGGGCAGCGCCGACGAACGCCCGTTGCGCATCGCACTCCTCACCTACAAGGGCAATCCTTTCTGCGGCGGCCAGGGCGTCTACGTACGTCACCTCAGCCGTGAACTCGCCCGCCTCGGCCACAGCGTCGAGGTGATCGGCGCCCAGCCGTACCCCGTGCTCGACGAGGGTGTGCCGCTCACCGAGCTGCCGAGCCTGGACCTCTACCGCCAGCCCGACCCGTTCCGCACCCCGAAGCGCGACGAGTACCGGGACTGGATCGACGCGGCCGAGGTCGCCACCATGTGGACCGGCGGCTTCCCGGAGCCGCTCACCTTCAGCCTGCGCGCCCGGCGTCATCTCGCCGAGCGGCGCGGCGAGTTCGATGTCATCCACGACAACCAGACCCTGGGCTACGGGCTGTTGGCGGATCTCGGCGCTCCGCTCGTCACGACGATCCATCACCCCATAACCGTCGACCGCCAGTTGGAGCTCGACGCCGCCGAGGGCCGTCGTCGGCGTGCCTCCGTACGCCGCTGGTACGGCTTCACCCGCATGCAGAAGCGGGTCGCGCGCCGGCTGCCCTCCGTGCTCACCGTCTCCGGCTCCTCCAAGCAGGAGATCGTCGACCACCTCGGGGTGCGCCAGGACCGCATCCACGTCGTCCACATCGGCGCGGACACCGACCTGTGGTCGCCCGATCCGTCCGTCCCGGAGGTCCCCGGCCGGATCGTCACCACTTCCAGCGCCGACGTCCCGCTGAAGGGCCTCGTCCACCTCGTCGAGGCGCTCGCCAAACTCCGTACCGGGAACGCGCGCGCGCACCTCGTGGTCGTCGGCAGACGGGCCGAGGACGGGCCGGTCGCGCAGGCCATCGAACGGCACGGGCTCCAGGACGCCGTCGAGTTCGTCAAGGGCGTCAGCGACGCCGAACTCGTCGACCTGGTGCGCGGCGCCCAGATAGCGTGCGTGCCCTCGCTGTACGAAGGCTTCTCGCTGCCGGCCGCCGAGGCCATGGCCACCGGCACGCCCCTCGTCGCCACCACCGGCGGTGCGATCCCCGAGGTCGCCGGGCCGGACGGCGAGACCTGTCTGGCCGTCCCGCCCGCCGACGCGGGGGCGCTGGCCGACGCGCTCGCCCGGTTGCTCGACGACCCGGAACTGCGGGCCCGGCTCGGCGCGGCGGGCCGCGCCCGGGTGCTGTCGCGGTTCACGTGGAAGCAGGCCGCCATCGGCACCGCCGCCCGCTACCGCGAGGCGATCGCGGCGGCCCGTGCCGGTACCGCGCGCGCCGGCGGCCGTCGTTGACCCCGCCGCCGTGACCGCCCCGGCGCCCCCGCCCCGTGGTCCCGCCCACCGAGATCCCCTCCGATCACCCCTGATCACCCCGATTCCCGATCACCTCCGACCGTCTCCCGACCGCGAAAGCAGGCACCCGTGCTGACCGTGGACTTCACCCGCTTCCCGCTCGCCGCAGGCGACCGGGTGCTCGACCTGGGCTGCGGCGCCGGACGCCATGCCTTCGAGTGCTACCGGCGCGGCGCCCGGGTCGTGGCCCTCGACCGGAACGGCGAGGAGATCCGCGAGGTCGCGAAGTGGTTCGCCGCGATGAAGGAGGCGGGGGAGGCCCCCGAGGGCGCCACCGCCACCGCGATGGAGGGCGACGCCCTCAACCTGCCGTTCCCCGACGAGTCGTTCGACGTCGTGATCATCTCCGAGGTCATGGAGCACATCCCCGACGACAAGGGCGTGCTCGCCGAGATGGTGCGGGTCCTCAAGCCTGGCGGCCGGATCGCCGTCACCGTTCCGCGCTACGGCCCCGAGAAGGTCTGCTGGGCGCTCTCCGACGCCTACCACGAGGTCGAGGGCGGCCACATCCGCATCTACAGGGCCGACGAACTGCTCGCCAGGATGCGCGGTGCCGGTCTCAAGCCGTACGGCACCCACCACGCCCACGCCCTGCACGCGCCGTACTGGTGGCTCAAGTGCGCGTTCGGCGTCGACAACGACAAGGCACTGCCCGTCCGCGCGTACCACAAGCTGCTGGTCTGGGACATCATGAAGAAGCCCGCCCTCACCCGGATCACCGAGCAGCTGCTCAATCCGGTGGTCGGCAAGAGCTTCGTGGCGTACGCGACCAAGCCGCACCTGCCCGGGACCGGTCACGCCGCCGACACCGACACCGCCGGTACCGCTCGCGATGCCGCCGAGGATCTGTCCAGGGCCGAGGCGTGACCACTCCCGAGCGGACCGAACACCTCGTCCTGCCCGGGGTCCTCACCGCCGAGCAGGCCGCCGAGACCGTCTCCGCCCTGCTCGCCGTGCAGCGCGAGGACGGCGCCCTGCCGTGGTTCCGGGGCCACCACCTCGACCCGTGGGACCACGTCGAGGCCGCCATGGCCCTCGACGCCGCGGGCGAACACGCCGCCGCGGAACGCGCGTACACCTGGCTGGCCCGGCACCAGAACGGTGACGGCTCCTGGTACGCCGCCTACCACGACGGCGACCCGGAGCAGCCGACCGACCGCGGCCTGGAGACCAACTTCTGCGCCTACGTGGCCGTCGGTGTCTGGCACCACTACCTGGCCACCGGCGACGACGCGTTCGTCGACCGGATGTGGCCGACCGTCCACGCCGCCGTCGAGTTCGTGCTGTGCCTCCAGCGGCCCGGCGGCCAGATCGGCTGGAAGCGCGAGGCCGACGGAACCCCCGTCCACGAAGCGCTGCTGACCGGCTGCTCCTCCATCCACCAGGCCCTGCGCTGCGCGCTGGCCATCGCCGAACGGCGCGAGGAGCCGCAGCCCGACTGGGAGTTGGCGGCCGGGGCCCTCGGCCATGCGATCCGGGAGCACCCCGAGCTCTTCCTGGACAAGAGCCGCTACTCGATGGACTGGTACTACCCGGTCCTCGGCGGCGCGGTCACCGGAGCGGCGGCCAGGGAACGGATCGACGAGGGCTGGGACCGCTTCGTCGTTCCCGGCCTCGGGGTGCGCTGCGTGCTGCCCAACCCGTGGGTGACCGGCGGCGAGAGCTGTGAACTCGCCCTGGCGCTCTGGGTGATGGGCGAATCCGACCGGGCGCTGGAGATCCTCCAGTCCATCGGGCACCTGCGCGCGGACGGCGGCCTGTACTGGACGGGGTACGTCTTCGAGGGAAACCGGGACTTCTGGCCCCAGGAACTCACCACCTGGACCGCCGGTTCGCTGCTGCTCGCGGTCGCCGCGCTCGGCGGCGACGAGGCCACCACCGCCGTGTTCGGCGGCGAACGCCTGCCGCACGGACTGGAACCCGACTGCTGCCGGGAGACTTCGAAGTAGCGCCGGGCTCCGGGGCGTCGGCGGGGGAGACGGCCGGACGGCAACCGGCATACGCTGGACCCGGCCGGCGCCGCGCCGGCCGGTACGCCGACGATCCGCCCGGGTGCCGACGGACCCTGCTCGTGCCTCCCGGCCACGGCGCGTCGCCGACGCCCCGCGACCCGCCGAGGAGCGGGGGATCCGGGCACGCCGTCCCCCGGCTCGCGTACCGCCCGGGGCCGGGTGAGCCTGGGGAGGAGAGCCCGTGGCGCGCTCACCGTGGCGACCGTCGCCATGGACCGGGCCAGGGAGGTTCGCCGTGTCCAGTTCCGCCGTGACCGGTCGCGTACCCCGGCGCACCATCTGCTCCTGTCACTGCTGTTGTCCTGCACCGTACTGGTGGGGACCGCCGGATGCGGCGGCGACGGCGGCGGAACCAGGAGCGTGAGCGGCTCCGTGTCCCCGGGCGACACCCCGTCGGCACAGGAGCAGAAGCTCGCCAGGACGAGGTTCGTCGCCAACGCGGGGCTCGCCGCCGGAGCGACGTACCAGTGGATCGTGAAGCCCTACCGCGCGGGCAAGTTCGAGAAGGGCGCGGACGGGCGAAGGTTCACCCTGGTCAAGGCCGGACTGGCGGGCGGGTTCGCGTACAGCCGGCTGAAGGCCGCGGTGGCCAACGCCAAGGGCGACCCGCTGCTGTCGAAGGCGGTGGCGCCGCTCACGACGGGCATCGAGTCGCTCAAGGGACTCGGTGAGAAGCTCCGCAGGGGCCAGGCGGGCGGGGGCGACATCGGTGCCTTCGAGGACGTCGTCGACAACGTCAAGGGGGCGGGACGCAGCGCCGGGGCCGTGGTCGAGGACAAGGTGCCCAGCGCATCCCAACTCGCCGGATGATGCTCCTGGTTGGCTCGGCCCATTCGTTAGGGTCGGGGCATGGGATCACTTTCGCACGACCTCTACTGTGACGAGATCATCAGCCGCACCGACGCGCTGAGGTCCGTGCTTCGCGGCGCGGACCTCTCCGCGACCGTGCCGACCTGCCCCGACTGGAACCTGCGCGACCTCGCCGTGCACGTGGGCGGCGCCCATCGCTGGGTCGGCGAGATCGTACGCACCCGGGCCACCGAGGCGCTCCCGCCGGAAGGCGTGCCGGGGTCCTCGCCCGAGGGCGACGACCCCGCCGCCCTCGACGCCTGGCTGGCGGAGGGCGCGGCGAAGACCGTCGAGGCGCTGCGGGCGGCCGGACCGGACCAGGAGGTGTGGTCCTGGGCGTGGGAGCCGAGCACGGGCTTCTGGGCGCGCCGCATGGCGCACGAGACCATCGTCCACCAGGCCGACGCGGCGCTCGCCGCAGGGGCCGACTACGCGGTGGCCCCCGAACTCGCCGCCGACACGATCGACGAGTGGCTGGAGATCATCGCCTTCGTACGTTCCACGGGATACAAGAAGGAAGCCCTGGAACTGGCCGGTCCCGGGCGTTCGATCCATCTGCACGCCACGGACGCCCCGGACGCCGAGTGGCTGATCGAGTTCGGTGAGGACGGCTTCGCCTGGCGGCGCGCCCACGAGAAGGCGTCCGTCTCGCTGCGCGGCCCGCTCACCGACGTGATGCTGGTCTTCAACCGACGCCTCCCGGCCGACAGCGACCGGGTCGAGGTGCTGGGGGACGCCGAGCTGCTGGACTTCTGGCTGGAGCGCACCACGTTCGGCTGAGCCCCGGACATGCCGGAGCGGCCCCCGGGGCCCGGCGGGCCGATGCCGCGACGGTCCACGGGGCGGAGGCCGCCCCGGGTACGGGTCCGAGGCACGGGCGCGGGGGCGCGGCCCCGTCCGCTGCTGTGCGGGCGGGGCCGCGCTGGGCCAAGCTGGAAGGGACAGCCCGCGGTGCCGGGTGCCGCGGCGCCCGGAGCCTCGTGCCCGGCGGCCCTGTGGAGGTGCCGATGGAGCCTGTCCGCGCCCTGAAACGGATCGCCTTCCTGCTCGAACGCGGCGGCGCCGACACCTACCGCGTACAGGCGTTCCGCACGGCCGCCGCGGTGGTGTCCGGCATGGCGGACGGGGAGGCGGCACGGCGTGCCGAGGACGGCTCGCTGGAGTCGGTCAGGGGCATCGGGCCGAGGACCGCCGAGGTGATCCGCGAGGCGCTGGCCGGGAACGTGCCCGGCTACCTGGCGCGGCTGGAGGAGTCGGCCGCCGCCGGGCCGCGCCCCGAGGGCGGCACCGATCTGCTGGCCCTCCAGCGCGGCGACTGCCATCTGCACTCCGACTGGTCGGACGGCGGCAGCCCCATCGAGGAGATGGGCCGCACGGCCGCGGAACTGGGTCACGAGTGGGCGGTCCTCACCGACCACTCGCCCCGGCTGACCGTCGCGAACGGCCTCTCCCCGCAGCGGCTGCGCAGACAGCTGGACGAGATCGCCGAGCTGAACGCCCGGTGGGCGCCGTTCCGGCTGCTCACCGGCATCGAGTGCGACATCCTCCCCGACGGCTCCCTCGACCAGGACGACGAACTGCTGGAACGACTGGACGTCGTGGTGGTCTCCGCGCACTCCCAGCTGCGGATGGACGCCGAGCCGATGACCAGGCGCCTGATCGCCGCCGTCCGCCACCCGCACGCGAACATCCTCGGCCACTGCACCGGCCGCCTGCTCACCGGCCGCGGCCGTCCGGAGTCGCGGTTCGACGCGGACCGGGTCTTCGCCGCGTGCGCGGAGGCGGGAACGGCCGTGGAGATCAACAGCAGGCCCGAGCGGCTCGACCCGCCGCGCCGCCTGCTGCGCCGCGCCGTCGACGCCGGTGTCCTGTTCGCCGTCGACACCGACGCGCACGCGCCCGGCCAGCTGGACTGGCAGATCCACGGCTGTGCCCGCGCCGAGGAGTGCGGTGTCCCGGCGGACCGCGTCGTCACCACCTGGCCGGTCGGGGAACTGCTGGCCTGGTCGCGCGACGGCACCCTCCCGGAGGGCATCCGCGCCGGGAGCGACGGGACGGGCGGCGCGGTGCGCGGCGCCCGGACAGGGACGGTGAAGCCATGACGAGCACGAGCGTGCGAGGCATCGACCACATCGGGGTCACGGTCCCCGACCTGGAGACCGCCACCCTCTTCCTGACCAGGGCGTTCGGAGCCGTGGTGCGGTACGACACCCTGCGCCGCCACGAGGGACCACGGGGCGGGCCGGACGTCGAGCGGCGGCTCGGTGTCCCGGCGGGCACCCAGCAGCTGGCGGTCAGGATGCTGGCCCTCCCCGGTGAGGGCCCGGGCATCGAGCTGTTCGAGTTCCAGGGCCCGCGCCGCGAACCCCCGGTGCGGCCCTGCGACTTCGGCTGGCAGCACGTGTCGTTGTACGCGGACGACCTGGACGCGGCCGTACGGGACTGCGTCGCCGCCGGAGCCACCCTTCTCGCCCCGCCCCAGCCGCTGCCCGGCCCGGAGGCGGGGGAGCGCAACCGGTTCGCGTATCTGCGCACCCCCTGGGGGAGCACCCTGGAGCTCGTGACGTACCCGGACCCGCAGCCCTGGGAGCGCACCACGGCCCGGCCGCGCTCCCGGCCCGCACCACTCGCACCACCCGTGGGGGCCGTAGCGACGGACAGTCCCGGTGCCTGGCCCACGGATCCGGAGCGCCCGGGGCCCGCGCGCGGCGCGCGCCGGGTCCCCGTACCGGCCGAGCCCGCCGCCTCCTGGCCCAGGGACCCGGACCGGCCGCCCGGGAACGTCAGTTGAGATCCGCGAGCACCCGCAGTGTGTGCGGGTCCGGTGCCGTCACCAGCAGGTCGGTCACCGGCCCCGCACGCCACAGCTCCAGCCGCTGCGCGATGCGCTCCCGCGGGCCGACCAGCGAGATCTCGTCGGCGAACGCGTCCGGCACGGCCAGCACCGCCTCCTCCCTGCGTCCTTCGAGAAAGAGCCGCTGGACGTGCCGGGCCTCCTCCTCGAACCCCATCCTCGCCATCAGATCGGCGTGGAAGTTGCGGGCCGCGTGCCCCATTCCGCCGATGTAGAAGCCGAGCATCGCCTTCACCGGCAACAGCCCCTCGGCGATGTCGTCGCAGACCCGCGCGCGGGCCATCGGCGCGATCATGAACCCCTCGGGCAGGTCGGTGAGCGCCGCCTCGTACACCTCGGGACGCAGCGGCGACCAGTACAACGGCAGCCAGCCGTCGGCGATCCGGGTGGTCTGCGCGATGTTCTTCGGCCCCTCCGCCCCGAGCAGTACGGGGAGCCGGGCGCGCAGCGGGTGGGTGATGGACTTCAGCGGCTTGCCCAGACCGGTGCCGTCCGGGCCGCCGTACGGGTGGGAGTGGAAGCGCCCGTCCAGCACGACGGGAGCCTCGCGGGCGAGGACCTGCCGGATCACGTCGACGTACTCGCGGGTCGCGGTCAACGGGCTGCGGGGGAAGGGCCGTCCGTACCAGCCCTCCACCACCTGCGGTCCGGACAGCCCCAGCCCCAGCATCATCCGGCCGCCGGAGAGATGGTCGAGAGTGAGCGCCTGCATGGCGGTGGCGGTCGGGGTGCGCGCCGCCATCTGCGCGACGGCGGTGCCCAGCCGGATGCGGGAGGTGTGCGCGGCGATCCAGGTCAGGGGGGTGAAGGCGTCGGAACCCCAGGCCTCCGCCGTCCACACCGAGGCGTACCCCAGCCGCTCCGCCTCCCGGGCGAGCTCCAGATGGCCGGGGTCCGGGCCGCGGCCCCAGTAGCCGAGCGCGAGTCCGAGCCGCATCCCGTCCCCTCCCATATCTCTGACGCCGTATCAGATCTCTGGTGCGGGACGGAGAGTACGACAGTGGCCCCCCGCCCGGAAGGGAGAGGGGCCACCGCTCGGCACGGGGGTTCAGCCGCGCTGGATGCCCGTGGTGTCCTGGAGCACGCCGCGGCGGCCGTCCTGGGTCTGCGCGACGAGCGCCGAACCGCGCTGCTCGACCGCGAGGTACCAGGTGCCCGGCGCCAGTTCGGCGATCGGCGACGGCGAACCGTCCTCGCCGTACAGCGGACGCGCCACCGGCACCGCGAACCAGAACGGCGCGAAGTCACCGGCCGGCGCACCGCCCTGCGGCTGCCCCGCCTGGGACTGCCCCGCCTGCGCGTGCGCCTGACCGGCCTGGGGCTGACCGCCCTGCGACTGGCCCGCCTGGGGCTGACCGGCGTGCGGCTGCGCGCCGTAGGCCTGCTGCTGACCCGGCTGAGCCCCGTACGGCTGCTGCTGGGCACCGGGGTAGCCGTACCCCTGGCCGGCGGCCTGCGGCTGGCCGCCGTACGGCGACTGCACGGCCTGCGGGGTCGGGCTCGGCGCACCCATCAGCGGCGCCTTGAGGGCGGGGATCAGCGGCGTGCCGACCGCGCCGACCGCGAGCAGGACCGCACCCAGCAGACCGAGGATCAGACCGGCGCCCGCATTGCTGGAGTCGATCAGCGTCCAGAACGCCGTCCACAGCACGAATACGCTGAACGCGGTACCGAGCTGGCCGAGTTCGAAGCCGAGCACCTTGCGGCTCGGCATGGTGCGGCCCACGATGACGAGCGCCGCCGCGATGATGCCGCCCAGGAAGACGCTCATGAGCAGCGAGAGCGCGTCCCAGGCGTTCGGGGCCGAGTAATTGGAGCAGTTGATGCCCGGCGGGCACTCGTAACTGCTGAGGTGGAGGAAAGAGGCGATGAACAGCACCACCGCTGCTCCGATCACCACGCCGTCGCCTCTAGTGAGGGAGCGCATATTCACGTGAAGGTCCTTCGTCGGTCGTCTCGTCGGGGTGGTCGCCGTCGCCGCCGGCGGGCGGTCGCGGCGCGAAGCTCGGGGGTGGCTCCCCATCGTACGGATGAATCTATCGTCTGCCCGGCCGGGTTGTGCGTCGGCAGGGAACCGTGACGCACTTCCCCCGGTTTCGCCTCGGAACGTCCTCTTGCTACCCCTTCAAGTAGCCACTGATGCCGTCGGCGATGCCCTGCGCCGCCTTCTGACGCCATCCCGCACTGGTGAGCAGGGCGGCGTCCTTCGGGTCACGCATATTGCCGCATTCGATGAACACTTTGGGCACGGTCGACAAATTCAGTCCGCCCAGATCCTTACGAACGTCCAACCCGGTTTTGTCGCCGATGTAATTGGAAGGCGCACTTCCGGTGGCGCGGAGGAAGAGACCGGCGATCCGCGCGCCGAGGTCGCGGGACGGTTCGACGATCTTCGAGGTGTCCGCCTTTCCGGCACGCACCGGGCCGGGGAGGATCACGTGGAATCCCCGGTTGCCGACCGCGGAACCGTCCGCGTGCACCGACACGACCGCGTCGGCCCCCGCCGCGTTGCCGATCCGGGCCCGCTCGTCCACGCACGGCCCGTACGGGCGGTCGCCGTCCTGCGTCAGCACGACCTTCGCCCCCTGCGCCCGCAGGAGATCGCGCACCCGGCGCGAGACGTCCAGGGTGAACCGGGCCTCCGCGTAACCGGTGTCGGTCGACGTGCCGGTGGTGTCGCACTCCTTGTGCCCGGTGCCGACGTCCACCTGACGGTTGATCTCCTGGGTGTGCAGGCGGTTGTCGGGGTTGTGCCCGGGGTCGATGACGACGGTCTTCCCGGACAGCGGCCCGGACCCCGGGCGGTCCGCGGCCTTCGGGGACGAACCGGACGGGGCGGCGGACGTCCGGTCCGGTGCCGGGCCCGAGGGTGCGGCGGCGGAGGTGCCGTCACCGCCCGGCCGGGGATCGGCCGGGCGCCCGGAAGGCCCGGCGTCCGCGCCGCAACCGGCAGCGGTCAGGCACAGGGAAACGGCGGCGAGCGCGGCGGCGGCACGCGGGGGCCGGCGGCGCGGGGTGGGGGGAACGCTCTCGTCGTACGGCACCACGCGATGCTATCGGGGGGTGCCCCCGGCCGCCCGTCGTGCACGACCCGGGCCCGACGCCCGCGCGTGCGTACCGGGCCCGACGCCCGGGTCCCGCACCGGCCTGTGCGCGGGCTGCCCGTACCGCGGTCGACGGCTGCCGCCGCCGTCCCCGGCCCGGGTCCCCGGCCTCAGAACGTTGGGCTCAGATCCCCGGGCCCGTGCGCCGCAGCACCCGCAGCGAGTCCGTGACCGACACCTCGGTGAACGCGCCGGACTCCAGCGCCCGCAGATAGATCCGGTACGGGGCCTGCCCGCCGTGCGCCGGGTCCGGGAACACGTCGTGGATCACCAGCAGCCCGCCCTCGGCGACATGCGGCGCCCAGCCCTCGTAGTCGCCGTTCGCGTGCTCGTCGGTGTGCCCGCCGTCGATGAAGACGAAGCCCAGCTCCCCGTTCCAGACGGCCGCCACCTGCGGGGACCGTCCGACCATGGCCACGACGTGGTCCTCCAGGCCCGCCGCGTGCAGCGTCCGGCGGAACGTCGGCAGGGTGTCCATCCGCCCCACCTCCGGGTCCACCACGGTCGGGTCGTGGTACTCCCAGCCCGGCTGCTGCTCCTCGCTGCCCCGGTGGTGGTCCACGGTCAGCGCCGTCACCCCGGCGGCGCGGGCGACATCGGCGAGCAGGATGGTGGAGCGGCCGCAGTACGTCCCCACTTCGAGAAGCGGCAGCCCCAGCGCGGCGCCCTCCACGGCGGCCCGGTACAGCGCCAGCCCCTCCACCACCGGCATGAAGCCCTTGGCGGCCTGGAAGGCGGCGAGAATCTCCGGCGACGGCTCGGTGACGGACTCGGCGGTCACGGGTTCCTCCTGGTGGGCGCGGTGATGCGGCTACGCGTTCGACGGCGCCCCATCGTGCCGTACGCCCCCGCCGGCAGTGCGGGCGGGGGCGTACGAGGGGTGAGCCCGGGTCGGGGCATCCCGGCGGTGCTGCGACGGGGAGGTCAGCAGCTCTGCCAGAGTCGGGTCATGACGCGGACGCCGAAGCGCAGGCCCTCCAGCGGGACGCGCTCGTCCACGCCGTGGAAGAGCCGGCCGTAGTCCAGGTCGTGCGGGAGCTTGAGGCCCTTGAAACCGAAGCAGCGGATGTCGAGGCGGGTGAACGCCTTGGCGTCGGTGCCGCCCGGGTTGCAGTACGGGACGGGGTGGCCGTCCGGGTCCTCGGCGCGTACCGCCGCGCACATGGCGTCGACCAGCGGGCCGTCGAACGTCGTCTCCATCGCGATGTCGTGGTTGACCCACTCGCGGGTGACCGAGGGCAGGAGGAGCCGGTCGATGGTGTCGATCAGCTCCTGCTCGTGGCCGGGCAGGAAGCGGCCGTCCACCCGGGCCGTCGCCTTTCCGGGGATGACGTTGGTCTGGTAACCGGCGTTGAACATGGTGGGGTTCGCGGAGTTGCGGAGCACCACCTGCATGAAGTCGGAGACCGGGCCCAGTCGTTCGAGGCTGCCCTCGATGTCGTCCTCGTCGAACTCGACCCCGTAGAGGCGGGCGGCCTCTTCGAGGAGGGCGCGGACCGGTTCGATCAGGCGGATCGGGAAGGTCTCGCGGCCGATGCGGGCCAGCGACTCGGCGAGGTCGGTGACCGCGTTCTCGTCGTTGGGGGAGGAGCCGTGGCCGGCCCGGCCGTTGGCGGTGAGCTCCATCCAGGCCATGCCGCGCTGGGCGTTCTCGATCGGGTAGAGGCGGCGGGTGTCGTCGATCGCGAAGGAGAAGCCCCCGCCCTCGCCGATCGCCTCGGTGACCCCGGCGAACAGGTCCGGGCGGTGCTCGACCAGCCAGTGGGCGCCGAACTTGCCGCCCGCCTCCTCGTCGGCGAGGAAGGCGAGGACCAGATCGCGGGACGGCCGGGTGCCGGTGCGGGCGAAGTGACGGGCGGTGGCGATCATGACGGCCACCGTGTCCTTCATGTCGATCGCGCCGCGCCCCCAGAGGTATCCGTCGCGGATCTCGCCGGAGAAGGGCGGGACCTGCCACTCGGAGGCGTCGGCGGGTACGACGTCCAGGTGGCCGTGGACCAGCAGGGCGCCGCGCTCCGGGTCGGCGCCCGCGATCCGGGCGATCACGTTGGCGCGGCCCGGGGCCGATTCGACCAGTTCGGATTCGATGCCCACCTCGGCGAGGCGGCCCACCACCCAGTCGGCGCAGGCGCGCTCGTCGCTGGTGGGGTTCGAGGTGTCGAACCGGATCAGCTCGGCGCAGAGGGTGACGACCTCGTCCTGGGACAGATCGGATGCCGGGACGAGCGGAGTGCTGGTGTCGGGGGTGGTCATGTCGCTCCCACGGTCGCTGGTGGTCATGCTGCTCCCACCGGGGTCGTGTCACGGGCGGCCGGGGCGTCGGCGTCCGCGTCGTCCAGAGTGGAGGTGCCGTACGGCTTCACCCAGCCCAGCAGGCCGAGGACGCTGTACAGGACGAAGGCGGTGGCCAGCGAGTTCAGGGCCGGGATGCCTCCGTCGTAGAACTTGCCGACGCAGAACGCCGCGATCCAGATGGCGAGGGACATCGGCACCCAGGTCGGCGAGGTCTTCGGCAGGGTCTCGGACTCCCGTGTGTCGTCCAGCGGCTTGCGCATCCGCTTCACGACCCAGTACTCGGCCACGATGATGCCGCCGATCGGCGGGATCGCGACGCCGAGCACGGACAGGAAGTCGGTGAAGTGCGTCATGATCCCGACGGCGGACAGGACGGTGCCCGCGACACCCAGGACGATCGTGATGACACCGCGGTGCAGCCGCTTGCCGAAGACGACCTGGAAGAAGTTGACGACGCCGAGCGATGAGCCGTACAGGTTCCAGTCGTTGATCTTCGCGGTCGACATCAGGACGACGATCACGCCGAAGGCGCCGGAGGTGGAGAGCACGATGTGCGACACCTCGCTGCTCTTGACCAGGTGGCCGAGGAGCACACCGGTCATGCCGACGATGTACTCGGAGAGGATCATCGACGCGGCGCTCTGCAGGAAGACGTGCGAGCCCTTGCGGTTGTAGCGGGTCATCTCCGGGGCCACGATCGCGCCCGTCATGTAGCCGCCCGCGATGGCGGTGGCGGCGACGGCGAGCGGGATCGTCTGGCCCGGGGCCGGGGAGTCGATCAGATCGCCGATGGAGTGGTCCTTCAGTGTCGAGACGACCGACCAGGCGACCATCGCGAAGAAGAGCGGGGTCACGATCTTGGCGAAGACGGCCATGTAACGGAAGCCGAAGATCACCAGCGCGGTGATGGCGGCGCCCGCCAGCGCGCACCACATCCAGGACGGTCCGCCGATCAGCGCCGAGACGCTGTTGCCGAAGATCGTGTTCTGGACGCCGAACCAGCCGACCAGGCTGACCGCGATGACGAAGCTGACCAGCGCGGAACCGTTGCGGCCGAAGCCCACCCAGCGGGTCAGCATCGGGGTCGCCAGGCCCTCGCGCATCCCGGCCATCCCGATCGCGAAGATCACGATCTCCAGGATCACCGCCCCGAGCGTGAAGGCGAGGAAGGCGTCCCCGAACGTCATGCCGACGCCGATGGTGGCGCCGAGGGTGAACTGCGAGATCGAACCGGACTGGGCCAGCCACTGGAGCAGCATCGACCAGAAACCGAACCGCTTGTCGCGCGGGACGCGGGAGAGCGAGTAGTCGTCGCTGCCGATGCTCTTCGCCTCGGGGGCGCCGCTCGTGCCGTGGGTGTCGCCGTGTCTCGCCGCGCGGGTCGCGGTACCGGCCTTCGGGGTGGCTGCCATCAGGACTCCTGGGGGGTACGGCCGAGGGTCTGGAGGTGAGCCAGGGACCCGTAGCGGCTGACGAGGTTGTCGAACTCCACCGCGTCGTGGAAGTCCAGGTGGCCGCCGCCGTAGGACTTGGCGACCTCCACGGCGTAGCGGGCGGCGGAGGCGATGTCCGTCTCGTGGCTCGCACCCGTGGCACAGCCCGGCACCGCGGCGGCCGAGGTGACGGCCAGGCCGACGACCGGGGCGGCCGTCGCGGTGGCGGGCTGAAGGATCGAATTGATGTGGTGTGCACCGTTACCGTACGGCGTGATGTCCTGCGTGGTCACGGGATACGTGACCAACGGCTCACCGGTCACCACGGCCAGCAGTTCGCCCAGCGACTCGCTGACCCTCAGCACCCAGCCCTCCTTGACGGTGGGTGACAGGGCGAGGCCCTTGTGGTTGATGATGCGGTTGCCCTTGGTGGTGTCGATGGAGAGCACGGCCTCCATCTCCTCGGTCACCTCGTGGCGGTTCATGGTCGCGATGTCCACGGGCGAGCCCATGAACGGCACCGGGTCGTGCGGCTCGGTCGGCGCGTTCGGGCAGATGTGGGTGGCGACGACCACGTCGCCGGGCAGCACGTCGCCGCGGCGGCGCATGTCCAGCAGCTTGGCGGCGGTGGCCAGCGCGGCGACCGCCCCGTCGGCGTCGGAGACCATGCCGGTCACCTCGGGCCGGGCGCCGATGCCGCCGAGCCGGCCCACCACGCCCAGCGTGCGGGCGTCGCCGCCGGACGCGCGCCCTCGCGCACCCGGGATGCGGACCAGCACGAAGTCCGTCGAGCCGCGCTCGCCGGTCACCGTGGTGACCTGCGCGGACGCGCCCTCGGCCCCGCTGACGGAGTCGAGGTACCCGGCTACCGCCTTGCCATCGACCTGGGGATCGTCCAGCAGATCGACGATGTCCAGCACGTACTTCAACATGGGGGGCCTTTCTCACTCGTCCGGACACCCGGGCTTCACGCATCCGGGCATTCGGGTCCCACTCGTCCGGACACCGGCGGGTGCGGTCCGGGCACCCGGGCCCGCGCCCGGCGGGGGCAAGAAGACGGGGCGGGGTGCTGAGGCAACATTCGGGATCGGATAGCGTTGAACGCAACACTTTCCCGTTATTTGCAATTCACGTCTGAATGGTGAGATGACCATGGCGGACTTCGATCTCGACCGGCGCACCCCCGCCGGGGCGCTGCAGACCGTCGACCGGGCGCTCCTCGTGCTGCTCGCCTTCGAACGGACCCGGCCCGACTGGGGCGTCACGGAGGTCGCCGCGGAGTTCGGCTGGGACACCTCCGTCGCCCAGCGGCTGCTCGCCACCCTCGCCGGGCGCGGCTTCCTCGTCTCCGACCCCGTCACCCGCCGCTACCGCATCGGCCCCGCCGTACTGCGGCTGGGCAGGCTCTGGGAGCGTTCCGGATCACTGGAGCTGCTGGCCGGGCCCGTCCTGGAGGAGCTGCGCCGGGTCACCGGCGACACCGTGCTGTTCTGCCTGCCCGACAGCTTCCACATGCGGTGCGTCGCCGCCGAGGAGGGGGAGGCCGGACCGCTGCGCTACTACCCGCTGGTCGGTGAGCTCTACCCGGCGCACGCCGGCGCGACGAGCAAGTCGTACTACGCGTACCTGCCCGACGAGCAGCGCCACCGGCTGTTCCGGGGCCGCCCCATGGCCCGCTTCACCGACCGGACGGTCACCGACCCGGACCGGCTGGAGGAGGAGTTCATCAAGATCCGCTCCCAGGGGTACGCCTGGACGGTCGGCGAGTACGACACCGGCATCGCGACCGTCGCCGTGCCCGTCTTCCTGGGGCGCGAACCGTACGGGAGCCTCAGCCTCGGCGGCGCCGAGGAACTCTTCCGAGGGGCGCCCGAGGACCGGCTCGAACCCCTGCGCCATGCCGCCCAGCTGCTGGAGAAGCGCCTCACCCAGCCCCCGCAGCGCCCCAAGCCGCGCGCCCGGCGCCCGCGTACCGCCTGATGATCCGGAAGAGACCCGTGCGCGGCCGGGAGCCCGTGACCCGTACGAGGCCCGGACAACACCGAAGAGAACCGAGAGGACCCCTTGTGAATCTGCTCCTGCTCTCCAACTCCACGCAGTACGGCCGCGGTTACCTGGAACACGCCCTCGACACCGTCACCGCGTTCCTGCCCTCCGGCGCCCGGCTGGCCTTCGTGCCGTACGCGCTCGCCGACTACACCGCGTACACCGCGCGCGTCCGCGACGCCCTCGCGCCGTCCGGCATCACCGTTCGCGGCGTGCACGAGAACGCCGACCCGGTCGCCGAACTCGGCGCGTCCGACGCCGTGTTCATCGGCGGCGGCAACTCTTTCCGGCTGCTGAGCGCCCTGTACCGGACCGGATTGCGGGACGCCGTGACCGAGGCGGTCCGCGACGGGCTGCCGTACATGGGCGCCAGCGCCGGTACGAACATGGCGGCGCCCACCCTGCGCACCACCAACGACATGCCCATCGTGGAGCCGCCGTCCTTCGAGACGCTCGGGCTGATCCCGTTCCAGATCAACCCGCACTACCTCGACCCCGACCCGGAGAGCACCCACAAGGGCGAGACGCGCGAGGAGCGGCTCACCGAGTTCCTGGAGGAGAACGACGTGCCGGTGCTCGGTCTGCGCGAGGGCTCGTGGCTGCGGGTCGACGGGCGTCAGGCCCGGGTGCAGGGCGCCCGTCCCGCCCGGCTGTTCGCTCGCGGCGCGGAGCCGCAGGAGCTGCCCGCCGGGACGGATGTCTCCCATCTGCTCGCGACGACACCGCGGTTCGACGCGCCGGTGCGCTGACGACCGCGCCTGCCGACGGCGCCGGTCTGCCGACGATTCCGGCCCGTCGGCAACCCCGGCGCGTCGGCTGCCCCGGCCTGGCGGCGGTCCGCGACCGCGCCCCGCCCGCTGCCGGGGCGCGGGTGCCCGGGGCGCGGGGAGGGCCGATACGAACACGTCCTCCTGCTCGACCAACAGGCTGCGCAGTGCGCGTAGTGCTTCCTGAGCGGGCCCCGAGCGGGTACCGCGCGGTCCGACGGGCCGGGCCGTCCGGCCGGTCGGGAAGCGCCGGACCGGCCCGGCCGGGCGAGGGGTCTGCCGGCCCCTTCGCCCGGCGAGGAACGCGATGGGCCGGTGGCGGGCGGGGAACGTGCCGGGCCGGGGGCGCGGTGTGCCGGGGCGGGCGGAACGCGTGTCCGGCCCGGTGGCCGGTGCGAGTTGGTCAGGCGCCGGGGCCCGCGAGCTCCGCGCGGCTCCCGTGCGGGGTCCTGGCCTCCAGCACCAGGTCGGCGTCGACCGGAAGCCCGTTGCCAGGGCGGGTGACGGAGCGGGCGCGCGGCGCGTACCCGGTGGCCGAGCCGGCCAGGACGTAGGTGCCGCCGGACGGGGCGGGCAGCGCGTAGCGGCCGTCCTCGTCCGTCACGGTGAGACCGGCCTGATGCCCGTGGTGGTCGATCAGGGTGACATTGGCGCGGGCCACAGGGGCCCCGTCCTCGTCCAGCACCCGGCCCCGGAATCCGGCCGAGCCCGCGACGGTACGGGACCCGGTGGGCGCCGCGACCGGGGCCGACGCCGCGTCGTCCGCGCTGCCGGGACCTGCCGTGGCCGGCGGCACCGCTCGCATCGCGTCACGCTGCGACGGCAGGAACGCGGCCAGCGCCAGCCCGGCCGCCACCGCCCCCGCCGCGATCAGGAACGAGGTCCGGAACCCTTCCATCGACGGCACCGCCACCCCGCCCGTCCGTACCGAGGTGTTCGCGAGGACCATCCCGATCACGGCGCTCGACGCCGACGTACCGATCGACCGCATCAGGCTGTTCAGGCCGTTGGCCGCGCCCGTCTCGGACGGGTCGACGGCCCCGTTGATCAGTGCGGGCAGGGAGGAGTACGCGAGCCCGATGCCGGCCCCGATCACCACCGTGATCACCACCGTCTGCCAGGCGGCGTCCATCAGCCCGAGCCCGGCCCCGTAACCGACCCCGATGACCAGCATCCCGAGCATCAGCGACGCCTTGGGGCCGCGGCGGGCGGACAGCCGGGCGTACAGCGGGGTCACGAACATCATCGTCAGGCCGAGCGGTGCCACGCACAGCCCGGCGACCACGAGCGACTGCCCGAGGCCGTAGCCCGTGGCCGTCGGCAGCTGGAGCAGCTGCGGCAGGACCAGCGACACCGCGTAGAAGGCGACCCCCACCATGATCGAGGCGAGGTTGGTCAGCAGCACCTCGCGCCGGGCGGTGGTCCGCAGATCGACGAGGGGCGCCGCGATGCGCAGTTCGAAGAGCCCCCACAGCCCGAGGACCAGCAGCGCGGAGCCGATCAGACCGAGCGTGGTGCCCGAGGTCCAGCCCCAGTCGCTGCCCTTGGTGACCGGCAGCAGCAGACAGACCAGGCCGGCCGAGAGCCCGAGCGCGCCGACCAGGTCGAACCGGCCGGGGGCGCGCAGTGTCGTCTCCGGTACGGCCAGGACGGTGAGCACCATCGCCAGCACCCCGAGACCGGCCGCGGCGAAGAACAGGGTGTGCCAGTCGAAGCGCTGGGCGATCAGCGCGGCGGCGGGCAGCGCGAGTCCGCCGCCCACCCCGATCGAGGAACTCATCAGTGCCAGCGCCGACCCGAGCCGCTCACGGGGCAGTTCGTCGCGCATGATGCCGATGCCCAGCGGTATGACCCCCATGGCGAAGCCCTGGAGCGCGCGCCCCACGATCATCACCACGAGAGCGTCGGTGAAGCCGCATATCAGGGAGCCGGTCACCATCACGGCGAGGCTGGCGAGCAGCATCTTGCGCTTGCCGTACAGATCGCCGAGCCGCCCCATGATCGGGGTGGCCACGGCCCCCGCGAGCAGGGTCGCGGTCATCACCCAGGTGGCGTTGGACGGGGTGGTGCGCAGGAAGGCGGGCAGGTCCTTGATGACGGGGACGAGCAGGGTCTGCATCACGGCGACGGTGATGCCCGCGAAGGCGAGCACGGGGACGACCCCGCCGTTCGCGCCGCGCGTCCGCGGATCGGGGAGTTCCTCGGTGTCGGTACGGGGGTGCTGTCCGTGGGACGTCTTCGGCATGCGTGCGGCCTCCGGGCGGCATGGTCGGGGGCGGTGATCGAGGGCAGGCGTCCGGGCGCGGCGGCGGAAGGCGCCGGCCGCCACGTACGTGCACGGTGCAACTTGCCATGGACGCCCGGTATTCCGGTGAACGCGGCGCGAACGGGGCACGGCAGCGCACTTGGCCCGAAGCGAGCGCCGGTGGGGCGTGGTCCGGCCGTCGGATCGCCGTCGCGCGGCGCGAGCGACGAGGAGTCATCCGCCCTTCGCCACTCCGCGACCGTCCGGACCGCACCGCGGTCTGACCTTCCGTCAGAATGGAACGTGTTCTACTCTGGCCGCCCGTTCCAGTGGCTGCGACCGGCGAGGATCCGCATGGGCATCGGAATCACCGAAGAACAGAGGGAGTTGGCGCAAGCCGTACGGGGGTGGCTGGCCCGCGCCGTACCACCGGAGGAGGTGCGTGGGCTCCTCGACGCGGAGGTCCCGGCCGCCGCCGGAGCGCGTCCCGGGTACTGGGGCGCGCTCGCGGAACAGGGGCTGCTCTCCGTCCATCTGCCCGAGAAGTACGGCGGCGGGGGCGGCCGGCTGCTCGATCTGGCCGTCGTCCTGGAGGAGACGGGCCGGGGCGTGCTTCCCGGCCCGCACTTGGCGACCACACTCGCCGCCGCCGTACTGCACGCGGCGGACGCCGACGATCCGGTGCTGCGCGACCTCGCGTCCGGTCGGCGCGTCGGCGCCGTCGCCCTCGGAGCCGGCACCCTCACCGCCGTGGACCACGGGGACGGCCACCTGCTCGACGGCGCGGCCCCGCCCGTCCTGTCCGGCGCCGGCGCCGACCTTCTCCTGCTCCCCGCCGAATCGGCCGGCGGAACCCTCTGGTTCGCCGTCGACACCGCAGCCGACGGGCTGACCGTCCGCCAGCACCGCGGCGTCGACCCCACCCGCCCCACGGCCGAGGTCCACGCGGACGGCGTACTCGTCCCGGCGGAGCGCCTCGTACGGACCGACACCGCGCAGGTCCGCGACCTCGCCGCCGTCCTTCTGAGCGCCGAGGCATGCGGCATCGCGTCCCGGGCGCTGGACACCGCCACCGAATACGCCAAGGTCCGCGAACAGTTCGGCCACCCCATCGGGCGGTTCCAGGCCGTCAAGCACCTCTGCGCCGACATGCTCGTCCGGGTCGAACGGGCCCGCGCCCTGGTGTGGGACGCGGCCCGCGCCGCCGAGGAACCGGGCACGGACCCGGACGTGCGCTCCCTGGCCGCCGCCCTCGCGGCCTCCGAAGCCCTCGACGCCGCCCACGGCTGCGCCAAGGACTGCATCCAGATCCTCGGCGGCATCGGCTTCACCTGGGAACACGACGCCCACCTGTATCTGCGCCGGGCCGTGGTCGCCCGGCAACTGCTGGGCCCCGGGGACGCCCACCGGCTGCGGGCGCTGCGGCTCGCCGAGGGCGGGGCGCGCCGCGAACTCGTGCTCGAACTCCCCGCCGAGGCCGCCGGTCACCGCGCAGAGGCCCGCGAGGCCGTCGCCGCCGTCCGCGGCCTCGACCCGAAGGCCGCCCGCCGCGCCCTCGCCCCCACCGGCTACGCCGCCCCGCACCTCCCCGCCCCGTACGGGCTGGGCGCGAGCCCTGTGCACCAGCTCGCCGTACAAAAGGAGTTGAGGGAGCAGGGCGTACGACTCAGCGATCTCGGCATCGCCACCTGGGTCATTCCCTCACTCATCGCCCATGGCACGCCCGAGCAGCGGGAGCGCTATCTGCTGCCCACCCTGCGCGGCGAACTCCAGTGGTGCCAGCTGTTCTCCGAGCCCGGCGCGGGCTCCGACCTCGCCTCGCTCCGCACGAAGGCGGAACGGACCGACGAGGGCTGGCGGATCAACGGGCAGAAGGTGTGGACGAGCGCCGCCCGCTCGGCCGACCACGGGATCCTGCTGGCACGGACCGACCCGGACGCCCCCAAGCACCGCGGGATCGGCTACTTCCTCGTCGACATGAAGAACACCGAGGGCATCGACATCCGCCCGCTGAAGGAGATCACCGGCGACTCCCTCTTCAACGAGGTGTACTTCGACGACGTCCTGCTGCCCGCCGACGCCGTCGTCGGCGCGCCGGACGACGGCTGGCGGGTCGCCCGCAACACCCTCGGCAACGAACGCGTCCACATGGCCGATCAGTTGACCTTCGACACCGGGCTGGAGGCGCTGATCGCCCGCTCCGGCGAACTGGACGGCAGCCACCGGGCCCGGATCGGCGCCCTCGCCGCCGAGGCCCACGCGCTCGCCTGCGTCTCCCTGCGCACCACCCTGCGCCAGGTGTCCGGCCTCGAACCCGGCGCGGGCGCCTCCGTACGCAAGCTCGTCCAGACCGCCCACCAGCAGAAGGTCGCCGAGCTGGCCCTCGAACTCCTCGGCCCGGCCGGGGCGACCGCCGAGGGAGCGGCCGAGCGGGCCGTGCACGGCTTTCTGATGTCCCGCTGCCTGACCATCGCGGGCGGCACCACCCAGGTCCAGCTCAACGTCGTCGCCGAACGCATCCTCGGCCTCCCGCGTGACTGAAGGAACGCAACGCGGCCGAAGGAACCGAACGCGACCGAAGGAACCGAACGCGACCGAAGGAACGGAAGGGGTTCGTCCATGAAGCCGCATGAAACACGCAGGGCGTCCAAGGCGTACGTCGTCGGGGTCGGGATGACGAGGTTCGAGAAGCCCGAGACCCGCGACTGGCAGTACTGGGACATGGCGAAGGAGGCCGGGACGGCGGCCCTCGCCGACGCAGGGATCGACTACGCGCAGGTGCAACAGGTGCCCGTCGGCTACTGCTTCCAGCCGTCCACCGCCGGGCAGCGGGCCGTGTACGAGCTGGGGCTGACCGGGGTGCCCGTCTACAACGTCAACAACAACTGCGCCACCGGCTCCACCGCGCTCATGATGGCCCGGCAGTTCGTCGAGGGCGGCGCCGCCGACTGCGTTCTCGCGCTGGGCTTCGAGAAGATGTCCCGGGGCGCGCTCGGCGGGGGCGGGGCGGACGGTGGCGCCGCGGACTTCAGGACGTCGCCGGTCGCCCGCCACTACGGGGTGATGGCCGCCGCACACGGCTTCGAGATGAGCCCGCCCACCGCCCAGATCTTCGGCAACGCGGCCCGCGAGCACATGGACCGGTACGGGACGACCGAGGCGCAGCTCGCCGCGGTCGGCGCCAAGAACCACCGGCACTCGGTGAACAATCCGTACGCCCAGTTCCAGGACCCGTACACGGTCGAGGAGATCCTCGCCGCGAAGACCATCCACCGCCCGCTCACCAAGCTCCAGTGCTCACCCACCTCCGACGGGTCGGCCGCCGCCGTCGTCGTCTCGGAACGCTTCGTCGAGAGCCGCGGTCTCGGAGACCGGGCGGTCGAGATCGTCGCGCAGGCCATGACCACCGACACCGAGGAGTCCTTCGCCTCCGGTACGTGCGTCGACGCGGTGGGGCAGCCGATGTCCCGGGCCGCCGCACAGCAGGTGTACGAGGCGTCGGGGCTCTCGGCCGCCGACCTCGACGTGATCGAGCTGCACGACTGCTTCTCCATCAACGAACTCCTCACCTACGAGGCGCTGGGGCTGTGCGGCGAGGGCGAGTCCGGGAAGCTCGTCGAGTCCGGGGCCACCACGTACGGCGGCCGTTGGGTGGTCAACCCGTCCGGCGGGCTGATCTCCAAGGGGCACCCGCTCGGTGCCACCGGACTCGCCCAGACCGCCGAGCTCACCTGGCAGCTCAGGGGCGAGGCGGGCGAACGACAGGTGGAGGGCGCCCGCACCGGCCTCGCCCACAACATCGGGCTCGGCGGGGCGGCGGTGGTGACGCTGTTGCGGAGGTAGCGGAGGCAGAAGGCCGGTGCGCGCGTGACCGGTCCGGACCCGGCCGGTCCGTACGACGATGCCGGTCCGTACGACGATGCCGGTCCGTACGACGATGCCGGTCCGTACGACGATGCCGGTCCGTACGACGATGTACGAGGTGCGGGACTGCTGCGAGGATGGCGGCCATGGTCGACGTCACAACATCCACGCCCCCGCGAACCGGACCGGACACCCGTACCTGGGCGGCGGCGCTCGCCGCCTGTGTCGGTCAGTTCCTCGTCGTGCTGGACGTGTCCGTCGTCAACGTCGCCCTGCCGTCCATGCGTACCGACCTCGGAATGAGCCCCGCGGGACTGCAATGGGTGCTCAACGCCTACTCCATCGCGTTCGCCGGGTTCATGCTGCTCGGCGGACGCGCCGCCGACATCTACGGCCGCAAGCGGATGTTCCTCACCGGCCTCGGACTGTTCACCGCCGCCTCCCTGGCCGGCGGCCTCGCCCAGGAGGGCTGGCAGCTGCTGGCCGCGCGCGCCGCGCAGGGGCTCGGCGCCGCCGTGCTCGCCCCCGCCACCCTGACCCTGCTCACCGCCGTGTTCCCCGAGGGCCCGGCCAGGACGAAGGCGATAGGCACCTGGATGGCCGTCGGCGCGGGCGGCGGCGCGGCCGGCGGGCTGATCGGCGGAGTGCTGACCGACCTGCTCTCCTGGCGGTGGGTCCTGCTGGTCAACGTGCCCATCGGGGCGCTCGTCCTGGTCGGCTCCGCACTCCTGCTCACCGAGGGCCGCTCGGGCGAACGGCGGCGGATCGACTACCTGGGCGCGGTCCTGGTGACGGTGGGCCTCGCGGCCGTCGCCTACGGCATCGTGCAGACCGAGGAAGCGGGCTGGACGGCGGCGCGGACCCTGGTGCCGCTGCTCGGCGGGGTGGCCGTGCTCGTCGTGTTCGTCGTGGTGGAGGCCTGGTCGGCCGAGCCGCTGATGCCGCTCAGGGTGTTGCGGGCGAGGTCGGTGACCTCGGCGAACGCGGCGACGTTCGTCATCGGTTCCAGCACGTTCGCGATGTGGTACTTCATGACGGTGTACGCCCAGACGGTGCTGGGCTACACCCCGATGAAGGCCGGACTCGCCCTGCTGCCCACGTCGCTGGCCGTGGTCCTCGGCTCGAAGTGCGCACCACCGATCATGGCCCGGGTCGGGGCGAAGAACCTGGCGCTCATCGGTACGGCCGCCGCCATCGCGGGCTTCGGCTGGCAGTCCACGATGAGTGCCGGGGGCTCGTACCTCACCTCGGTCTGTCTGCCCGGCATCCTGATGATGGCCGGCGCGGGCCTGGCACTCACCCCGCTCGCCTCGCTCGCCATCTCGGGCGTGGCACCCGGCGAGTCCGGTCTCGTCTCCGGCCTCGTCGGCACCTCCCGCACGATGGGCGGCGCGCTCGGTCTCGCCGTGCTCTCCACCGTCGCCGCCGCCCGCACCGCGGGCGGCACCGGGCCCGAGGAACTCACCGCCGGTTACGCGCTCGCGTTCCGCACGGCCGCCGCCGTCCTGCTGGGCGGGCTGCTGCTGATGGCCCTCTGGCTGCCGCGCCACCGGCCCGCCAAGCGGTGACCCGGTCGTCCCCCGTCAGAGCCACCCCTGCTGCCGGGCCTCCCGGACCGCCTCCATCCGATTGCGCGTTCCCGTCTTGCCGATGGCCGAGGACAGATGGTTCCGTACCGTCGACTCGGACAGGTGCACCGCCGCCGCGATGTCCGCCACCGTCGCCCCGGCCACGGACGCGTTCAGCACGTCCCGCTCCCGCGCGGTCAGCGGGCTGGGCCCGGCACTGAGCGCGGCGGCGGCCAGCGCCGGGTCGACGACCGTCTCGCCGGCCAGCACCCGGCGGATCGCGGCGGCGAGCTCCTCGATCGGGCCGTCCTTGACCAGGAACCCCACCGCCCCGGCCTCCATCGCCCGGCGCAGACAGCCGGGCCGACCGAACGTGGTGAGGATCAGCACCCGGCAGCCCGGCACCTCCTCCCGCAGGTCGGCGGCGGCGTCCAGACCGCTGTGGCCCGGCAGTTCGATGTCCAGCAGCGCCACATCGGGCCGGGACAGCAGCGCCGTGTCCACGATCTCGTCCCCGGCGGCCACCTGCGCCACCACCTCGATGTCCGGCTCCAGCCCGAGCAGCAGGGCGAGCGCGCCGCGCATCATGCCCTGGTCCTCGGCGAGCAGGACTCGTACACACTTCGCGGGCCGCCCACCGGGCATGTCGGTCATACGGCAAGCGTCCCAGAACGAGGGGCGCACCGGGGCGTACAGCGGCGAACGGCTGCGCGCGTGTACGCCTACGGCGCCGAACGTGTACGCGTACGGCGCCGTACGCGTACGACATTGGTCACCGCCTCCCGCACCACCCAGCTCAGCAGCGCCTCCGTCCGCGGGAGGAGCGGCGGTCCGGAGCGGCGGACCCGCCGCCCGCCCCGGACTCCGCCCCGGCCCCGGTCTCCGTCCCGGTCCCGCCGTCCGTTCCGGTGTTCGCCTCGGTCTCCGTCCCTGTTCGGTTCCCGGGCATGTTCACTCCCGTCACATGGCTCTCGCGGACCGACGGTACGAGAGCACGGCGTACGTACCGAACAGCAGCAGCCACGCACCGAGCACGGCGATCGTGCCCGCGCCGGGCGCGTGTCCCTCGGTGGTCGCCCAGCCCAGATCGGCGAACCGGTTGGCGGGCGTGAACCCGCCGACGGAACGCAGCCAACCGGGAAGCATCTCCAGCGGGAACCACAGTCCGCCGACGATCGCGAAGCCCATCAGGCAGGTCACGTTGACCACACCGGTGCCCTGCGGGGTCAGCCGGTAGCCGTTGCCGAGGCCGAGCAGGGTGAACGGCAGCGCGCCGATCCACAGCAGCACCGCGAGCGCGATCCACTGCCAGGCCGCCAGCCGCACCCCGTTGACCAGGCCACCGGCCGACAGCACCGTCAGGATCGTCGGCAGCACGGTCACCGAACCGCTGATCGCCCGGCCCACCACCGCGTGCGACGGGGCGAGCGGCGTGACCCGCAGCTGCCGGAGCCAGCCGAGCGTCCTGTCGGACGCCACGCCCGTACCGACCGACATGGCCGAACCGCACCGACCAGCCCCGCCCGTACCGCCTGCTCCGCCGTGCGGCCCAGCACCCGGACGCTCCCGGAGTCCGGCTCGTCCAGGCCCAGCAGCAGGCCGATGGTGGTGGACTTGCCCGCTCCGTTGCGGCCCAGCAGGGCCACCGTCTCGCCGCGGCCGATGGAGAGGTCGATGCCGTCCACGGCCCGTATCGTCCGTCCTGTCTCTCCTGTCTCTCCTGTCCCTCTTGTTCCGCCCGCCCCTCCCGTCCGTGCCGTCCGTCGTGCGCGGCGGAAGCTCTTGACCAGCGACGTGAGCACCACCGCGTCGGTCGTCGCGTCCGCCGCCGCGTGCGTTCCGGCGGGCGTGCCCGCCTTCGCCGCAGTGTCCGTGCCCGTGTTCGTTCCCGCCTTCGCCGCCGCGTCCGTGTCCGCGTGCGCGTCCGCGTTCCCGTGTCGTGTCGGCTCCGTCGCCGGGGCCCCCGTCGATCGCTTCATGGTGACGACGCTACGGAGGGGTCCCGGGGACCGACAGGGGCGTGTGTACGGACTTCGCCATGACATATGTCATGGGTCCGGGCGGCGGCCGACGACATGGATCTGACGCATCGTCAGCAATAGCCTTCACAACGACTGGGGGCTGCGTTATACATGGGAGTCATCGGCTGGAACACGTTCTAGAACGTGTGTGACGGCCGGTCCCGCACGGCCTCGGTGCGGTCGACGGTGCGGACGGCCGCGCCGAGGTCTCCCACCGTCAAGGAGCAGCTTTCCCATGCCGATCGATGCCGAAAAGGCTGTTGCCGCCGAACCCCGTTCCACCCGGATCAGCTGGGACCACAAGGACGTCCAGCTCTACCACCTGGGCATCGGCGCGGGTACCGGTCCCGCCGGGGCCGACGCCGCCACCGACCCCGGCGAACTGCGCTACACCCTGGAGTCCCGGCTCCAGGTGCTGCCCTCCTTCGCCACGGTGGCGGGTGCGGGCATGGGTGTCGTCGGCGGGCTCTCCTCGCCCGGCATCGACATCGACCTCGCCGCCGTCCTGCACGGCGGGCAGAGCGTCCGGGTGCACCGGCCGATCCCCGTGAAGGGCGGCGCCGTGCAGACCTCGAAGGTCGCCGCGGTGTACGACAAGGGCAAGGCGGCCGTCCTGGTGCTGCGTACCGAGGCCGCCGACGACGAGGGGCCGCTGTGGACGAACGACGCGCAGATCTTCGTGCGGGGCGAGGGCGGTTTCGGCGGTGAGCGCGGCCCGTCCGGACGGTCGGAACCGCCCACCGGCGACCCCGACCATGTCGTGGAGCGGCCGATCCGCCCGGACCAGGCCCTGCTCTACCGCCTCTCCGGTGACTGGAACCCGCTGCACGCCGACCCCGAGTTCGCCCGGCGGGCCGGCTTCGACCGACCGATCCTGCACGGGCTGTGCACCTACGGCATGACGCTCAAGGCCGTCACCGACACGGTGCTCGGCGGCGACGTGACCCGTATCCGCTCCTACCGCACCCGGTTCGCCGGGATCGTCCTCCCCGGCGAGACCCTCCGCATCCGGATGTGGACCGGCGAGGACCACGTCCGGGTCGAGGTGAGCGCCGTCGAACGGGACGATGCCCCGGTGCTCGGCGACACCCTCGTCGAATGCGTCGGGCGCTCGGGGGGCTCCTGAGACTTCCGCGGACCTTCCCGGGAGCCCGCCGCTCCTGCCGTTCCCGTCACCCGACACCCGTGCCGCTCCTGCCGTTCCCGTCGCCCTCGGCGTCTCCGGCACTTCCGGCACCTCTGGCACCTCCGCCGTTCCTGTTCGTCACTCCTGATCCGATTCCGAGAGGTCCGCCGGCCCGCGGCACGGGCCGGCGGGACGCGTACCCGACCCGGGCCCATGAGGGGAGCCGCACCATGCGCGCAGCCGTACTGCATGAGATAGGCCAGGACGAACTGGAGGTCCTCGACGACGTCGAGGCGGTGGGCTTCGGCCCGGGGAAGGTCCGGATCCGGGTGCGCGCCACCGGGCTGTGCCACTCCGACCTCTCCGCGATGAACGGCGTGCTGCCCCAGCCGGCCCCCTTCATCCCCGGCCACGAGGGTGCGGGCGAGGTCGTGGACGTCGGCGACGGTGTCACCGGGCTGAAGGCGGGGGACCGGGTGCTGGTCTGCTGGCTGCCCGCGTGCGGGGCGTGTCCGTCCTGCAGGCGCGGCCAGACCCACCTCTGCCTGGCCGGCTTCATGAACGCGGGCACCCCCAACTTCAAGCGCCCCGGCGGGGACGTGTTCGGATTCGCCGGCACCGGCACCTTCACCGAGGAGGTCGTCGTCGGCGCGGGCTGCGCGGTGCCCATCCCCGACGACGTCCCGTTCGAGATCGCCGCGCTGATCGGCTGCGGGGTGACCACGGGGCTGGGCGCGGCGATCAACACCGCACGGGTGGAGGCCGGTTCGTCGGTCGCCGTGATCGGCTGCGGCGGCGTCGGGATCTCGGCGGTCCAGGGGGCCAGGGTGCGGGGCGCCGCCCAGATCGTCGCGGTGGACCCGGTCGCGTCCCGGCGCGAGGCGGCGCTGCGGTTCGGCGCGACCGAGGCCGTGTCCCCCGACGAGTTCGCCGACGCCAGGCAGCGGATCACCGCGGGCGAGGGCTTCGACTACGTCTTCGAGGTCGTCGGCAAGTCGGCCACCGCGCGCACCGCGTACGAGAACACCCGGCGCGGCGGCACCCTCTGCATCGTCGGCGCGGGCGCGCTGGACGACCACTTCCAGGTCAACATGTTCGAGCTGTTCTTCGACGAGAAGCGGATCCTGCCCTCCATGTACGGCGGGGGCGACGTGCTCCGCTCCTACGGACGCGCCATCGAACTGTGGCGGGCAGGTCGGATCGACCTCGAATCGATGATCACCCACCGGGTGCGGCTGGACGGCATCAACGACGCCCTCGACCAGATGCGGACCGGGACGTCGCTGCGCACCTGCGTCGAGCTCTGAACCCCTCGCCGCCGCTTCCGCCGTCCGCCCCGGCCCCGGGCCGTCCCGGTTCCGGGCCCGGACCAGGACCGGGGCCCGGATCACTTCCAGGCCCCGGCCCAGGAACCGGCCACGGCCCCGTTCCCGTATCCCCGCTCCCTCCTGAGAGGTTCCGAGAACCCGATGTCACATCCCCTGTCACTTCCCCTGGACGGCCTGAGCGCGATCGTCACGGGCGCGGGCCGCGGCCTCGGACGCGCCGAGGCGCTGGAACTCGCCCGGCTCGGCGCGTCCGTCGTCGTCAACGACTACGGGCAGGCCGGACGCGACGGCTCCGGCGAGGCGTCGGCGGCCCCGGCGCAGGAGGTCGTCGAGGAGATCCGCGCGGCGGGCGGCCGGGCGGTCGCGCACCTCGGCGACGTCTCCGACCACGAGCAGGCCCGCTCCCTGGTGGAACTGGCCGTCGACACCTACGGAAAGCTCGACATCCTGGTCAACAACGCGGGCATCCTGCGCGACCGGATGATCTTCTCGATGACCGAGGACGAATGGGACTCCGTCATCAGGGTCCACCTCAAGGGCCACTTCAACACCACGCACTTCGCGGCGGTGCACTGGCGTGCCCGTTCCAAGGAGTCCGGCGGCCCGGTGTACGGACGGATCGTCAACACGTCCTCGGAGGCGTTCCTGGCCGGTTCGGCGGGGCAGCCGAACTACGCGGCGGCCAAGGGCGGCATCGTCGGCCTGACCACCTCCACGGCCCTCGCCCTGGCCAAGTACGGCGTCACCGCCAACGCCATCTGCCCGCGCGCCCGCACCCGGATGACCGAGGACGTCTTCGCGGGCTTCCAGGAACCGGAGGACGGCAGGCTCGATCCGCTCGCCCCCGAGCACGTCTCGCCGCTGGTCGGCTACCTGGCCTCCCCGGCCGCGGCCGGGGTCAACGGGCAACTGCTCGTCGTGCACGGCGGAATGGTCGCGATCGCCGAACGCCCCAAGGTGGCCGCGAAGTTCGACTCGTCGAAGGAGGCGTTCACCTTCGACGAGCTGGACGAACTGCTCTCGCCGTACTACGCCGACCGCCCGCCGAACGAGACCTTCGCGGCGGCGGAGGTGCTCGGCCTGAAACGGGGCTGAGCGGGGCGCACACGCACCGGCACGGGAACGGCCGGCCGTGCGCCGGTACGGGGCCACGTACCGGCGTACCGGGAACGACCGCCCCCGCGCACCGGAAGCCCGAAGCAGACGCCCCCGGAAGCCGGAGACGAGCGGCTCCCGGAAGTCGGAGACGGGGTGGGCCCCGGAAGCCGTTCTCGGCTTCCGGGGCCCACCCGTCCCTCGTCGCTGTCGATGTTGCGCGCGGTCAGGCCGCCCGGCTGTCCCCCTCGGAGGGGCGGCGGTGGCGGCCGTGCGGCTGTACTGCCGTGTCGTCCGTCGACACACCCCCTCGGTGCTTTCCGGAGCCGCCGGCTTCGGCCCGTTCCGCGTCCGCCCCCTGCGGGCGCGTCTGGGTCGTGTCGGTTCGGGCTTCAGACATGTGGGAAGTCACCCCGTCGTGATCGCTTACGTGCTTATGTGCTTGCGTGTGAGTGTCACCAGGGCCGAACACGCCACCGCGGTACGACAAGGCCGCCTCCGGCGACCGCCGACACGGCTGCGTGGCCCAGGCCCGAAATCTTAACCAGGTACCACGCGTCCCACGAGTGGTGCCTGTCCCAGTGGAACCGGCCTGCACACAGGAAGATGCACGGCGGCGGCGGACGGTTGCGTACCGCTTTCCGTACCCGCCGCGGCACCCGTCCCCGCCCAGGGGCCGATACCCGCCCGCGCGTCCGCCGTCGCATCCGCGGGAAGCTCCACCGACGCGTCCAGCTGCGCCACCCCGCACGCCACGTTCGCGTCGGTGTACGGCAGCCTCAGCACGCCGTCCCGGGTCCACACCCCGTGCCCGGCGTGCCAGCCCTCGGGAGCGGCCACCTGGAACAGTCGGCGGTCCGCCGGGCGCCACAGCCCGAGCCAGCTGCCCGCCGCCCCGTCCACGCGCAGTGCCACCGCGCAGTCCTCCGGCGTCAGCATCTGCCCCGGCTGCACGGCGAACGGCGTCACCGCCACGTCCCCCGGACACAGGCACTCCGGGAAGCGCACCGGCAGACGACTCCCCAACACCCCCCAGCCGAGCCGGTCGTGGCCCGGCGCGTTCGAGCGGATCAGCAGCAGCCCGCTGTCCGGGTCGGCGAGCAGCAGCCGGTCGTCGCTGTCCGGCCCGATCTGGAGCAGCGGCGTCACCGCGCCGCCCCGCCCCAGGTCCACGGCCACCGCCTTGACCGGCCCGCCGCCCGGCAACTCCCGGTCCAGGGCGAGCATCCGCCCGGTCCGGTCCAGCCAGACCCCTCCGGTGCAGCGTCCCGGCACCTGTGCGACCGGATCGGGGCCGAGGACGCCGCCCGTGACCAGCCAGACGGTGGTGGACCGCTCGCCGGGCGACAGGGCGTACGCGCTGGTGCCGTCCGGGCACGGCGGCAACAGCGTCAGCTCCTCGCATCCGACGGTGCCGAGCGACAGTTCACCGGTGCCGGGCCCGGTCGGGTAGAGCAGCGAGAACGCGTGCCGGTCCGCGACCCGGCGCCGGATCAGCACCCGCCCGTCGGTCAACGGCAGTACGTCCGAGTCGGGTTCCTCCGGCTGGTCGAGGGGGAGCGGCACCGCGTACGGCTCGTGCCCGTCGAGCGTCCAGCGCTCCACGAACCACGCCGGCGCGGCGGCGCCGGGGGGCTCCCCGGTCCCGTGACACGGATCTCCGGGGACCTCGCGCGCGGCGAGCCGGGCCGCGTACGAGCCGTCCGCCGCGATCGTGAACGCGGGCCGCGCCGCCGGTGTGTGCGGCGGGGCGTCGTCCTGCGGTACCGCGTCCCCGGGGTCTCCGGCCGTCCCAGTGGCCCCGGCGGGGCCGCCCTCGATGGCACTGACAGTCACGGTCCGATCACCTCCAGCGACAGACGGTAGTAATCGCACTGCCAGCCGAACAATGCGAGCTGTGGCACTTCACGCATAAGGGTGGTGATGTCCGTAATTCCCTGACAGGCAGGGGGTGGCTGTGGTTACTCCTGGAGGGCTGTCTAAGGTTAGGCATTCCTAAGCGATACCTGCTTGACCTACGGCTTGATCGACAACTGGAGCAAGACATGTCCCTTCGTCGCCGCGGCACCGCCGCAGTCGGCCTTGCGGTGGCCGCCGCCCTCTCCCTCTCCGCCTGCGGGAGCGGTGACGGGGGCTCCGAGGACTCCGCCAAGTCGGACAACGGCGGCGACAAGAAGGCGGCCGTCGCGGTGGGCGGCAAGGACTTCGCCGACGCCGCGAAGAAGACGGCCGGGTACGGGACGGACGCCGAGGCGGGCGAGTTCCCCCGGACGGTCACCCACGCCATGGGCAAGACCGAGATCAAGGCGGCCCCCAAGCGCGTCGTCGTGCTGGACGTCGGCGAGTTCGACAACGTCGTCTCGCTGGGCGTCGAGCCGGTCGGCTACGCCCCCTCCGAGGGCGACGCGGCCATCCCCTCGTACCTGAAGAAGGACGCGGGTGACCCGAAGAACATCGGCACCATCAACAACCTCAACCTCGAGGCGATCGCCAACCTCAAGCCCGACCTGATCCTCGGCAGTCAGCTGCGCGCCGCCGACAAGTACGACGCGCTCTCCAAGATCGCGCCGACCGTGTTCTCCATCCGCCCGGGCTTCACCTGGAAGGAGAACTACCTCCTCAACGCCGCGGCGCTGGACAGGACCGCCAAGGCGAAGACCGAACTCGACGCCTACGAGGCGAAGGCGAAGAAGCTCGGCGACGACATCGGCGCGGACAAGCCGACCATCTCCATGGTCCGCTACATGCCGGACCGGATCCGCCTCTACGCCAAGGCGTCCTTCATCGGCACCATCCTTGAGGACGTCGGCCTGCCCCGGCCCAAGAACCAGCAGATCGACGACCTCGCGGCGGAGATCAGCTCGGAGAAGATCGACGAGGCCGACGCCGACTGGATCTTCACCGGCGTCTACGGGGACGTGAAGGCCACCAAGCGCGACACCACCCAGTCCAACCCGCTGTGGAAGAACCTCAAGGCGGTCAAGGAGGGCCGGGCCAAGGACGTTCCCGACGAGACCTGGTACCTCGGCCTCGGCGTCACGGCCGCCGACCTGGTCCTCGACGACCTCCGCGCCGACCTCGTGAAGTAGCCGACACGGCCCGGGGTGCGGGGCGGCCTCACGGCGCCGCGGGTTCGTTCCGCGGCGCCGTCGGCCGGCTGTGACGGACCGGTGGCCACGGCCGGCGGGAGGCCGCCGGTCGTCGCCGACCGCGGGGCCGACGGCGACGACCGGCGGCCCTGGTCGACGGCGCGCGGCGGGCAGGTAGCCTTTTCCTTGTGCCCCGTCTGTCTGAAGTCCTCGCCGAGATCGACGCGCTCTGGCCGCCCGAGCGGGCCGAGAGCTGGGACGCGGTCGGCACCGTCTGCGGCGAGCCCGAGTCGCACGTGGACCGGGTCCTCTTCGCCGTCGATCCCGTCCAGGAGATCGTCGACGAGGCGCTCCGGCTCGGTGCCCAGCTGATCGTCACCCACCACCCGCTCTATCTGCGCGGTACGACGACGGTCGCCGCCTCCACCTTCAAGGGCCGGGTCGTGCACACCCTGATCAAGCACGACATCGCGCTGCACGTCGCCCACACGAACGCCGACACCGCCGACCCGGGCGTCTCGGACGCCCTCGCCGGTGCCCTCGACCTGCGCGTCGAACGGCCCCTCGTACCGGATCCCACCGACCCCGCGGGCCGTCGCGGCCTCGGCCGGATCTGTGTGCTCGACCACCCCGAGAGCCTGGCCGACTTCGCGGCCCGCGCCGCCGCCCGGCTGCCCGCCACCGCCCAGGGCATCCGGCTCGCCGGGGACCCGGCGGCCACGGTGCGCACCGTGGCGGTCAGCGGAGGGTCCGGCGACAGCCTCTTCGACGCGGTGCGTGCCGCGGGCGTCGACGCGTTCCTCACCGCCGACCTGCGCCACCACCCGGCGTCCGAGGCCATCCAGCACTCCCCGCTCGGCCTGGTCGACGCCGCGCACTGGGCCACCGAGTGGCCCTGGTGCGAACAGGCCGCCGCACAGCTCGACGCGATTTCCGACCGCCACGGATGGGACCTGCGGGTCCACGTCTCGAAGCGGGTCACCGACCCCTGGACCACCACCACCCACCACTCTTCTGGAGCCCCCAACTGAACGCCGCGCCCGCCGACCAGATCCGACTCCTCGACGTCCAGGCCCTCGACGTCCGCCTGTCGCAGCTCGCCCACCGGCGCAAGTCGCTGCCCGAGCACGCCGAGATCGAGTCGCTCACCAGCGACCTCGCGCAGCTGCGCGACCTGCTGATCGCCTCGCAGACCGAGGAGAGCGACACCGCCCGCGAGCAGACCAAGGCGGAGCAGGACGTCGACCAGGTGCGCCAGCGGGCCGCCCGCGACCAGCAGCGCCTCGACTCGGGCGCGGTCACCTCGCCCAAGGACCTGGAGAACCTCCAGCGCGAGATCACCTCGCTGGCCAAGCGCCAGGGCGATCTGGAGGACGTCGTCCTGGAAGTGATGGAGCGCCGCGAGGCCGCCCAGGAGCGCGTCACCGAGCTGTCCGACCGGGTCTCCGCCGTCCAGGCCAAGGCGGACGACGCCACCGCCCGCCGTGACGCCGCGACCGAGGAGCTCGACACGGAGGCCGCGTCGGTCACCAAGGAGCGCGAGGTCGTCGCCGCCTCCGTCCCCGCCGACCTGCTGAAGCTGTACGACAAGCTCCGCGAGCAGCAGGGCGGGATCGGCGCCGCCCGCCTCTACCAGCGCCGCTGCGAGGGCTGCCGCCTCGAACTGAACATCACGGAGATCAACGAGGTGAAGGCGGCCTCCCCGGACACCGTGCTGCGCTGCGAGAACTGCCGTCGCATCCTGGTCCGCACGGCGGAGTCGGGCCTGTAATGACCCCGCCGCGCCAACTCGTCGTCGAGGCCGACGGAGGATCCCGGGGCAACCCCGGGCCCGCCGGTTACGGGGCCGTCGTCATTGACCCGGCGACGGGGGAGACCCTTGCCGAGGCGGCGGAGTACATCGGCGTCGCGACGAACAACGTCGCCGAGTACAAGGGCCTGATCGCGGGCCTGAAGGCGGCGAGGGCGCTGGTACCGGACGCGTCGGCGGACGACTCGCTCCGGGTGCGGGTCCGGATGGACTCCAAGCTGGTCGTGGAACAGATGTCGGGCCGCTGGAAGATCAAGCACCCGGACATGAAGCCGCTCGCGGCCGAGGCGGCGCGCGTCCTGCCGCCCTCCGCCGTCACGTACGAGTGGATCCCCCGCGAGCAGAACAAGCACGCCGACCGGCTCGCCAACGAGGCGATGGACGCGGGCCGACGTGGTGAGCAGTGGGACCCGTCGGCGTCGACGGCCGCGCTCGACACCGCCCGGCCGTCGGTCGCCGACGCCCTGCCCCCGGTCTCCGGCCCGCCCGGTGACGCGACGGCGGGCGCGGCGAGGGCACGCGCGGCCCTCGCCTCCCGGCCGTCGGTGGGTACGGCGGCAGCGACGGGTACGGCGACGGCGGCCCCGGTGACGGACACGGACGCGGCCGCGGTCACCGGCGCGGCTCCCACGGCGGGTACGGCCCCGGAGCGGGCGGCCGTCCCGGCGACGGCCGCGCCCCAGGTGGGCTGGGGCGCTGCCCCCGACCTCGGCGCGCCCGCCACCTTCGTCCTGCTCCGGCACGGCGAGACGGCCCTCACCCCCGAGAAGCGGTTCTCGGGCAGCGGCGGCACCGACCCCGAACTCTCCGCGGCGGGCCGCCGTCAGGCCGAGGCCATCGCCCGGTCGTTGGCCGCCCGGGGCACCATCCAGGAGATCGTCAGCTCACCGCTGCGGCGCTGCCGCGAAACGGCCGGCGCGGTGGCGGCCCGGCTCGGCCTGGAGGTCCGCATCGATGAGGGGCTGCGCGAGACGGACTTCGGCGCCTGGGAGGGGCTGACGTTCGCCGAGGTGCGTGAACGCCACGGCTCCGACCTGGACGCCTGGCTCGCGTCCGAGGAGGCCGCTCCCACCGGGGGAGGCGAGAGCTTCGCCGAGGTCACCCGTCGGGTGGCGGCCGCCCGGGACCGTCTCGTCGCCCGCCACGCGGGCCGTACGGTCCTCCTCGTCACCCATGTGACGCCGATCAAGATCCTGGTCCGGCTGGCCCTCGGTGCCCCGCCGGAAGCCCTGTTCCGCATGGAACTCTCGGCGGCGTCGGTGTCCGCGGTGGCGTACTACGCGGACGGGAACGCCTCGCTCCGGCTGCTGAACGACACCTCGCACCTGAGGTAGGCCGCGCTCGCGGCGCATCCGCCCGGGAAACCGGTCCTGCCCCGTGCCGGGACGGACGGCGGGCACTCGTCCCGGACGGCGGATGCCCGCCCCGGTCCGGTCCCGTGGTCCCGTCCCCGTCCCGGGCTGCCCGTGGCCGTCCCGGCCCCGGGTCAAGGCGTCTCCCGTCCTCGTCCCCGGGACCGGATCGGTCCCGGTCAGCCGCGCAGCGCCGCGGCCTCGCGCGCGAGCCGTTCCACCCGCGCCCAGTCCTTCGCCGCCACGGCATCCGCCGGGACCATCCAACTGCCGCCCACGCAACCGACGTTGGGGAGCGCCAGATAGGACGGGGCGCACGCCGCCGAGATGCCGCCCGTCGGACAGAACCGGGCCTGCGGCAGCGGCGAGGACAATGCCTTGAGGTAGGCGGTGCCGCCCGCCGCCTCGGCCGGGAAGAACTTCATCTCCGTGACCCCGCGCTCCAGCAGCGCGACCACCTCGGACGTCGTCGAGACCCCCGGCAGGAATGGCGTCCCCGACGCCCGCATCGCGTCCAGCAGCGGGTCCGTCCAGCCCGGGCTGACCAGGAACCGGGCCCCCGCGGCGACCGCGTCGGCGACGTTCCGGGGCGAGATCACCGTGCCCGCGCCGACCATCGCGTCCGGCACCCCGTCGGCGATCGCGTCGATCGCGTCCAGGGCCGCGGGCGTCCGCAACGTGACCTCGATGGCCGGGAGCCCCCCGGCGACCAGGGCCCGGGCGAGCGGCACCGCGTCGGCGGCGTCCGTCAGGACGACTACGGGGAGGACGGGGGCAAGGTCCAGCACGGAGGAGGTCATGCGGCACATCCTGCCGCGCATACGCAGCATGCACAACGCGCGTTGCGCATGCTGCAACGCCTCCTCGGTGGCTCGGCCGGTCCCGCGTCAGTGGATCTCCGTCACCACGACGTCCAGCGACCATGCCCGCCCGGACCGTGCCGGGGCCTCGGCCTCCACCACGTACCCGAGGTCCCGCAACGTCCCGACCAGCTCCGCGGGCCCCTTCGGCCGTGCGCCCGACACCAGCAGGTCGCGTACCAGCCGGCCCTTCGTCGCCTTGTTGAAGTGGCTGACCACGGACCGCTTCTCGACCCCGTCCACCATCTGGGAGTGCAGCACCCGCACGCTCGCCGTGCGCTCCGCCACCTCCCCCTTCGGCTTCCATGCGGCGGCGTAGGCGGAGGACCGCAGGTCCAGGACGAGCCCGTCCCCGGCCGCCTCCGGCATGACCTCGGCCAGCGGGCCGCGCCAGTACGCCCCGAGGGCGCCCAGGCCGGGCAGCTTGACCCCCATCGGGCAGCGGTACGACGGAATCCGGTCGCCCACCCGCACGGCGCCCCACAGCCCGGAGAAGACCAGCAACGACTTCCCGGCCCGCCGCTTGGCCGCCGCGTCCAGCGAGGCCAGGTCCAGGGCGTCGTACAGCACCCCGGTGTAGATCTCCCCGGCCGGCCGCGTTCCCGCCGTCCGCAGTTCCGCGTTCTTCGCGACCTCGCCGCGCAGCCCCTCGCTCAGCCCCAGGACGTCACGGGCCTTCTCCTCGTCCGCCACGCACAGCTCGACCAGTTCGTCGAGGACCGCCGCCCGCGCCGCGGCCAGCCCCGGGAGCGACAGCGACTCCGGTTTCAGCGGCGCGCCCCGCCCCGACGCGGCCTTGCCCTCCGACGGCGGCAACAGCACCAGCACGGCGTTTCCCTTCGTACGTACGCACAGGTGAACGGCCCGCGAAGGGCCTCGTGCCAGCCTACGGGGACTTCCGCGGCCCCCGTACGAGAGCGGTCACGACGGCCCCCGGATCGTCCGCGTGGAACCGCACCGTCCGCGCCGAGCCGCGCTTCCCCAGCGGTCGCACGAAGGCCACCGGACCGGTCAGCTCCACCGTCACCGTCGTCTGGCCGCCCACGGCGAGATCGAGCACCCCGTCGGCGCCCACCCGCACCGATCCGCCCTCGGGGCAGCGCCGTTCGACCCGCGCGGACGCCACCGTCCCCGCCGGAACCCGCACGTCGAACAGGGCGCCGTAACGGATCCGCAGCGCCCCGTCGGCCCCCACCACGTGCGGCCGGGTCACGCACGACGCGTGGAACGCGAGGACGAAGACCACCCCGTACGCGTCCAGCGCCAGCACCACCGCGTGCACGACCGGCCACGGGATCAGCAGCGCCAGCACCAGCGTCTCGACCAGCGCGACGAACAGCAGGCCGTACACCATCGCCGTCTGTGGACCGGTGTACGGCACGGCGAGGGCGTCTCCCGGCACGCCGTGGCGCCGCCGCAGCACCCACAGCCCGAGGCTGCGCAGTGCCCGTGCCTCGTGCGCGACGAGCCGGCGCACCGGCCCCGGCACGGCGGTGCGCACCACCGCGCCCGCCGCCGCCCGCCGACCGGCACCCACGCGCCGCGCCACGAGCCACAGCCGCCCCAGTACGACGCACTCGACCGCCATGGCGCACGCCACCAGCACCGCCGCCCCCGCCAGGACCGACCCCGGTGTCCGGACCCCGGCCGCCCGGCAGCCCACCAGCACCGCCTCCACGGCCAGGGCGGCTCCCGCGACACCCCGCACCACCCGCCTGCTCACCCCACTCACCCCGTTCCCCGCCCCGCCGCACGTTCCGCCATGCGCGCGGTCAGCGCGGCCATCACCCGGCGCACCACCTCGGCCTGCGCGGGCGCGCACTCTTCCAGCAGCGCCTCACCGAAGCCGGACGCCGTGACCGGGTCGCCGGAGGAGGCCACCGCCAGCACCCCGTCCAGTACCTCCTCCGGTACGGCGGCGGCCAGATCGGCGGCCAGCGGGGCGATGCGCGGATCGTCCGCGGGAGCCTCCGCCAGCGCGTCCAGCCGCTCGTACATGGCCAGCAGGTCGGGGTCCTCGGCCATGGGCCGCAGCGTGTCGGAGAAATCGCCGCCGGTCATCGTCTCCAGCAGCACGAGGTGCTCGCGGTCCCTGACGGCCATGGGGGAGGCGATGCCGGGCGCCGTGCCCAGCAGCTCCACCAGCGCGGGCGGCATGGACTCCCCGGAGCCGCCCGGCGTGTCCAGCAGCCGGGCCAGCCGCAGCCGCCGTTCCCGGATCGCACGCTCCTGGCGCGCCAGATCCGCGTCCAACTCTGCGAGTATGTCGAGGAGTTCACGGCCGTCGTCGTCGGCCAGGGCATCACGGACCTCGTCCAGCGTGAGCCCCAGTTCGGTCAGCCGACGTATCCGGGCCAGTTTCACCGCGTCACGCACGCCGTAGACCCGGTATCCATTGGCGCGGCGCCCGGGCTCGGGCAGCAGACCGATGTGGTGGTAATGCCGGACCGCCCGCGAGGTGACCCCGGCGAGCGCGGCGATCTCTCCTATCCGCATGAGGCCAGTAGAAACGTTGACGCAACGGCAAGGTCAAGCGCCGGCCGCCCCCGCCCGCCCCGGGCCCTGCCGCGTCGGGGGCTCCCGCCGGGCGGGTAGCATGGTCGGCACGGCAGACGAGCCGGGCGGACGGCCGCGTGGTGATCTTCGGATCTCCCCGAGGAACGTCCGGGCTCCACAGGGCAGGGTGATGGCTAACGGCCACCCGGGGCGACCCGCGGGACAGTGCCACAGAGAACAGACCGCCGGGGACCTCGGTCCTCGGTAAGGGTGAAACGGTGGTGTAAGAGACCACCAGCGCCTGGGGTGACCCAGGCGGCTAGGTAAACCCCACCCGGAGCAAGGTCAAGAGGGGCCGTCGTGAGACGGCCCTGCGCGAATGATCGAGGGCGGCCCGCCCGAGTTCGCGGGTAGACCGCACGAGGCCGGCAGCAATGCCGGTCCTAGATGGATGGCCGTCTCCCCGGCCGCCGCGAGGCGACCGGGTGACAGAACCCGGCGTACAGCCCGACTCGTCTGCCGCTAAGGGCCTCTGATCGGCATTTTAGCTGGTCAGAGGCTCTTTTTCGTGGATTCAGGCCCTCGGCTAGAACCCGTTCCGTACGGGTCCAAACCGGGGTTCACGGCTACGTACGTAGCCGTGAAGGTAGCCATGGCACGGGGGTCTACGAGTCTGCTTGATTCGGCCCTTCACGTGCTGCAGGACGCCGCTGTCCTGGGCCTTTGATGGGATGGAGCGTCCCGTCGGAACATCGCGCGGCGGGGCGTGATCAGGTTGTACCTCTCTGATTGCCCCGGATAGATCCGCGGTTCTGCGGGGCGCAAACGCGCCAGCGGGGCTGAGGCCGACATCGGCCTCAGCCCCGCTGAGGGTTCTGCGCTCGCGCCCGGAGAGGCGCTGAGGTCACGCCGCGACAGGCTCGGCGGACCGCAACGGCCGCGCCGTGAGGCCCGCGGCGATGGCTCCGTGCGTGTCCGCGTGGTCCCGCAGGAGGTGGCTGTACGTCCGGCGCAGCTCCTCGACGGAGTCGCCGACCCACGCCGCCACGGTGTGCTCCGGGATTCCGTTCTGAAGGCACGTGGAGATGAAGGTGTGCCGCAGGTCATGGAACGTGGGGAGCTTCCCCATCTCGTCCTTGATCCCCAGCTTCCGCAGCGTGGGCTTCCATGCGTCGTCGTTGAAGTGGTTCCGGCAGATGAGGTTGTTGCGCGCGCTCCAGAACAGGGCGCGTGCCGTGCCGCGCTTGCACTCCGTGAGTGTCTTCTTGTGCTCCCACAGGACGTTCTGGGTGACCCGCGGCGGCTGCTGCTCCATGAACTCCTCCAGGGCGTCCACCAGGTACGGCGGCATCGGGACGTCCTTGGTGTTCAGGCGCGGGCTCGTCTTGAGCCTGTCGACGAGCGTGGGGCTGTAGCGGGTCTCCTTGGTCCGGCGAGCATCTGCCGGTGTCCTGTGAGCTTGGGGGCGGGCTGCGGCTGCGACCGCGCGCCGGTCCGCTCGGGAGCGGACTCGGCGGGGTTGAACGGGCGAGGGATGGACGTCGGCTCGTCACGTCGCCGATCGGCGGCCAGGATGCTGACCTCTTCGATCAGCTGCGCCAGGAGTTTCGTCTCCTTGGTCCACCCGTTGATCTGGGCGGACTGGACGCGGGAGTTCTCGGGGAGGCCGTCGATCAGGACGATCAGACGCCTCAGTCCGAGGAAGCCGGGTTCCGGGCTGTCGCCAGATCCCTCGGGCATCGAGCCCGTGGTATTGGCTGAGGTCGGACTCGACGTCTCCCCATCGCTCTTGGAGGAGTCGCCCAGTCCGAAGGACTTTCCCAGGTCAACGCCGTAGACCTTGATCAGGCCAGTGGTGAGGCGGACGTAGGCGGGGAGGGAGGGGTTCAGGGCCTCGAACCGCTTGTACTCCTCCTCGCCGAGGAGGATGCGGTGCACGTCGTAGATGGCCTCGACGAACCGGCGTGGGAGGTGCGGGCGCGTGAAAATGAGGTCGATGACGACGGACGCGGCCGGATTCTCGCTGGCCTCGACGACGTCGCGGAGCAGGCCGATGAGGTCGAGTTCATCGGAGAGCAGCGGGTCGAGCGTCTTGGCCGGGAGCTCGGCCGGGTAGATGAACTGCTCCTCGCGGTACTTGACCGGGATGCCGTGCGGGTACTGGACCTCGCGGCGCTCGGCAGCGTCGAGGTCGATGACGAAGGACATCGTGGGCTGGCCTCTCGTGTGTGCGGGCTGAGTCGCGGGGTGCGGCAGCGCGCGGACAGTGGCAAGCCGGTAGGGCTTGCGTCGCGCGCTGCCGCGGCGAGAGGGCAGCCGGCCGGGGGCGGCGTGGTGGCCGGTGCGAAGCTCGGGTCGTCGGTGATGACGTACCAGGCGTCTGCGTCGTCGCCGCCCTGCACGGCCAGACGCAGGGGCAAGACGGCTTCCTTCGTCTTGGCGAGTTCGGTGTTCACACCCTCCATCTGCATGCAGCGCGGGACCATGTAGCGGTAGTGCTTGCTGCCGTCGATCACCTCAATGCATGCGGCGATCTCGGTGCGGCCGCCGATCCGGGGCGGCGTGAACTTGTAGTGCTTCTTGCTGTCGGCGGCGGTGATTTCGGTGATCTCGCCGCCGCCGTACACGGCCTGGAAGTTGGGCCCGGACCACTGGTGAAGGTCGACTTCGATGGTCGACGCGTCCTGGGTCTGGAAGGTCCGGGTCGGGTAACTGCTCTGGGCGCTGCGGACCTGCTCGAAGTTCGGTTCGTTGTTGAACTTCAGCGAGTCTTCGGTGGTGAGGCCGACGGCTCGCCACCCGGCGGGCATTGCCACGGTGGCGTCGGCCGGTGCGGTGGTGCCGACCTCGGCGAGCCACACGCGGGTGAGCGAGGGTATGACGATTTCGTTGTTGTTGGCGGTCTCGCCTGCCATGAGGGGCTTCTCCCTGGGGTCCGGTGATCGGGCCCCGGAACCTTGGGGAGAGCGGGGGGCTAACGTCGCGTGCTGGCGGGAGTGGCCTCAGCGGGCTGAGGCGAGCGAGCGGTGATGACTACGGCAGCGTGCCGCGCCACATGGCTCGGCAGTGCTTGATCCTGGGGGCGCACCCAATTCCTGGCAGGTGGCAGGCTTTGAACTACGCCACGGTCGGATGTCGTTGAAATAGGCTTGGGTAGCCTCAACAAACTTGCTTCTGGTATCGCGGAAGTTACTGTAAACTCAGATATATTCCACCAGGGCTCAAATTACCTTATGTAATCCGATAGGATTCGAGGGCACGGGATGCGCCCCACTACATCGGAGTACCCATAATGACCGACACTGCAGCAACCCTGACGACGCATCCTTCCGATATCGAGGCCATCGGCCCGCAAGCTTCAGGAGAATCGGGAATCCGAGCACGGATCAGATTCCATCAATCATGGTACCGCCAACACATACTCAAACTCCCAAGATACGGAAGTACTGAGCCCCATTCCGGAAGTCGGTCAATGGGTAGCATTTTGCATCCCGAAGATGCTGCGGCCGGGAAGAACTTTACGACGCCGTCCGCAGTAGACCTCTACCAGGCACGCAGGCGCGAGGGCTGGGGAGTTGACCCTATCCGTTGCACAAGATATCTGACATCTAGTCAAGCGTTGACCATTAATCTCCTAGCTCCCCTAAAGGAGGACCCCGACTGGGCCGCGCGCTCCCTAAGCGGCCTTCTCGACATGAATGTCAAGCGGATTACCAAGACGGATATCGAGTTCGCCCCTCAGAGGCGCAGCCTTCACCTAGGAGACATGACGAGACTGGATGCGTGGATTCATCTTGAAACCGAAAGTGGACCGCTTGGCCTTGCTCTCGAAGTCAAGTATTCTGATCGCTTCAACAGTCGCCATTTGAAGGTTTGCGAGAACCCAAAATATCAAGCACTAGCAAATGAAACTGGACTGTGGAATCTAAGCGATCGGAGAACTCAATCTCGACCAGTCAACCAATTGCTTCGATGCCACGCCCTAGCTGCTAGCCTTTGGACCGCCACTCACAAAAGAGGGGAGCTTCCTAGTATCCTCATTCTCCATCATCCTAGCGACCAATCGGCACCTAAAACGGTGGAGCTCTATCGAGAAGCACTCAACAGGCCAGACCTTCTGAAGGTGGCAAGTCTGGATCAGCTAGTCTCTCAAATGGCGATAACGGCGACGTCAAAATACCAAAGAACCGCTATCCAAACGCTCAGGATCCGGTACTTGGACCACGACCTGAGCGAAGCTTCCTGGATGAAATATCTAGATAATCGGCGTACTTAAGAGCTGTCCCGTAATCCCTGGCGGGCGCACGACGACAGCTGCGGCACCTCGCCGCGTTGTCGGAACGCCCGAATACATCCAGTATGCGGGCGCCCCTCCGCCTCGCGACGCACCGCATCCGACGCCGCGCGCTGACCCACCAGGAATTACGGGACAGCCCTTAGGTTAGTAGTTACAGTTGTCGCATCCCCGTCACGGCAAGCGAACCCCTCGTCACTGACTCGCAAACGGATTTCCGCCTGCTCAAAACTTCTCCGAGCGTGATCAGTCCAAACCTCGACTACGTCTCTCAGTCAGGCCTGCAAACGGAGGACCGGGCACAGCAAGGTCTTCCGGTGCGAGTGACAGTAGCCCATCCAGCCAATCCTCAACGTGTTGTACGTTTCCTGGCAAGAAAGGAAGTGCGCCAATTCCAAGCGATTCGAGTGCCTCACGAAGTTTCGAGTTAGGAAATTCTGAAGACGCAGCGCTGGGCAGAGGAAATAGTGCCGCCCCCTTCACAACGGGACGAGCTTTACTTTCCCCCTGACCAACCACGATCGCATCCCTATAACGATGAAGGGCGTTAATGGCATCAATTGGAGGACCCGGGCAGCCGAATTGATGCTGGTAGCCGTCTGAAGCATCCAGCCGATACTTTGCATCAAGCAAGACGATCAGATCTGGCCAGCCATCATGCCGAAACTTAAGAACGATATCCGGTTTCTGTTGCCCTGTTAGCCCTCGGTAGTGATCGTTGTAAGAAACATCGAGTGTCACAGTGGGTGATTTACATGTAACCGTCGTGCGTCGCCCCTGAGCCAGGCGTACCCGAATGCCACTCTCTTCCACTCTCAACAAGGTCGAAAGGCCGGCAGATCCGCCCGTCTTCGCCAAAACAATCCTCAGAACTTCGAGGTAGCACCAAGTTTCGTACAGGCCATGAACATCCATGACTGATAGGTCAAAGGATTCGCCATGGATCGACAGCCCAAGCCTCAAGACCATGATCACACGATGAGCTTCGCCGTATCCGATACCACTCAGCAGCGTGAGCGAAGCGAAGCCTGATGGAGGAGGCTCCGTTATGCTGTCGAACAGCGGAAGTGCCAGCAGCTCCGAGATACTCCGGGAGAAGCTGGCAACCTCCCTTTCCTCAGCCACCAGCCTTGCTGGCGCGGCGCCTCCGCCTGTCCGGGACCGTTTCAGCTCCGCGGACACAGTGGCATGGATGTCTGACAGTCGATCGCGGATCAGAGCGAGCTGCAGACGAAGCCACCGGTGTTCAGCGGTATCCAAGGTCTCGCGGCTGCGGGATGCTGGCAGAACGCTTCGGATGCGGCCAGCGCCTGGCAGCTCAGTCCAAGGACCCTGCCCACGGCCTCGAATGATCGCCTTGCGGATGGTCGCATCTGCGCGCTTGATACGGTCGGCACGTACATAGTCAATCTCGCGACTCAGCGCTCTGTGCGGGTGCTCATTAACGTACCGGATTGATCGAACCAGCAGGCTGACCTCATTGCGCAACAGCGTTAGCCAATCGAGACTGGTCGCGTCTCGAACGTCACGAGCTTCACCCGTCTGGTATGTGGCTCGCAGATACTCCAACGCAAGTGCCCGAGACGTAGCCGCTACGTCAGAGAGCAGGTCCTGGTAATCGGTAGCGTAGTCAATCTTGGCAGGGAAAACCTCGATTGTCAGCCGCAATGTTTCGTGACCGACGCCCACCTCCAGGGTGCACAAACCAACCTGCCGACCAAAATTCACTGACCCGGCGCACATCAAGTCCTCTGGATAGGAGTCGATGGAATTAAGTAGCAGCGGATCGCGGTGGACCAGCACTGGAGATCTTCCCGGAATACGGGACTTAACTCTTATCCGGTAAGTAGTTTCCTCGAAGAAATGTGGGAACTCTCCCCCAGTGATACCCGAGGCAGAGCTAGAACGTCCCACCACCTGCACGCCAGCTGAGCCAGTCGATGCCTCAACCTCGAGTCGTGGCTCAACGTCCGACGGAGTCGAGAGAGCCCAGCGTGCCCGTCGCGGCCCATGGATCTCCACGGTCGCGAATGGCGTAACGACTTGAAGCAAGCGTCCGCTTACCATGTGCTACAGCCAGAAGTTAGTGAAGCCTGTTTCCTGCAAACGTCGCAGCATGAGCTCCAGTCGGTCAGCGCAGAATGGGTACTGAGAATCGTTGCCCGAGGGCACTCCATGAGCTTCCTCTTCCGAAGATGGAGATGCCCAAACGTGGAGGCCGTCGAGTATGTTCCGGATGGTCGCTCCTCCACCCTGTACTCGTGGAAGCACCTTCATCGCGATAGCGAGATCAAGCGGATCGACCGTCCCTGAGTCGGACGTTGCAAACAGGTCTGCACAATCCTTCGCTGCGAGGCAGAACATGGTGATTTCATCGCGCACCCGATAGCCGAATTGAAGCTGGCCTTGCTCCAGAATCCCATTGACCTCTGTCAGGGTTTCGATGATGGAGGCAACCGCTTCAGTATCACAGTCAGGATGACTGCTTAGCGAGAGCGCACGAGCCTTCCAGTGAGAACTTTCCCATTGGGCTGATTGTGCAGATTGCTCATTCGTCGGCTTCACGGCAGACAGGTCGACTTGCGAGAACTCAATCACGAAAGCGCGGTCAAGAACTTTCTTGGAGAAGCCATACGTCGTCTCATCCATGTTGACAGAGCCAACAAGGCACAGATTATCTGGCAGCCGCACCTGCGCCCATTCATTCGCAGCTGAATCAATCAGCTGGGGGGCCAGGGGGTCGGACATAACTCGGCCGTCAGAGTCCGGGCTACGGTTCTCCAAGTGACTGAGCACTTCAGCCAGATAATATTCAACCCGCGCAATGTTCATCTCGTCCAATACGAAGAAGAACTGTTGCTCGGGATGCTCCTGCGCCTGGCGAGCAATACGCAACAGTTCTCCGGGGTGAAACGAACCGTCGAGTCGCTCAAAGCCGATCAGATCGCTGCTGTCAGTCCAGTCTGGGCGGACAGGGACGGTGATACATTTAGCTCCAGTCGCCTCAGCCACAAGCCTAGGTAGCTTGGTCTTTCCGGTTCCCGAGATGCCGGCCAGAATCACAAACGGCTTGGTACGCACGGCCGTAATGAAAGCGGCAATTTGCCAGGGGTCGAACACGAAGCCCCGGGTGGCTACGTACTGCGCGACATGTTCTATCTGCTCTGCAAGGTTTGCAGGCGGCGCTGCAGAAGTCGTCGACGTTGGAGTGGAAAGTGGTGTCGAAGCTCGAGGCTGAGGGGCCGCTGGGAGGTATTCCGCTGGATCGGCGAGCGTATCGGCGAAAGCGTGCGTCACAAGGACTCCTCAGCGGTCGTCGATTCGACTTGAGACGCCAAATCGAGCAAATTCTCATTTCTCACAGTAAATAGGGCATCGAGTTCGACATCATTTAGCCCGAGGTCGACAATAGCTGCATTAACCAGCTCCTCCTCGGTCGGCTCGTGCTGAAATCTCTCCTCGAGATCAGTAAATCGGAACCACCACATGGCAGTGTCAAGTATCCGCGGTCGCTCTCCGGAGAAATGACCCTGCGCACCCTTAACAATGAAGAATGACTCCAGTTCCTGTTTGCTGCGCTCTTCGAACCTGAAGGCCTTTGGACTGGTCCCGGGCACCAGCTTCAGCGGCGGCGTGGCACTTTGAGACTGCCAGCGACTAACCGTGTCAGATGATCCATTCGATGGATACTTGTGGGAACGGTAGCCACGATTCTTCTCACGCGTGGCTCCGAAGGGAACGAAGTATGGGTTTTCGGCCTCACCTCGTGCGCCCAGATCTGGGTGACACAAGGTAAGTTGCTCGATCGCCTGCACGAAGTGGTGCGACTTGGTGCCTGTGACGACGTCGGTGGGCTGGGTTGCCGAGCCTTGCCCCTGCACCTCCACCTTCCTGATCTCGAGAGCCCTCTTGAAGACCAGGAAGTCACCGAGCCGAGCCGCCGCCGATGACTCCCCTAGGCGACGAACAGCTTCTTTGAGATCGGTCTTCGACAGGTAAATCGGCACCTCACGACTCCAAGTCGAGTTGACTGTCTAGCTTCTTGAGCTCATCAGCAACGTGTTCGCAGTAATCCTCACTGAGGTCAATTCCAATTGAGCGGAATCCGTTCGACCTGGCAAACAACATGGACGTTCCCGACCCATTGAATGGATCCAGCACGATTCCCTGAGGAGGCGTCGTCGCCAAGATTGGGATTCGCACAAGATCATCAGAGAATGCTGCACGGTGCTTTCCTCCGTTGCCAGAGGCAGTTCGCGCATCCCACGTGTCGAGCGGTGGCAGAACGCGCCCCGTCTTCTCTTGCTTTCGCCCTACAGGAAGGCGATCGAAGTAGTACCAGCGGCTTTTCGTGAGATGGAACACGTACTCATGTGAGATCGAGCAGCGATCACGTACCTGGTCTGGAACGGGATTGGGCTTCACCCAGACATTGTCGTTGCGGACGAGCCAGCCGGCATCTTGCAAAGCGATAGCAAGCCGATGGGGGATCAGAAGCAACTGCTTCGGGCGCGCCCACTTGCCGTCTCCGGGCCGGTCTTGGGGCCTGATACCAAATCGTCGCGCACCCTGCTTGGCTTCACCGCTCTTATGCGCGCCCTTGCCGCTCCAGTAGGTGTCACCGATGTTAATCCACAGCGAACCAGTATCGCTGAGAACCTCCCAACAAAGCTGGAACACCTCCACCAGATTATCGATGAACTGTTGCGGGCGCTCTTCGAGGCCAAGTTGACCATCGTATCCGTAATCACGCTGCCCGTAGTAGGGCGGCGAAGTAACAATGCAGTCGACTTTGATCCCCGCATCGATCAACTTACGTAGCCCAGTGCGGACGTCATCGCGGAGCACGATGGCTTTCTGGTCTGAATAATAAGCACGATCCACGAGTGCTGAGTCCGTGAAGTGGGCCTGCGGTGTCACCTGGGGATGTAGGGCGCGATTCGCCGGCGTGTCCTTCAACTTGCCGTTCTCAACAGACGCGCGACCTGGCGGCAGGGGCATGTGATCCGAGGGGCCGCCCTCATCCATGGCTGCGGCCTCTCGCTCGGCCACTGTTTCCACTCGCTCCATGTTCCCATCCGCCGTCTAGCACGTCAGGTCGCTCTGTGATGAATCGCGTCCCATTATTACCTGGCCGCTACTCTGAGCAGCGAAGCCACTCTACCGGCGGAGATCTGCTGAGGTTGCGGCCTGTGGATACTACGGGTGCAGCGTGATCAGCAAGCCGAGGAGCCAACGCGGCTGCCCATCCACGAGCGGGGACCACAAGATCGAGCCGGACGGGCGTACACCGTTGATGACAGGCTGGCCGGGCGTGTGCGCGGCGTCAGGCAGTTCCATGGCCGCGGCCGCGCAGGCGAGGATGATACGCCGCAGCTCGGCTTGCCCCGGCCAGCCGCCCGGATCGCCGTACACCTCCAGCGACACCTCGGGCTCCGTGGCCCAGGTCAGGGTGCGCAGATCCCCGCCGGGGCCGTGTGTCACGCGCAAATGCGGCCACGGAGCCTCGGAGATCCCGGACACGCGGTTGGGGCCGCCCAGGGCCTCGGCCACGCGCGGGTGCTTCTGCAAGTGGGAGAGCAGCGCCGACACCGGGTCGGCGCCGGCGAGTGCGTACGTCGGGGCCATTAGGTGCGTGCGACGTAGCCCGAGAGGCGAAGGCGACGGGCGTAGTCGGCCGGCACACGAATCTTGGCGCCCGGCTGGTAGCTGCGCCCTTCGATGTTCAGGTGGTGCGACAGCGTGACGGTCTCCATCCGCGTGTTCATCGCCGCGGTGACGTTGACGGTCGTGACGTCTTCGGCCGGGGCCTCCGGCGCTGTGCTCTTGGCGGTGGTGTTCTTGGTCGTCATGCCGCGCACTGTGAGCGGCGGCAGGTGCTTGCGTCGCGTCCTCAAGTGGGGAGGGGGCAGCGTCGGGCGGCCACGATCGCCGCAGCGCTGACTTCAAAGACCAAGAGCACCACGCGCCAACCCCAATTCGAACTGCGATGGGGCGGACTGCATGTGACGATTCAGCGTGTGCCCGCGTGGTTGATCGCGCTCACCAGCACAGCTATCGGAACCCGTGCAGCGTGGTGGACGAGCCGCTAGAGAAGCCGAAGGTGATCCCAACCGTCCGGGCCGATGCTGAGCACGAGCAGACCGGCAGAGGAGACTTCGCCGGAACGGACCGTGTACCAGTCCGATCCGTTGTCGAGGGTGGGAGCCTGGATGTGCAGGCGACCGTTTCCGAGCTGCTGGGCTCGGAAGTGGTGGTAATGGCCCGTGATCAAGATGGCCGCGTCCGCGATGGCCTGAGGGCCGAAGCTCTGCGCTCTCCACCAGTCCCCGGCCTTCTCAGGGCGGGGACTGGTGGCCATGGGGCAACCCCACGGTGGTCCCGGCGACGTCGAGACTCACGGTCTCCCGCCACTTCTCTGGCAAGACGAAGGACACGTGACCGTAGGCATCCTCGTTGCGGGCGTACGCATCCGCGATCTGCGACATCACCTCAATGCCCCAGTCGTCGTTAGGCGGGCCGACTGCCTCCCGGCCGCGACGGACCCGGCCGTGGTTCGAGCCACACGTCGCGGCAACGACGCGGTCAAATCGCCCGGCGAGACGGTCCAGGCCCTCAAAGGTGATCTGGCGGTGGACGCGGATCATCTCGGTCATGCTCAGATCATTGCTGTACGCCTGCGACGCGGTGTTCTCGTAGTTCTCGACGCAGTCCCCGGCATCCATCCAGTACGCGGCCGTCGGGCCCTGGCCGATCGCCTTCAAGTCCCTTATGTGGTCGTCGAGTCGGTCGAACCGCTCAGCAACGCACCCAATCAGCTCCGAGGTTCCGCCGTCTCTGCCGACCTTGCCAGCCTGTGCATCCGCGTACACGACGATCAGCGCGCGCTCGGCGGCGCCGGTGGTGGAGCGGGGCTTGCGGCGGCGGCGCAGCGCGTCGCGGACCAGGGCGTCGACGTCGCCTGTGGAGAGCCAGGCCGGGGCGGCGGGCTCCACGGCGTAGCGGCAGCGCCAGACTGGCCGGGTGACCGCGTCCTCGCCCTGGGCGTCGCGGTGCCAGGCGGCCGGATCGTGGCGTGCCTCGACGAGGCGCACTCTCCAGCCTTCGGGGATGGCGAGTCCAAGTTCTTCGACGCGGGCACGCCACTCCTCTTCGCCGCTCGGCGGCTGTTCGGCGGCCGGGGCGGTGACCACCATCGTGCCGCCCGGCTCGTAGCGGACTCCGGCCTCCCAGCCGCGAGGTGCTGGGACGAGGGTGCGCAGGACCTCGCTGGGCTGCGACTGATCGGCAGGGGCGGGCTGGAGCAGAGCCTCCGGGTGTTGGTCAGGCTCATCGCGGGCACCGGCATCCGTTGGCTTCGCCGCGGCGGCGATGGCGTGCCACGGTGTAGGAGGTGACCGCCTGGCCGTGCTGGCTGAGCACTTCGGCGATGGCGGTGGAGGAGACGGTGCGGGTGTCGAGGATGCGGCGCAGTACCTCAGTGGTCTCCTCGTCGACCGACGTCAGGACGGACCCGACACTGCACGGCGGGCCCTTGCGGACGGCCGGCGCCTGGGTCAGCGCGTCCAAATCGGCCGCGAGGCCGACGAGTTCCTTGTTCGTCACCGTTCCTCCGTGTCCAGTCGTGCAGTAAGGGGGTGAGGGGAGGTGCCGCCCGGATGTTGGGCGGTACCTCCCCTCGTCGGGATCAGCGGGTGGGGCTGGGTCCAGGTGCCGATCACAAAGCTCTCCGGGCGTGGCATTTCGAGGGCGACCCGCTCGTCCGCTCGGAACGTGATCAAGCCCTTCTCGAAGTTGTCGGCGTTCTCCGAGCTGATGGTTACGGAGACGGACTCGCGGTCGTGGAGCTGTGCACCGAGGCCGAACGCGCCGACGAGGAAGTTCTCATCGGCCATCGCGGTCGTCTCGACGACGTCCAGGTGCCACACGCGCTTGGTCGCGCCGACAGCGATCTGCAGGGCGACGCGGAACGCGCCGGTCTTGTCCTCCTTGACCTCGACGTGCTCCCACATCGTCAGCGACAGGACGATGCCGATCGGGTCGTACTCGGCGAGCAGTGCCTTGGTGATGCTGCGCCGGATCTGGACGCTGTACTGGTCGGTGTTAAGCCCCTGGTACTGCTGCACACCGGGGGTGTTGAAGATGCCGGTGAGGGACTGGTCATCGCCCACGGAGTGCAAGAGGTCCCAGTCTTCCTGGTACTTGACCCCTTCGATCACGCGCGAGTTGATGAAGGTCTTCAGGCGCGGCTCGCCGCTGAGGATGTTCTTGTGTGCGTCGAGTAGATGGGCGATCTCGCTCACCGGGTACATTACCGGGACGAGCGAGAGCTTCGAGCGGGGCGCACGGCCCCACGTGTCGGTGTCCGCGCCGGTCGCCGGGCTGGTGCCGTCGGCGGCGTAACGTTCCTTCACCTGCTTGGCGCTGTTGGTCCAGCCGGTCTCGCGGGCGCCGTAGAGCACGGCCTGCTTCGTCGAGGACTTCGGGAACAGGTCGCGGATGTGGAACTTCCTGTACTCGCGCTCCGCGATCCCGAGGTTCTGCGCAGAGCCGAGGGTCTGGTGCGTGACCGTGCCCGCCGACAGGGAGAAGATGGACTTCCCTTCCATTTCGGCGCGGACGTACGGGCGGTCTCGGAACCCGGCCTGGGCGGCGTTCTTGTGCGCGTCGGACTCGACGAACAGGTCACCGAGGCTCTTGCCCTCCATGGGGCCCTGCGGCTTCTGCCCGTAGTGCTGGCCTGCGGCGGGTACGGAGTCGGGTTCGGCGAGGTACTGCTTGACCTGGCTCATGCCCTCGGCGTCAGCAATGAGTTGCTTGAGCTCCATCGCTTCGGCAGACACCTTCTTGAAGGCGGCGGCCTGCTCTGTACTGACGACGAAGCCGCCGTTGTCCTCGACCTTGAAGGTCTGCGAGATCCGTTCGGCTTCGGCGGACTTCTCGGCGAGCTGGGACTTGAGGCTCCTGACCAGACCCTTGTTCTCCGAAATGACGGGGGTGCTCACGGTGCGCTCTCTCCACGTGCTGGGTGCGGTTGACATGCGTCGCTCGCCCGGCCAGCACCGGGACGACCCGACAACGCGGGGCATTTGAGAGAGCGGGGGTGGTTAACGTCGCGCGCTGCCGTTCCCCACCTGTCTAGGGAAGGCAGCATACGGGCTCTGACCTGCTGTTTTGTTCTGGATGGCGAGATGGTGGGCGCGGGGGTGACCTGCGGGAGCAGTAAGGCTGAGTCGCGGGAGGTTACCCCTGGATCGCGGCCAGTTGGGCCTTCACCTCGTTGGCGTCGAGTCGGACGGTGTCCGCGTCCTCCGCGTCGTCGTCAGGTTCGTCGCCCGCGTTGTCGGAGGGCGCGGGGTCGTGGGGCTCGTCGTACGGGTCGTCGTCCCACAGGTCGATGCCGCTGCCTGCCATCGGGGACGACGCGGCTGCCGGCTGGCCCTGGTCGTCCTCTTCGTCGGCGCCGATGTCGAGGCCCTTGGAGGAGAGCGCCGCGAGGAGTTCGCCGACGGTGGCGCGCACGGGCTCAAGCTGTTCGGTGTCGTCGGCGGCCTGAATGCGGGCGGTGGCGTCGGCGAGGGCGCGCATGGTTGGCCGGACGACGCGGCTGTCCATGGTCTCACTGCTGTCCGCCTCGCGTGCCGGCCCCTGGTCGGGGATGACGACGGTGGTCAGTTCGACGATCTGTGGTGTGCCAAGGGATATCTCCGGGCGCGAGCTTGTCGTACGGCACGGCGTAGTTGACCGGATCAGCGCCGTCCTGGTGGACGGAGACGATGACGCGGTCCGGGTAGGTCGCCTCGACGCACGCCCAGGTGCCGTCCTCGGCGGCGAGCAGGCGGCGGACGGCTGCGCCGACGCGGTCTCGGATCTCCTCGTACGACGCGGGCAACGGCTGGATCGGCGACACGGTGGCTCCAGGGGTGATGCGGGACTTGGCTTCGAAAAGGTCGGCCTCCCTTCTCCGAGGCCGACCGCAACCTCCAAGTTGGGGCGGGGTGCCCGCCGCCGAGCGCGCTCCGGACTGGCGCCGTCGGCGCCTGCCGGGGCATGAATCGAAACCAATCCGTCAACGTTCGGTCATGCAATCCGAGATCAAGCGATAGCTCATCCGAGTTGGATTATCGCGTGGCGCAGCTCGGGGCGCGGGAATGCGCGCCCACGATGCCGAGAAATTGCGTGCACGTGGCGCAAGTCACAGGAGTTGTCCGCATGTTGGACGCTCGCGAGTGAGGTCGAGGTGCCTGCGCGACTACCCTTCCGTCCCCTACTCTGGGGAGTCCGGGCGATGTCTGGGGTTGCGCCCGGCGGACGTCGCAACGTGAGCAGAGCCAAGCCGGACGCGTAAGTAGCCACCAAAGTAGCCACAGAGGCGGTCGCCCTTCACGTTTGTGCAGGTGGTAGCGCTGCGGTGACACTCCCCGGCGTACAGCCCGACTCGTCTGCCGCTCTCCACCTTTCCGTCCACGCCCGGGACTTGTGGGCGCACCACGTCGTGCGAGCGCACGGGCGCCGCCGTGCCCGTCGGGACCGGGACCGCCGGGCCGGACGGGGGCCGTCGGCGCCTATGATCGGAGCATGGCACGCGGGGACGACGGAGGAACTGTCGTGGTCGACGACAAGCGGATCGTGCGCGGAGACACCCGTCGTACGGCGATCCTCGCGGCCGCGACGCGCGAGTTCGGTCGCAAGGGGTACGAACGCGCGCGGATCGCCGACATCGCCCGCGAGGCCGGTGTCACGGACGCCGGGGTGCTGCATCATTTCCCGCGCAAACGGGATCTCTTCGTCGCCGTCGTCGATCTGCGCGAGGACGTCTACCGGACCCTCCACACCCGCGAGTTCGAGAGCGTCCGCGAACTGTTCGACGCGCTGGTCGCCTCCGTCCGGCGCGCCGCCGGGGACCCGGACCTGGTCCGCTTCCGCCGGATGCTGACCGGCGCGGCGAGCATCGAGGGCCATCCCATCGAGGGGCGCTACCGGGAGAACCTCGAACGGGCGCTGGACGTGTTCGTCCCCGTCGTGCGACGCGGGGTCGAATCCGGTGAGTTGCTCGCGGAGAGCGAGCCCGAGCAGATCGTCCTGGAGATGCTGGCCCTGAACGAGGGCATCCGGGACCAGTGGGTCACCCTTCCGGAACGCGTCGACTACGTCAGGACGTTCACGGCCGCCGTGGACTCCCTCTACCGGCGCATCGCCGCCGTCCCGGCCGGCCGTTAGGGCCCGCCCCCGAAGCCGTCGTTCGGCCGGGCCGTGCGTGCCAGGCGTCGCACGGCAGGCGGTGGTTCGACGACAGAGCCCGGACGTGCCGTCGAACCGGCACCGCACAGCGACGCCGGTTCGAGGACACGGTCTGCGGGGCGGCCCTCAGGCCGTCCCGGGCGACAGCAGCCGGCCGCGCAGTCGCGCGAGCGTGTCCGCGTCGAGGCCGTGGGCGGTCAGGTACCGGGCCGCACCCCCGTAACCGGAGTCCAGGCGGTCGAGGGTCTCCGCCATGACGGGGGCGGGGCTCCGGGTGATCAGCGTTTCGAGCCCGGGAGTGACCTCGACACCCATGGCGCGTACCGAGGCGGTCATCCGCTCCGCCCAGGCGCCGCGCAGCCGGTCCTCGCTGAGCGCGTAGTCGGCGACGACCGTCTCCCGGTCCACGCCCACCGCCTCCAGCAGGAGGGCCACGGCCAGCCCGGTGCGGTCCTTGCCCGCCGTGCAGTGCACCAGGACGGCGCCGTCCGTCGTCTCCGCGACGACGCGGGCGACGTGGGCGAAGGCGCGACCGGCGGTTTCGAGGAGGTTCGCGTAGACCTCGCCCAGCGTCGGGACCCGGGCCATGGCGAGGGCGTCGCCGTCCAGCAGGGGAAGCCGGACGGTGACGGGATGCGCCGTCGCCGGGGCGGCCACGGCCTCCTGTTCCGAGCGCAGGTCGACCACCACGGCGACGGCACCGTCCCGGAGCGTCGCGAGCCCGGCCTCGGTCAGCGAGGCGAGACCGGCGGAGCGGCAGAGCACGCCCGGCCGGATCGTCGCGGTCGCGGCCCGGAGACCGCCGAGGTCACGGAAGTTGACCAGCCCCTCCGGCTCGCGGACCGGCTGCTGCCCGGCCGGGTCGGCCCGTACGACGCGCACGGCTCGCCCGGCCGGTCCGGTCGTCCGCTCGGCCGGCTGTGCGGTCTGCTCGGTCTGCTTGCTCCGCATGGTCTGCTCGATTCGTGTGTGGGGCTCGGTCACAGGGGCACGTCCTCGGCGTTCACGGGTACGGCACGGTGGGGCGCCGCGACCACCGGGTCGCGGCGGAGGACCGGGCGGAGGCCCGGCAGGGTGGCCAGGGAGAGCACGACGGCGATCGCGGCCACCAGATACAGCGACGCGTAGTTCTGCGCGTGCCCGGACACGGGATCCGGGCCGCCCCACGAGAGGACGACCGGGGCCAGCGCGGGCGCGACGGACTGCGGGATCGTCTTGGCCAGGTTGAAGATGCCGAGGTACTTGCCCTCCTCGCCCGCCGGGAGCGTCCGCAGGACGAGCGCGAGGTCGATGGAGTAGTACACGCCCAGCGCGAAGCCGGCGATGACGGTGCTCGCCCAGAAGACCGCCAGATCTCCCGTGAAGGCCTTCATGAGCAGGGACAGGGCCATGCCCGTGACCGCCATGAGGACGAACGGGCCGTAGTTCCCCCGGCGGGACGCCAGGTAGCCGCACACGAACGCGGCCACGGTGTTGAACGCGGCCCCCGCGATCGTGGCGATCGAGGTGAGCGAGACGGCGTCGTCCTGCCCCATCCCGAGCCGTTCGATCAGGTAGAAGAGGCCGAAGGTACCCACGATCGTGTACCCGAACTGCATCACGCACCGCTGGATCCAGGCGAGCGAATACGCGGGCGCCCGGAGCGGGTTGAACACGAACGCCCGGAACACGTCCCCGAGGCCCCGCCCCGATTCCTGCGCGGCGGGTACGGGCGGGTCGGGGACGACCGCGCACACGACAACCGCGATCACGACCGACAGCAGCGGCATCGACAGCGTGATCACGGCCAGATCGCCGGCGAACAGGGCCGCGATCAGCATCGCCGGGACGATGCCGAGGAATCCGAAGGCGCCGAACACACCCGATGCCTTCGACCGTTGCTCCTCCGGAACCTGGTCGGCGAGCATCGCGTTGAGCGCCGCCGTAACGGCGTTGTAGCCGAGCTGTCCGAGCGCCCAGGCCGCGGCGAGCCAGCCGACGCCGGGAGCCAGCAGCATCAGCACCGCGCTCACCGCGCCCAGGAGCGTGCCGCCGACGATCCACGGGCGACGGCGCCCGAAACGGGACCGGGTGCGGTCGGAGAAGTGGCCCCAGACCGGGTTCGAGACCAGCGCGGCGAGCGCGCCGACCATGGTCACCAGCGCGAGCGAGGACTCCTTCGTCCCCGGCGCGATCTCCAGGACCTTCAGGGAGAGCGACGCGGTGAGTGCCGTGGCGATCGGCCCGAGCGCGGCGAGTTCGATCAGGGCGAGCAGATAGACGCGCGACATCGGGATGGGCGTCGGCGGTTCAGGGGGGCGGGGAGTCACGGGGGGGATCCTTCGGTCGCTGTGCGTTCCGCGGAGGGGAGGGCTCGGACGAGCATCCGCCGTGAGCGTAGGAAGCCCGCGTGGACCCACAGGTAAACACTTAGCGACGACTAGGTAATACTTAGTGAAGACTAAGTCTTTTGTCTGGGATCGCCGAACGGCGCGCCCTAGCGTGATCGCATGCACACGATCGACACCATCGCACCGGCCGTTCCGTCACCTCGCGTGGAGCGGCTCGTCGCCGCCATGACCGTGGAGGAGAAGGCGGGGGCGCTGCTCGCCGCGCGGGTCACGATGAACCCGGACGGCACCCTCTGGGAGGGCACCGGCACCGAGTCGCCGTTCGGCTTCACCCCGACCACCGAACTCCTCCTCGAACGCCATGTCGGGCACCTGGGGCTGATGAACATTCCGAGCGTGGAGGCGCTGGCACGCTGGGGCGAGGAGATCCGGGCGATGACCGCCGGGACGCGGCTCGGCATCCCGGTCACCATCGGTTCGGACCCGACGCACGGCCGCGGGCGCAACGGCCAGGTCGGTCAGAGCGGCGCGGGGTTCAGCGTGCTGACGGAGCCGATCGGCCTCGCCGCCACCTGGGACGCGGACCTCGTCGAGGAGGTCGCCCGGATGATGGCGCGCGAACTGCGCGCGGCCGGCGTCCACATAGCGGTGCATCCCATGGCCGACCTCGCCACCGAACCGCGCTGGGCGCGCGTGGCGGGCACCTTCGGCGAGGACCCGGACCACGCGGCCACGATGATGCGCGCCTTCGTCCGGGGCCTGCAGAGCGGCGGCGCCCACCAGCGGGTGCTCGCGACGGCCAAGCACTTCCCGGGCGGCGGCCCGCAACAGGGTGGCGAGGACTCCCACTTCGCACGCGGGGCGCACACCGTCTACCCCGGCGGACGCTTCGAGGACCACCTCCTGCCGTTCGCCGCCGCGATCGAGGAGGGTGTCGCGATGATGATGCCCGCCTACGCCGCCCCGCTCGGCCTCGACTTCGACGAGGTGGGCTTCGCCTTCCAGCGGAGCGTCATCACCGACCTCCTGCGCGGCCGGCTCGGCTTCGACGGGGTGGTCGTGACCGACTTCAACATCGTGACCGGCATGCGGCTGCCCCGGCTCGGCGTCGAACTCCCGGTACGCGCCTGGGGGCTTCTGGACCTGCCTCCGGTCGAACGTGTCGGTCGGCTCTTCGACGCCGGCGTCGACCAGCTCGGCGGGGAGGACGATCCGGCGCTCGTCCTGGCCGCGTTGGACCGCGGGCTCGTCACCGAGGAGCGCCTCGACGTCTCCGTCCGGCGCGTGCTGCGGGACAAGGAGCGGCTCGGCCTGCTCGACGACCCGGCGGCCGGTGCCGTCGGACCGGCAGCCGTCGGGCAGCACGTCGCCCACGCCGGGAACCTGGCGCTCGCCCGCCGGGCGCAGGCGGCATCCGTCGTCGCGCTGACCGGCCGCCCCGTCCGCCTCGGCCCGGACGTGCGCGTCTACGCCGAGGGGATCGACCGTGACGTCCTGGCCCGGTACGCGGTCCCGGTCGACGGCGTGGAGGAGGCCGACCTCGCGATCCTGCGGCTGGCCGCACCCTTCGACGTCCACCCCGAGGACACGCTCGAAGCGGCGTTCCACTCCGGCGGTCTCGAATTCCCGGAGGAGACCGTCCGGCACGTCGAACGCGTCGCGGCGGCCGTTCCCACGGTCGTCGACGTCTTCCTCGAACGCGCGGCCGTGCTCACCCCGATCGACGCCCTCCCCGCCGTGACCCTGATCGGCACGTTCGGCGTCGACGACGACGTCCTCCTCGACGCCGTGAGCGGTCGGGCGACCGTGAGCGGCCGCCTCCCCTTCGACCTGCCCCGCTCGGGGAAGGCGGTCGCCGCGGCGCGTGAGGACGTCCCCTTCGACACCGCCGACGCCCTCTTCGGATTCGGGCACGGTCTGCGCTGGTCCGCCCGGACGCACCCGGCCGGATGACCGTACGCGGCCGGGCCGGACGGCCGTGCGCCGCAGGGCCGGTCCCTGAAGGGGCACCGGCCCCCGGGGCCCGGTCCGCCCGGGTGCCCCGCGGCGGGTCCGGGGGACGGCTCCGGGCGGGCCGGCCCGCGGGAACTGCTGGGCGGAGAGCCGGTCGTGAGGCACGATCGTGTCGAGCTGACTCCTCGGGAAAGGTTCGCACGTGTCCGATCACGCCTCCGGAAGCCGCGGTTCCCTGTTCGCGGTGAGCGACCTGCACATCGGGATCGCGGACAACCGCCCCCTCACCGAGTCCCTGCGGCCGGCATCGGACGAGGACTGGCTGATCGTCGCCGGTGATGTCGCGGAACGCGCCGAGGACGTGGAGTGGGCGCTGCGGCTGCTCGCGGGACGGTTCTCCCGGGTGCTGTGGACCCCCGGCAACCACGAACTGTGGACGGTCAACCGCGACCCGCTCCAGTTGCGGGGGCGGGAGCGGTACGAGCACCTGGTCGAGGTGTGCCGGAGCATCGGGGTGTCGACGCCGCAGGCCCCCTACCCGCTGTGGCCGGGCCCCGGGGGGCCGGTGGCCGTGGCGCCCGTGTTCCTGCTGTACGACTACAGCTTCCGGGCGCCGGGGACCTCGACCAAGGCGGAGTCGTTGGCGTACGCGCACGAGACCGGCGTGGTGTGCACCGACGAGTACCTGCTCCATCCCGACCCGTACCCGGGCCGGGACGACTGGTGCCGGGCCCGGGTGGCGGAGACGGAACGGCGGCTCGCCGCGCACGATCCGGCGATCCCGCTGGTCATCGCCGGTCACTGGCCGCTGGTGCGGGATCCCATGAACGTACTGAAGTACCCCGAGTTCGCGCAGTGGTGCGGCACCGAGCTCACCGCCGACTGGCACCGGCGGTTCAACGTCGCGGCCGTGGTCTACGGCCATCTGCACATCCCGCGCACGACCTGGTACGACGGGGTCCGCTTCGAGGAGGTGTCCATCGGATACCCGAGGGAATGGCGCGAGCGCGGTCACCCCAAGGGACTGCTGCGGCGGATCCTCCCGTACGACGGCGCCCCGGTGGCCCGGCCCCCGCTCAGCGGTGGCCCAGCACGTTGACCACACGGCCGTTGGGGTCGCGGACGAAGAAGCGGCGTACGCCCCAGTCCTCGTCGCGCAACGGGTACACGATCTCCGCGCCGTTCTCCTTCATGGCCGTGTACGCCGCGTCCACGTCGTCCACCTCCACGCTCAGATCCGGTGTGACCGGCGCGGTCGCGTCGGCCGCCACGATGCTGATCTGGGCCGACGGGTGGGCGGGGGAGGCGAGTGTCATGATCCAGCCGTGGTTCATGACCTCCTGGAGGCCCAACCGGCCGTAGAACTCGGCGTTCCGCTCCATCGCGGGCCCCGGGGCGACCGCGGTCGTCCGGATGTTGGGGACGATCCGGCGGATGGACATCGGCGTCTCCTGTCCCGGGCCCGTCGGGGGCCCGTCTCGGGATCCGCACCTTCCCGCGGAGCCGAGGGAACGACGGAGCGTCGGATCGGCAAACCGGCGGATCGGCGGCGTCGGACCGTCGGATCGGCGGGCGGGTGCGGACGGGCGGTGTGGACCGGTCCGGATAACGGACCGGTCGGTCGGTCAGCCTCTCCAGTCTTGCCCTCCGGCGCCCCGTGTGCCACCGAACAGGCCGACATCGCCCCCGTGGTGTACGGAATTTCACGCCATGGGCCGGGCGGTCCGGTCGCGTCGGCCGGGTCGTAGCGGCCCGGACGGGGGGCGTCCCTCAATCGGCCGCGCCGGCCTGGCTGGGCACCGCTTCGAGGGCCTCGGAAAGCCGCTCGCCGCGGTCCTCGGCCATGTCGAGCGTGGTCAGTACCGCCGGTGTCGAAATGCTCGGCAGTACGAAGTGCAGAAGTACCGAAATTCGATGCCCCAAATCCTCCCGCTTGCAAAGGGCTTGGGACATCACTTGAATACCGGAGAAGGAACCGGCGAGCATTTCCGCGGTCTCGCGCGGGTCGACGTGCGGCAGCAGTTCGCCCTGATCCTTCGCCGCGTTCAGCAGGTGTTCCAGCCTGTCTATCCAGGCGCGGAACGGGGTGCCCCGGTCGAGTCCCTCCACCGCCTGGTCCATGGCCAGCCCGACGCTGGCGCGCACCAGCGGCTCGTGGCGGAGCCGGTAGGCGAGCAACATGCCCTGGTCGACGAGCTCCTGAAGCTTTGTCAGCTGGGGCAGCGGACTGCTGTCCAGCTGCACGTCCATCACCCCGAGTGCCAGGTCTTCCTTCGAGGAGAAGTGGAAGTAAAGTGCGCCTTTGGTGACTCCGGCCCGGGCGAGGATCTCACTGATGGTGGCGCTGCTGTAGCCGCGTTCATCAAATACGGCGGCGGCCGCCACCAGGATCGACCGTCGAGTCTGGATCGCGCGCGCCTGCTGTGCCATCAGCTACAAGTCTCTCTCCGCCGTGGCGTGGTCAGCACCAAGTGTGGCTGGATAGGAAAACCGGACTGTCAGTATCTTACTGCGGAGGCCGTCGGCCCTCCCGGTATGGATCCTCTGGGAGGAAGATTCATGGTTCAGCTCACCTCGCACAGCGCCTCGGTCCGCACCGAGGGCGTCGGGGCCCGCGAAACCACTGGAGTGCCGGACGCCGACGGAGCGGCACCCGGGCGCAGGCAGGTGGACGCGGGCCTGCTGGGGCGTTTCGTCCACCGGTACGACCCGCAGGACATCTTCCCCACCGGCTGGACCCCGCAGACCCGAACCCAGTTCTCGGTATCGGCCCGCTGGCCGCGCGCCCACCGGTTCTTCGCACCCGTGGGGGGCCGTCACCAGGACCCGCTGCTGATCGCGGAGACCATGCGCCAGGCGACGATGCTCCTGGGACACGCGGAGTTCGGGGTCCCGGACGGGGACCAGTTCGTGATGTGGGAGCTGTCGTATGTCTCCGAGCCCGGCAGGCTGCTGCTGGGGAACGAGCCCTGGGACATCACCGTGGACGTCACCTGCTCCCGCGTCAGGCGTCTGCGCCAGAGCATCGGATCCATGCACGTCGAACTGCTCCTGCATCGCCTGGGCACCGTCCTCGCCCGGGGCGGCGGGCGCATCAGCTGCACGTCCGCCAAGGCGTACGGCAAGCTGCGGGGCGACCGCAGACATGTCGTGGGCGCCCCGATACCCCTGCTGCCCGCCGTCTCCCCGGCCGAGGTGGGCAGGGTGGACGAGCGCGATGTCGTCCTGGCGCCCGCGGCACGGAGAAACGCTTGGCGGTTGCGGCTCGACACCGGGCACCCCACCCTGTTCGCCCGGCCCAACGATCACGTGCCGGGCATTCTGCTGTTGGAGGCGGCCCGTCAGGCGGCCGTCGCCGCCACTCCCGGCCACGACTTCCTCCCGCTGTCGGTGCGGACCGACTTCCTCCGGTACGTGGAGCTCGACCGCCCCTGCTGGATCGAGGCGCGGCGCCTCCCGGTCGACGACGCGGCGGTGACCCGGGTGCACGTCACGGCGACCCAGGACGACCGCGCGGCCTTCGCCTGCACCCTCGAATCACCCGTCCAGGGCTCGCGGTACCGCGCCGCCGTGCCCCGGGGCAGGCAGTCGTGACACCTCGCGGATCCGGGACCGCTCGCGTGCTCGTCACCGGTGCCACCGGCTTCATCGGAGGCCATGTGGTGGCCGCCGCACGCGCGGTTCCCGGCCTCCGGCTGCGGCTGATGACCCACCGGACCGCTCTGGCCCCGTCCATCGGCGCGGACACCGGGCCCGGGACCGGGGTGGAGACGGTGCACGGGGATCTCGGCGCCCCGGAGACGCTGCGCGGCAGCTGCGAGGGGGTCGACGCGGTGATCCACTGCGCCTCCGCGATCGGCGGTGACGAACCGACCGCCCGGTCCGTTAATGATGAAGGAACTCGGGCTCTGGTCGACGAGGCCGTCCGCTGCGGGGTCCCCCGCGTCGTCCAGCTGAGTACGGCGTCCGTCTACGGGCGGGGCCCGTTCACCCGGCTCCGGCCCGGTGGCGCCGAGCCCGCCCCCGCGTCCGCGACCAGTCTGACCCGTGCTGCCGCCGAGCGGCACGTCCTCGCGGCCGACGGCGTCGTCGTGCGCCCGCACATCGTCTACGGGACCGGGGACCGGTGGGCCGTGCCCGGACTGGTCGCGCTGCTCGGGCGACTCTCCGCCGTTCCGGCCGGATGCGGGGCGCGGCACTCGATGATCGAGGCGGGGGCCTTGGGGCGGGCGCTGCTGGGAGCGGCCCTGTCCCCGAACGGGCCGACCGGGATCTATCACGTCAACCACCCTGAACCGGTGAGCTGTTCACGACTGCTGTCCACGGTCGTGGACGAACTGCGGCTGCCCTGGGGGGCCGAGGGGATCGACGTGGCGGAGGCCCGGGAGCGGCTCGCCGACGTCCCGTACGCGCTGCACCATCTCGGCATGCTCGTCGTGGACCACTGGTTCACCGACGAGCGGGTCGGCCGGGACTTCGACTGGGAGCCCGGAGAGGGCTTCACGGCCGCGTTCGCCCGGCATGCCCCCTGGTACCGGCGGCACCTGGAAACCGTGCGGCGGTCGGCCCCCGGACGGTGAGGGCGGGGGTCCGACGACCGGAGGGGCCCCGGAGGCGGGGGCGGGACTCCGGGCTGTGGTGGCCGGGGCCCGTGGGCCGATGCCCGGGGCTGGACGGCGGTGGCGTCGTGGCTCGTGGAGCGTCGTCAGTCCGGGATGCGGGTGCCCGTTCCGCCGACCCTGACCCGGGCGTCGCCCGCGTGGAGTTCCACGGTGAGCGTGCCGGGGCGGCCCATGTCCTCCCCCTGGTGGAGCGTCAGAGTGGCGGTGTCCGGGACGAGGCCCAGCGTGCGGGCGTAGGCGCCGAACGCGGCCGCCGCAGCGCCCGTGGCGGGGTCCTCGACCACGCCGCCGACCGGGAACGGGTCGCGGACGTGGAAGACGGTGGGCGATGCCCGCCACACCAGTTGCAGGGTGGCCAGGTCGAGCCGGTGCATCAGGGCTTCGAGGCGCGCGAAGTCGTAGTCGAGGTCGGCGAGACGCTCCCGGGTCGCGGCGGCCAGCACCAGATGACGGGCGCCCGCGTAGGAGATCCGGGGCGGCAGGGCCGGGTCGAGGTCGGCGGCCGGCCAGCGCAGGGCGGCGAGCGCTTCCGTCAGGTCGTCCGGCGCGATGTCCGTGATGTACGGCTCGACGCTGGTGAGCGTGGCGCGGAGTTCGGTGCCCTCCTGGGCGACGGTGACCGGGACCGCCCCCGCGACGGTGTGGAACACCAGATCTCCGGGGCCGTCGCGCTCGGCCAGTGCGAGGGCCGTCGCGACGGTGGCATGGCCGCAGAACGGGATCTCGGCCTTCGGGCTGAAGTAGCGGATCGTGTACCCCCGGGCGGCCGACGGCCGCGCGTCCGGTGATTCCGCGCCCGTGAGGAAGGCGGATTCGCTGTAGCCCAGCTCGGCCGCGAGGGCGAGCATCGCCGCGTCGTCGAGGCCGGATGCGTCCAGGACCACCCCCGCCGGATTGCCGCCCGCCGGATCGGCGGAGAAAGCGGTGTAGCGCAGGACCCTGGTACCTGAATTCTGGCTCATGCCGCAGATCAACCGCGCCGCCGCCCGGGGCATTCCCCGCCGGCGCGACGGCGGGGCGGCCCCGGGCAGCGGTCGTCCGGCTCAGTGGCAGTTCTTGACGCCCTTGCCGGTCTTCGACCAGGAGCAGGAGTCCTGGAGCTTGCCGTTCGGCTTGATCAGCCGCGCCTTGTCGCCGGTGTTGTTCCAGACGTACGAGCCGCGGTTCCAGTAGACGTGGCCGGAGCCGTTCTTGCCCTTGCCGGTGTGGACCTTGACGGTCTTGCCCGCGCCGATGGTGTAGCTGCCGAAGGTGTACGTGTACCCGGTGTTGTCGTACATCTCCTGTAAAACCCCTACCGGCTGAGCTGCAAAAACGCGCGAAAGGGCCCCGCAGGCGCAACCTGCGGGGCCCCACGCGCGGCGACGACCAGCGACCTACTCTGCTCGCCCGCACTTCCCCGTCGCCGGGTTCGCGTACGGGCAGAGGGTCGCCATGCCGAGATTGATCACCGCTTGGCGGTGCACAGGACAGGTCCGACGGGGCCAGCGACGATCCGCCTCCCACTCGGACTGATCGATTTCGCGACGGATACTGGTGACGCTCCTGTGATCCGGCAGCATGGGGATGTCCCTACTCGTTGGGCGGCGGGGTGGGCGGGTCGTCGTCCGGCTTCGGCACAGGCGGCCACGTGTCCATGGTGAGCATCACCGCGTCACCTCTCTGCTCGGGTGATTGATTCGGTCGACCTCGGTCACTTGCGCCCGCCGTCACGGCGGGATTTGCCACCGGCGCCCTCACGCGAACTCGCAGCGTGTGGGCGCCGGGTTCTGGACCCGCTCCGGTGCATGACGGCCCCCACCGGGCCCGGAGCGGGAGTTCTACGGGGTCTGCCCCGCGAGGTCGGCGCAGCAAGGCCCGGTCAATACCTCGGCGTCGAGGATGTGGACACCGAGCCGGTCAGGGATGACGCCGACGCGGACCGTGCCGGTGGTCAGGAGCCGCCCGCACTAGACGCAGGCGCGGCCGTTGGCCTGGTCCCACGTCAGCGACCCCGGGTCCGGGAGCGGTCGCCCGGTCACGACTGCTCGCCGTACGGGCGGAGCCCCCGTTGTTCGCGGCACGGCTTGCACGCGTACAGCGCCACCGGGGGCCCGGACGACCGTTTCCCGTACTTGATCAGTACCGCCGTTTCAGACGAGCCCACGTGCCAGTGACACCAGCGTGACTCTTCCGCGTTGACGGCCGCGGCCGGCCGGGTTCCCGACTCCATGCCGATGACCGTAGAAGCGGGCCGCGCACCACCGCGAGCGATGTTCACGAATGTTCGCAGCGTCATTTCGACGCCTGCGACTGGTCTTTCGTGCCCTTGACTCGCGCCCTGCATCGGAGAAAGGTGTGAACATCCTTGTACACCGGGGACGTTGGAGGTCCACGTGTCTTTACGGTTCATCGGCATCGATCCGAACACTGGGCAAGGCGAGAGCCCGACCGTGTGGGTCGACGAGAGCAGAGGCGAACTTGTCATTCAGGGGTGGAAGCCTGACGCGTCGACGGAGGCTGAGTGCGCCCGCTTCGAGGTGGCGGGGCACGCTGTCGGTATCCCGGACAACGAGCAGGTAGTACGGGTGCCGGTCCGCATGGTGTCGATCCTGAAGGAGGCGTGTGATGTCGCAGAGCGTGCCCAGCTTCGCTGAGCTGCTGGACGGCGCCCGCGAGTCGGCCGTCCATCTGGAGATGCGCGACGTGTACGGCGTCGCTTCCGAGGCCGGTACGGTCGCCCGCTGGCGGGAAACCGGGGAGGTTGACACCGATCCTGACTCACCGTACTGGACACCATGGACCAGTCTCATCCGCCGTACCGTCGCCCGCGGCGTCGTCGTGCGCCGGGCCCGGATCGTGTCCGAGCCGGTCAGCGAGTACATCCGGTACGAGCACGCGGGCACGGTCGTGAACGTTGCTGCTGGCGAAGAAGTGCGGTGGCTTCCCCGCCGCCAGGCATCGGACATCGCGCTTCCGGGCAACGACTTCTGGCTCATCGACAGCCGGCTGATCAGGTGGAACCACTTCACCGGGGGCGGCGCGTCGGCGCCGGGAGAGATCAGCACGGCTCCGGACGCGGCGCGGCTGTGCGCCGCGGCGTTCGAGGCGGTATGGTCCCGGGCCGTCCCGCACAGCGACTTCAAGCTCGACTAGATGAAGGGTTCCGCCGCACCACATGCCCGCTTCCCCGTCATCCTCGGCCCAAGCTGCCCGTGAGCGCGTCGCGCGGCGCCTGCGTGACCTACGGGCCGATGCCGGCCTGACGGGGAAGGAACTGGCCTCACGGTGCGACTGGACCCACCCGAAGACCTCCCGGATAGAGAACGCCCGCACTCCACCGACGCCGGACGATATCCGCCGGTGGTGTCACGCTTGCGGCGCGGAGGACCAAGCCGCGGACATCATCGCTCAGTCCCGGGACGCTGAGTCCGCGTACATGGAGTGGCGGCGGCAGATGCGTGCCGGTCTCAAGCGGCTACAGACCAGCTACGTGGACCTGTACCAGGCTACTGAGCTGTTCCGGGTCTACTCGCCCACGCTCGTGCCCGGCCTGCTCCAGACGGAGGGCTACGCCCATGCGGTGCTGTCCCACGTAGCCGAACTGCTCGACGTGCCCAACGACGCGGACCAGGCCGCGGCAGCCCGGATGGAGCGGTCCCGGATCGTGCACGAAGCGGGACACCGGTTCGTGATGGTGATCGAAGAGAGCGTGCTCTACTACCAACTCGGCGACGTCGACGCCATGGCCGCGCAGCTCGGCTATCTCCTCACGGCTGGTGCCCTGCCGTCGGTTTCGTTCGGCATCATTCCCCACACGAGGCGGGAACGCGGGTTGTGGCCGCAAGAGCTGTTCCACGTGTACGACGACAGGTTGGTGTCCGTGGAGTTGATGTCGGCACGCGTGCGGATATCGCAGCCGTCGGATGTCGCCCTCTACGTGCGAGCTTTCGAGCAGCTTCGGGGTATGGCGGTGTACGGCGCCGAGGCGCGGGCCCTCATCGTGAAGGCAATCGACGCGCTGGACGGATTCGGTCCTGCGGGGAGGCGGCACCCGGACGCGGGTGACGACAGCTGACCCCAGACGCACGAAACCGCCCCTCCCGGGCGGGGCCGGCGCAGGTCTGCCCGGCGCTGGGCCGCGAAAGGGGCGGTAGGTCCAGTCGGTGCCGCGCCGGAGGGCGCCGTTGCGGCGTATCCCCTGCTTGTTCCCGGTCGGGTTGGTTCCGTGACGCCAGCGCTTGTAGGTTCGACGGTTGATGCCGAGGATCCGGCAGGCCTCGGTGTTGCTCACGCCCTGACGCATGAGCAGGAAGTGTGCCTCCCGCTCAAGCGTCAGTTTCTTCGAGCCCTGCGGCTTCCGGCTCTCGCGGATCTTGAAGTCCGTCGCACCCCTTGAGCTGGGGTGTTGTGACGAGCGCTAGAACCTGAGAAGCCGGGCAGGGGGCGGGATGGTGAGGTGGCCTTCCGGCGTCTCACGCAGGCGGCGGGCTACCGCCAGGAGCGGGCCAGATCGCCCAGATCGGGATTGCTGTCGTAGGCGTCCACACCTGCGATCGGCTCGCTGCATTTGTGGAGCCTGAAGAAATTCCGATCGAAGTCGGTGTTGTTCACGACGGAGCGTGCGGTACCCCCTGGAACGTCACCGCATTCGTCTGGGTCGGCGGGATTCGTCTTGTTCGTCTGAGTCTGGGCGGCTTGCCATAGGGCCACGGCGAGGCTGATCACGCCCACCAGGGCGGCAAGGGACGGCAGCGGCCACCGGGCGCGCTCAAGGTCGGCAATCCGCTGATCGTTGCGTTTCTGCCGCTCGGTGTCCCCCCGTTCGAGCGCATCGAGGCGGGCGTCGTGCGCGTTGAGCCGGCCGGTGGTCGGGAAGTTCCTCGCCTTCCCGGGTGCACGGTCGCATGGGGGAGCCGCCCGCGACGGCATCGGCATCCGTTGCGTCGCCGGCCGCGCCCGGTCGCTCCGTCAGCCGCGTCCGATGTACGGCATCGCCGTCGCCATGACCGTCGCGAACTGCATGTTCGCCTCCAGCGGCAGCTCCGCCATGTGGAGCACCGTCCGCGCCGCGTCCCGGGCCGCCATCACCGGTTCCACCGCGAGTTCGCCGTTCGCCTGGAGGGTGCCGGTCCGCATCCGTTCCGTCATGTCCGTGGCCGCGTTGCCGATGTCGATCTGCCCGCACGCGATCCGGTACGGACGGCCGTCCAGCGAGAGCGACTTCGTCAGGCCCGTCATGGCGTGCTTGGTCGTGGTGTAGGCGATCGAGTGCGGGCGCGGCGCGTGCGCGGAGACCGAGCCGTTGTTGATGATCCGGCCGCCCTGCGGGTCCTGGTCCTTCATCTGCCGGTACGCCGCCTGCGCGCACAGGAACGCGCCCGTCACGTTCACGTCCACCACCGCGCGCCAGTCCGCCACCGAGAGGTCCTCGACCGGGACCGCTCCCGGCCCGAAGGTTCCGGCGTTGTTGAAGAGCAGATCCAGGCGGCCGAAGCACTCCCGTACCGAGGAGAAGAGGGCGTCCACGTCCTCGGGGCACGACACGTCGGCGGGAACGGTGATCACCCGGGCGTCCTCCCCGGCCAGCGCGGCGGTCTCGGCGAGCGGGTCCGGTCGCCGGCCCGCGAGCGCCACCGACCAGCCCGCGCCGGTCAGCGCGAGGGCCACCGCGCGGCCGATCCCGGAACCGGCGCCGGTCACCACCGCCGTCCTCGGGGCGCGATGCGTGGAATTCGGCGTGCTGTCGTCCATGGCGCCGCAGCGTACGCCCTCGTGCCCCGAGGGCCGCGCCTCGACGCCGACCGGTCGGGGCCGACGTCTGGTACGACCGGTACGGCGAACCCGCCGCCGTACCGGTCGGCCCCGGCGGTCCCACGACTGGTCAAGAACGGTTATGGGGCGACGGGTTCGCCGTACGGGCGGTCGCTTGCGCGTAGATCGTGCCCCTCGATGCGTATGCGCACTTTGCCCCGTGAATCCATTCCCGTCGTGTTCCTCATCCGCCGGACGTCCCAACGACGCGAGCACGACAACAGCTCGACGGGCTGGACCGGTGCACTGTGCCGAGCACACCACCAGCCAGGGGAGGGACAGATGACGCACTCATCGCACCCACAGGAAATGCGGGACGCCGCCCGGCACTTCGGCCGCCGCCGCTTCCTCACCGTCACGGGTGCCGCCGCCGCGCTCGCGTTCTCGGTGAACCTGCCCGCCGCGGGCACCGCGAGCGCCGCCGAACTGGACGCGCGGAAGCTCAAGGAGGATCCGTTCACCCTCGGCGTCGCCTCCGGCGACCCGCTGCCCACCTCGGTCCTGCTGTGGACGCGGCTCGCCCCCCGACCGTACGAGGCCGACAGCGGACTGCCCCGGGCCCGGGTCCAGGTGGGCTGGGAGCTCGCCCGCGACGCCCGCTTCTCGCGCATCGTCCGGCGCGGCAGGGCCACCGCCCACCCGGAGTTCGACCACAGCGTCCACGTCGAGGTCAAGGGCCTCGAATCCGACCGCGTCCTCTACTACCGCTTCCGCGCCGGGAGCTGGACCAGCCCCGTCGGCCGCACCCGCACCGCGCCCGCCCGGGGCGCCCGCAACAGCTCGCTGCGCCTCGCCGCCGTCTCCTGCCAGGCGTACCACGACGGCTACTTCACCGCGTACAGGCACCTCGCCGACGAGGACGTCTCCGCCGTCTTCCACCTCGGCGACTACCTCTACGAGTACGCCGTCACCGCGACCGGCGGCGCCCGCAACTACACCGACCGCACGCTGCCCGCCCACTTCAACCGCGAGACGATCACGCTGGAGGACTACCGGCTGCGGTACGGCCTCTACAAGTCCGACCCCGACCTGCGCGCCGCGCACGCCGCACACCCCTTCGTCGTCACCTGGGACGACCACGAGACCGAGAACAACTACGCGGGCGGCACCCCCGAGAACGACGTGCCGCCGGAGGAGTTCCTGCTGCGCCGTGCCGCCGCCTACCGCGCGTACTGGGAGAACCAGCCGCTGCGCCTCCCGCAGCGCCCCACCGGACCGGACATGAGGCTCTACCGGCGCCTGCACTTCGGCACTCTCGCCCAGTTCGACATCCTCGACACCCGCCAGTACCGCAGCGACCAGGCGTACGGCGACGGCTGGCAGAAGCCCGGACCGGAGTCCGAGGACCCCTCGCGCACCATGACCGGCGCCACCCAGGAGCGCTGGCTGCTGGACGGCTGGCGCGCCTCGAAGGCCACCTGGAACGTCCTTCCGCAACAGGTCGTCATGGCCCGGCGCAAGGACGTCCCCACCGACGCCTTCAAGCTGTCGATGGACGCGTGGGACGGCTACCCCGCCTCCCGGGCGCGGATCCTGAACGGGGCCGAGGCCGCCCGGATCGAGAACCTGATGGTGCTCACCGGCGACGTGCACGTGAACTACGGCTTCGACCTGAAGAGGGACTTCGACGACCCCTCGTCCCGCACCCTCGGCACCGAGATCGTCGCCACCTCCATCACCAGCGGCAAGAACGGCTCGGACAGACCCGCCAGTTGGGACAACCTGATGCGCGCCAACCCGCATCTGAAGTTCTTCAACGGCAGGCGCGGATACGCGCTCGTCACCCTGGGCCACGAGCGGGCGCGTGCCGACTACCGCACGGTGTCGGCCGTCACCACGCCCGGCGCGCCCGTGACGACCGCCGGATCCTTCGTCACGGAGGTCGGGAAGCAGGGGCTCACGCCCGCCTGAGGACTGTCTTCGCACCGCCGTCGTCCGGCCGGAGGCGGTGCGACGACAGGGCCCGCACCGGCACGCGGTGGCGGGCGCCCGGCCGTCGTGGCGCGGACGCCGGAGGGGACCGGACGCGCCGGAGGGGACGTCGGTCAGCCGGCGTCGTCGGCGGGGTAGCGGACGCCGACGCGGTCACGTATCGCGTCGAGCGTCCGCATCACCGCGAGCGAGCCGTCCAACGGCACGAGCGGCGACTCCGTCTCGCCCGCCCGCAGCGCCCGCATCACCTCCGTCTGCTCGAACTGGAGCCCGCGCAGACGCCCGCCCGCCGTGTCGGGTGCGCCCGCCGCACTCGCAGGATCCGCCCGACCCGCCGGACCCATGGTGAACTCCTCCGGTTCGCGCCCCTCGCGGTGCAGTACGAACCGTTCCGGGTAGAAGAAGCCGCGTGGGAAGTCGATGCGCCCCTTCGTACCGGTGACCGAGGCGGTCAGCGGGGTGTCCGCGACGATCGAACAGTTCAGCAGCGCCGATGCCCCCGCCTCCTCCCAGCCCAGCAGAATCGCCGTGTTCAGGTCGACGCCCTCCTCGGAGAGCAGCGCGTCGGCCCGCACCCGGTCCGGTTCGCCCAGCAGCAGATGCGCGAACGACACCGGATAGACACCGAGGTCCAGCAGCGCGCCGCCGCCCAGCGCCGGGTCGCGCAGCCGGTGCCCGGGCCCGAAGGGCCCCGCGAGCCCGAAGTCGGCCTGGACCACCCGGACATCACCGATGGCCCCGTCCCGCACCAGTTCCGTCATGCGCCGGACCAGTGGGTTGCAGTACGTCCACATGGCCTCCATCAGGAACAGGCCGCGGTCCCGCGCGAGCTGCACCAGCTCACCGGCCTCCCGCGCGTTCAGCGTGAACGCCTTCTCGCACAGCACGTGCTTCCCGGCCTCCTGGCAGAGCGCCGCCGCCTCCCGGTGCGCCGAGTGCGGGGTCGCGACGTACACCACGTCGACGTCCTCGTCGGCGGCGAGCGCGGCCCAGCTCCCGTGCGCCCGGGGTATCCCGAACCGCCGCGCGAACGCCTCCGCCGAGGCCTCCGTACGGGAGCCCACGGCCACCACCTCCGCGCCCGGCAGCCCCCGCAGATCCTCGGTGAACGCCGCCGCGATACCGCCCGTCGCCAGTACGCCCCAGCGCACGACCTCGCCCATGCCCGTCATGCCCGCTCTCCCCCTGAAAGGTCTCGACCAGTGTGGCCGAGCTGAGAGCATAGATGCAGATTCAACGACATGGAGATGACAATGGCGGAGAGCGGAGCCCGGCAGGGCAACGCGCACATACCGGCCGTCAGGGGGCGCGGCCGGTCCCACGACGAGACCATGCCCCCCGGCGCGCAGTCAGGGAGACCGGTCGCGGCCGAGGCGGCCCGTCGCGCCGGATTGCTCGTCACCCTGGTGCTCGGCGGTCTCACCGCGCTGCCGCCGCTCTCCATGGACATGTACCTGCCGGCGCTGCCCGCGGTCACCGAGTCCCTGCACGCCCCCGCCGCGACCGTCCAGCTCACGCTCACCGCCTGCCTCGCCGGCATGGCGCTCGGGCAGATCGTCGTCGGGCCGATGAGCGACCGCTGGGGGAGGCGCGGGCCGCTGCTCCTCGGCATGACGGTCTACGTCGTCGCGACCGTGATCTGCGTCTTCGCCCCCACCGCGGAACTCCTCATCGGCTTCCGCCTCATCCAGGGGCTGGCCGGCGCGGCGGGCATCGTCATCGCCCGTGCCGTGGTGCGCGACCTGTACGACGGCGTGGAGATGGCCAGGTTCTTCTCCACCCTGATGCTGATCTCGGGCGTCGCCCCCGTCGTCGCCCCGCTGATCGGCGGGCAGGTGCTGCGGTTCACCGACTGGCGGGGCATCTTCGCCGTCCTCGCCGTCGTCGGCCTGCTGCTCACCCTGGTCGTCTGGAAGTGGCTGCACGAGACGCTGCCGCCGGGCGACCGGCACACCGGTGGCTTCGGCGACGCGCTGCGCACCATGCGCGGGCTGCTCGCCGACCGGGTCTTCGCCGGTTACATGATCGCGGGCAGTCTGGCCTTCGCCGCCCTCTTCTCGTACGTGAGCGCCTCGCCGTTCGTCGTGCAGGAGATCTACGGGGCGTCGCCGCAGACGTTCAGCCTGCTCTTCGGGATCAACTCGGTCGGCCTGGTCGTGGTCGGCCAGATCAACGGCAAGCTGCTGGTCGGACGGGTCAGCCTGGACAAGGCGCTCGCCTTCGGCCTCTCGGTCATCGTGCTGGCCGCGGCCGCGCTGCTGGTCATGACGTCCGGGATCGCCGGGAGGGTGGGCCTGGTCCCGATCGCGACCGCGCTCTTCGTGCTGATGTCGGCGATGGGGCTCGCGATGCCGAACACCAACGCGCAGGCGCTGATGCGGACGAAGCACGCGGCCGGGTCCGCCTCCGCGCTGCTCGGCACGTCGTCGTTCCTGGTCGGCGCCGTCGCCTCGCCGCTCGTCGGGATCGCGGGCGAGGACACGGCCGTTCCGATGGCGGTCGTGCAGCTGGTGTGCGGGCTGGGCGCGATGGCCTGCTTCCTGGGCATGTGCCGCCCCTGGCAGCGGGCGTCGTAGCCCGACCCGGCAGGGCCGGGCCACGTGGTCCGCGCACCGGCCCGCGCAGGGCCGTACCGCCCAGCCCGGACCCGTACGGCCCGGCCCGGGAGGGGCTCCCGGCCCCCTGCGGAACGGACCTGTCAGAACAACTTGGTGCGCGGAACCGGCTCCGCCCCGCCCGGATGTCCGTACGGACCCGTTCCGTACGGACATCCGGGCGGGGCGGAGCCGTGGCAGGCCCGTACGGCTCAGCGCGTGCCCGGGTAGCCGATCAGATGCGGGCGGTCCTTCTCGTCGGTCCAGCGGAACAGTCCCACACCGTCCGACGTCACCGCGCCCGGAACCCGCACGTTCGACGGCAGGGCGCCCGTGGAGCCGCTCCTGACCGCGACCGCGACGGGGGCGCCGCCACCGGCCAGCACGTCCCCCGCGTTGCGCGCGCTCGCCGCGCCGTACGCGATGCCCTCGTCGTTCACCGACACCAGGGTCAGCGGTTTCGAGCCGTCCGTGCCCTCGAAGCAGAAGCCCCGGTGCGTCACCAGGTCGAAGGCGAGCGGCCCCGCCACCACGGAACCGGCCGAGGGCGCGGCGACGAGCTGCGGGTACTGGCCCGGCTTGATCGCGGGCTTGCTGCACTCCACCGAGGCGAGCGCCTTGCCCGTCTCCAGGTCGTGCACCGTCCACAGGTCGTGCGTGGCGGCGCGCTTCGCGCCCTTCGCGAGCTGCCACTTCGCCAGCAGCAGACCCCGGATCACCGACGTGGGGATCCCGCTGCGGCGGTCGGTGCCCTTGGGCGCGACATCGCGGCTGAACCAGCCGTCCTGCACCCAGAACTCCTTGGAACCGCTGACCAGCAGGCCCTTCTGTGCCAGCCCGCGCACCTCCGTGAGCTGCTTGCAGGAGGGGCAGTCCTTCGGATACTTCAGCCGCGCGGCGGTGACCTGCGACACCCGGCCGGTCGCCGGGTCGACCACCGCGCTGTTCGTCCGGCCGTCGCTGATGAGGATGCCGGGGCCGGTGGAGGAGACCGTCGGGACGGTGCTCCACGGCACCTCGACGCGCCTCCGGGAGCCGTCCTGCGCGTTGTAGACGTCCATCGAGACGATCGTGTCGGCAGGGGTCAGCGCGTTCTCGCCGACCTTTCCGTACGACCACGTCACGAAGTACTCCCGGTCGTCCACGGTGGCCGTCAGGAGCCTCGGGAAGCGCTGCGGGGACGGCGGACGCCAGCTCTCCCCGTGCCAGCCGGACTGCCCGGTCTTCGAGTCGATGGTCCGCAGCTGGAACTTGGTGTCCGAGACCCGCACGAGATAGGCGAGACGGCCCGTCTCCCGGGAGATCGCATAGTCGGGCGAGGTACCGACCAGCTCCCAGCCGTGCTCCGTCTCGAACGCGGAGGGGACGGTGAGCTGCGTCACCGGTGTCGCGCTCGTCTTGACCTGTTTCTCCGCCTTGTCGGGCTTCTTCCCGCCGCTGCCGCACGTGGCCAGCAGAAGCAGCATGGCAAGCACGAGCACTCCGCCGACCAGAACCAGGCGCACGATCTTCTGTCTCATGGTGTCCCTCGATGGGCAATCCCGACCTCGCGGCCGTCAGACTAGCAACACGCGTAGCGTTCGCGGCAGTTCGCGAGTACCGCTGTTCTCCGCCGTTTCCGGGCCGTAGGCCCTGCCTTCCCGGGCCGTAGGCCCTGTCGTCACACCGCCGCCCGCCGTGCGACGCCCGGCACTTCCCCGGGCTCCCGGCTCCGCTCGCGAGCAGGGGAGCCCCCATCGCTCGCGGCGCCGTCGGAGCCGTTCTCGTACGTCCGGTACGAGGACGGCTCCGACATCTCGCGCGCACGCACCGGATGCCGCACGGCCGGCCCCCGGCCGAACGACGGCAGCGTGACGGCAGGGCCCGGCCGGTTCGTCACCTCCGCCTACAATTCGCCGGTGAACGCCACCCTCTCCACCGCGGAAGCCCTGCGCGCCGCACTGGCCGGACTGCTCGACGGACTGCCGCCCAAGCGGGCCGCCCAGGCCGTCGACCGGCTCATCGCCAACTACCGGGGGAACACCCCCACCCACGCCCCGGTGCTCCGTGACCGCTCCGACGTGGCCGCCTACGCCGCGTACCGGATGCCCGCGACCTTCGAGGCGGTACGGTCCGCCCTCGACGCGCTCCGGGCGGCGGCCCCGGACTGGGCGCCCGCCACGCACACCGACGTCGGCGGCGGCACCGGAGCGGCGAGCTGGGCGGTGGCCGGGACCTGGGACGACGCACGGACGACCGTGCTGGACTGGGCGGAACCCGCCCTCGACCTCGGCCGTGAGCTGGCCGTCGCCTCCGGCATCCCCGCGCTGCGCGCCGCCGAGTGGCGCCGGGAGCGGATCGGCGCGGACCTCGAACTCGCCCCCACCGACCTCGTCACCGTCTCCTACGTGCTCAACGAGCTGACGGCACCGGTCCGGGCCGCCCTCGTCGACTCCGCCGCCGCGGCGGCGCGGGCGGTCGTGGTCGTCGAGCCGGGCACCCCCGACGGGTACGCCCGGATCATTGAGGCCCGGGACCGGCTGATCGCCGCCGGGCTGACGGTTGCCGCGCCCTGCCCGCACAGCGACGCCTGCCCCATGGAGCCGGGCACCGACTGGTGCCACTTCTCGGCCCGGGTCAGCCGCTCCTCGCTGCACCGGCAGGTCAAGGGCGGCTCGCTGCCGTACGAGGACGAGAAGTTCAGCTACGTCGTCGCGACCCGGTTCGAGACGGCGCCCGCCCCGGCGCGCGTCGTCCGCAGGCCGCAGATCCGCAAGGGACAGGTGCTGCTGGACCTGTGCACCCGTGACGAGGCGCTGCGTCGGGCCACGGTCACCAAGCGGCACGGCGGGCTGTACCGGGCCGCCCGGGACACGGCGTGGGGCGACGCGTGGCCGCCGGACCGACCGGACGACGGACAGGACGACTGAGAGCCGCGCGGACGACGGGCGGCGGACGGGGCGGCCGGGGGTGCGTGGGCGACGGGTGGCGGACGGCCGGAACCTCCGGTCGTCCGCCACCCGCGCGGTTCCCGCGGCTATCCGCGCAGCTCCTGAGTGCAGCACTTCACGCTGCCGCCGCCCTTCAGCAGCTCGCTCAGATCCATCGGCACCGGCTCGAAGCCGCGTTCCCGGAGCGGCTGGAAAAGTCCCGTCGCGGCCTGCGGCAGCAGCACGTGCAGCCCGTCGCTCACCGCGTTCAGGCCGAGCGCCGCGGCGTCCGCCTCCTCGGCGATCAGCGCGTCGGGGAAGAGGCGTGCCAGCACCGCCCGGCTGCCCGGCGAGAAGGCGTCCGGGTAGTACATGATCTCGTCGCCCGCCTCGTCCAGCACGGACAGGGCCGTGTCCAGGTGGTAGTAGCGCGGATCCACCAGATCGAGACCGATCACCGGGCGGCCGAAGAACTCCTGCGCCTCGTCGTGCGACAGCGGACTGGACCGGAAGCCCCGCCCGGCCAGCAGGTACGACGCGGTGACCGCGAAGTCGCCCTCGCCCTCGTTCACGTGCGCCGGCTCGTGGATCTCGGTGAAGCCGGCCGCACGGAACCACTCGCGGTGGGCGGCGGCCTCCTCGTACCGCTCCCGGTACGCGAACCGCGCCCCCAGCACCCGGCCGTCGACGACGGTGGCGCCGTTGGCGGCGAAGACCATGTCGGGCAGGTCGGGGCGGGGCGTGAGCAGCTCCACCGTGTGCCCGAGAGCGCGGTAGCGGTCCCGCAGGTCCTCCCACTGGGTCTGGGCCAGCCGGAGGTCCACGGGCTTGCCGGGATCCATCCACGGATTGATGGAGTACGTCACCCGGAAGTGCGCCGGAGGGCACATCAGGTAACGGCGGGGCGTGGCCCGACGACCGGGGGCGTGGCGCGGGGCGCCCCGGTGGAGGGGAGTGGTGTCCGGGTGGTTCGTGGGCAATGAAGGCTCCTCACGAAACGCAGGGGTCGCCTGCCGGGTATGTCGCACGGGTGCGTGCGTGAGCCCATGGTCCGCTTTCCGCGGGCGGTGCGCAGTGATCCGATCGGGTGGTTCCGCACGGTGGCCGGGGACGCGATGCGACGATACGTATCGACTCGTACCGTCGTCAGATCGGGCGTCATGACAGACAAGCGTTCCCCCGACTCCAGCCGTCGCAGCGAGCGCTCGCGCCGTGCGATCCACGACGCGGCGCTCGCCCTGGTCGGCGAGGTCGGCTACCGGGCCACCACCATCGAGGCCATCGCCGCGCGAGCGGGCGTCGGCAAGCAGACGATCTACCGGTGGTGGCCGTCCAAGGCGGCCGTGCTCCTGGAGGCGTTCGTGGCGCTCGGCGAACGGTCCGGGCGGCAGGGCGAGGGACACGGAGAGGGCGACGGGAGCGACGAGGCGGGTGGGGCCGGGGAGCGGGGCTTTCCGGACACCGGAGATCTGGCGGCCGACCTCAAGACCGTCATGCGGGCCACCGTCGACGAGCTGACCGACCCCGCCTTCGAGGCGCCGACCCGGGCACTGGCCGCCGAGGGCATCGTCGATCCCGAGCTCGGTGCCGCGTTCGTCCAGAAGCTGCTCGAACCGGGGCTCCGGCTGTACGAGGCGCGGCTGCGCGCCGCCCAGGAGGCCGGCCGGGTACGCGCCGACGCCGACCTGCGGATCGCCCTGGAACTCCTCGTCGGTCCGCTCACGCACCGCTGGCTGCTGCGCACCCTTCCGCTGACCCACGCCTACGTGGACGCGGTCGTCGACCATGCCCTGCGCGGCCTGGAGAAGCCCTGAGACATGCCCGTCATTTCATAGCAAAGAGTGCCGTAGTGACCGGTTCCTCGTGGCGTCTCCCGTACCCCGCTTCGGAACTCCGGCCACCTGAGGCGCAGGATGGTGGGACGATGGGCAGAGGCAATACTGAGGTGAGGGGATAGATGGGCGCCGATTTCGGCCGTAGTCGCGGCTCAGCGAGCAAGATTTCCCAATGGCTCCGCCGCCGACCCAAACCGCAGCAGAGCGAGGTCGACGACACCGCCCGGGAGGCGCTGCTCCTGGCCGTGGCCGACGCCGGAATGCCGATCGCGCCCGCGGCCCACCCGGTCGGCTACCGATGTTCGTGCGAACGCATCGGCTGTCCCACGCCCGCCCGGCACCCCGTCTCCTTCGCCTGGCAGACCCAGGCCACCACCGACCACGCCCAGATCGAGCGCTGGGCCCGCAACCAGCCGCAGGCCAACTTCGTCACCGCGACCGGCATGATCCACGACGTGCTCGACGTGCCGCTGTCCGCGGGGGAGCAGGCCCTGGAGCGACTGCTCGCCGCGGGCGTCGAGGTCGGCCCCGTCGCCCGGTCCGGCGACGACCGGATGCTGTTCTTCACCGCCACCCGGGGCACCCCCGAGGACGAGGACGAGTGGTGGCCCTGCGAGCTGGACTGCCACCCCGAGACCATGGACGAGCATCCGGGACTGCGCTGGCACTGCCGAGGCAGTTACGTCCTGCTGCCGCCGGCCATGCTCCCCGCGGAGCTGGACGTGCGATGGGTGCGCGGGCCGGAGCATCCGCTGCCCGATCCGCTCACGCTGCTGGGAACGCTCACGGACGCCTGCGCCCAGTACGTAGACGCGGCGGACCAGAACGAACTCGATCACGGCTCGGTGGCCTGGCCACTGAGCCGTTAGCGTTCCCGGGCCCGGCCGCCGGGCTCCTGGGCCCCGTACCGCCGGGACCCGTCAGGAGCCCTTCGCCGACGTCAGACCCGGCAACCGGTTCAGCACGACCACCTTGCCGTCGCCCGCGCCCTTCTTCGGCACGTACACCAGCTGACCGGACACCCGCTCCTTGGTGAGGGTCGACTTCACCTCGCCCGTCAGCAGCGCCTCCACGTCCGCGTTGAGCGGCGGGCGCAGCCCCTTCGCGGCGGTCTGCCGTTCGAAGTGCTTGCTGCTGAAGAAGACCAGCGCCCCGCCGTCGTCCGTCTCCAGGCCCAGGGGAGCGAACGAGCCGGTGTCCAGCGGCTGGTCGACGTACTGGTACGAGAAGCCGGGACGCCGGGTGGTGCGGCGCGCCTCGCGCCAGCCGGAGGTGGAGTCGCCGGGGGCGAACACGGCCGGGGCGCCCTTCTGGAGGTACTCCGTGTACCGGGCGCTCAAGTCCTCGGGTGCCACGGCAAGGCCGGCGTCGTCCGAGGCCACCGGCCTGGCGAGGCCGTCGTCGTCCTTCGCGAACCGGGGCAGCCGCGAGGGCGCGACCACCGCCAGATAGGAGGTCCGCCACCCCGCGTCGGGGCCGGACTTGACGAAGACGAGCAGCCAGCGGGTGTCGAGCTTCCCGTTGTCCTCGTCGCGGTTGGAGTCCGTGTCCGCGACGAACCAACGCGGCCAGCCGGCCTTCTTCGGGATGAGGTAGGTGGCGTCGGTCAGTTCCAGCGGCGTGTGACGGGAGTTGCCGTCCGGGTTGTTCTTCCGGCGTGCCTTCAGGCCGGCCTGGTTGATCGCGCCGAGCGGGCCGGCGACCCGGTCCGCGTCGAGGGCCGGGTCGTACGCCTTGTCCGCCGCGTTGTACGCGTCGGTGAAGTCCTTCAGGGCCTGTGCGGCCTCAGCCCTGGTTGCCGACGGCACCACTTCCAGCTCGCCGTGCACCGTCACGCACCCGCTCGCCGTCACGCACAGCACCGTCGCCGCCGCCGTGAGACCCGTCGTCCGCCGAATCGGCCCCAGACTTCTCATCCGTTGCTTTCCGCGCCTTCTGATCCGTCGCCCGCACTGACCGTCCGAACCCTACCGGGGCGAGGAACAGGACGAGAGTGGGGATCAGATACGCGAGCCACACGACGACCTGGAGAACGGTCGGATCCGGCTGGAAGTTGAACGTCCCCTTCAGCAGCGTGCCGTACCAGCTGTCCGGCGGAATCGCGCCGCTGATGTCGAACGCGCGGTTGTGCAGGCCCCCGATGAACTCGGCCTCCTGGAGGTCGTGGACGCCGTACGCGAGGACGCCCGCGGCGACGACGACCAGCATGCCGCCGGTCCAGGTGAAGAACTTCGACAGGTTGATCCTGAGCGCGCCCCGGTAGAACAGCCAGCCCAGCACGACGGCCGCGGCGATCCCGAGGAACGCGCCGACCATCGGGTGCCAGCCGTCGTCCGCCGCGTGCACCGCGCGCCACACGAACAGCGAGGTCTCCAGGCCCTCGCGGCCCACCGCGAGGAGCGCCGTGGCGACCAGGGCACCGGTCCCCATCGCGAGCGCCGCGTCCAGCTTGCCGTGCAGCTCCGTCTTCAGGTGCCGGGCGGTGCGCCGCATCCAGAACACCATCCAGGTGACCAGGCCGACCGAGATGATCGACAGCGAACCGCCGAGCGCCTCCTGCGCCTTGAACGTCATCTCCTGCGAGCCGAATTCCAGACCCGCGCCGAACGCCAGGCTGACGAGGACCGCGATGCCGACGCCGATCCAGATCGGCACCAGCTTGTCCCTGTTGCCGGTCTTCACCAGATAGGCGATGAGGATGCAGACAACCAGGCTGGCCTCAAGGCCCTCGCGCAGGCCGATCAGAAAGTTGCTGAACACGTCTCGGTTCTCCTGTTCCGCTGTTCCGCTTCGGATCCCGGCACGAGATCCGCTCCGGGTCCCGTCACGGAACCCGCTCCGGGGCCCGTCACGAGAACAGCGCCCGGCCCCACCAGTCGTCCTTGTCGCGGACGCCCGGCGGGACGGCGAAGTGCGCCGAACCCACGTGCTGGATGTACACGTTGAGCGCGTCGTGTGCCGCCAGGCGGCGCTGCATCGGGATGAACGCCTTGCGGGAGTCGCGCTGGTAGGCGATGAAGAACAGTCCGGCGTCGAGCCGGCCGAGGCCGTCCGTGCCGTCGGTGAACGAGTACCCGCGGCGCAGGATCGTCGCACCGTCGTTGCTGTCCGGGTGGGCGAGCCGCACATGGGCGGTCGGCAGCATCGCCTTCAGGAACGGCTCGTCGCGCTCCTTGGACTTCCCGACCGGGGCGCCCTCGCCCTTGTCGCGGCCGAAGATGTCCTCCTGCTCCTGGAGCGGAGCCCGGTCCCAGGTCTCGATGTGCATGCGGATGCGCCGGGCCACCAGGTACGAACCCCCGGCCATCCAGCCCGCGTCGTCGTCCTTCTCGCCGACCCAGACGTGCTTGTCCAGGGCGGCGGTGTCGGTGCCGGAGATGTTCCGGGTGCCGTCCTTGAAGCCCATCATGTTGCGCGGGGTCTGGGCGTCGGGCGTGGTCGAGGACGTCTTGCCGAAGCCGAGCTGGGACCAGCGGATCGCGATGCGGCCCATGCCGATCCTGGCCAGATTGCGGATGGCGTGGACCGCGACCTGCGGGTCGTCCGCGCACGCCTGGACGCAGATGTCGCCGCTGCGGGCCGTGTCGAGGTTGTCGCCGGAGAACTTCGGCAGGTCGACGAGCGCCGCGGGGCGCTTGTCCTCCAGGCCGAACCGGCCCTTGGTGAAGAGCGAGGGGCCGAATCCGACGGTGAGGGTGAGCCGGGACGGCTTGAGCCCCAGGGCCTCACCGGTGTCGTCCGGCGGCGCCTCGGCCGGGCCGCCGTACGCGCCGTCGCCGACCGCGTGACCGGCCGTCATCCGCTCGGCCGCCCGGGTCCACTCCTTGAGCAGAGAGACCAGTTCGGCGCGGTCCTTCGTCGTCACATCGAACGCGGCGAAGTGCAGCCGGTCCTGCACGGCGGTGGCGATGCCCGCCTGGTGCGCCCCGTGGAAGGGTACGGCCGCACCGCTGTCGGCGGCCGGCACCGCGTCGCTCTCCGGCCGGATCACGGCCATCGCGCCACCGGCCGCGGCCGCGCCGAGCGCCAGTCCGGCGCCGCCCCAGCCGAGCAGGGCCCTGCGAGAGGGTGCGGGGCCGGCGGGGGCAGCCCCGGTGTCGTCGCCGTTCCGCTTCTGTTCGGACATCCCGGTCACTCCCGTCCGCTCCTGCTTCCGTCCGGTCCTGTTCCCGGCCGCTGCTACTTCGTCACCGCCGCGGCCAGCTTGGACAGCGGCTCGGCCAGCGCGTTCACCGCGTCCGACAGCTCCTTGCGGTCCGCCTTGCCGACCTTCTCGTACGAGGTGAACTCGTACGAGGACTTGTCCTCGCGGTACTTGTCCAGCAGCGTGTTCAGCTCGGCGAACCGCTTGTCCAGGGCGGCGGTCAGCGCCGGGTCGTTCTTCGAGGCGATCGGCTTCAGCAGTTGGTAGGACTTCTCCGCGCCCTCGACGTTGCCCTTGAAGTCGACCAGGTCGGTGTGGCTGTAGCGCTCCTCCTCACCGGTGACCTTGCCGGTGGCGACCTCGTCGAGGAGTTCCTTGGCGCCGTTGGCCATCGAGGTCGGGGTGATGTCCGCGGTGCCGACCCGCTTCTGCCAGTCGACCAGGTCCTTGTAGAGGACCGGGGCCAGGGCCTTCTCCTCGGCGCCCAGCTTCTTGTCCTGCCACAGCGCCTTCTCCAGACGGTGCCAGCCGGTCCACTTCTGCCCGGCCTCCAGGCCGTCCTCGCGGATGTCGACCTTCGGGTCGATGTCGCCGAACGACTCGGCGACCGGCTCGGTGCGCTCCCAGCCCAGTCGCGAGTCGGCGTAGAGCTTCTTGGCGGTCTCGATGTCACCGGCGGCGACGGCGTCCGTGAACTTCTTGGCCTTCGGCAGCGTCTCGTCCGCCTGCGCCTGGACGTAGGTGCGGTACTCCGCGACGGCCTTGTCCATCTCGGGGCTGCGCTTGGCCGCGTTGGCGCCGGTGACCTCGATCTTCTGCCGGATGCCGTGGCCCTTCATGCCCGGCTTGCAGGCGATCTCGTACGAACCGGCCTTGATCTCGGCCGTGATGTTCGCCTTGGTGCCGGGGCCGATGTTCTCGCGCTCGGCGACGATGCGGTCGTCCGGGAACAGGACGTAGACCTCGGTGACCTTGGAGCCCTTGTTCTGCACGGCCAGTTCGACGTGACCGGCCGGCACCTTCGTCTTCGACACCTCGCAGGCGTCGTCCTTCGCGACGACCTGCACGGCGCCGTCGCCCTTGCCGTCGCTCTTCTGCGCACAGCCCGTGACGGCGGTCAGGGCCGCCACGCCGGCGGCAGCGGTGACGACGGACAGACGAACGGCTCGCATACGAGGCTCCACAAGAGGACGAAGGAGAAGCGGGAGAAGAACGGACAAAGACAGGTGAGGCGGACCTAACTTAGTCGAGGCTTACCTGTCCGGTACCCGCTTGGGCCGTGATTCACCTCTCACCTCGGCCCTGCGGACACGAACCGGTCACGGCTGCGTCATGGAGGTCTCTCGTGATGGTCAAGCAATGGTCAAGGGAGATCGTGTCGGGCAGCTGGACCCGCCGGACGAACCGCCCGCCGGACGAACCGCCCGCCGGACGAACCGCCCGCCGGACGAACCGCCCGCCGGACGAACCGCCCGCCGGACGAACCGCCCGGCGGGCCGGGGACCGACCGGAGCCGGCCGGGGCCGACGGGCCGCGCGGCCCCGGCCGCTCAGGCCGCTCCCGTCGAGCGGTCCGGTACGACGAGCGGCACCCCGGTCCGCGGATGCGGGAACACCTCGACCGGCTGCCGGTAGACCTCTCCGAGCAGCTCCCCGGTGAACACCTCGGCGGGCGGGCCCGCCACCGCGATCCGCCCGCCGTGCAGCACGGCCGCCCGGTCCGCGTACGCCGCCGCCAGGCCCAGGTCGTGCAGCACCACGACGACCGCGTCCCCGGCCGCCGCCCGCTCCCGGCAGATCCGCAGCACCAGCTCCTGGTGGCGCAGGTCGAGCGCGGCGGTGGGCTCGTCGAGCAGCAGCAGCGGGGCGCGCTGCGCCAGCACCCGGGCCAGCGCGACCCGGGCCCGCTCCCCGCCGGACAGCGCGGAGAAGGGGCGCGCGGCGAACTCGGCGACCTCGGTGGCGGCCATCGCCGCGGCGATGGCCGGATCGTCCTCGTCCGCCCGCTCCGTCCCGGCCCACGGCGCCCGGCCCATCCGGACCACGTCCGCCACCGGGAACGGGAAGGACAGCGCGGCGGTCTGCGGCAGCACCGCCCGGCGCAGGGCCAGTTCGGCGGCCGACCACTCGGTCACCGGGCGCCCGTCGATCCGTATCCCGCCGTTCTCGGCGGGCAGATCGGCGGCCAGCGCCGCCAGCAGCGTCGACTTCCCCGCCCCGTTGGGCCCGACCAGCGCGAGCACCTCGCCCGCGTGCGCGGTCAGATCGATGGAGTCGAGCACCGTCCGCTGCCCCAGCCGCACCCGCAGCCCGTGCGCCTCGGCGGCGGCGGCGCCGGGGGAGAGAGGACCGGGCAGCCGGCGCCCCCGCGCCCGGAACGGATTCCTCGGCACCTTCATGCCCGACCACCTCGCCCGTGACGGTCCACCGGTGTCGTCCTCATGCCCAACCACCTTGCCTGCGACGGGTCCTGCGCAGCAGCCAGAAGAAGAACGGGCTGCCGAAGAGCGCGGTCAGCACACCGAGCGGCAGCTCGGCGGGATCGGCCACGGTACGGGCCGCGAGATCGCCCACCACCAGGACGAGGGCGCCGCCCAGCGCACTGCCGGGGACGAGGAAGCGGTGCCCCGGACCGTTCGCCATCCGCAGCAGATGCGGCACCAGCAGCCCCACGAACGAGATGATCCCGGCGACCGCCACCGCCGCGGCCGTCAGCAGCGCCACCACCAGCACGAGCGTGACCCGCAGCCGTTCGACGTCGACCCCCAGGTGCCGGGCGGGCCGCTCGCCCAGCGCGAGGAGGTCCAGCTTGCGTGCGTAGAACGGCGCGACGAGCAGCCCCAGCACCGCGCACGGCAGCACCGCGAGCACCTTCGGCCAGGTCGCCTGCGCCAGGGAGCCCAGCTGCCAGAAGGTGATCTGGGAGATCTGCGCGTTGTCGGCGAAGAAGACGAACAGCCCGATCAGCGCTCCCGCGAAGGCGTTGACCGCGATCCCGGTGAGGAGCAGCGTCACCACCTCGGTGCGCCCGTTCGACCGCGACAGCGTGTACACCAACAGCACCGTCCCGAGCCCGGCGGCGAACGCGCAGACGGCGATGGTCCAGTTGCCGAAGAAGGTCAGCCCGAGTGCGATCGAGGCGACCGCGCCGACCGCCGCGCCGGCGGAGATGCCGATCACCGCGGGTTCCGCGAGCGGGTTGCCGAACACGCCTTGCATCAGGGCGCCCGCGCAGCCCAGTGACGCCCCGACGAGCAGGGCGAGGACGACCCGCGGCAGCCGTACGTTCCAGAGCACGCTCTCGCCGACCCGGTCCAGCGCCGCGCCGCCGAGCCCGAGACGGTGCTGGACGGAGCCGATGACATCACCGAGCGGGATGTTGTACGCGCCGAGCCCGGCGGACAGCAGACAGCCCACCAGGAGGGCGGCGACCAGGCCGGTGGTCAGGAGGAAGGCCGTGGAGCGCCGGGGCCTCGCGCGCTCCTGCGCAGGGGCCGCAGGGTCCGTCGGCCGGGCTCGTTCCCCCTGCGGGGCGGTCATGTGCGAGGTCGTCACTTGGCCGTACCGCCCTTCGGGTGGAGCTGGGTGATCAGGTCACCGAGCACCCGGTCGGTGCGCGGTCCGTAGTTCAGCAGCACCCCGTCGTCGATGGAGACGATCCGCCGGTCCATCCCGGCCGGGGTCTCGGCGACGCCCGGGATCTTCACCAGCCCGTCGACGCCACCCACCGAGTCCAGCCCCTTGCTCATCACCAGGATGGCGTCGGGCGCCGCCTTGGCGAGGGCCTCGCTGGTGATGGCGGTGAAGTCCTTCCTCAGACCGGACGCCTTGCCGGCGTCGACGCCCCCGGCCGCCTCGATGAGCGAACTCGCCCCGGACTCCCGGCCGCCGAGCAGATAGACGGAGGCGGAGCCGCGCAGGTAGAGAAAGGCCACCCGGGGCTTCTTCCCGTCGCCGGCGGGCACGGACTTCTTCACGGCCTCGATCCGGGACCGGGTGCGGGCATCGAGCTCGGCCCCCGCGTCCGGCACGCCCAGGGCCGCTGCCACGGTCTCGATCCGGCGGCCGACATCGGCGAGTTCCTTGGCCGGGTCGACCACCACGAGCGGGATTCCGGCATCGCGGATCTGGTCGATGGCCTCGGCCGGTCCCGTGGTGGTCTCCGCGAGCACGACGGTGGGCCTGAGCGAGAGCACGCTCTCCGCCGAGACGTCGTGAGCCCGGGTCACGACAGGGAGATCCGCCGCCTGTTCGAAGGTGGCGGTGATGTCCCGGGCGACGACCTGCTTGCCGAGGCCGAGTGTGAAGACGATCTCGCTCAGGCCGCCGGTCAGCGGCACGATGCGATCCGCCGAGGTGATGGTGGCCTCGGTCCCGTCGGCCGACTTCACGGTGACGGGCAGTCGGGGCTTCGGCGTGCCGGGCAACGGCTCGACCCGGTCGGCCGCGGCCTTCGCGGAGCCCGGGGACTTCGCCGCGGGTGTCCCGGCGTCGGTGCCGCCGCAGCCGGTCAGGAGGAGGGCCAGGGCGAGGGCCGCCGTCAGGACGCCGAGCGGGCCGCGCGTGCCGGACCGCCGGGTGGAACCGGCGTCCCTCCCGGCTCCGAACGGCCCGTCGGCCCGGGGGAGTTCGCGTCCTGGTCGCCGGGTGCGCCGCCCCGGTGGGGTGAAGTCCTGCGAGAAGCGCACTGGGGCACCGTCCTGTCGTTCCGCCGCGCGTAGTTGGTCATGGTTCGCGGATTGTGCGGTGGAAGGGGGTACCACCACACGATCTCCATAGCTTAGGTTAGCCTTACCTCGCTCGCTAGATCTCGGAGGGGTCCTCATGCTGTCGTCCCGACCTGCCCGTGCGCCCGGACGGGCGCTCGCGGTCGCGCTGTTCGCGGCGCTGCTCGGAGCCCTGCTCCCGGCCACCGCCGCCCACGCGGCGAGCCGCGCGGTGCAGGGCGGCCGGCTCGACTGGGGCATCAAGTCGTCGTTCCAGAGCTATGTCACCGGCCCCGTCGCGCACGGGAGCTGGAGCCTGACCGGCGGCGCCGCCACGGCCGGCGGCAGCCAGTTCCGATTCCACTCGGCCACCGGCTCCTACGATCCGGCGACCGGCACCTTCAGCGCGGGCTTCTCCGGCGGGGTCCGCTTCGTCGGACACCGCAAGGCGGACGGCAGCAACGAACTGGACCTCGCCATCAGCCGCCCCACCGTCCGGATCACCGGCGGCCGGGGCACGCTCCACGCCGACATGGTCAGCAAGGAACGGGGGACCGGCCGGGTCACGTCCGCCGCGCAGGTGCCGCTCGCGACGCTCGGGCTGTCCGGGATCGACATGAGGGGCGGCACCACCCCCATCGCCCTCACCAACGTCCCGGCGACCCTGACGACGCAGGGCGCGAAGGCGTTCGCCGGCTACTACACGGCCGGTACGCCGCTCGACCCGATCAGCCTCTCCGTGGACACCTCCGCCCCGGCGGGGAAGCCGGACACGGGCGCCTCCCCGGGGAAGACCGACGACGGGGCCGGCAAGGCGAAGAAGACAGAGAAGACCGAGAAGGCCGAGAAGGCCGCGGGACGTGTCGAGGACGCCGCCGTCGACTGGGGCGTGCGCCGCACCTTCCGCGAGTACGTCACCGGCTCCGTCGGCAAGGGCAGGTGGACCCTCGCCGACGGCGCGCAGGACGGCGGCGCGCTCTTCCGGTTCCCGCGCGGCGAGGGCACGTACGACCCGAAGCAGCAGACCCTGGACGCCCGGTTCGCGGGCAGCGTCCGCTTCACCGGCGTCGACGGGCTGGACCTGGAACTCTCCTCGGTCGCGGTCCGGGTGACGGACGGCAAGGGCACGCTCTCGGCCGACGTGCGCGGTGACGGCGAGCCGAAGAAGGCCGTCCCGCTGGTCACCTTCGCCGCGAAGGACTTCGCGCCGAAGAACGGTCTCGCCGTGCTCACCGAGGCGCCCGCGACCCTCACGGCCGACGGCGCCGGGGCGTTCGGCTCGCTCTACAAGGCGGGCACCGCGATGGACCCGGTCTCCCTGGCCGTCGCCGTCGACCGCGGCGCCGAACTCCCCGCCCTGCCCGACCTGGGCAGCGACCCCGCCCCGTCGCCCTCGCCGACGGAGAAGACCACCACCGCCGCGTCCGCGCCGGACACCGGCTCCGACGCGGACTCCCGCACCGGGCTGTACCTCGGCGCCGGAGGCGCGGGCGTCCTGGCCGTCGCGGCCGGCGCGTTCTACCTCGCCCGTCGCCGCGGCGCCGCGCAGCAGAACAGCTGACCCCCTGTTTCACCCCCGTACCTCACCCCCCGAGGAGACCACCCACCATGGCAGCCACCCGCCGCCCCATAGCCCTCGCCGCCGCCGTCGCCACGGCGGCAGCCCTCGGCGCGACCGCCTTCGCCCTCCCGGCGCTCGCCGCCGACGACGCCGCCCCCGGCCGCGCGACCGCAGGCGCGCCCGCGCTGGACCTGAAGGACGGCACGCTGGAATGGGGCGTCAAGGCGTCCTTCCGCAAGTACCTGGCCTCGCCGTTCTCCGGCGGGAGGATCACCCTCAAGGACGGGGCAACCCAGGCGCCCGACAACGGCGTGTTCACCTTCGTCGACGGCAAGGGCACCTACGACACCACCACGCACGGCACCCGCACCGCCTTCGGAGGCGGCGTCAACTTCTACGCCCACGACGGTGCCCTCGACATCACGCTGTCGGACGTGAAGCTCTCCACCACCCGCACCGGCGGCGCGATCACCGTCGATGTCACCACCCCGGAAGGCACCCGCGACGACGTGGAGTTCGCCTCCCTCGACCTGACGGGCGTGAAGCCCGGCCAGGGCGAGGGCGGCGCGATGGTCTTCAAGGACATCCCGGCGACGCTGACGAAGGCGGGCTCCGAGGCGTTCAACGGCCAGTACAAGGAGGGCGACGAGCTCGACCCGGCCACGCTCTCGGTGAAGGCGGGCGCGGCCCCGACCACGGAACCGACCGGGGAACCGACCACCGGGCCCACCGAGGAACCGACCAAGGAGCCGACCAAGGAGCCGACGACCGAGCCCACCAAGGAGCCGACGGCCGGGCCGAGCGGCAAGCCCACGTCGCCCACTTCCCCGTCCCCGTCGGCCACCGGCAGGCCGGGCACCGGCGAACCGGCCGTCGAGACCGGCGCGATCCTCGACGGGACCCTGGACTGGGGCGTCAAGAAGTCGTTCCGTACGTACGTCACCGGGCCCATCGCGCACGGCAAGGTGGAGACGACGGGCGGTGCCGCCGCGTCCGGCGACGGCTACCGCTTCCCCGACGCCACCGGCGACTTCGACGCCGCGAAGCAGACCCTGACCGCCGGGTTCGACGGCAAGGTCCGCTTCCTGGGCCACGAGGAGAACGGCGCGTACACCCTCGACCTCTCCCTCACCGGCCTGGAGGTCCAGGTGAGCGGTGGCAAGGGCCGGCTGATCGCGGACGTCTCCACCAAGGACCGCGAGACCAGGAAGGTCTCCACCTACACCGGCATGGCCATCGCGGACCTGAAGCTGCCGAAGGGCGAACTCGCCGCCGAGAACGGCGTGGTGAACCTCTCCGCGGTCCCGGCGACCCTCACCGCCGACGGCACCAAGGCGTTCGGCGGCATGTACGACAAGGGCGAGCAGCTCGACCCGCTGACCCTCGCGGTCGCCCTCGACAAGGACGCCGAACTCCCCGGCGCCGCGGGCGGCAGCGGTTCCGGCGAGTCGGCCGGCTCCACCGGTTCCACGGGCCTGGCGGGCGGTTCCGCGTCCCTCGGCGGCGGCAGCGTGGGCGGCGGTTCGGTCGGCGGCTCCGGCGCCCTCGCCTCCACCGGCTCCGATATCCCGACCGGCGCCCTGATCGCCGGAGCGGGCATCGTCGTGGCGACCGGAGCGGGTGTCTTCCTCGCCGCCCGCCGCCGTACCGCCTGACGGCACACGGTCCGAGCGCACCGCCCGGGTGACGGCCCGACCGAAGGCCGTCACCCGGGCGGTGCTTGAATGCGGACGTGAGCCCGAGCGACAGCGAATACGACGGCGGCCCCGGCTTCGACGTACCCGAGGGCGTCGACGTCCTGCGGGTGTTCTGCGGCCCCGACGGCCGGTACGGCAACCCCCTAGGGGTGGTGCGCGACGGGCGGTCCCATCCCGACGAGGAGTCCCGGCAGCGGCTGGCCCGCCGGCTCGGCTTCAGCGAGACCGTGTTCGTCGACGACCCCGAGCGCGGGCACGTCGACATCCACACCCCGGGCCTGCGCCTCCCGTTCGCCGGGCATCCGCTCGTCGGCACCGCCTGGCTGCTCGATCTGGAGATCCTGGAGCTTCCGGTCGGGGACGTGTTCGCCCGGCAGGACGGGGAGTTCACCTGGATCGGCGCCCGCCCGGAGTGGGCGCCGCCGCGCACGCTGCAGCGGTACGCGTCCGTCGCCGAGGTCGAGGCGCTGACCGGCCCGCCGCCCGGCGAGGGCTGGCTCTACGTCTGGGCGTGGGAGGACGAGGCGGCGGGCCGGGTCAGGGCGCGCGCCTTCCCGAGGCGCGCCGGGGGGATCGTGGAGGACGAGGCCACGGGCGCGGCGGCCCTGCTGCTCAGCGCGGAGCTGGGGCGGGCCCTCAACATCACGCAGGGACGCGGCTCCCAGATCCTCACCGCGCCCGCACCGGACGGCACGGTGGAGATCGGCGGCCGCGTCCTGTGGGCACACCGGGCGGTCCCGTCCCGCGTCTGAGGAAACCGGCGAGCGGGAGAGCGCGGGAACGGGCCGCGGACAACCGGGAACCGGGCCATCGGGGAGACGGACCGCCGGGGGAAGGACCGCTGGGCAACGGCCCCCGGGCAACGGGACCGGCGCGGCCGAAGGCACCGGACCGGGATCACCGGTCGGTGCCTTCGGCCGCGCCGGTACGAAGGTCCGTCGAAGGCCCGCGAAGGCCCTGTGCGCGGGGCCCTACGCGCTGATCGGGAACACCTCGCCCAGCTCCCGGAACACCGCGGTGTTCAGCGCGAACGCGCGCTTGCACTCGTCGACGACACGCTGCTTCTCCAGGTCGTCCGCGTCCAGCGCGTCCAGCAGCTCGCGGTAGCCCCGCTTGAACGCTGCGGGGTTGGGGATCTCCTCGAAGACGTAGAACCGGACGCCGTCGCCCTTGCGCGCGAAGCCCCAGGTCTTCTCCGCCTTGTCGCGGATGATCTGGCCGCCCGAGAGGTCGCCGAGGTAGCGGGTGTAGTGGTGGGCGACGTAGCCGGCGGGCCAGGTGCGGGCGCACTCCGCGACCCGCGCGGCGTACGCGGCGGTGGCGGGCAGCGGCTCCAGGCCCTCGCACCAGTCGGCACCCCGCAGATGGGCCAGGTCGCGCTCCAGCTCGGCGGTGCGCATCAGCTCGGCGCGTATGAACGGGCCGGCGACCGGGTCGTTCCGCAGCGCCTGGGCCCCCTCCTCCAGTGCCCGGTACACGAACCACAGCTGTTCCGTGTAGCGCGTGTACGCGTCCACTCCGAGGCGCCCGCCGAGCAGGTCGCTCATGAAGGTCGAGGTCTCCGCCTCGGTGTGCTGTTCGTGCGACGCCGTGCGGATGAGCGTCGAGAAGGGCGTGACTGCGGCGGTTGCGTCCAAGGCGGGCCTCCGGGGGGCCGAGGGGACGGGAAAGTCCTGAAAGAGGCGGATATAAAGACGGCAGTGACCGCGTCGAGCGGTCCCTGTCGACATCTCCGATCTTCCTACTTAGGCTTACCTAAGTCAACAGCTTCCCGACAGTCTGTCGGTAAAAACGATACGCCTGGTTCCGCCGATGTGCGCAGGCGCGGTGGGACGGGGCGGCGCGGGTACGCGAAAGCGGCCGCCCGCGGGCGGCCGCTTTCGCGTCGGTACGTGGTGATGCCTGGTGGGCCGTCCTAGGGGAGGGTCAGGATCTCGGCGCCCGTCTCCGTCACGACCAGCGTGTGCTCGAACTGGGCGGTGCGCCTGCGGTCCTTCGTGACCACCGTCCAGCCGTCGTCCCACATGTCGTAGTCGTGGCTGCCCAGTGTCAGCATCGGCTCGATGGTGAACGTCATGCCGGGCTTCATCACGGTCGTCGCGTGCGGGCTGTCGTAGTGCGGGATGATCAGCCCGGAGTGGAACGAGGAATTGATCCCGTGCCCGGTGAAGTCCCGTACCACCCCGTACCCGAAGCGCTTCGCGTACGACTCGATGACCCGCCCGATCACGTTGATCTGCCGCCCGGGCCGGACCGCCTTGACGGCCCGGTTCAGCGCCTCCTCGGTGCGTTCCACCAGCAGCCGCGACTCCTCGTCCACGGCGCCGCAGAGGTAGGTGGCGTTGTTGTCGCCGTGCACGCCGTCGATGTACGCCGTGACGTCGAGGTTCACGATGTCGCCGTCGCGCAGCACCGTGGAGTCCGGGATGCCGTGGCAGATCACCTCGTTGATCGAGGTGCACAGCGACTTGGGGAACCCGCGGTAGCCCAGCGTCGACGGATACGCGCCGTGGTCGCACATGAACTCGTGGGCGACCCGGTCGAGTTCGTCCGTCGTGACGCCCGGGGCGATGTGCTTGGCGGCCTCCGCCATCGCCTGCGCGGCGATCCGGCCCGCCACGCGCATGCGCTCGACGGTGTCGGCGTCCTGGATCTCCGGACCGGTGTACGGGGTGGGGGCCGGCTTGCCCACGTACTCGGGGCGCCGGATCTTTCCGGGAACGGAGCGGATGGGAGTGATCTCCCCGGGCACGAGCAGCGACTGGCCAGACATGTCAGCGAGTTTAAGGGCTGTCCCGTCGTCCCTGGCGGGCGCCCGGCGTCGGCTGCGGCGCCTCGCCGCGTTGTCGGGACGCCCGCATACTGCCAATATGCGGGCTCCCCTCCCCTTGCGACGCACCGCATCCGACGCCGCGCGCCGATCCGGCGCGGATGACGGGACAGCCCTTGACGAAGCGCGATTGGGGCAGCATGACCCCGACGGAAGGAGCCGGAGATGGCCCTGTTCAAGAAGCGCACGGTCGGCAAACCGGGCGAGTGGTACTACTGCCTGCAGCACAAGAAGGTCGAGGAGGGCCCCGAGTGCCCGGCCAAGGACCGGTTCGGGCCCTACGCCTCCCCGGAGGAGGCGCGCCACGCGATGGAGACGGCGCGGGAGCGGAACCTGGAGTGGGAGACGGACCCCAAGTGGCACGACGCCGAGACCCCGGCGGACCGGGACCCGGACGCGGACGCGTGACGGGCCGACCGCCCGGGGCGCGACGGACCGTCGGTGAGGCGGACGGCCGACCACCGGCGAGGCGGACCTGACCATCGGAGAGGCGTGCGACGGGCGAGGACCCGCCCTCAGCCCCCGGACGGGCTGGATTCCGTTTCGACCCGGCCGCGCCCCGCACCGGACGGGCCGGTTTCCGCCTCGTACGGGCGGGCCTCGGCCTCCGGCGTGCCGGAGGCCGACCCCGGCGTGCCCGCATCCTCCTCGCGCTGCGCCCGCCTGCGTACCGCGTCCTCGTCCGTCGCGGAGTCGTACGTGAGCAGCTTCGGCAGCGCGGCGGTGAGCAGCGCGACCGAGGCCACGCACGCCACACCACCGCTCCAGATCGCGGAGCGGGTCCCCGTCCAGCCCGCCATCGCACCGGCCCGCACCTGACCCAGCTGCGGGCCCGCGCTGTACGAGAGCACCTCGATGCCGGCCAGACGGCCCCGCAGCTCCTCCGGGATGGTCTGGTTCCAGATCGTGGAACGCCCCAGTCCGCTGAGCATGTCGCCCGCGCCCGCGATCGCCAGGCAGACCAGCACCGGCCACACGCTGGTGAACCAGCCCGCCGCCGCGATCGCCAGCCCCCAGGCCGCCGCCCCGAACACCACGAACAGCCCGTGCCGCCGTACCCGTGACGTCCATCCGCTGGTCAGGCCCAGCACCAGGGAGCCGACCGACCCCGACGCGTACATCAGGCCCAGCGACCACTCGGCGTCCAGCTCGTCCGCGAGGAACGGGAAGATCGTGTTGGGGAAGGCGAAGAACATCGCGGCCACGTCGACCGCGTACGTCCCCAGCAGAACCGGCCGGCTCCAGGCGAACCGCGCCCCCTCGACGATCCCGCGCAGCGACGGCTTCGTGTTCTCCCGGACGGGCGGGGCCGGGGCCAGGCGCAGGCAGAGCAGGACGGAGAGGGCGAACGTGACCACGGTGACCGAGTACGCCGTGGCGTGCCCGGCGTAGGCCACCACGAGCCCCGCCACCGCCGGACCGGTGATCGCGCCGACCTGCCAGCGAAGCGAGTTCAGCGCGGCGGCGGCGGTCAGCTGGTCGTGCGGCACGATCCGGGCCATCAGCGAGTCCAGCGCGGGCCGCTGCAGCCCGGAGAGCGCGGAGACCCCGCCCGCCACCAGATAGAGCGGCCAGAGCAGCGGATCGGGGAGCACGGCGTTCACCAGGAGCACCAGGGCCAGCACCCCCAGGCCCGCCTCGGTGCCCAGGATCACCTTGCGGCGGTCCACGGCGTCCGCGAGCGCCCCGCCGTACAGGCCGAAGACGACCAGCGGCACCAGTTCGACCGCGCCCATCGCGCCGACGGCCAGCGGCGACCCCGTGAGCTCCTTGATCTGGAGCGGCAGCGCGATCAGCGCCATGAAGCTGCCGAAGTACGTGACCACGCCCTGGATCCACAGCAGCCGGAAGTCGGCCGACGAACGCAGGGGGGTGAGGTCGGGCAGCAGCGCGGAGAGCCGGCCGGACGGGGAAGGGTCTGAGGCGGGGGCTGAGGTCACGAGGGGTCATGCTCCGAAGTCGTGGTGCCCGGTGCAACACCTTTTCCGCTTCCGCGTCCCGGGCCGTTTCCGCGGTCGTGGCCACGGACGGTCCCGGCGCTCACCAGCGCGGCGGAGGCGGCGCCGCCAGCCGGTCGGCGAGCCGGGACAGCCGGTCGCGGAAGCGACGGCCGCCGCGCGGCACGGGGCCGCCGTTCTCCCCGGCCGCCGCGCTCACCAGATGCTGCACGGTGTCCAGGTCGACGTCGTCGGAGCCGGTCACCGCCAGCGCCTCGTGGGCGAGCCCCCGCACCTCCGGGTCGCCGCCGTCCAGCGAGAGGACCGTCGCCCCCGCCCTGCGGGCGTCGTGCATGCGCTCCAGCAGGCCCGCGCAGGGCCGCTCCGGCGCCACCAGCAGCAGCGTCTCGCCCCGACCGGCCGCCTCGATCCGGCCCAGGCCGACCGCCAGATGCGCCGGATCGCCCGGCTCCACCCGGTGGCGCACCAGGGTCGGGGTCAGCTCGGGCAGCCCGGACCAGGTGGACTCGTCGACCAGATGGGCCGCCAGATGCCACGGCTCGTACTCCGCCGTCCCCACCAGCAGCAGCCCGCCGCCGTGCGGGACGACGGACGACCTGAGCGACCCGGCGAACCGGCGGGCCGCGGCCGGCCACTCGGTACCGGCGAGCACTTCACGCAGCAGAGCGACGCGTACGGCATCCATGGCCAGGCATCGTGCCCCGGGCACCGGCCGCGCCGTCGGCGAACGCCGCGCAACCACACGAACGGGGCACGGGCACGGGCGCGCGTAACAGGGCGCGGGGACGCGCCGGACGGATCGGTGACCCCGCGTCGGGCGACGGACGGTTCGCCCCGGTGGCGGGCAGTAGTGTCGAGGCCATGACTACGAATGAGACGGGCAGCGCGCCCAAGCCCCCCGCCAAGGACCCCTGGGACCTTCCCGACGTGTCCGGGCTGACCGTCGGCGTGCTCGGCGGCACCGGCCCGCAGGGCCGCGGCCTCGCCTACCGGTTCGCCCGTGCCGGGCAGAAGGTCGTCATCGGCTCCCGTGCCGCCGACCGCGCGCGGGCCGCCGCCGAGGAGCTGGGCCACGGCATCGAGGGCGCGGACAACGCGGAGTGCGCCCGGCGCAGCGACGCCGTGATCGTGGCCGTGCCGTGGGACGGTCACGCCAAGACCCTGGAGGCGCTGCGCGACGAACTCGTGGGCAAGCTCGTCATCGACTGCGTCAACCCGCTCGGCTTCGACAAGAAGGGCGCCTACGCCCTGAAGCCGGAGGAGGGCAGCGCCGCCGAGCAGGCCGCCGCCCTGCTCCCGGAGTCCCGGGTCACCGCCGCCTTCCACCACCTGTCCGCGGTGCTGCTCCAGGACACGGCCGTCGAGGAGATCGACACCGATGTGCTGGTGCTGGGCGAGGCCCGCGCCGACACGGACCTGGTGCAGGCGCTGGCGGGCCGGATCCCCGGCATGCGCGGCATCTTCGCCGGGCGGCTGCGCAACGCCCACCAGGTCGAGTCGCTCGTGGCGAACCTGATCTCCGTCAACCGCCGCTACAAGGCGCACGCGGGGCTGCGTACGACGGACGTCTGAGCGGGGCCCCGCGTCGGGCGGTCCGGTCCGGCCCCGTTTCCGGGCCACCCTGCGACGGGCGGAAAGGGGCATGGGGGACACTGGATGGGACCGTGCACCACTCCGGACAGGAGCCGACTCCCATGCCCCGACTCGCTCTCTACGCCATCGCCGCCTGCGTCCTGGCCGTCGTCGCGGCCGTGTTCTCGTTCGTCCAGGGCAGCTGGCTCGGGATCGTCTGGGTGCTGCTGGCCGGGCTCTCGTCCAACATGGCGTGGTTCTACCTGCGCCGGCACCGCGCCGGGACCGCCACGGGCTGAGCCCCGTCGCCGTGACGACTCCGGCCGTCCGGGCCGTCGGCCCCGTCGGCCCGGACGCCGTCGGTCAGCCCTGGACCGCGCAGACCGGATCGGCCGACCGCCAGAACCGGTAGGCGTCCCAGCCGCAGTACGTCGTGAAGTCGTCGACGCCCAGCGCCCGCAGCAGGGCGTGGATCGCGTCGAAGAACGCCACGTTGATCCCCGGGATCCACAGGAGGGCGAACACGGCGATCAGTCCGAACGGGGCGAACGGCTCGGCCTGGCGGCGGACGCGGTACGAGAGCCAGGGCTCGATCACCCCGTACCCGTCCAGCCCCGGGACCGGCAGGAAGTTCAGGATCGCGGCGGTGACCTGGAGCAGCGCCAGGAAGCCCAGTGCGTGACGGAAGGTCACCGGCACGCCGTCGAGCGCGCGCAGCCAGAACGGCGCCGTGCACACGACCGCGAACAGTACGTTCGTCAGCGGGCCCGCCGCCGAGATCAGGCTGTGCCGCCAGCGCCCGCGGATCCGGCCCCGCTCGATGAACACGGCACCGCCCGGGAGACCGATCCCGCCCATGATCACGAACAGCACCGGCAGCACGATGCTGAGCAGCGCGTGGGTGTACTTGAGCGGATTCAGGGTCAGATAGCCCTTCGCGCCGACGGAGATGTCCCCGCTGTGCAGCGCGGTACGGGCGTGCGCGTACTCGTGCAGGCACAGCGACACCACCCACGCCGCCGTCACGAAGAGGAAGACCGCGATCCCGGGCAGCTCCGCGAAGCCCGTCCACACGGCCCAGCCCGACACCGCCGTGACGGCGACGATGCCGAGGAAGACCGGGCTGATGCGCTGGTGCGATGCAGTGACCATGGGGCCGAGCCTACGGGCGGCCGGTCCCCCGGAGGCGTGGATGCGGGCCGACGACGAGGCCGCGGGCCGGGAAGGGTGCCCGGCCCGCGGCGGTCCGTCGGGGAACGGAAGGGAAGGAAGGACGAGGAAAGGGAGAGGAAGGACGCGGCGGCGTCAGCAGGAGAGGCTGGAGCCCGTCGGCACGCCGAGGATCCCGGTGAACTCCTTGTACCGGTTGATCCGGCTCTCGACCTGGCGGGGGTTGCCGCCGTCGCACTCCAGCGCGCCGTTGATCGAACGGATCGTCTGGCCGAAGCCGGCCCCGCTCACCATGGCGTCATGGCCGGTGATCGGGCCGGGGCCGTTCTGGGTGTTCCAGTACCACAGGCCCGTCATCATGGCGACGGCCGGATCCGTCTCCACCTGCTCGGGCTCGTTCAGCAGGTCGATCCCGAGGAAGTCGCCCGCGGCCTTGTAGTTGAAGTTCCAGCTCAGCTGGATCGGGCCCCGCCCGTAGTACGCGGACTGGCCGGCCGGGCAGCCGTAGGGCTGGTTCCAGTCGCAGTAGTGCGGGTAGTTCGCCTCGTTGACCTCCTTGATGTAGTACAGGCCGCCGGTCTCGTGGCTGACATTCGCGAGGAAGGCCGCGGCCTCCTGCTTGCGCATCGTGTCGTTGCCGGTGTGGGCGAACTTGGGGAACGCCTTCATGGCGTCCGTCAGGCCCTTGTACGTGTAGAACGGGTTCCGGTTCGGGAACATCTGGTCGAACTGCGCCTCGCTCACCACGAAGCTGTTCGGGTACGGGTTGCCCCCGGTGCCGCAGGTGTACGGCGCCCAGTAGTAGGTGCTCACCGTCGGGTCGTAGCCCGGGTTGTCGCGCTGGGCGACGTAGATCTTCCCGTCGGTGTACTTGACGATGTCGCGCGCCTGGTAGTTGGCGCCCTTGGACCAGGCGGGGGCAATGGCGCACTCGTCCGCCGGCGCCGGGGCCTCGGCGGCGCTCGCCGTCGCGGGCACGAGGGCCGTCGCGGCCAGCGATCCGACGGCCGCCAGGCCGGTCAGCAGCGCCTTCATACGATTTCTGAGCACAGGGTTCCCTTTCGTGCGACGCGGACATGTCCCTCGGAGGTGGGCATGCCCGTATGACGCGGGCATGACGGATAGACCCGGTGGGAGCCGGGCCAACCTGTGCAGGCCGCGCCGAAGGATGCTTTCGGACACTGAACCCTCCCCGTTGATCGCAGTCAAGGTCTAGACCAAAGGGAATTTCGTCGGCCCCGGCCGGTCGCCGTCCGGGAGCGCGGCCGAGGGCGGGCGGCCCGTGGTGTGCCGCGAACTCGCCGTCGTCCCTCCCTGGTTGAGGAACGGGGTCGAGGCCGCGGGCGGGGAGCGCCTCGCGGCCGCGGGCGCCGGGACGGGCGCCTTCGGCGACGCCGAACCGGGCACGTGTCGCACGTGTGTCCTGCCGCCGCTCCCGGTCGCGGAGAATGGGCGAGTGCGCTACAGCATCCTCGGAACCACCCAGGCACTCCGTGACGACGGCGCCGCCGTCTCCGTCGGCGGCGCGCGGCTGCGTGCCCTGCTCGCCGCCCTCGCCCTGCGTCCGGGCCGCTCCGTCCCCGCCGCGGTGCTCGTCGACGAGGTGTGGGACGGCGACCCGCCGGCCGATGCGGTGGGCGCGCTCCAGGCGCTCGTGGGGCGGCTGCGGCGGGCCCTCGGGCGTGGGGCGGTCACGTCCGGGGAGAGCGGCTACCGGCTGGCCGCCGCCCCGGACGAGGTCGATCTCTACCGCTTCGAGCGGCTCGCGGGGGAGGGGGCGCGGGCCCTGTCGGAGGGGGACCCGGCGAAGGCCCTGGCCGCGCTCGACGACGCCCTCGCCCTGTGGCGCGGCCCGGTCCTGGCCGATCTGCCCGACCGCGGCGCCGTCGCGGCCCGCTGGACGGCCCGGCGGCTGGACGCCCGCCGCACCAGGATCACCGCGGCACTCGCCCTCGGCCGTGCCGAGGAGACCCTGCCCGAACTGGTCGCGCTCTGCGCCGAGCACCCGATCGACGAGCCGCTCCAGGCGCTGCGGCTGCGGGCCCTGCGCGACGCCGGGCGCCCGGCCGAGGCGCTGGCCGCGTACGAAGAGGTGCGCACCGTGCTCGCCGACCGGCTCGGCACCGACCCCGGCCCCGAACTGCGCGCCCTGCACGCCGAGTTGCTGGAGCAGGACGCGACGGGCGGGAAGAACCCGGCCGGGCCGTCACGGCCTCCCGCACCCCGGCCCACCGCCGCCGCACCGGCCGGAGGCACCGGCGCGCCGCGGGAAGCCCTCGCCGCCCCGCGCGGAAACCTGAGAGCCCGGCTCACCAGCTTCGTCGGGCGCGAGAACGACATCGAGGCCCTGCGCGAGGACCTGGCGCGCGCCCGGCTGGTCACCCTCCTCGGCCCCGGCGGCGCCGGGAAGACCCGGCTCTCCCAGGAGGCCGCCGAGTCCTTCGGCGCCGCCTGGCCCGACGGCGTCTGGCTGGCCGAACTCGCCCCCGTCGACGACCCGGAGGCCGTACCGGAGGCCGTGCTGACCGCGCTCGGCGCCCGCGAGACCGTGCTGCGCGGGGCCGGTGCCGAGGAACTGCGGGTCGCCGAGGGCAACGCGGGCGACCCGCTCGTGCGCCTCACCGAACACTGCTCCCGGCGCCGGATGCTCCTGCTCCTGGACAACTGCGAGCATCTCGTCGGGGCCGCCGCCGCCCTCGCCGACCACCTGCTCGCCCGCTGCCCGCAGCTCACCGTGCTGGCCACCAGCCGTGAACCCCTGGGCGTGCCCGGCGAGTTCGTCCGGCCCGTCGATCCGCTGCCCGACGCGATGGCGCTGCGGCTGCTCGCCGAACGGGGCGCCGCGGCCCGGCCCGGCTTCCGGACCGACGCCGACGAGGAGACCGCCAAGGCCGCCGCGGAGATCTGCCGCCGCCTCGACGGGCTGCCGCTCGCCATCGAACTCGCCGCCGCCAGGCTGCGGATGCTCACCCCGCGCCAGATCGCCGACCGGCTCGACGACCGGTTCCGCCTGCTCACCAGCGGAGCCCGTACCGTACTGCCCCGCCAGCAGACGCTGCGCGCCGTCGTCGACTGGTCCTGGGAACTGCTCGACGCGTCCGAACGCGCCGTCCTGCGCCGTCTGTCCGTCTTCGCGGGCGGCTGCACCCTCGCCGCCGCCGAGGCCGTCTGCGCGCAGGATCCCGGTGGCGCGCGCGAGGTCGCCGGACTGCTCGGCTCGCTCGTCGACAAGTCCCTCGTCGTCGCCGCGCCCGCCGAGGACGGCGAGATGCGCTACCGGCTGCTGGAGACCGTGGGCGAGTACGCCGCCGAACGGCTCGACGAGGCGGCGGAACGGGACGCCGTGGAACGGCGCCACCTGGTGTACTTCCGGGAGCTGGCACGCACCACCGACCCGCTGCTGCGCGGCGCCGGGCAGCGGGCCGCCATCGACCGCCTCCAGCGCGACTACGAGAACCTCCGCACCGCCCTGCGCCGGGCCGTCGCCGCCCGCGACGAGCAGGAGGCGCTCTGCATGGTGCTGTCGCTGTGCTGGTACTGGCAGATGCGCGATCTGCGCGCCGAGGGCCTGCAATGGGCCGACGCGGTGGCCGCGCTGGGCCCCGACCCCTTCGCCGGGCCCGCCGAACCCGCGCCCTCCCTCCACGAGCGCTGCACCGACGCCCCGCCGCCCATGTCGCCCGAACTGCTCCAGGAGGCGCGGCGCCAGGTGGCCCTGGTCCAGCTGGTCAGCATGGACCACTCCAAGGACGTGTGGGCCGACGAACAGGGCATGGCCCGGCTGCGGATCATCGCGGCCACCTACCGCGCGGGACAGCCGCAGACCTGCCGCGCCCCCGGATCGCTCTGGTTCTTCGCGGTCATGATGACCGGCGGGGTCGACGACCTGCGCACGCTGCTCGACGAGACCGTCCGGGCCAGCCGGGAGCTCGGCTACGCGTGGGAACTCGCGGGGGCGCTCCAGATGCGGGCCAACATCCTGGCCAACCGCCCCGAATGGGCGGGCGCCGCGCACGCGGACGCCGACGAGAGCCTGGAGATCTTCCGTCGGCTCGGTGACGACTGGGGAGTCGCCGAAGCGTTCTCCTCCCGGGGAGAGGCCAACGAGAAGCACGGCGAGTACGCGCGGGCCGCCGAGGACTTCCAGGCCGCCATCGGCTACGCGGAGAAGCTCGGCGCCCAGTCACAGGTGTCGGTCCTGCGCACCAGATACGCCTCCGCCCTCACCGAACTCGGCCGCGGCGACGAGGGCGAGACGATTCTGCGCCAGGTGCTGACGGAGGGGCGCCACGCCGGTCACGAGGCGATCCCCGCCGCCCGGATCTACCTCGCGCTGTGGCTGGGCCGCACCGGACGCACGGCCGAGGCGCGCGAGCAACTGACCCTGCTGCGCGAGGAGTTCATCTCCGAGACACTGGCCATCTTCGAAGGGTTCCTGCTGGGCACGTTGGCCTGGCTCGACAACCAGGAGGGGCGCTACGCCGAGGCCCTGCCCCGGTCCCTGGAGGCGCTGCGGCGGTCCCACGACCGGCTGTCGCAGATGGTGGCTCCGCAGATGTCCGTCATCCACCTCGTCTCCGTCGCGCGGGCGCTCGCCGGGATCGGCGGCGAACGGCGGGCCGCACTCGCGGCCCGGCTGCTGGGGGCCGGCCGGGCGCTGCTGCCCCTGGGACACGCGCCGACGTCCATGGAACGCGACGACTACGCCCGGGTGGAGGAACTGGCCCTCGCCGTCCTCGGCCGGAACGCCTACGCCACGGCGTACGCCGAGGGCGGCGGCCTCTCCATGGAGGAGGCCACCGCCCTCGCCGAGACGTACGGACCGGAGCGGGACTGAACCGCCGCCCGGCCGTCCGGTGCGCGCACCCGCGTCCGGCACGTACCGGGCGCGCCCTTCGACCCGCACCGGTTCAGCTCTTCCTGCGGAACTTCGAGACCGCCAGGGGGGCCGCCACCGCGCTGATCGCCACCGCCCAGCCGAGCGTGAGCCACGTCGCGTGGGCGACCGGCCCGCCGATCATCAGCCCGCGCGCCGCGTCCGCCAGGTTGGACAGCGGGTTGTAGTCGGTGAACGCCTGGAGCCAGCCGGGCATGGTGGCGGTCGGGGCGAAGATCGAGGAACCGAACTGAAGCGGCATCAGCACCAGGAACCCCATCCCCTGCACCGCCTGGGCGGACTTCAGCGACAGCCCCAGCAGGATGAAGATCCACATGATCGCGGCGCCGAACACCATCGAGAGGCCGACCGCCGCGAGCAGGCCGAGCACCGAGGTCTTCAGCTCCATGCCGAGCAGAAAGCCCATGCCCAGCAGGATCGCCGTGGCCACCATCATCCGGCCCAGCTCGACCACGATCTTCGCGACGAGCACCGACGACCGGGCGATCGGCATCGTCCGGAACCGGTCCATGACCCCCTTGCGGAAATCCTCGTTGACCCCGGTGCCGACCGCGGTGGCGATGTTCATGCCCAGCATCGCCATCATGCCCGGGACCACGTAGTTGATGTACGTCTGCCGGTCGCCGCCCAGACTCGCGCCGATGGACCCGCCGAAGACGTACACGAACAGCAGGATGAAGACGATGGGCATCAGCAGCACATCGAACATCGACTCCGGATCCTTCTTGATCTGGAGCACGTTGCGCCGCATCAGCGCGCCGATGTGCCGCAGGTTGGCGCGCAGCCCGATCCGGCCCTCGCCGGCGAGCGCCCTCGGCGCGGCGGACGGGGCCTGCCCGGTCGTGACGGGCTGCTGGATCGTCGTACTCGTGCTCATGCCGCGACCTCCGCGGGGATCGTGTCGGTGGCGGAAGCGCTCTTCTCGCCGGTGATGGCCAGGAACACCTCGTCCAGGCTGGGCAGTGCGGTGGCGACGTGCGCCAGCGGGTAGCCCCGGGCGCCGAGCAGGCCGATGACGGCGGTCAGCTGCTCGTCGCTGAGGATCGGCACGTACAGCAGTCCCTCGTCCGGGACCGCCTGCGCGCCCGCGACCCCGTCCAGACCGGTCTCCCGCAGCGCCTGCGCCATCGCGGGCAGCTGCGCCGGGTCCGAGGGGCGGATCTGCAGGGTGCGCCCGCCCACCTTCGCCTTGAGCTCGTCGACCCCGCCGTTGGCGATGATCCGTCCCCTGTCGATGACGGTGAGCTCGTTCGCGAGCTGCTCCGCCTCCTCCATGTACTGGGTGGTGAGCAGGACCGTCGCGCCCTCCGCGACCATCCTCTGCACCTCGTCCCAGACCTCGTTGCGGGTCCGGGGGTCGAGCCCCGTCGTCGGCTCGTCCAGGTAGAGGACGGCCGGGCGGCCGATCATCGAAGCGGCCAGATCGAGGCGGCGCCGCATGCCGCCGGAGTAGTCCATCGCGGCGCGCCGGGCCGCGTCGGTGAGCGAGAACCGCTCCAGCAGCTCGTCGGCCCGGGCGCGGGCGGCCTTGCGCGACAGATCGAGCAGCCGCCCGATCATGTAGAGGTTCTCCCAGCCGGACAGCTTCTCGTCGACCGAGGCGTACTGCCCGGTCAGTCCGATGGTGCGGCGCAGCTGCCGGGGCTGCTTCACCACGTCGTAGCCCGCCACGACGGCGTGCCCGGCGTCGGGGACGATCAGGGTGGACAGGCAGCGCACGAGGGTGGTCTTGCCCGCGCCGTTGGGACCGAGCACACCGAGCACGGTGCCCTCGCGGACGTCGAGGTCCACGCCGTCCAGAGCCTTGGTCGAGCCGTAGTGCTTGACCAGCCCCCGGACCTCCACGGCATTGGTGCCGTTCCTCGGGTTCTTGTCGTTTCGCGTCATGCCCACCATGGGAACAGGCGCCACCGACAGTCCGCCGACAACAGACCGACACGGGGCCGACACGGGGCCGACAAGGCGTCGACGACGGACCGTGGGACGGACCGGCGGAAGGCCGACAGCCCGCCGATGGGGGAGGTCGGCGGGCTGTCGGTGGTGCGGGCGGTGGCCTGTGCCGGGCGACGCTGCTTTCGAAACATGCCCTACTAGTGGAAGGTGTGCTCGGCGGCCGGGAAGGCGCCGCCGACGACCTCTTCCGCGTACTCCTTCGCCGCGTCGCCCAGCACCTTGCGCAGATTCGCGTACTGCTTGGTGAAGCGCGGCGTCCTGCCGCCGGTCAGTCCGACCATGTCGGTGTGGACCAGCACCTGGGCGTCCGTGTCCGGACCGGCGCCGATGCCGACGGTCGGGATGTGCAGCGTGCGGGTGATCTCGGCGGCCAGCTCGGCCGGTACGAGCTCCAGGACGACGGCGAACGCGCCCGCGTCCTGCACGGCCTTGGCGTCGCGCAGCAGCTGCTGCGCGGCCTCCTCGCCGCGGCCCTGCACCCGGTAGCCCATCGCGTTCACGGACTGCGGGGTCAGGCCGATGTGGGCCATCACCGGGATGCCGGCGCCGACCAGCAGCCGGATCTGCTCGTGGCTGCGCTCGCCGCCCTCCAGCTTGACCGCGCCGACGCCGGACTCCTTGATCAGCCGGGTGGCGTTGCGCAGGGCCTGGACGGGGCCCTCCTGGTACGCCCCGAAGGGCAGGTCGGCGACGATCAGCGCGCGCCTGGTGCCCCGTACGACGGCGGCGGAGAGGACCGCCATCTCGTCCATCGTGACGGGCACGGTGGTCTCGTATCCGAGGTGGCAGTTGCCCATCGAGTCGCCGACGAGCAGGACCGGGATACCGGCCTCGTCGAAGACGGACGCGGTCATCGCGTCGTACGCGGTGAGCATGGGCCACTTCTCGCCGCGCCCGGTGGCGGCGGCGATGTCGTGGACGGTGATGCGGCGGGTGCTCTTGCCCCCGTACAGCGCCTTGCTGCTGTCGGTGGCGGCTCCCGCGTCGGATGTGGCGGACGTGTTCCGCGCAGCCTGAAGCGACATGTGCCTACGGCTCCTTCGTCATCTCGAGGCGCCCTGACGGCGTCCCCGGACCGGTTCCATGGTGGCATCCCGTGCCCGCCCGCGGGAAGTGGGCTCGCACAAGCGCGTACCGCGGGCCCCGGCGCGGCGCCCCGCCCTCGGCGCAGGACCCCCTCCCCGCGGGCTTACCTATACGAGACGGTCTCGTATCGAATTCGGGTAGGCTCCCGGCCATGTCCATACCGTCGGGCGCTCGCACCGCCCTGCCCCAAGTCCCCGAGGCGGTCCACCGCCGCCGTTGGGCGATCCTCGCCGTTCTGATGTTCAGCCTGCTCATCGTGGTTCTGGACAACTCGATCCTGAACGTCGCGGTCAAGACCATCGCCAGTCCCGCACCCACCGGCATCGGTGCCACCCAGAGCGAGCTGGAGTGGGCCATCAACTCCTACACGCTCGTCTTCGCCGGGCTCCTGTTCACCGCGGGGCTGCTCGGCGACCGGGTCGGCCGCAAGAAGGTGCTGCTCTTCGGCATCCTCGTCTTCGGCGTCGGCTCGGCCCTGGCCGCCCTGTCCGGCTCGCCCGGTGAGCTGATCACCTGGCGTGCCGTCATGGGCTTCGGCGCCGCGTTCGTCATGCCGGCCACGCTCGCCGTCCTGATGAACGTCTTCGAGCGCGACGAGCAGCCCAAGGCCATCGGCATCTGGGCCGGCAGCGTCGGCCTCGGCATCGCGATCGGCCCGATCACCGGCGGGCTGCTGCTCGAACACTTCTGGTGGGGCTCGATCTTCCTCGTCAACGTTCCCGTGGTGGTCGTCGCCCTGATCGCGATGGTGCTGCTGGTGCCCGACTCCAAGGACCCGAAGCCTGGCCGGACCGACCCGCTCGGAGTCCTGCTCTCCGTCGTCGGCCTGGTCCTGCTGGTCTACGGCATCATCCGCGGCGGCGAACTCGGCGACTTCACGGACGCCGCGGTGCTCCTCCCGATCGTCGGCGGCCTGGCCGTCCTGGCCGCGTTCGTGTGGCACGAGCGGCGCAGCAGCCATCCCGCCCTGGACGTCACGTACTTCAGGCAGCCGCCGTTCGCCGCGGCCGTCGCCGCCATCGCGCTGATCTTCTTCGCGCTGATGGGCGTGACCTTCTTCTCCGCGTTCTACATGCAGAGCGTGCGGGGCTGGACCGCGCTCCAGGCCGGTCTGCTGATCCTTCCGCTGGCCGCCGCCCAGATGGTCTTCGCGCCGCGCGCGCGGCTGGTCGTGGACCGGTTCGGCGCCCGCGCGGTGTGCACCGTCGGCCTGCTGATGGTCGCGTGCGGGCTCGCGGCGTTCGCCCTGTTCGACGCCACCACACCGGTCTGGGTGCTGTGCGTGCTGTTCTTCGTCCAGGGCACGGGCATGGCGCACGTGATGACGCCGGTCACGGTCTCCGTCATGCAGACGCTGCCCCGGGAGAGGGCGGGCTCCGGATCTGCCGTCAACAACACGTTCCGGCAGGTCGGCGGAGCGCTCGGGATCGCCGTGCTCGGCTCGGTGCTGTCCACCGTCTACCGCGGCGGCATCGAGGGGCATCTCGACGCGCTCCCGGCCGGTGCCAGGGACGTGGCGGGCGAGTCGATCGAGGCGACGCTCGCCGTCGCGGAGAGAATGGGTCCCGCGGGCGCTCCGCTGGTCACGGCGGCGCACGACGCGTTCCTGGACGCCATGCACATCACCGCCCTCTGCTCGGCAGGCGTCGCCCTGGTGGGCGCGCTCGTGGTCGCGCTGTTCCTGCCGGGCAGGGCGCCCGTCGGCCGGGCGCCCCGAGGGGCCGACGGGGAAGGGGCGTCCGTCCGTACGGGCCGGGGCGCGCCGGTGACGGTCGCGGAGGACTGAGAACGCCTCCGGAGTCCTCCTGGAACGGAGGATTCCGGAGGACCGGGAAACGCCGCCCCGGGGACCGGCCCGGCCCCCGGCCCCCGAGGGCGGCACACCGGGGCGCCGTCGCCGTCGGCGAGAATCGGTGCGGCGGACGGTGCGGCGAGAGGTGGATGCACGTGAGGGCACAGGCACAGGTCCCGGACCGGGACCGCCCGGCCGGGAAGGATCCGGAACCGCGCAGGGGCCGACCGCGCAGCGCGGCGGCCGAGCGGGCGATCCTCGACGCCGTCGTCGGGCTGCTGGAGGCCGGCGAGCCCCTCGCCGCCCTGTCCATCGAGCGGATCGCCAGGACCGCCGGGGTCGGCAAGGCGACCATCTACCGGCGCTGGAGCGGCAAGGAGGAACTCTTCGTCGACGTCCTGCGCCACATCGGGCCCCCGGAACCCGTCGTCTCCGGCACCGCCGGCCTCGACGACCTGCGGCTGCTGCTGGACTCGATGCGCAGGCGCGGCCTCGCCCAGCGTTCCTCCGCCCTGCTCCACAACGTCTTCGCCCAGATGAAGAGCCACCCCAAGCTGTGGTCCGAGTACCGGCGCACGGTCATCGCGCCCCACCACGCCGCCATGCTGGCCGCCGTGCGGCGGGCGGTCGACGCGGGCGAACTCCGCGGGGACCTGGACGTGGAGCTCTTGAACGACCTGTTCCTCGGGCCCATGCTCGTCCGCACCATCCACCACCCCGACGCGCCCCTGCCCGAGGACCTCGCCGACCGCATCATCCGGGTCCTGTGCGAGGGGCTGGCACCGGCCCGCCCCTGACCCGACCGGGCCCATGGGGGTGACGGCGCCCGTGCCCGGGACCCGTGGGAGTGAGGCCGACGGGGGAAGGCCGGGGGAGACCGGTGAGTGAACGCGACCGGGACCCGTGGAGTGTGATCGTTCTGTCACAAGCCCCGGCGGAGCCCGCCCCGTCGGAACTCATCGGCCCCCGCCCTTCGTCCTTGTGGCAGTACCGCCGTCGTGGACGGTCGGGAACACAGCCGCGCATCGCCTAGGGTCGGGAGCGCGGCGACACGTACGGCAAGGCAGTGAGGACAGCGCGATGGTGCAGGCGTACGGAGCGGACACCGGGAACGACCGCGCGGAGACGCGGAGCACCGGGCCCCGTGTCCGGGACCTGCGCGACCGGTGGAGCCGGGCCAGAGGCATCTGGCGGCGCGGTGTCGTCCTGGCCGTCTGCTCGGTCCTCGTGACCCTCGTGATGGTCTTCCACGCGCAGATCCCGAACGCCGTCGGCAACCTGGGCAGCCTCACCGAGACGTTCCTGCCGTGGATCGGCGTGGTCGTCCCGCTGCTGCTGGTCCTGGCCCTGGTGCGCCGCTCGGCGACCGCGCTGATCGCCCTGCTGCTGCCGGTCGCGGTCTGGCTCAACCTGTTCGGCGGTCTGCTCACCGGCAAGTCGGCCGAGGGCGGCGACCTCACCGTGGCCAGCCACAACGTCAACGCCGACAACCCCGACCCCGCGGGCACCGCCCGCAAGGTCGCGGACTCCGGCGCCGACGTCATCGCCCTGGAGGAACTGCCGAACGACGAGGTGGCGAAGTACGAGGCGGCGCTCGCCGACCGCTACCCGTACCACTCGGTGCAGGGCACCGTCGGCCTGTGGAGCAAGCACCCGATGCGCGACGCCCGGCCGGTCGACATCAAGATGGGCTGGCCCCGGGCACTGCGTGCCACGGTGACGACGTCCGGGGGCGACGTCGCCGTCTACGTCGCCCACCTGCCGTCCGTACGCGTCAAGCTGCACGCCGGGTTCACCGCCAACCAGCGCGACAACAGCGCCGACACCCTGGGCGAGGCCATCGCCGACGAACGGCTCGACCGGGTGATCCTGCTCGGCGACCTCAACGGGACGATGAACGACCGCTCGCTCAACGCGGTCACCTCGCAGCTGCGGTCCACCCAGGGCGCGGCGGGCGACGGCTTCGGCTTCAGCTGGCCGGCGTCCTTCCCGATGGCGAGGATCGACCAGATCCTCGTGAAGGGCGTCGAGCCGGTGTCGTCGTGGACGCTCCCGGCGACGGACAGCGACCACCTCCCCATCGCGGCGCGCGTCCAGCTCTGACGCGCACTCGCTCCCGGCCCGCCCGGCCCCGGCGTTCGGATCCGGGGAGCGCGGGCGTGTCCGGGCGGGCGACGGGGAGCGCGAGGCCGCGGCTCACCGGCATCGCGGCACGGCGACGCACCGCGGCTCACCGGAGTACTGCCCGCCTGCCGGGTCCGCGGACGACGGGGCCGCCGCTGCCGGGCCGGTCGTTGCCGGGCCCGCCCACGACGGCCCGCCGTCCCGTCGCTCAGGCCGATTCGCGCCACCGGTTGGTGATCGGCAGACGGCGGTCCTTGCCGAAGCCCTTCGGGGAGATCTTCGTGCCCGGCGGGTACTGCCGCCGCTTGTACTCCGCCGTGTCCACCATCCGCAGGGTCCTCGCCACCAGCGCCTCGTCGAAGCCCGCCGCGACGATGTCGGCCAGCCCCCGGTCCTGGTCGACGTACAGCTCCAGGATCCGGTCCAGCACGTCGTAGTCGGGCAGCGAGTCCGTGTCGACCTGGTCCGGGCGCAGCTCGGCGCTGGGCGGCTTGGTGATGGACGCCTCCGGGATCGGCGGGGTCTGGCCGCGCTCCTCGGCGGCGCGGTTGCGCCACTTCGCGAGCCGGAAGACCGACGTCTTGTAGACGTCCTTGATCGGCCCGTACGCCCCGACCGAGTCGCCGTACAGCGTCGAGTAGCCGACCGCCAGCTCGGACTTGTTGCCGGGCGCGAGGACGATCTGGCCCTCCTGGTTGGAGACCGCCATCAGCATCGTGCCGCGCAGCCGGGACTGGAGGTTCTCCTCGGCGAGGCCGGTGAGCCCCAGCGACTCCATGTAGGCGTCGAACATCGGCTCGATCGGTACGGTGCGGAAGTTCAGCCCGGTGCGGCGGGCCAGTTCGGCCGCGTCGCCCTTGGAGTGGTCCGAGGAGTACTTGGACGGCATCGAGATGCCGTACACGTTCTGCGCGCCCAGCGCGTCGCAGGCGATGGCCGCGACCAGTGCCGAGTCGATGCCGCCGGACAGCCCGATCAGCACACTGCGGAAGCCGTTCTTCGCGGCATACGCCCGCAGGCCCACGACCAGCGCCGAGTACAGCTCCTCGTCGTCGTCGAGCCGTTCGGCGTACCCCCCGGCCAGCTCCGGCTCGTACGCGGGGAGGGGGTCCTCGGAGAGCACCAGGCGGTCGATCCGCAGCCCGTCGTTCACCACGCCCGACGCCGCGTCGGCCCCGGTCGCGGCGGCCGGCAGGTCCAGGTCGAGGACCACGCAGCCCTCGGCGAACTGCGGGGCACGGGCGATCACCTCGCCGTCGCGGTCGACGACGATGGAGTCGCCGTCGAAGACCAGCTCGTCCTGGCCGCCGATCATCGCGAGGTACGCGGTGGTGCAGCCGGCCTCCTGGGCCCGCTTGCGGACCAGTTCCAGCCGGGTGTCGTCCTTGTCCCGCTCGTACGGAGAGGCGTTGATGGACAGCAGCAGCCCCGCGCCCGCCGCCCGCGCGGCCGGCACCCGGCCGCCGTCCTGCCAGAGGTCCTCGCAGATCGCCAGCGCCACGTCCACGCCGTGCACCCGTACCACCGGCATCGAGTCGCCCGGCACGAAGTAGCGGAACTCGTCGAAGACGCCGTAGTTCGGGAGGTGGTGCTTGGCGAAGGTCAGCGCGACCTGCCCGCGGTGCAGCACGGCGGCGGCGTTCTGCGGGGCGCCCGCAGGCTGGCCGTAGCGCGGCTGGGCCGTCTCGGAACGGTCGAGGTAGCCGACGACGACCGGCAGCTCCCCGAGCCCCTCCGCGTCGAGCCGGGCGGCGAGCGTGCGCAGCGCCCGGCGCGACGCCTCGACGAAGGACGACCGCAGGGCCAGGTCCTCGACGGGGTAGCCGGTCAGCATCATCTCGGGGAACGCCACCAGATGGGCGCCCTGTTCGGCGGAGTGCCGGGTCCAGTGGACGACCGACTCGGCGTTGCCGGAGAGATCACCGACGGTCGAGTCGATCTGATTCAGTGCGAGACGTAGTTGAGGCACGCGCACCAGTGTAATCGTCTGACTGACGCGATGTCCCTGCGGGGAGCGCGGGCGCCGCCGGGCACCCTGCCGGGGCGAGGGGCGCGACGGGGTCCGTGGGGATCAGCGGAGGTAGCCGAGGACCGACATCATGCCCACGTCCGAGTGGTAGATGTTGTGGCAGTGGAGCATCCACAGGCCGGGATTGTCCGCCTCGAACTCCATCGAAACGGAACTGTTCGGCCGGACGATCACGGTGTCCTTGCGCGCCCACTGCCACTCGCGCCGGTGCGACGCGCGGTGCGTCGGCCCCGCCGCCCCCACCAGCCCGAACGAGTGCCCGTGCAGATGGACGGGGTGCCACATCGAGGTGATGTTGAAGAACTCCAGCCGCACACGCTCGCCCGCCGCGACCGGGCGGCGCCGGTCCGGCGAGTACGGCTCGTGGTCGAAGCCCCAGTCGTACGCCTTCATCGTGCCGGTCAGCTTGTAGCGGATGGTCCGGTCGGGCTTCCGGGCGGACAGGGCCACGGACGGGTGCGGCGACAGCTGCGTGGCCTCGACCAGCTTCCCGTTCAGCTCCTTGGGCCGCACATGGGCGGCGGGCGGCGTGCCCATCCCGGTGCGCAGCAGCGCCAGGGCCGTCGCCCGCTTGCCCTCGGCGAGCGCGGTCAGCGGGAACACCCCGTCCTTGGCGGTGACGATCACGTCGTACCGCTCTCCCATGCCCAGCACCAGGGCGTCCGTCGTGGTGTGCTGGACCGGGTAGCCGTCGGTGTGGGTGATCGTCATCCGGTGGCCGCCGAGCGCGACCCGGAAGGCGGTGTCGCCGCCCGCGTTGATGATGCGCAGCCGGATGCGTTCGCCGGGCTTGGCGAGGAACGTGGTGGGGGCCTTGGGGATGCGGCCGTTGATCAGGTAGTACGGGTAGTCGACGTTGCCGCCGTGGCTGTCGAGCAGTTCGCTGAAGCCGTGCCGCATGATCCGCGAGGGTCCGGAGCGCCGCCCGGGGGACTTGGGGGAGCCGGGCGAACCGGAGGGGCCGCCGCGACGGGCGTCGTCCGCGTCGTTCTTGCCGTCCGTCTCGTCCGCCCTGCCCTCCTCGTCCGTCTCGTCCGCCCCGTGGGCGTGGTTCATGGAGCCGTGGCGCTTCCCGCTGTGGTCCATGCCGCCCCGGCCGCCGCTCAGCTCGTCGAGCACCGCGTCCGGGGTGGAGCCGCCCACCCCGTCGACCCAGTCGTCGAGGACGACCACCCATTCCTTGTCGTACTTCAGCGTCTCCTTCGGGTCCTCCACGATCAGGGGGGCGTACAGCCCCCGGTCCTGCTGGACGCCCGTGTGCGGGTGGAACCAGTACGTCCCCGGGTGCGGCACCTTGAAGCGGTAGGAGAACTCCTCGCCCGGCTTGATCGGCCGCTGCGTGAGGTCGGGGACGCCGTCCATGTCGTTGCGCACGTTGAGGCCGTGCCAGTGCAGCGTGGTGGCCTCCGGGAGGTGGTTGGCGAGCGTGAGCGCCACGTTGTCGCCCACCGTGAACCGCAGCTCCCGGCCGGGAAGCCGGGCCTCGTAGGCCCACGAGCCGACGACGAGGCCGCCGCCCAGGTCCAGGCGGGACGGGGTGGCGGTGAGGTGGAACTTCCGGTGGGGACCGGAGCGTCGTTCGGCCTCGGCTTCGGCGACCTCCTTCCCGTCGGGGGAGACGTACTCGTCCCAGGACTTCCCGTGGTGGGGGATTCCGTGGTTCGCGCTGCCGTGCTCCGGGCCGCCGGCGCTCGCGCCACCGCTCTGCGGGGCGCGGCGGTCCGGGTCGGATTCGCCGGAGCAGGAGGCCAGGAACGCCGTACCGGCGGTGGCGGCGGCCGCGCCGAGCACGGCGCGTCGGGTGGGTGGAGTGCGCATGACGGAGAGCACCTCGAGGTGTTGTCGGTACGGCGGGCTGCTGAGAAGGGGGAGGCGCCCCTTCTATATGCACAGCACCGACGCGCACGGCACCGACGACGGCGCGCGGAGGGCCGGACCGGGCCGGGGGACCGGCCACGGCATCGACGGCATCCGCGCCGCGACACCCGCGAGGAGGTGGGCGATCCCGGTGAGCAGCGCCACGAACAGGGACAACTGTCCGTATGTCGCACATCTACTCAGGGTCATGTCCGGCACCTTACCCCGGTTGGGTACCCCTCGCGCGGGGAGACGCCCGGACGCGTGGGGGCCGGACGGGGGTGCGAGGAAGCCCGGCAGGGCTGTGAGGAAACGTATCGGCGCGGGTGCGCGGCCCCTGCCGGGGCGAGGCGTACGGCCGCCCGCCCGCTCGGCGGGGGCGGGCACGCAGCGGCCCGGCGACCCCCGTGGGGCGGGGTGCCGGGCCGCCGGGCGCGAGTCCGGGACGCGTGTGGTGCGTGGACCCGTCAACCGCGGGCGTAGACCTTCTCCATCCAGCAGGCGAGCTGTTCGTCGGAGAGGTGCCGCGCCAGGTCGGCCTCGCTGATCATGCCGATCAGTTTCTTGTTCTCGACGACCGGAAGCCGACGGATCTGGTGGGTCTGCATCTCCTCCAGGACCATGTCCACGCTCGCGTCGGAATCGATCCAGCGCGGTGTGCCGTGGGCGAGGTCGCCCGCGGTCACCTTCGACGGATCGCGTCCCTCCGCCACGCAGCCGAGCACGATGTCGCGGTCCGTGAGGATGCCGATCATCCGGTCCTGTTCGCCGCTGGCCGAGATGGGCAGCGCGCCCACGTGATGCTCGCGCATCAGCTGCGCGGCCCGGTCCAGCGTCTCGTGCGCGGGGATCCAGGTGGCCCCGGTGTGCATGATGTCCTTCGCAGTGGTCATGAGGGATTCCTCCTGCGTGCCGACGGGCATGCCGTTCACTCCCGAGAACATCCATCGTCGTACGTCCGTTCGGGACGTGCGACCGCTATCGCCCGTTCGGGTGTATTCGGGATCCGGAGGGAACCGCCAGGTCCCGGCGTCGAAGTGTCGTCGCACGGCAGACGGCACGTCGACGCCGGAGCCCGGGGCCGTTCACGACCGGGGCTTCGCCCCGCGCGCCTCCAGCATCGCGGCCATCGCGTCCAGCTCGGACCGCTGGGCCTCCATCATCCCCTGGGCCAGCCGTTTCTCCGCCCCGACCGTGCACAGCCGGACGCAGCCGCGGGCCATGTCGACGCCGCCGCGGTGGTGGTCGGTCATCAGCCGGAGGTAGAGGACCTCGGCGTTTCTGCCGCTCGCCGTGCGGAGCCGGTCCAGTTCGGCCCGGGTGGCCATGCCGGGCATGAGGGAACCGTCGCGGGGCGGGTGTCCCGCCCGTCCCGCGTGCCCGGCGTGCCCCGCGTGTCCCGGGTGGTCGTCCGCCATCCAGGCCATCGGCCCCTGCCCGCCCGGGGCCGTCTTCGGCAGCTCCCACAGGTCCAGCCAGCCGAGCATCATGCCCCGCTGATTGGCCTGCGTGTTGGCGATGTCGTACGCGAGGAGGCGCACCTCCTCGTCCCCGGTGCGGTCGCGCACGAGGAAGGACATCTCCACGGCCTGCTGGTGGTGGACCGCCATGTCCCGGGCGAACCCGGCGTCCGCGGAGTCCTCCCCGGGCACGTGGAGGGCGGCGGGGGAGCGGGTGCCCCTCGCTCCGTCGCCCCTCGCCCTGTCGGCACGGGCCCCGTCGTCCCGGGCGGAGGCGACCGTCGCCGCCCCCGCGAACAGCAGCGCGAGCAGCGCGGCGGAGCCCGCCGCCCGTACTGCCATGCGCCGGTCGCGCCGTACCCCGGTCACGAGGCCCCCAGCCCGCCCGAGCACGTCGCGCCGGGCTCGGGCGTCTGCGGCCCCTGCACGAACGCCGCGAAGAACCGGTCGACCCGCGGGTCGTCGGCGCCGTCCACCGTCAGCTGGTTGCCCCAGGCGGTCAGCATGATCGCGCCGGCCTGGCCCTCGTACGGGCTCATCAGCGAGTAAGGCGTCCTGCCGACCCGCTCGGCGAGCTCGGTGACGTCGGCGTCCGCGGCCCTGTTCGTGTACGTCACCCACACCGCTCCGTGCTCCAGCGAGTGCACGGCGTTCACATCGGGGATCGCCTTCTCGTACACCTCGCCGTCGCAGTTCATCCACACCGGGTTGTGGTCGCCGCCGACCGGGGGCTTCATGGGGTACGCGACGGGCCCGTCGACGTGGTTGCGGGTCAGCTTCGACGCGTCCCACGTCTTCAGCCCCCGGATCGGCCCGTCGGCGGACCCGTTCCGCCCCGGCCGTTCCGGCCCCGGTTCGTTCCGGCCCGCTCCGTTCCGGTCCGGCGCGGGTGCCTTGGCGTCGTCCGCCCGGACGCTCCGCTCGTTCTCCGACGCCTCGGACTCGTTCAGCAGGGTGTACGAGCCGAGCCCGACCAGGCCGACGACGACGAGGACGCTCAGGCCTATGGCCGTGACACGGGTGCGGCGGTCACGCGAGCGGTCGGCGTCGCGCATCTGCTCCGGGCGGGTCCGAGGGTCGAGGCTCATGTCGTCGGGTCCTTCTGCGAGGAAGCGGGAAGGGACGGAAAAGACCGGGGAACCGGCACGCCCCGGGCCGCCGCCGAGCGGCTCCGCCCCACGCGTGCCATGGGCGCAGATCGTAGTGGGTGGCCGGGTGCTCCATCTCACTCCATGTGCGTAATCTGGGTGAAATCCCGGGTCGTGATACTGGAGCTCCTCCCCTACCCCGGGCGGTGGTGCACAGACCGTCTGAACTGCAAGGATGTGGCTATGGACAAGCAGCAGGAATTCGTCCTCAGGACGCTTGAGGAGCGCGACATCCGCTTCGTACGGCTGTGGTTCACCGACGTCCTCGGCTACCTCAAGTCCGTCGCCGTGGCCCCCGCCGAACTGGAACAGGCGTTTGACGAGGGAATCGGCTTCGACGGCTCCGCCATCGAGGGCTTCGCCCGGGTGTACGAGTCCGACATGATCGCCAAACCCGACCCGGGCACGTTCCAGATCCTGCCGTGGCGCGCGGAGGCACCCGGCACGGCCCGGATGTTCTGCGACATCCTGATGCCCGACGGTTCGCCGTCCTTCGCCGATCCGCGCTACGTCCTGAAGCGGATCCTCGCCAAGACCTCCGACCTGGGCTTCACCTTCTACACCCACCCGGAGATCGAGTTCTTCCTGCTGAAGGACAAGCCCGTCGACGGCAGCAGGCCCACCCCCGCCGACAGCTCCGGGTACTTCGACCACACCCCGCAGAACGTCGGCATGGACTTCCGGCGCCAGGCGATCACCATGCTCGAATCCATGGGCATCTCGGTCGAGTTCAGCCACCACGAGGGCGCCCCCGGCCAGCAGGAGATCGACCTGCGGTACGCGGACGCGCTCTCCACCGCCGACAACATCATGACGTTCCGCCTCGTGATGAAGCAGGTCGCGCTGGAGCAGGGCGTGCAGGCGACGTTCATGCCGAAGCCGTTCTCCGAGCACCCCGGTTCGGGCATGCACACGCACCTCTCCCTCTTCGAGGGCGACCGCAACGCCTTCTACGAGTCGGGAGCGGAGTACCAGCTCTCCAAGATCGGCCGTTCGTTCATCGCCGGCCTGCTCAACCACGCCGCGGAGATCTCCGCCGTGACGAACCAGTGGGTCAACTCCTACAAGCGCATCTGGGGCGGCTCCTCCCGCGCCGCGGGCGCCGGCGGCGAGGCCCCCTCGTACATCTGCTGGGGCCACAACAACCGTTCCGCGCTGATCCGCGTCCCGATGTACAAGCCCGGCAAGACCGGTTCGGCCCGCGTCGAGGTCCGCTCCATCGACTCCGGCGCCAATCCGTACCTGACCTACGCGGTCCTGCTCGCCGCGGGCCTCAAGGGCATCGAGGAGGGCTACGAACTCCCGGCCGGCGCCGACGACGACGTCTGGGCGCTGTCCGACGCGGAGCGCCGCGCGATGGGCATCGAGCCGCTGCCGCAGAACCTGGGCGAGGCGATCTCGCTGATGGAGAAGAGCGAACTGGTCGCCGAGACGCTCGGCGAGCACGTCTTCGACTTCTTCCTGCGCAACAAGAAGCAGGAGTGGGAGGAGTACCGCAGCGAGGTCACCGCCTTCGAGCTGAAGAACCTGCTGCCGGTGCTGTAAGAGCTGGTCGGCGCAGTCGCAGCGGCTGTACGTGGCCTTACGACCTGGGGACCGATGGGGAGCGGGCTCGCGCCGCCCTGCGACTCCGCTTGCGACGTTGTCGTCGGTTGTCGATGCGCCGCATCGACTCCCTCCTCCGCCTTGCGATCGAAGCCGCATGACGACGCTCCCTGATCCACTCCCCATCGCTCCCCAGGTCGTTAGGGCCGACGGGTGTCGCACCCTCGGCCCGACGCTTCTTTCGCCGGACGGTGAACCGGGCGAGGGGCGTCGTCGGGCGCCGCCGGTGGGGTAGTGTGACGCCTCCCCGTACGGGACCGACCAAGGAGGTGAGCCCCATCAACGCTGTGTCAGACCGGGTGCTCACTTCGCACGACCGCGTGGCCGACCCGACATAGTCGGCCGCGGAGCGCCCATCGGCTTCCCCGAAAGGCTCCGCCCCATGTCGGTTCACGTTTCGTCGCACGTCGTCTCCTCCATCGCCACCACACTCCGCGCCGTCGGCTGCGTATTCGCCGAGGACGAGGCGGATCTGCTCGTCTCCGCGGCCACCGACCACGCCGGGCTCGTCGCCATGGTCGAACGGCGGGCCGCCGGGCTGCCCCTGGAACACGTCCTCGGCTGGGCCGAGTTCGGCGGCCTCCGGATCGCCGTGGATCCGGGGGTCTTCGTCCCCCGCCGCCGCACCGAGTTCCTGGTCGAACAGGCGGTCGCGCTCGCCGCGCCCGGGGCGGTCGTCGTCGACCTCTGTTGCGGGTCGGGCGCGCTCGGCGCGGCGTTCGCCGCGGCCATGGACGGGATCGAACTGCACGCGGCCGATGTCGAACCCGCCGCCGTGCGCTGCGCCCGCCGCAACATCGGCGACGCGGGACGGGTCCACGAGGGCGACCTCTTCGAACCGCTCCCCGGCGCCCTGCGCGGCCGGGTGGGGATCCTGCTCGCCAACGTTCCGTACGTACCGACGGACGACGTCGAACTGCTCCCTCCTGAAGCCCGCCTCCACGAACCACGCGTGGCGCTCGACGGGGGCGCCGACGGCCTGGACGTGCTGCGGCGGGTCGCCGCCGAGGCCCCGCGCTGGCTCGCCCCCGGCGGGCACCTCCTGGTCGAGACGAGCGAGCGGCAGGTGCCCCGGGCCGAGGAGACCGTCGCCCGCGCCGGTCTGGTCCCGCACGTGGTCACCTGCGACGAGCTGTGCGCCACCGTCGTCATCGCGACCCGGCCGGGCGCCCCTGCCGCGCCCCTCCCTCCCGCGTCCGTGCGCCGGCCGTCGTTCTCCCGCGAGCCGAACGCCGCCCGCTCCGAATCCCCTGGCGCGGGCTGAGGGCTGTCCCGTGCACCGCGGCGGATCAGCGCGCGGCGTCGGAGGCGGTGCGTCGCGGGGCGGAGGGGCGCCCGCATACTGGATGTGCGCGGGCGTTCCGACAACGCGGCGAGCTGCCGCGGCTGTCGTCGGCCGCCAGGGATTCCGGGAGAGCCCTTACGACCTGGGGAGCGATAGGGAGTGGATCAGGGAGCGTCGTCATGCGGCTCCGATTGCGAGGCGGAGGAGGGAGTCGACGCGGCGCATCGACAACCGACGACAACGCCGCAAGCGGAGCCGCAGGGCGGCGCGAGCCCGCTCCCCATCGGTCCCCAGGTCGTTACCGCCTCGCCCCCGATGGTCGGCGGCGTCGCGGCAATCGTGGGCGAGGTCGTTAGGCTCGGAACGCTGGATCGTGTACGGGCGGCGAGCAGGAGAGCACGGAAATGACGACGGCGCCGGGACGCAGAAGCAGTACGTTCACCCGACTGCTGCGGCACGGATTCACCGATCCGTCCGTCGCCGAGCGGCACCTCGACCTGCCCGCGCTGTCGTCCGTGCGCACCGATCCGGTGCTCCTCGACGCCCTCGGCGCCACCGCCGACCCGGACCTCGCGCTGCGCGGGATCGCCCGACTGGTGGAGGCCCAGGACGGGGAGGAGCGGCAGGCCCTGCTGGACACCCTCGTCACCGCCAAGCCGTTGCGCGACCGGCTGCTCGGGGTCCTCGGCGCGTCCGAGGCGCTCGGCGACCATCTGGTCCGCCACCCGCGCGACTGGCACGCGCTCGTCACGTACGAGGCCACCGATCTGCACCCCGGGATCGCCGAGTTCGAGCGGGAGCTGGCCGGGGCCGACGATCCCGACTCGCTGCGCGTCGCCTACCGCCGGTGCCTGCTGGCCATCGCGGCGCGCGACGTGTGCGCGACGACGGACGTCACCGAGACGGCCGCCGAGCTGGCCGACCTGGCCACGGCGACGCTGCGGGCCGCGCTCGCCATCGCCCGTACGGCCGCGCCCGAGGACGACGCCCGGTGCCGGCTCGCCGTCATCGCCATGGGCAAGTGCGGCGGGCACGAGCTGAACTACGTCTCCGACGTCGACGTCATCTTCGTCGCGGAACCGGCCGACGGCGTCGACGAGGGCGTGGCGGTACCGGCCGCCACCCGGCTGGCCGCGCACCTGATGCGGATCTGCTCCGACACGACCGTCGAGGGCACCATCTGGCCCGTCGACGCCAACCTCCGGCCCGAGGGCCGCAACGGGCCCCTCGTACGGACCCTGTCCTCGCACCTGGCGTACTACCAGCGCTGGGCCAAGACCTGGGAGTTCCAGGCGCTCCTGAAGGCCCGGCCGGTGGCCGGGGACCCCGAGCTGGGCGCGGAGTACGTCGAGGCCGTCTCCCCGCTCGTGTGGCAGGCGTCGGAGCGCGAGAACTTCGTCGCCGACGTGCAGAGCATGCGCCGTCGCGTCGTCGACAACATCCCCGCCGACCGCGTGGACCGGGAGATCAAGCTCGGCCCCGGCGGGCTGCGGGACGTCGAGTTCGCCGTGCAGCTGCTCCAGCTGGTGCACGGCCGCAGCGACTCCGCCCTGCGCAGCGGCACGACCCTGGAGGCCCTGCGGGCGCTCGCCGCGGGCGGCTACGTGGGCCGGGTGGACGCCGCGCAGCTCGACGACGCGTACCGCTTCCTGCGCGCCATGGAACACCGCGTCCAGCTCTACCGGCTGCGCCGCACGCATCTGGTCCCGGAGGACGAACCGGACCTGCGGCGGCTCGGACGCTCCCTCGGGATGCGCACGGACCCCATCACCGAGCTCAACCAGACGTGGCGGCGCCACACCTCCGTGGTGCGACGGCTGCACGAGAAGCTCTTCTACCGGCCACTGCTCGACGCCGTCGCCCAGCTCGCCCCCGGCGAGTCCCGGCTCAGCCCCGAGGCGGCCCGGCAGCGGCTCGTAGCCCTCGGGTACGCCGACCCGGCCGCCGCGCTGCGGCATCTGGAGGCGCTGTCCTCCGGGGTGTCCCGCAAGGCCGCCATCCAGCGCACCCTGCTGCCGGTGCTGCTCGGCTGGTTCGCGGACTCCGCCGACCCCGACGCCGGTCTGCTCGGCTTCCGCAAGGTGTCCGACGCCCTCGGCAAGACCCCGTGGTACCTGCGGCTGCTGCGGGACGAGGGCGCGGCGGCGGAGAACCTCGCCCGGGTGCTCTCGGCCGGCCGGCTCGCCCCCGACCTGCTGCTGCGGGCGCCCGAGGCGGTGGCGATCCTCGGCGACCCGCAGGGCCTGCGGCCGCGCGGGCGGACGCACCTGGAGCAGGAGGTGCTGGCCGCCGTGGGGCGGGCGGACGGCGCCGAGTCCGCCGTCACCGCGGTGCGCGGGGTGCGGCGGCGCGAGCTGTTCCGTACCACCGCCGCGGACCTCATCAGCTCGTACGGGACGGAGGAGCGCCCCGCCGAGGAGGATCCCGGCGCCCTCGTCGACCGGGTCGGCGACGCGGTCACCGATCTGACCGCCGCCACGATCGCGGGCGCCCTGCGCGCCGCCGTGCGTGAACAGTGGGGGGACACCCTGCCGACCCGGTTCGCGGTCATCGGCATGGGCCGGTTCGGCGGGCACGAACTCGGCTACGGCTCCGACGCCGACGTGCTGTTCGTCCACGCGCCGCGCGAGGGCGTCGACGAGCAGGAGGCGGCGCGCGCCGCGAACACGGTGGTCGCCGAGATGCGCAGGCTCCTCCAGCTCCCCACCGCCGACCCGCCGTTGCTCATCGACGCGGATCTGCGCCCGGAGGGCAGGAACGGCCCGCTGGTGCGCACGCTCGGGTCGTACGGGGCCTACTACCGGCGCTGGTCGCTGGTCTGGGAGAGCCAGGCGCTGCTGCGGGCCCTGCCGGTGGCGGGCGACGAGCAACTGGGCCGCGAATTCATCGAGTTGATCGATCCGCTGCGCTATCCGATGGAGGGGCTGGGGGAGGACGCGGTCCGGGAGATCCGCCGTCTGAAGGCCCGGATGGAGTCCGAGCGGCTGCCGCGCGGCGCGGACCCGATGCTCCACACCAAGCTGGGGCGCGGCGGGCTGAGCGACGTCGAGTGGACCGTCCAGCTGATGCAGATGCAGCACGGCTGGTCGGAACCGGGGCTGCGGACGACACGGACGCGCGAGGCGCTGGCCGCCGCGTGCGCCGCCGGGCTGATCCCGACCGAGGACGCGCAGACGCTGGACGAGGCGTGGGTGCTGGCGACACGGGTCCGCAACGCGGTGATGCTGGTGCGCGGCCGGCCGGGCGACACGTTCCCCTCCGGCCCGCGCGAACTCACCGCGGTGGGACGGTACCTGGGGTACGAGCCGGGCCACGTCGGGGACATGCTGGACGACTACCGCAGGATCACCCGCCGGGCGCGCGCCGTGATGGAGGAGCGCTTCTACGGGGCGTGAGGCGACCCTGTGCCCCTCCCGGCGGCGCCCGCGGATGCCGTCGGAGGGGCGGCTCCGCGGGCCGTGCGGCGGGGGCCGCGCTACGGGGCGTGAGGCGGGGCCGCCGCGGGCCGGCCCGCGGCCAGCAGCGCGCGGCAGTGTCCGATGAACGCCCCCAGCGCCAGCTCGAACGCCGCGTCCGCCCGGCCGGGTCCCACCGCCGCCAGCGCCCGGGCGAGGCGGGGCGTCGCGCTCTCGTCGGGCAGCTCCCACATCGCCTCGGGAGCCGCCAGGTCCAGGGCCGAACCCAGCACCAGGTTCTCCAGGGCGGTGATCACCGCCATCACCTCGGCCGTGGCGAACCCGACGCCCGTCAGCAGCCGTACCGCGTGCTCGTACTGCTCCAGGACCTTCGGCGCGCGCACGGGGGACGTCGTCAGCAGCGGGATCGTGCGCGGGTGGGCGGCGAACGCGGCGCGGTAGGAGCGGGCCCAGGCCGTCAGTGCCGCGTCCCACGGCTCCACGTCCAGGGTCCCGGAGTCGATCGCCGCGCAGACGCGCTCCCGGACGAGTTCGACGACCCCGGCCCTCCCGTCCACGTGGTGGTAGATCGAACCGGTCTGCACCCCCAGTCGCCGAGCGATCTGCGGGACGCTGAACTCGCCCTGCTCGCCGATGAGTTCGAGCGCCGTGGTGGTGATGCGCTCCCGGTCGAGCAGCGCTGTTCGCGGCCGTCCCATGTCGGGTTCTCCTGAAATTCGTCTGCGCGTGAGTCTGCCGAAAGGTCTTCCCGGATGCCTGTGGGCGAGGTTACATTGCCGAAAACCGAAAGCCTTTAGGTTGTCGGTCACCGGCCCCTGCCCGCCCGTCTCAGAAGGGCTTTCCCCGTATGGACGAAGCGCCCACCCCTGTCGCGCCCACCCTCAGGAGAGGCACGCTCGGCACCGCCGACATCTCCTTCTTCGTCGTCTCGGCCGCCGCCCCGCTCACGGTGATGGCCGGGGTCGCCCCCATCGCCATCCTGCTGGGCGGCATCGGCGCCCCCGTCGGCTATCTGGTGGCCGGCATCACCCTCGCGGTCCTCGCCGTCGGCTTCACCACGATGAGCCGCCACGTCCGCGGCGGCGGCGCGTTCTACGCGTACATCACCCAGGGCCTCGGGCGTCCCGTCGGCATCGCCGCCGCCCTGCTCGCGATGCTCGGCTACAACGGCATGGAGATCGGCGTCTACGGGCTCCTCGGCTCGGCCACCGCCGACACCGCCGAGGCCCTGTGGGGCGTCGACGTCCCCTGGCTGCCGGTGTCCCTCGCCGGACTGCTGCTCATCTGGTACGGCGGCTTCCGCTCCATCGACTTCGGTGCCAAGGTCCTCGGGGTGCTGCTCGTCGCCGAGACCGGCATCCTCGTCCTGCTCGCCGCCGGTGTCCTGCTGGACGGCGGGGCCACCGGACTCTCGCTCGCCTCCTTCGCCCCGGACCATGTCCTCGTGCCCGGCATGGCGGCCGTACTGGCCTGCGCCTTCGCCGCGTTCACCGGCTTCGAGTCCACGGTCATCTACCGGCGCGAGGCGCGCGACCCGGACCGCACCGTCCCGCGCGCCACCTACATCGCCGTCGGCTTCCTCGGCCTCTTCTACTCGTTCGTCGTCTGGATCGTCATCCAGGCGTTCGGCGAAGCCGAGGTCGTCGAGGCGGCCACCAACGACCCGGGCGGGCTGTTCTTCTCCGCCATCACCCACTACGTCGGCGGCTGGGCCGCGGACCTGATGCACGTCCTCATCGTCACCAGCGTGCTCGCCTCGCTGCTCGCCTTCCACAACGCCATCAACCGCTACGGGCTCGCCCTCGCCGAGGAGGGCGTGCTGCCCGCCGCCCTCGGCCGCGTCCACCCCCGGCACCGCTCCCCGTACGTGGCGGGCATCGCCCAGACCGTGCTCGGTGCCGTGGTCGTCATCGGCTTCGCCGCGGCCGGCGCCGACCCGTACGCGCAACTGCTGCTCTGGGTCAACACTCCGGGCATGATCGGGCTGATGGCGCTTCAACTGCTCGCCGCGATCGCCGTACCGCTCTACTTCCGGCGGTTCGCCCACGGAGAGGGCGCGCTGCGCACGGTCGTCGCACCGGTGATCGCCGCCCTCCTGCTCACCGCCGCGATCGTCCTGGTCACGGACCACGTGGAGCTGTTCTCCGGGGCCTCCGCCGGGGTGAACCTGGTGCTCGTCTCGCTGGTGCCCGCGGTCTTCCTGCTCGGCCTCGTGCTTGCCTACCGGCTGCGCCGCACCCGGCCGGAGGTGTACGCGCGGTTCGCGGCCGAACCCCCGGCCCCGGAACCGGCCGTGACCTCTTGTCCGGAGCCGGCCGCAGCCGGCACCCCCGCCCCCACCACCACCGTCTGAAGGAGTTTCCCCGTGCCCGCAGCCGACCTCTTCCTCACCGGGGCCCGCGTCCGCACCCTCGACCCGGACCTGCCCGAGGCCACCGCAGTCGCGGTCAAGGACGGACTGATCACCGCCGTCGGCGACGAGGCCGCGCTGCGCGAGTGGTCCGGCCCCGGCACCGAGCGGATCGACCTCGCCGGGGCCACCCTCACCCCCGGCCTGGTCGACGCGCACAGCCACCCCGTCTGGGGCCTGGAGATGGCCGCCGGGACCGACCTCTCCGCCGTCCGCGACCTCGACGGGCTGCGCTCCGCGCTCGCCTCCGCCGGGCGCACCGACGGCTGGATCCTCGCCTGGGGCCTGGACCACAACGTCTTCGGCGGCGCCCCCGTCGACCGGGCGCTCGTCGAGGACGTCCTCGGGGACGCCCCCGCCTTCATCCGGCTCTACGACGGGCACTCGGCCCTGGTCAACGGCGTCGCCCTGGAGCGCGCCGGGATCACCGGACCCCGCGCCTTCGCCCAGCGCGCCACCGTCGTCTGCGACCCCGGCGGGCGGCCCACCGGCCACCTGGTCGAGCACGCCGCCGTGGACCTGGTGGCCGGGCTGGCGCCCCGGCCCTCGGACGCCGAGCGCCGCGCACGTCTGGTGGAACTCCTCTCCGCGATGGCCGCCACCGGACTCACCGGCGCCCACGCGATGGACCTCGGCGACGGGTCCGTACCCGGCCTGCTGGCCGCCGTGGAGGAGGAGACGGACCTGCCCGTACGGCTCCGGCTGGCGCCCTGGTGCATGCCGGGCGCCGACCGGGAGGCCCTGGACGAACTGGTACGGGTGCAGCGCGAGGCGGGCCGACTCTGGCGGGTCGGCGGCGTGAAGTTCTTCATGGACGGCACCGTCGAGGGCGGCACCGCGTGGCTGGAGCACGCCGACTGCCACGGCGAGAGCACCGAGGCGTTCTGGCCGGACCCGGACGCGTACACCGCCGCCGTCCACCATCTGCACCGCGCGGGGGTGGGCACCGCGACCCACGCCATCGGGGACGCGGCCGTGCGGCACGTGCTGGACACGGTGGAGGCGCTGGGGGAGAGCGGCCGGCTGCGGCACCGCGTCGAGCACATCGAGACCGTGCCGCGCGAACTCGCCGTCCGGTTCGCCTCGCTCGGGGTCATCGCCTCGATGCAGCCCACGCACACCGCGTACACCCGTGCCGACCACACCGACGAATGGTCCAAGCGGCTCGGGGAGGAGCGGGCCGGGCGGGCCTGGCGCTGCCGCGACCTGCGGGACGCCGGGGCGTACCTCGCGCTCGGCTCGGACTGGCCGATCGCCCCCTACGACGTGCGCCAGGTACTGGCCACGGCCCGGCTGCGACGGCTGCCCGGGGCGTACGACACGGAACCGGTCACCGCCGAGCAGGCGCTGACCGGACTGATGGCGCTGGAGGGCTGCACCTCGCACGCGGCCGTCGCCGCCGGGGAACAGCGGGTCGCGGGGCGGATCGCCCCGGGCCACCGGGCCGATCTCACCGCGCTCGGCGTGGACCCGGTGGAAGCCCCGGCGGACGAGCTGGGGGAGGCGCCCGTGCGGCTCACGGTCTGCGGAGGGCGCGTGGCGCACCGGGGGTGAGGGGCCCTGCCCCGGCGTTCCGGCCCCGCGTTCCGGCCCCGGCTTCCGCTCCGGGCAGGCCCGGAGTCAGGCCGCGGGCGGGAACGCCGGCCGGGGCACCCCGGCCCCGGCCCGCACCGCCCGGGGGAGGCGGTGCGGCAGCGACCCGTACCAGACGTACGAGACCGCGAAGCCGAAGGCCAGGCACAGCAGACCGCCCAGCGCGTCCAGCCAGAAGTGGTTGGCGGTCGCCACGATCACGACCAGGGTGGCCGTCGGGTACAGCAGCCCCAGGATCCGGGCCCAGGGCGCGGAGACGAGCGCGAAGACGGTCAGGCCGCACCAGAGCGACCACCCGATGTGCATCGAGGGCATGGCCGCGTACTGGTTCGACATGTTCTTGAAGTTGCCCGAGGCCATCGAACCCCAGGTGTGGTGGACCAGGACGGTGTCGATGAAGTGGCCGCCCGTCATGAGGCGGGGCGGCGCCAGCGGGAACAGGTAGTAGCCCAGCAGAGCCACGGCCGTGGTCGCGAACAGGGTCAGCCTGGCCGCCGCGTAACGGCCCGGGTGACGGCGGAACAGCCACACCAGGACGCCGAGGGTCACGACGAAGTGCAGGGTCGCGTAGTAGTAGTTCATCGACACGATCAGCCATGTCACGGAGTTCACCGTGTGGTTGACGGTCTGCTCGACGGCGATCCCCAGGTGCTTCTCGACCGACCAGATCCAGTCGGCGTTGCGCAGCGCCTGGGTCTTCTGCTCCGGAACGGCGTTGCGCACCAGGGAGTAGACCCAGTAACTGACCGCGATCAGCAGCACTTCGAACCAGAGGCGCGGACGGCGCGGGGAGCGTGCCCGCACGAGCGCCATCCGGCGCCGGGTGCGCGTGTACGGGGGACGTGGCTCTGCCGGGCCGGACTCCTGCTGCCCGGTGTCCCGCTCCGCGGTCACGGTGCGGGCCGCCCCGCCCACGGTGGGTGACGGGGTGGCATCCGGTCGGGTCTCCTGTGATGTCACGCGCGATTCACCCATAGGCACAGAGTCTGCCAGAAATGATTCCCCACCCGATCATCTTCCCATCGGTGGGGAGATGCCCCTGCCGGGGCCGACGGGCGTGGGCGAACCGGGGTCAGGGGCGGTCGGGCGCCGCCGGTACGGCCCCGGCGGACGGCGTCGCGGAGGGGGCCGGTCCGGGACCCGCCGCCGTCGAGCCGCGGACCACCAGCTCGGGCATGAAGACGAACTCGCTGTGCGGGGCCGGTGTGCCGCCGATCTCCTCCAGGAGCGTGCGCACGGCGGCCTGGCCCATCGCCGTCACCGGCTGACGGATCGTGGTCAGCGGCGGGTCGGTGAACGCTATGAGCGGCGAGTCGTCGAAACCGACCACCGACAGATCGCGCGGCACCTCCAGCGACAGCCGGCGGGCGGCGCGGATCGCGCCGAGCGCCATCATGTCGCTCGCGCACACCACCGCCGTGCACCCCCGCCCGATCAGCGCCGACGCGGCGGCCTGCCCGCCCTCCAGGGTGAACAGCGAGTGCTGGATCAGCTCCTCCGTCTCGTCGGGCCCGGCCCCCAACTGCTCCCGCATGACGGCACGGAAACCCTCGATCTTGCGCAGCACCGGCACGAACCGCTTCGGGCCGACGGCAAGCCCGATCCGCTGATGCCCCAGCGACACCAGATGCGTCACCGCGAGCCGCATCGCCGCCCGGTCGTCCGGTGAGATGAACGGCGCCCGCACCTCGGGGGAGAAGCCGTTGACCAGGACGAACGGGACGCCCTTGGCGCGCAGTTGCTCGTAGCGCCGCATGTCGGCCGAGGTGTCCGCGTGCAGCCCGGAGACGAAGATGATGCCGGACACCCCGCGTTCGACGAGCATCTCGGTCAGCTCGTCCTCGGTGGAACCGCCCGGGGTCTGGGTCGCCAGCACCGGGGTGTAGCCCTGCCGGGTCAGCGCCTGGCCGATGATCTGGGCCAGCGCCGGGAAGATGGGGTTCTCCAGCTCGGGCGTGATCAGCCCGACCAGTCCCGCGCTGCGCCTGCGCAGCCGCACGGGGCGTTCGTAGCCGAGGACGTCGAGCGCGGCCAGAACGGATTCGCGGGTGGCCGCCGCAACACCGGGCTTGCCGTTCAGCACGCGGCTGACCGTCGCTTCGCTGACCCCCGCCTGAGTTGCGATATCGGCAAGCCGTGCGGTCATGGAAGTGGACTGTACCGGGCGTATGTCGGATTGCCCACCATCGGCCGGAGTTGGACACCCGCGCCCGGCCGGGCCCCGGGGGACCCCGCGCGGGCCGGTCCCGTCCCCCTGCTCCGGCGGTACGAGGACACCTCGCCCCACGGCGTCCGGGACCGCGCCCGCACGCTGTCCGGCCTGCCGGACGCGTCTGTTCCGGCAGGCATCGCAGAAAGATCTTGCAAGGGCTTGCGGCCCCCTGTCCGGCGCCCGGTCGGGCCGTCGAATCGTGACGATCGCGTGCGGTGGGCCGTCTCTGCAGGGTTTTCCGCCTCTCGTCAAGAGGCTTGACGGCAACCGTGAGGACACGCGAATGTAACGATCGTCAGTCGTTGCAGAAATATCCTGCAAGCTCTTTCGGTCCTCTTTCATCCTTGTTACGTTCCACGTCGACCCGGCGCCGCGACGGAGCGGTACGGCAGTTGAAGGAGTTCAGATGCGACGTGGCATAACGGCCACCGCCCTGGTCGCGGCCCTGGCGCTCGCGGCGACCGCCTGCGGCAGCGATGACGAGAACGGCGGCACGGGCAAGGGCTCGGGCGAGCTGTCCGGCACGGTGACGTGGTGGGACACCTCCACCGCGGGCAGCGAGGACAAGGTCTTCAAGAAGCTCGCCGAGGACTTCACCAAGGAACACCCGAAGGTCCGCGTCAACTACGTCAACGTGCCCTTCGGTGAGGCGCAGAACAAGTTCAAGAACGCGGCCCAGTCCGGCTCCGGTGCCCCCGACGTCATCCGCTCCGAGGTCGCCTGGACGCCCGAGTTCGCCGACCTCGGCTACCTCGCCCCGCTCGACGGCACCCCCGCGCTGAACAAGCCGGACGACTTCCTGAAGCAGGCCGCCGCGTCCACGAAGTACAAGGACAAGACGTACGCGGTGCCGCAGGTCATCGACTCCATGGGTGTCTTCTACAACAAGAAGATCTTCAAGGAGGCGGGGGTCGAGGTCCCCAAGACCGTCGACGAACTCAAGAGCGTCGCCAAGAAGATCAAGGACAAGACCGGCAAGACGGGCATGTACCTGCGCGGTGACGACGCGTACTGGTTCCTGTCCTTCCTGTACGGCGAGGGCGGCGACATGGTGGACGCCGGGAACAACACCGTCACCATCGACAACGCCCAGGGCGTCAAGGCGATGAAGGTCGTCAAGGACCTCGTCGACTCCGGTGCGGCCAAGACGGACGCCACGGACGGCTGGGAGAACATGCAGGCGTCCTTCAAGGACGGCAAGGTCGCCATGATCATCAACGGCCCGTGGGCCGTCGCCGACACCTACGCCGGCAAGGAGTTCAAGGACAAGACCAACCTGGGCGTCGCCCCGGTCCCGGCCGGCTCCGTTGCGCAGGGCGCCCCGCAGGGCGGCCACAACCTGGCCGTCTACGCCGGCTCCAAGAACCTCGACGCCTCCTACGCGTTCGTCGAGTACATGACCTCCGCCGAGACCCAGGCCAAGGTCACCAAGGAGCTGAGCCTCCTGCCGACCCGCACCTCCGCCTACGGCATGAAGGACGTCGTCGACAACGAGATCGTCGGCTTCTTCAAGCCCGTCGTCGAGACCGCCGTCGAGCGGCCCTGGATCCCCGAGACCGGCAGCCTCTTCGCGCCGCTCGTCACCGAGTACACCAAGGTCCTCACCGGCCAGACCACGCCGGAGAAGGGCGTGAAGACCACCGGCGACTCCTACCGCAAGCTCCTCAAGGGCTGGAAGTAACAGGAAGGCAGGCCGGCTGATGGCTGTCCACACCGGCCAGTCGGTGGCGAAGGCCGCGGGCGACGTCGTCGTCCGCGGCCGGAGCCGCGGCACTGGCAACCCCCCGCCGCCGAGCAGGCTCCGGCGGGCGCTGTCGACCCACTGGTACGCCTGGGCCATGGTCGCCCCGGTCGTCGTCGTGATCGGCGTCATCATCGGCTACCCGCTGGTCCGCGGGATCTACCTGTCGATGACCGACGCCGACGAACGCAACGTCGCACGCTCCATCGGCGTCAACCACATGCCCGCCACGTACGAGTTCGTCGGCCTGGACAACTACGCCGACGCGCTCACGGGCGAGCAGTTCCTCGGCACGCTCGGGTGGACCCTGGTGTGGACGGTCTCCTGCGTGGCCATCACCTTCGCCCTCGGACTGACCCTCGCCAACATCCTCAACCGCAGGATCGCCGGACGCTCCGCGTACCGGATGGCGCTCATCCTGCCCTGGGCCATCCCCGGATTCGTCTCCGTCTTCGCCTGGCGGTTCCTCTACAACGAGGACCGCGGGCTGCTCAACAAGATCCTCTCCGGCGCCGGGTTCGACGGCATACCCTGGCTGAACGACCCCGGCTGGGCGAAGCTCTCCGTCATCGCCGTCAACGTCTGGCTCGGCGTGCCGTTCATGATGGTCGCCCTGCTCGGCGGGCTGCAGTCGATCCCCGCCGAGCACTACGAGGCCGCCGAGATGGACGGCGCCACCGCCTGGCAGCGCTTCCGCCACATCACCCTGCCCGGGCTGCGGCCGGTCTCCACCACGGTGGTCCTGCTCTCCACCATCTGGACCTTCAACATGTTCCCGGTGATCTTCCTGCTGACCCGCGGCGGACCCGGCGAGGCCACGCAGATCCTGGTCACCCAGGCGTACAAGTTCTCCTTCGAGATCAGCCCGCGCGACTACGCGCAGTCCTCCACCTGGGGCGTGCTGATCCTCGTGCTCCTGCTGCTCTTCGCCGCCGTGTACCGGCGCGTCCTCCGCACCCAGGGAGACGACTGGTGACCACCGCCCCCGCCCCCGCGAACCCCGCTCCGGCGACGAGCGCCCGCGCGACGACCGCCGCACGCCGCCCCGCCCGCAAGCCCCGGCCGCGCGGCGAGCGCGCGCCGATCGCCTCCGTCGGACTGCACCTCACGCTCCTCGTCGCGTCCGTCATCGCCGTCTTCCCCGTGCTGTGGGTCCTGCTCACCTCGCTGAAGCCGGCCGCGTACGCGACCACCACCGACTTCTTCAAAGAGACGACGTTCGAGAACTACACGAACCTGATCCGGGACACGAAGTTCCTCACCTGGTTCGGCAACTCCCTGCTCATCGCGGGACTCACCACGCTCCTCGGCGTCATCGTCTCCGCCTCCACCGGCTACGCCGTCAGCCGCTTCCGCTTCCCCGGCAAGCGCGGACTGATGTGGACGCTGCTGGTCACCCAGATGTTCCCGGTCGCCGTCCTCATCGTGCCGATCTACAACATCATGTCCGGCATGGGCCTGCTGAACCAGCCCGCCGGCCTCGTCATCACCTACCTCACCATCTCGGTGCCGTTCTGCGCCTGGATGATGAAGGGCTTCTTCGACACCATCCCGCGCGAGATCGACGAGTCCGGGCAGGTCGACGGCCTCACCCCGTTCGGCACCTTCTGGCGGCTCGTGCTGCCGCTCGCCAAGCCCGGCCTCGCCGTCACCGCGTTCTACTCCTTCATCACCGCGTGGGGCGAGGTGGCGTACGCCTCCGCCTTCATGGTCGGCGAGGACAACCTCACCCTCGCGGGCGGCCTCCAGCTGTTCGTCAACCAGTACGGGGCCCAGTGGGGAGCGATGACCGCCGCGTCCGTGCTCATCGCGATCCCCGCCGCCCTGGTCTTCCTCTTCGTCCAGCGCCATCTGGTCACCGGCATGTCCGCCGGAGCCGTAAAGGGCTGACCGGCCTACCACGTCACCGCGTCCGCCGGCACCCCACCCGGTCCCGGCGGCGCACCCACCCCGACACCCCAGGGACGACATGACCCAGCACCTCACTGCCCCCTCCACCGGCCCGTCCGCCGACGCTCCGGCCCACCAGAACGGCTGGTGGCAGGACGCGGTGATCTACCAGGTCTACCCACGGAGCTTCGCCGACGGCAACGGTGACGGCATGGGCGACCTCGCGGGCGTACGCGGCAAGCTCCCGTACCTCAAGGACCTCGGCGTCGACGCGGTCTGGCTCAGCCCCTTCTACGCCTCCCCGCAGGCCGACGCCGGCTACGACGTCTCCGACTACCGCGCCATCGACCCCATGTTCGGCACCCTGCTGGACGCCGACGCGCTGATCCGGGACGCCCACGAACTGGGTCTGCGGATCATCGTGGACCTGGTGCCCAACCACTCCTCCGACCGGCACGACTGGTTCCGGCGCGCCCTCGCCGAGGGTCCCGGCTCCGCGCTGCGCGACCGCTACCACTTCCGCCCCGGAAAGGGTGAGCAGGGCGAACTCCCGCCCAACGACTGGGAGTCCGTCTTCGGCGGCCCCGCCTGGACCCGGACCACGAACCCGGACGGCACCCCGGGCGACTGGTACCTCCACCTCTTCGCGCCCGAGCAGCCCGACTTCAACTGGGAACACCCGGCCGTCGCCGACGAGTTCCGCTCGATCCTGCGCTTCTGGCTCGACATGGGCGTCGACGGCTTCCGGGTCGACGTCGCCCACGGCCTCGTCAAGGCCCCCGGACTGCCCGACATCGGCAGCCGCGACCAGCTCAAGCTGCTCGGCAACGACGTCATGCCGTTCTTCGACCAGGACGGCGTCCACGAGATCTACCGCTCCTGGCGCACCATCCTCGACGAGTACCCCGTGAAGAAGGGGCCCGAAGGGCCTTCGTCGGAAGGGCGGTGGTGGGCGACGGGCGGACGGATCCTGGTCGCCGAGGCGTGGACCCCCACCGTCGAACGCACCGCCCACTACGTGCGCCCCGACGAGATGCACCAGGCGTTCAACTTCCAGTACCTGACCACCGACTGGGACGCCGCCGCCCTGCGCGAGGTCATCGACACCTCGCTCGCCGCCATGCGCCCCGTCGGCGCCCCCGCCACCTGGGTGCTCTCCAATCACGACGTGACCCGGCACGCCACCCGGTTCGCCAACCCGCCCGGCCTCGGCACCCAGATCCGCACCCCCGGCGACCGCGAACTCGGCCTGCGCCGGGCCCGCGCCGCCACCCTGCTGATGCTGGCACTGCCCGGCTCCGCCTACGTCTACCAGGGCGAGGAACTCGGCCTGCCCGACGTCACCGACCTGCCCGACGAGGTCCGCCAGGACCCGTCGTTCTTCCGCGCGGAGGGCCAGGACGGCTTCCGCGACGGCTGCCGGGTGCCGATCCCGTGGACCCGCGACGGCGACTCGTACGGCTTCGGCAGCGGCGGCAGCTGGCTGCCCCAGCCCGACGGCTGGGGCGAGCTGAGCGTCGAGGCGCAGACCGGCGTCACCGGCTCCACCCTGGAGCTGTACCGGGCCGCGATCGCCGCCCGCCGGGCCCACCCCGGGCTCGGCGCCGGTGCCTCGGTGGAATGGCTCCAGGCCCCCGAGGGACTGCTGATCCTCGCCCGTCCCGGCTTCGTCTGCACCGTCAACACCACGGACCGCCCGGTCCGCATCCCGGTGCGCGGCAGCGTCCTGCTGTCCAGCTCCCCGGTCGTCACCGACGGCGCCGAGATCGACCTGCCCGCCGACACCACGGTGTGGTGGACGGTGTGACGACCCCCCTGGCCAGGGCCTCTCGTCCGGATCAGGCCGGATCGGGGAGCGGGGACCGGAGCGTGCGGCCGCAAGGCGGAGAAAGGAGCCCACGCGGCGCGGACGGGGTCTCCCCCAGGTCGAGCGAAGCCGAGACCTTGGGAAAAACCGACGACAACGCCGCAGATGTGCGTGCCAGTCCCCGCGAGCCCGGCAAGGTCCGGAAGGGAGGCCCCGGGACCGGCGGTGCGCCGAGACTCTCGGACATCGCCGGACGGGCGGCGGTCAGCGAGGCCACCGTCAGCCGGGTGCTCAACGGGAAGCCCGGCGTCGCGGACACCACCCGTCGGCGGGTGCTCGCGGCGCTGGACGTCCTGGGCTACGAACACCCCGCGCGGCCGCGGCAGCGCAGCGCCGGGCTGATCGGACTGGTGACGCCCGAACTCACCAACCCGATCTTCCCGGCGTTCGCGCAGTCCGTGGAACAGGTCCTGGCCGGACACGGCTACACCCCGGTGCTCTGCACCCAGATGCCCGGCGGCGCCACCGAGGACGAACTCGTCGAGCAGCTCGTCGAACGCGGCGTCGACGGGATCGTCTTCCTCTCCGGGCTGCACGCCGACCTCTCGGCCGACCCGGCCCGCTACGCCGCGCTCGTCGACCGAGGCGTCCCGTTCGTCCTGATCAACGGCTACAACGAACGGATCAGCGCCCCGTTCGTCTCGCCCGACGACGTCGCGGCCGTGCGGATGGCCGTCGGCCACCTCGCCGATCTGGGCCACCGCAGGGTCGGCCTGGCCATCGGTCCGCAGCGCTACGTACCGGCCCGCCGCAAGCGCGACGGCTTCGTCAAGGCCGCCGCCGACCTCCTCGGCATGGACCGTGCCGAGGCCGAACTCCTCGTCTGCACCACCCTGTTCAGCGTCGAGGGCGGCCAGGTGGCCGCGGGCGCGCTGCTCGACCGGGGATGCACGGGCATCGTCTGCGGCAGCGACCTGATGGCGCTCGGCGTGGTGCGCGCCGCCCGGGACCGCGGGCTCCACGTGCCGCGCGACGTGTCGGTGGTGGGCTTCGACGACTCGCAGCTGATCGCGTTCACCGACCCGCCGCTGACGACGGTGCGCCAGCCCGTGCGCGCGATGGCGGGGGCGGCGGTGAGCGCCCTGCTGGAGGAGATCGGCGGCAGCCCGGTGCAGCGCACGGAGTACGTGTTCCAGCCGGATCTGGTGGTACGGGGGTCGACCGCCGCGGTCGGCCCGGCCTGAGTTCCGGCCTTCGTTCCGGCCGGGGCCCTTGATCCCGCACCCGGCACCGTGACCCGCATTTCTCCCCGCAACAGGAGGAAACATGGCACGTACAGCACTGCGCGGACCCCTGTCCGCGGCGCTCGCCCTGGCGGCGGGCGCCACCGTCCTCATGGCCCCCGCCGGCACCGCCGAGGCGTCCGCGCCCGGCGACAAGGACGTCACCGCCGTTCTCTTCGAGTGGAAGTTCGACTCCGTCGCCCGGGCGTGCAAGGAGTCCCTGGGCCCGGCCGGCTACGGCCACGTACAGGTCTCACCGCCCCAGGAACACATCCGGGGCGACCAGTGGTGGACCTCGTACCAGCCCGTCGGCTACCGGATAGCCGGGCGGCTCGGCGACCGCGCCTCCTTCGCCGCCATGGTGAGCGCCTGCCACGAAGCGGGCGTCGGCGTCGTCGTGGACTCCGTCATCAACCACATGGCGGCGGGCTCCGGCTCCGGCACCGGAGGCACCTCGTACACGAAGTACGACTACCCCGGCCTGTACTCCGCGCCCGACATGGACGACTGCACCGCGCCGGTCACCGACTACCGGGACCGGGCGAACGTCCAGAACTGCGAACTCGTCGGCCTCGCCGACCTGGACACCGGCGAGGAGTACGTCCGCGGCACGATCGCCCGCTATCTCGACGACCTGCGCTCGCTCGGCGTCGACGGCTTCCGCATCGACGCGGCCAAGCACATGCCCGCCGCCGACCTGGCGGCCATCAAGTCCCGGCTGAGCGACCCGGACGTCTACTGGAAACAGGAGGTCATACACGGGGCGGGGGAGGCCGTCCAGCCCGAGGAGTACGCCGGCAACGGGGACGTCCAGGAGTTCCGCTACGCACGCGGCCTCAAGCGGGTCCTCACCGGCGAGAAGCTCGCGTATCTGAAGAACTACGGCGAGGGCTGGGCCTTCATGCCCTCGTCGACGGCCGCGGTCTTCGTCGACAACCACGACACCGAACGCGGCGGCGACACGCTCAGCTACAAGGACGGCGCCGCGTACACCCTCGCCCATGTCTTCATGCTGGCCTGGCCGTACGGCTCGCCCGACGTCCACTCCGGGTACGAGTGGTCCGACAAGGACGCCGGGCCGCCGGGCGGCGGTACGGTGAACGCCTGTTACCGCGACGGCTGGAAGTGCCAGCACGCCTGGCCGGAGATCTCCTCCATGGTCGCCCTCCGCAACACCGCGCGCGGCGAGCCCGTCACCGACTGGTGGGACGACGGCGGCAACCGGATCGCGTTCGGCCGCGGCGCCCGGGCGTACGTCGCGATCAACCACGAGGGTTCCCCGCTCACCCGCACCTTCCAGACCTCGCTTCCCGCCGGTGACTACTGCGACGTCCAGTCCGGCAGGCGCGTCACCGTGGACTCCTCCGGCCGCTTCACCGCCACGCTCGGCGCCGACACGGCCGTCGCCCTGCACGTGGGCGCCCGCACCTGCGGCGACTGACCCGGCCGACCGGTCCGGGGCGCCCCGCACACCCGGGCGCCCCGGACCGGCGCGCGCCGCCGACGGGGCCCCGCCCCGTCCCCCGATTCCCACAGCACACGCAAGGAGAATCCGCACGTGTCCCGCTCCCTCCTCGGACGGGGAATCGCGGCCGCGCTCTGCGCCGCGCTCCTCCCGCTCGTCCCGGCGGCCTCCGCCTCCGCCGCACCGGGACCCCCGGCCCCGCCCTCCGACGCCCGGCTGGCCGCCGAACCGGCCCGCCACGACCTGACGCGCGAACAGTTCTACTTCGTCCTGCCCGACCGGTTCGCCAACGGCGACCCCTCCAACGACCGCGGCGGGCTGACCGGTTCACGCCTCCGGACCGGCTACGACCCCACGGACAAGGGCTTCTACCAGGGCGGCGACCTCAAGGGCCTGACCGACCGCCTCGACTACATCAAGGGCCTCGGCACCACCGCCATCTGGCTCGCCCCGATCTTCAAGAACCGCCCCGTCCAGGGCACCGGCAAGGACGCCTCCGCCGGTTACCACGGCTACTGGATCACCGACTTCACCCAGGTCGACCCGCACTTCGGCACCAACTCCGACCTGTCGAAGCTGATCGACAGGGCCCACGCCAAGGGCATGAAGGTCTTCTTCGACGTCATCACCAACCACACCGCGGACACCGTCGACTACGCCGAGAAGACCTACGGCTACCGGCCGAAGGGCGCCTACCCGTACCTGGACAGGGACGGCCGCCCGTTCGACGACGCCGAGGGCCTCGCGAAGGTGGACGCGGACTCGTTCCCGTACACGCCCGAGAACACCGGGAACAAGGTCCCGTCCTGGCTCAACGACCCGACGATGTACCACAACCGCGGCGATTCGACCTTCGCCGGCGAGTCCGCCACCTACGGCGACTTCGCCGGGCTGGACGACCTGTGGACCGAGCGGCCCGAGGTCGTCTCCGGCATGGAGAAGATCTACGAGAAGTGGGTCAGGGACTTCGACATCGACGGCTTCCGGATCGACACCGTCAAACACGTCGCCCTGGACTTCTGGACCCAGTGGGCCACGGCCCTGGACGCCTACGCGGCCGAGCGCGGCCGTGCGGACTTCTTCATGTTCGGCGAGGTCTACTCCGCCGACACCGCCGTCACCTCGCCCTACGTCACCCGGGGCCGGCTCGACGCGACGCTCGACTTCCCCTTCCAGGAAGCGGCACGCCAGTACGCCTCGCAGGGCGCCCCGGCCGCGAAGCTCGCGGCGGTGTTCGCCGACGACTACCGCTACACCACCGACAAGGCCAACGCCTACGAGCAGGTCACCTTCCTCGGCAACCACGACATGGGCCGCATCGGGACGTTCCTCAGGCAGGACAACCCGAAGGCCGACGACGCGGAACTCGTCCGGCGCGCGGAGCTCGCCAACGAGCTGATGTTCCTCGGCCGGGGAAACCCCGTCGTCTACTACGGCGACGAACAGGGCTTCACCGGAGCGGGCGGCGACAAGGACGCCCGCCAGACCCTGTTCGCCTCGAAGACCGCCGACTACCTCGACGACGACCGGATCGGCACCGACCGCACCCACGCCGACGACGCGTACGATCCGAGCCACCCGCTGTACCGGAGCATCGCCGCGCTCTCCGAACTGACCAGGAAGAACCCGGCACTGCGCGACGGTGTCCAGACCGAGCGGTACGCGCAGGGCTCCGTCCACGCCTTCTCCCGCACGGACCCCGGGAAGCCGAACGAGTACCTCGTGGCCACCAACAACGCCACCGTCCCGCGCACCGTCGAGTTTCCCACCGCATCGCCCGACATGAACTTCCGTACGCTGTACGGAGGTTCGGGGACGGTCCGCAGCGGCGCCGACAAGAAGATCACGGTCACCGTGCCCGCCCTCTCCAGCCTCGTGCTGCGCGCCGAGAAGCCGATGGCCGACCCCGCCACGAGGCCCTCGATCACCCTGAAGGCGCCCGCCGCCGGAGCCACCGGCACCGTGGAGCTCTCCGCCGACGTCGACGGCGGACAGCTGAACCGCGTCGTCTTCGCCGCCCAGACCGGCAACGGCAAGTGGGTCACCCTCGGTTCCGCCGACCACGCCCCGTACAAGGTCACCCAGCACCTGGACGGCAAGGCGGCGGCCGGAACACCGCTGCGCTACAAGGCGGTCGTCGTCGACCGCGCAGGCCGCACCGCGAGCGCCCTCGCCGTGACCACCGCCGGACAGGCCCCCGCCGAGACGAAGCCCGTGGCCGTCCAGCGCGACCACGCCGTGGTCCACTACCGGCGCGCGGACGGCGACTACGACGGCTGGAAGCTCAGGTCCGGCGACGCGACGGCCGGCTTCGTCGGGCGCGACGCGTACGGAGCCTTCGCCTGGCTCAAGCCCGACCAGGACGCGTCCACCCTCGCGTACACCGTCGAGAAGGACGGCACCGTCGACGGGCCGCGGCGCACCGTCGACCTCGCGAAGACCGGAGAGGTCTGGATCGAGCAGGGCGAGGACGGCCAGGCCGACACGGCACCCGACGGCGCCTACCCGCCGCAGGACACCACCAAGGCCGTACTGCACTACTACCGGCCCGACGGCGACTACGACGGCTGGGGGCTGCACACCTGGACCGGTGCCAAGGACCCCACCGACTGGGCCAAGCCGCTCCAGCCGGTGAAGAAGGACGCCTCCGGCGCCACCTTCGAGGTACCGCTCACCGACGGTGCCACCTCGCTCGGCTACATCCTGCACAAGGGCGACGAGAAGGACCTCCCCGGCGACCAGTCGCTCGACATCGCCACCTACGGGCACGAGGTCTGGATGCTCGGCGCCACCCCCGGCTACCTGCTGCCCCAGGCCGGCGGCGTACCCGCGCCCGACCTCGGCAAGGCCGAGGCGCAGTGGATCGACGCCGACACCGTCGTATGGAAGGTGAAGGCCACCGAGGCCACCAGCCAGCAGCTCGTCCACGCACCGAGCGGCTCCCTCTCCGTCGTCGACGGGGCGCTCTCCGACGAGGGCCAGTGGCTGCGGCTCACCCCCTCCGCGCTGACCGACGCGCAGAAGGCCGCGCACCCGAACCTCAAGGACCACCCGGCGTTCACCGTCGACGTCCGGGACCGGGACCGGGTCCGTGACGCGCTGCGCGGCCAGCTGATCGCCACCCAGCGCGCCGCCGACGGCGCCCTGCTCGCGGCCACCGGCGTCCAGACCGCGGGCGTGCTCGACGACCTGTACGGGAAGCACGCGGCCGGCGCCCCGCTCGGCCCGGTGTTCGACCACGGCCGCCCCACCCTGTCCGTGTGGGCGCCCACCGCCCGTACCGTCGCCCTCGAACTCGACGGCCGCACCGTCCCCATGCGCCGAGACGACCGCACCGGCGTCTGGTCCGTCACGGGCACGAAGAAGTGGACGGGCAAGCCCTACCGCTACGTGGTCGACGTCTGGGCGCCCACCGTCGGGAAGTTCGTCACCAACAAGGTCACCGACCCCTACTCCACCGCCCTGACCACCGACTCCGTCCACAGCCTCGTCGTCGACCTCGACGACCCGCGGCTCGCGCCCGAGGGCTGGAGCGGGCTGAGGAAGCCCGCCGCCGTCCCGCTGCGCGAGGCCCGGATCCAGGAACTGCACATCCGCGACTTCTCGATCGCGGACCGCACCTCGACACACCCCGGCCAGTACCTCGCCTTCACCGACACCCGCTCCGACGGCATGAAGCACCTCAAGAGGCTCGCCGACGCCGGAACCAACTACGTCCACCTGCTGCCCGCCTTCGACATCGGAACCATCCCCGAGAAGAGGTCCGACCGCACCGAACCCGCCTGCGACCTGTCGGTGTACGCCCCCGACTCCACCGAGCAGCAGGCGTGCGTGGCCGCGGCCGCCGCCCGCGACGGCTTCAACTGGGGCTACGACCCGCTGCACTACACCGTCCCGGAGGGCTCCTACGCCTCCGACCCGGACGGCCCCCGGCGCACCGTCGAGTTCCGCCGGATGGTGCAGGGACTCAACGGCGCGGGCCTGCGCAGCGTCATGGACGTCGTCTACAACCACACCGTCGCCGCCGGCCAGGACGACAAGTCCGTGCTCGACCGGATCGTGCCCGGCTACTACCAGCGGCTGCTGGACGACGGCACCGTCGCCACCTCCACCTGCTGCGCGGGCACCGCGCCCGAGCACACCATGATGGGCCGGCTCGTCGTCGACTCGGTCGTCACCTGGGCCCGGCAGTACAAGGTCGACGGCTTCCGCTTCGACCTGATGGGCCACCACCCCAGGTCCAACATCCTCGCCGTCCGCAAGGCGCTGGACGCGCTGACCGTGGCGAAGGACGGCGTCGACGGGAAGAAGATCGTCCTGTACGGGGAGGGATGGAACTTCGGCGAGGTCGCCGACGACGCCCGGTTCGTCCAGGCCACGCAGAAGAACATGGCCGGCACCGGCATCGCCACCTTCTCCGACCGCGCCCGCGACGCCGTGCGCGGCGGCGGCCCCTTCGACGAGGACCCGGGCGTGCAGGGCTTCGCCAGCGGTCTGTACACCGACCCCAACACCTCACCGGCCAACGGCACGAAGGCCGAGCAGAGGGCCCGGCTGCTGCACTACCAGGACCTGATCAAGGTCGGCCTGACCGGCGGCCTCGCCGACTACACCTTCACCGACTCCTCGGGCCGTGCCGTCAGAGGCTCGGAGGTCGACTACAACGGCGCTCCCGCCGGATACGCGGCCGCCCCCGGCGACGCCCTCGCCTACGTCGACGCGCACGACAACGAGTCGCTGTACGACGCGCTCGCCTTCAAGCTCCCGGCGGGCACGAAGGCGGCGGACCGGGCCCGCGCGCAGGTCCTCGCGATGGCGACGGCCGCCCTCTCGCAGGGCCCCTCGCTCTCCCAGGCGGGCACCGACCTGCTGCGCTCCAAGTCCCTGGACCGCAACTCGTACGACAGTGGCGACTGGTTCAACGCCCTGCACTGGGACTGCCGCGACGGCAACGGCTTCGGCCGCGGACTGCCCCCGGCCGCCGACAACGCGTCCAAGTGGTCCTACGCCCGGCCGCTGCTGGCCGACGCCGCGCTGCGGCCGGGGTGCGCGCAGATCGAGGGCGCCTCGGCCGCCTACCGCGACCTGCTGACCATCCGCGCCACGGAACGGGACTTCGGCCTCGCCACCGCCGCGCGGGTGCGGTCCGCCCTGTCCTTCCCGCTCTCCGGGAAGGACGAGACGCCGGGCGTGATCACCATGCGCCTCGGCAGGCTGCTCGTCGTCTTCAACGCCACCCCCGGCACCACGACGCAGACGGTCACGGCGCTGGCGGGGAAACGGTTCGCCCTGCACCCTGTCCAGGCGAAAGGCGCCGATCCTACCGTCAAGAAGTCGACGTATGAGCAAAGTTCAGGAAGTTTCACCGTTCCGGGACGCACGGTGGCGGTGTTCGCCCAGAACTGAGCCGCGACAGTACTAGGTTGGGCACCAGGCAGCCGTCGGCGAGTGCCGCACCTGAGCACCCTCCGGCACGCCCTTCCCACCCCCGGCCGGTCCCGGCCCCTTCTCCGGTACCCCAGGTCCCTCCCATGCCTGGGGCGTACGGACCAGGGGCCGGAGCCGGTCGGTCCACCTGTTTCAGTGACGGTGACCATGGCGAGCGACATCCCCGAGGAGACGACGAGCTTTGTCGGACGGAAAGCGGAACTGGCCGGGCTCGAACGCACCGTCGCCGCTCACCGGCTGACCACCCTCACCGGAAGCGGAGGCGTCGGCAAGACCAGGCTCGCCGCCCGCGCCGCACGACAGGCGGCCTCCGCGTACCGCGACGGGGCCCGCTGGGCGGACCTGTCCCCGCTGCACGACGACAGCCTGCTCATCGCGACCGTCTCCGACGCGGTCGGGCTCTCCGACCACACCCTGCGCATGCCCATCGACGCGCTGTGCGAATGGCTCGCCGACAAGGAACTGCTGCTGGTCCTCGACTCCTGCGAACACCTGCTCCCGGCCAGCGCGCACCTGCTCGGCGAGGTCCTCACCACCTCGCCCGGCCTCACCGTGCTGGCCACCAGCAGGCAGCCGCTCGGTCTACGGGGCGAACGGCTCGTCGAGGTCGAGCCGCTGCCGGTCGAGGGCGCGGGCGACGCACTGACCCTGTTCCGGGACCGGGCCGTGACCGCGGCCCCCGGACTCACCCTCCACGCACCCGCCGACACCGCGGCCGCCGCCGAGATCTGCCGCCGTCTCGAAGGCATTCCGCTCGCCATCGAACTCGCGGCCGGGGCCCTCGGCGGGGAGAGCGTCGAGCAGGTAGCCGCCCGGATCCGCACCCGCTTCGACGTGCCGGACGACGACACGGTCCTGCCGCCGCGCCACCGCACCCTGCGCACCGCCATCGGCTGGAGCCATGAACTGTGCACCCCTCTGGAGCGGCTGCTCTGGGCGCGGCTGACCGTCCTGCGCGGCGACTTCGACGAGGCCACCGCCCGCGAGGTCTGCGCCGACGGACCGCTCACCGCGGACGGGGTCACCGCGGCGCTGAACGGCCTGGTCGCCAAGTCCGTCGTCCGACGGGACGGCGCACGCCACCGGATGCTCGACACCATCCGCGAGTACGGGCGGATGTGGCTCGCCGAACTGGGCGAGGAGCGGGCCGCCGCCGACCGGCACGCCGCCTGCTTCCTCGGTCTGGCCCGCCGGGCCCACGCGGGCTGGACCGGTGACGACCAGATCATCTGGTACCACCGCATCGCCGAGACGCACGCCGACCTGTGCGCGGCCCTCGACCATCTGCTGGTCCACGACACCGCGGCCGCCCAGGAGATGGCGGGCCGGATCGGCTTCTTCTGGTGCTGCTGCGGCCATCTGCCGCAGACCCGCGACTACGCGCGGCGCGCCCTGGACGCCGGCCCGGAACAGGGCCCGCACCGCACCCGTGCCCTGTGGGTGCTGGGCATGACCGTCATGCTCCAGGGCGACTACCCGGCCGCCCGCCGCCTGGGCCGGGAGTGCACCCGGTCCGCGTCCCGGGACGGCACCCACGAGGGCATCCTCGCCGCCGCCTACCTGTGCGGCCTCACCCATCTGATGACCGGCCGCCCCGAGGCGAGCCTGCGCCGGATCGACCAGGTCCTGCGCGTCGCCGACGCCGGGACCCGGCTCGAAGCCGCCTACCGGCTGCGCTGCCGCCTCATCACCGTCTTCGCCCTGACCAGCCTCGGCCGACTGGACGAGGCGGCCGAGGCGGCCCGCAACCTGCGCGCCGTCTGCGAGGCCCAGGACGAGCGCTGGACCCGCAGCTACGTCGACTACCAGCTCGCCCTGATCGCCCTGCTGCGGGGCGACGCCGAGGCGTCCGCCGCCCACGCCCGCGCGATGCTCGCGGGCAAGCACCGCCTGCGCGACCGCTTCGGCATCGCGCTCGGGCTGGACATCCTGGCCGCGGCGATCGCCGCCCAGGGCGCCGGTGCCCGCGCCGCCCGGGTGTACGGCACGGGCCAGGTCTACTGGCGCATGGTCGGCCACCCGCAGCGCGGCACCCCCGAGCTGGGCCCGCTGCGCGAGGCGTGCGAACGCCGGGCCCGCGAGGCCGTCGGCGACGCCGCCTTCCAGCGCGCCTTCGAGCGGGGCCGGGCGGACAACGCGGAGGTCGGTCTGGCGGCGGCGCTCCAAGGCGAACTGCTGATGTAGCGCGCGGGCGCCGGACGCCTGCGTGCCGCGGAACGCCGGGCCGCGAGCCCGTCACGACGTGCCGAGCCGGGGCGCCGGGCCGTCACGGCGTACCGGGCCGCGGGCTCGTCACGGGGCGCCGGTCCGTGGGTCCGTCGCGGTGGGCGCCGGGCGTTGCGCGGGAACGGCCGGTGCGACCGGTACGGCGGGTGCCAGCGCGGAGAGCCGTTCCAGCAGCTCGCCGAACGGCCCGTCCGCCGGCTCCTGCGCGAGCACCCGCAGCACGATGCCCGCCATCTCGGTGTCGTACGCGGCGCTCACCGCGGCCAGCGCCGCGAAGTCGTGCACCAGCTGCGTCTCCAGCTCCTCGCGCGGGACACGCCGTCCGTCCAGCCAGATCAGCGCCGTCGACTCGGCCAGCGAAACCCACGACCGCACGACCAACTCCAGCCGTGCCGGGGGGACCTCGACGCCGAGATGGGCCAGGATCTGCTCGTACGCCGCCTGCCGCACCCCGTCGATCACCGCGTTCGCCGTCGACGAGCCCGCCGCGGGCCCGCCCCGCATCAGGGCCGAGAACCCCGGGCCGTGCTCGTCGACGAAGTCGAAGAACCGCTTCATCACCTGCAACAGCCGTTGACCGAGCGGTCCTTCACGCGGTTCGACGAACCGCGCCGCCAGCTCGTCCGCCGCCCGCCGCAGCGCCGCCTCGTACAGGCTCTGCTTCCCGGGGAAGTAGTGGTAGACCAGGGGGCGCGAGATCCCGGCCGCGGCCGCGATCTCGTCGATCGACACCTCGTCCGGGGCGCGGTGGCTGAACAACTCCAGTGCGACATCGATCAGTTGCCGCCTGCGCTCCTCGACGCCCATCCTGCGCCGCACCCCGGTCGTCATGGTGGACAGCGTACCCAGTGCCGTGACCGGCGGCGTCTGCCCCCGTCGCGGCCGACGCCGCCGGTCACGGCACCGGACGGGGGCTGGTGGGAGGCGGCGGGCCGGTCCGCCGCCGATCCCCGGGGCGACGGCCGGCCCGCTGCCGTCACAGGTCCAGGACCAGCCGTTCTCCCCGGCACCGGGACACGCAGATCAGCATCGAGTCGTCCCGTTCCGAGTCCGTCAGCAGCTCGTCGCGGTGATCGACCTCGCCTTCCAGGACGCTCTGCCGGCACGTACCGCAGAAGCCTTGTTCGCAGGAGTAGGAGACATGCGGGAGTTCCTCGCGCACCGCGGACAGCACCGACCGGTCCGCCGCCACGTGGACCGTGCGGCCGGAGCGGCGCAGTTCGACCTCGAAGGGACCGGAACCGGCCGCCGACGTGCTCGCCGGGGCGAAGCGCTCCAGGTGGAGGGTGCGGCCGGGCGGCAGGGCGGCGGCGACCGCGTCCATCAGGGGCTCGGGGCCGCAGCAGTAGACGGCCGTGCCCTCAGCCGTGTCCGCCAGGGCCCCGGCCGCGTCCGGGTGGCCCGCCTCGTCGGCGGGGACGACCGTCACCCGGCCGCCCCCCGCGCCCAGCTTCTCGATCTCGTCCAGGAACGGCATCGAGGCACGGGACCGTCCGCCGTACAGCAGCCGCCAGTCGGCGCCCGAGGCGGCCACGGACCGCAGCATCGGCAGGATCGGGGTGATGCCGATGCCGCCCGCGACGAAGAGGTACGCGGGGGCGTCGACGAGCGGGAACCGGTTGCGCGGGGCGCGGACCTCCACCTCGTCGCCCGCGCGGAGCCGTTCGTGGACCTCTCGCGAGCCGCCCCGGCCGTCCTCCACCAGGCGCGTCGCGATCGTGTACGTGTCGGCGGCGGCAGGGTCCCCGCACAGCGAGTACTGCCGGACCAGGCCGGAGGGCAGCAGCAGATCGAGGTGCGCGCCGGGCCGCCAGGCCGGCAGACCGGCGCCCTCCAGACGGAGCAGGACCACGCCCTCGGCGGGTGAGGCGCGTTCCGTGATCAGCAGTCGGTGGGTGGTGGTGGAGCGGCGGCCCGAGTGCCCCGACACCGGGGTCTCCAGGGCCGGGAGCGGCCACAGCGGGGAGCGCCGGACGCGGCGGCGCACGGCACGCCGGGCCAGCAGCGCGGCGCCGGTGAGGAGCAGGGCGGTGCGTGCGCGGGGCAGGGGGAGCGGCATGGTCAGTGGCCCCCCGTCGTCCGGGCCTCGGCGGCCGTCGCCGCGGGCGAGTGGGCGAGATAGTCCATCGCCTGGGCCGTGCTGCCCTCCTGCGAGGGGTGGTAGGAGCGGCTCAGATAGCGGGGGACGGAGCGCAGCAGATCACCCGTCGCGGGCAGCGTGCCCTGCCTGCCGCTGACGTAGAACTCCTTGAACGACGCCTTGCCGTCCAGCAGCGTCGGGTCGTTCTCCATGAAGAAGCGCGCGCCGCGCTGCCAGAGGAAGAACAGCGCGGAGAAGCACGTCGCCCAGGTCCGCACCCGCCGCCGGTAGCCGCCGTCGACATGCATGAACAGGTCGAACGCGACCGAGCGGTGCTCGACCTCCTCCGCGCCGTGCCAGCGCAGCAGGTCCAGCATCGTCGGATCGGAGCCGCGCCGGTCCAGCTCCTCGGCGTTCAGCACCCAGTCGCCCAGGAACGCGGTGTAGTGCTCGATCGCCGCGATCATCGCCACCCGCTCCATCAGCCACCACTTCCGGGCCCGGCCCGGCGGCAGTGTCCGGTCGCCCAGGAGCTTCTCGAAGAACCAGTCGATCTGCGCGGTGTACGGCGTGGGGTCCAGACCGAGCCGCTTCAGGTGGGGCAGCACGTCGTCGTGGGCCTGCGAGTGCACGGCCTCCTGTCCGATGAACCCGAGGACGTCCTGGCGCAACCGCTCGTCGTGGATGTACGGCAGGACCTGCCGGTACACGTGGACGAACCAGCGTTCCCCGGCGGGCAGCAGCAGATGCAGCACGTTGATGGTGTGCGTGGTGAACGGGTCGCCCGGTACCCAGTGCAGGGGTGTCTCGTCCCAGGCGAAGGAGACCTTGCGGGCCTTGAGCGGCGTCCGCTCCGACGCGACCGGCGCCGGCTGCGTATTAGACATGACGTCAATGTACTGACGGGTACGTCGATGTGACAGGGGTCGTACGACGATTTCCTCGCGGTGCCCGGACACCGGGCCGGTGCGGAGCGCCCGTACGGACCGGGTGCCGGCAGAGGGGTTCATGCGGGCCGGGCCTGCGCGCGGACACGGAGCCGGTGCGCGCGGCCCTGCCCCGCGGGCGGTGGCCGCAGTTCCCGCTGTCAGGAGTTCACCGGCCGCTCCTCGTGCGAAGCGACGCATCCGGATCCACGGCCCGTTCGTCCGCGGGGCCGGGGACGCGCGGGCGTGCGGGGGAGGTGTCGCGCTCCTGGTCGTGGCCCGGCGGACCCAGCAGCGCCCCGCACACCAGCAGCGCCGCCACGGCCGCCATCGCCGCCTTCGTGTACTGGTGGCGGCGCGGCAGGTCCGGGGGGCGGACGTGGAGCGCACAGGGGTCGAACTCCGGGGAATCGAGCAGCCGGTGAGGCGTCGGCACACCGTCCGCCTCGGCGAGCGCCGCGTGCGGGTCCGCCACCCCGGCGGTGGTGAGCACCCGTCGCACCCGGGTGTCGGGCAGCCGTTCCAGGCCGCGCAGGACGCAGGCGGCGCGCCCCGCGCCGGAGAGCTCCGACAGGGCGTGCTCCAGGGCGAGTTCGTCCGATCCCCCCGAGTGCGGCACCAGCCGCAGCCCCCACACCTGCGGCAACGACGCCGCCGTCCGGAGGCGGTGCCACGGCCGTTCCGCCTCCAGCGCCGCGCGCACCACCAGCCCCCGGGCGCACGTGTGGAGCGGATCCTCCGGCACCATCGGATCGCCGGGCAGGTGCGGCGACGGGACCCCGGAGCGGTCCGCGTCCGCCGTCCGGTGCGCCGACAGCAGGGCGCGCTGGGCGAGGGCGTGCGCCGTCAGCACCCGCCGATGACGGCCGAGCGACCGCGGCAGCACCAGATATCCCAGCCGGGCCAGCCGCGGGTAGTGCTCGACGAGCGCGGCCCCGGCCCGCCCCGCGTCGGCCCGGGCGTCCGTGGAAGGTATCTCGGGCAGTGGGCGCACGTTCAGCAGAACGAACGGATCGTGCGATGGTCACTCCGCTCGACCGTTCCCGGCCCGGGGCCATCGGCCCGGGCCGTCCCGGTCCGGTGGACACCCGGACCGGGACGGCCCCGTGCGCGGTCCCGCTCCCGGTCTCAGGGGGCGTACTTGTACCCGACGCGCCGCACCGTCTGGATCGAACGCCGGTGCTCGGCGCCCAGCTTGCGGCGCAGCCGGGCGATGTGGACGTCCACGGTGCGCCCGTCGCCCACGTGCCCGTAGCCCCAGACCGTGGTCACCAAGTGGTCGCGGGTGTGCACCCGGTGCGGATGCGCGACGAGATGGGCGAGCAGCTCGAACTCCAGAAAGGTGAGGTCGAGCGACCTCCCGCCCACCGTCGCGGTGCGCTGCGAAGGATCGACGCGTACCGGACCCGCGGCCGGTTCGTCCACCGGCGACGGCACCACGTACCGGGCCGCGGCGGTCGCGGCCGGCGGCTGCTGATCGGCCGGTACGAGCACCAGGTAACCGACCATCGGCGGCCGGCCCGGCAGCGCCGGGACGGTGTGCTGGGGCGCCGGCAGCCAGGTGGCGTCCGGCGGCAGGAACTCCGCCACATCGGCCAGCTGCACGACCTCGTCGGGATCGACGGCGCGCAGCCGTTGGCGGTTGGGGGAGAGGGAACGGGCGGAGGAGGCGGCGGCATTGGCCGCCGACGGTGCCGCGGTGGCGGCGGACAGGGTACGGCTGTTCTTCATGAGGTCAGCTCTTTCGCGCGAAGGAGTCGTCGACGGACGGACTTTGCTTGCGCGCGGACCGAAGGCCGCGGTGAGCGGTTTTAGAGGGCCTGCGCGTTCGACGCGCGGCAACACACCCTGTCGAAGTCGTGGTGCTGACGGGAAGGCCAGAACGGTTCGAGGTCGCTGCGACCCGTCGAGGTGTACTGGATACCGGCCATGGCCCCATTCAACCAGAGAACGCGACGACGCAGCAGGCGTCCGCCACCCGTCCGTACCGGCCCCGGTGTTGGATTCCTCACTCCCGGCCACGGATCCGACACTCCGACGCCGGCCCGACGGCCCCGGCCTCCCCGTATACCCCGCGTCACCCCACGAGGCGCTTGCGCCAGTCCAGCGGGAACAGCTCGATCGCCCGGTCCGGCGAACCGTCCCACTTCACCGTCAGCCCCGCTCCCTCCAGCGCCGCCGCCACCTCACGGCCGACCGCGGTGGTCGTCTCCTCCGACTCGTCGAACCCGCCGTAGTACAGCGAGAGTCCCTGCCCCGCCGCCGCGCTCTCGGTGCACTGGAGATGGAAGAAGACGAAGCCGCGCGCGTCCTCGTGCCCGGCGTCGTATATCTCGCCGAGCCCGCACGCACGGCAGCAGGAGAAGTGCTCCCGTGCCGTGATCCCGCGCTCGTCCAGCGCGGCGAACGCCCGTTCCAGCCGGTCCGCGTCGGTCAGGTCCGACCACCCCCGCTGCTCCTCGACCCGCTCCAGCCACAGCCGCTCCACCAATCGCTGTGCCTGCGCCCCGGTCACCGGACTCACCCCGTCCTCCACGAGGTACTCCTCCGCCGCCTCGGCGAGCTCGTCCACCGTGCCGTAACCGCAGCGGAGCAGCACCCGCACCCGCTCCTCCAACTGCTCCCGGATCTCCGCGGGCAGCTCGGGAACGGGCTCCTCCTCCGGCATTCCGGCGCTCTCCCACGCCATGCCCGCGTCCCACTCCGGCTCCTCGCGCGCCCAACGGGCCATCAGCTCGGCGACCCGCTCCGGCGAGCCGATCATCGTCCGGCAGTGTGTGGCGGGGCCGCCGGAGCGGTGCTCCAGCTGGTAGTCGCCGCCGTGCTCGTGCCACACCTGCACGTAGGTGCCCGGGATGTCGGGTATGCGCTGCACCACCAGGAAGTGGTCGTCCTCGCCGCCGATCCGGTGCACGAGGTCGCTCAGCGCCTGTTCCGAAACGCGGGTGTGGTTCTGCCGGTTCTCGGTCTCCACCTTGATGTCGAGCATGCGCCCACCCTGACACACGCCACTGACAACGAGCCGGGAACGGCCGGAGGGCGAGCACCGGGAACGAGCAGGGGGCGAGCGCGGGCGAAGACCGGGGCCGGTGCGGGAACGAACGGACCGGGCGGCGGAAAGGTGCGGCCGACGACGGCCCGCCGGGCTCGGGGGAGGCGGCGGGCCGTGCTGGGATCAGACCTGGCCGGCCTTCTCCAGCGCGGTGCAGCAGGTGTCGACGATCAGCCGCGTGACGACGTACGGGTCGACGTTGGCGTTCGGCCGGCGGTCCTCGATGTAGCCCTTGCGGTCGCGCTCGACCTGCCACGGGATGCGGACCGAGGCGCCGCGGTCCGAGACGCCGTAGCTGTACTCGTTCCACGGGGCGGTCTCGTGCAGACCGGTCAGACGGTCGTCGATGCCCGCGCCGTAGTTCTTCACGTGGTCCATCGGCTTCGAGCCCTCGCCCATCGACTCGCACGCGGTGATGATCGCCTCGTAGCCCTCGCGCATCGCCCTCGTGGAGAAGTTGGTGTGCGCGCCCGCGCCGTTCCAGTCGCCCTTGACCGGCTTCGGGTCCAGGGTCGCGGACACGTCGAAGTCCTCGGCGGTGCGGTACAGCAGCCAGCGGGCGACCCACAGCTGGTCGGAGACCTCCAGCGGGGACAGCGGACCGACCTGGAACTCCCACTGGCCGGGCATCACCTCGGCGTTGATGCCGGAGATGCCGAGCCCCGCCCGCAGGCAGTTGTCGAGGTGCTTCTCGACGATGTCGCGGCCGAAGATCTCGTCGGCGCCGACGCCGCAGTAGTAGCCGCCCTGCGCGGCGGGGAAACCGCCCTCGGGGAAGCCGAGCGGACGGTGGCCGTCGAAGAAGGTGTACTCCTGCTCGATACCGAAGATCGGCTCCTGACCGGCGAACCGCTCGGCCACCTCGCGCAGCGAGGCGCGGGTGTTCGAGGTGTGCGGCGTCAGGTCGATGTCGAGGACCTCGCACAGGACGAGGATGTCGTCGCCGCCCCGGATCGGGTCCGGACACGAGAACACCGGCTTGAGCACCAGGTCGGAGGAGCGTCCCTCGGCCTGGTGGGTGCTGGAGCCGTCGAAGCCCCAGAGCGGCAGCTCCGCCACCTCCCGCGAGGCGCCCGCGGCCATGATCTTCGTCTTGGAGCGGAGCTTGGCGGTCGGCTCGGTGCCGTCGATCCAGATGTACTCGGCCTTGAACGTCACGGAAGCCATCCTTTGCGGGTCCTGCGGTGGTGCGGTCGGGTTTCTGCCGTCCTCAGAGTCGCAAGCCGCGATTTCCCGTCCGTTGCCCGTATGTGAACCCGGTGTTACCGAAAGAGCCCGATGGCGCCGCGACAATCGGGTGTTACCTGGGTAATCGGTGTGACCGGGACAGTCGGGTGTTACCAGGAGGACGGGTGTGAACCCGTGTCAGCGGGGAAACGCGAGGGCGGACCCGGTGCTACCGAGGGATTCCGCCCGGCGCCCGGTGCCTGAGCAGCGACTCGAAACCGGCGGACCGGATCCGGCGCAGCAGCTCCTGCTCACTGGTGCCCAGGGCCGCCGCCGCGCCCGCGAGCCGCCAGTCCGCGGCGGCGAGCCGGTGCAGCAGATGGCCGCGCCTGATCTGCGCGTCCGACAGCCGGAACGTCTTCAGGTACGCCACCCGCCCCTTGTGATCGGTGATCGTCTCCCCGATGTGCCGGCCGTCCCCGTCGAGCCGGAACGGCGGCAGGAACCGCCACAGCGTGAACGACCCCATCCGGTACACCCGGTCGAAGGCGTACGACGTGTCCAGCAGCTCACGGGCGAACACCGTGTCGTGCGCCTCGGCCCAGGCCCGCTCCTGATCCCGTGCCGCCGCCCGCAGACCGGCGAGCGTCCGCAGATGCGGACCGTCGGCGATCCGCGCGGCGAACTCCGCCACCGGTCCGCCGTACAGCGCGTAGTGGTGGACCAGTTCCCCGTACATGTCCTGGACCAGCGAGCCGTGCAGCAGCCGGTAGTCGTCCGGATGCGGCACCACGAACGCCGCGGCGAGCGCGTCGGCCGCGTACACCATCACCCCGCACTGGCCGGGATGGATCTCGAAGGTCCGCAGCGCGTCACCGAGCCCGTGCACCGACCACCCCATGTACGCGCTCTCGGCGCGCGGCGAGAGCCCGTCGCGCAGCGCCTGGCGCGACCACTCCTCCCAGGCGACCGAGGGGCCCCCGAAGTGCAGGGCGAGATACCCCTCCAGGGCGAGGTGCAGCGGCAGGAACCGCAGCCGGTCGCCGGGCTGCCGCTTGGCCATCCGGTGATGACGGCCGCGCTGGAGCCGTACGGTCCGGGGCGGCCGGTCCCGCGACGCGTCGTCCGCTCCGGGACCGAGCTGCGTCCCGTACGCGGCGGTCTGTGCCCCCTCGCCGGACCAGTCGGCGACGAAGCCGTGCGGGATGTAGGAGATGTAGTGCGTGCGCGGACCGACGTCGACGACGCCGGCCGCGGAGCCCGCGTAGACCTCGCGGTGCAGCCGGAGCCCCTCGACGGGCTCCTCGCGGACGAGCGGCACCAGCCGGATGCCGCCCCACACCTGGGCGGGCCGGGTGACGAGCCCGGTCGGTTCGAGCCGGTTCACGACACGTCCCCCGTACGCCGGGCGCCGTCCGTCCCACGGGCGTCGGCGGCGGAACCGGCGACGGGGACAGGGGCAGGGACGGGGACAGGGACGGTCACGGGACGTCCTCCGACGAATCGTTCGACCCGGCGGTCCAGATAGGCGTACAGGGCGTCCGCCCCGCTGCGCCCCTCGGCGAACCGGGCGATCTCCACCAGCGCCGGCAGGTCCTCCCCGTCCCGGATGCCGGCCGTGGGCACCTCCCCGGCGAGCCGCCGCACATCAAAACCGTCCGCGTCGTACACGGGGTTCACGTGCACCACCGCCGTGCGCCGGTCCGGATCGAGCCGGGTCCGCCACACCCGCAGCACCTCGCCCGCGAGACCGGGCGGGGCGTTGTCCCAGCCGTCCGACACGATGACCAGCCGGTCGGGTCCGTGCTCCAGCGCGTCCAGCACACGGCTGCCCAGCGGCGTCGGCCCCCAGGGCCTGGCCAGCAGCGGATCGGTGCCGCCCGAGGTCCACAGCCCGGTGTACGCGCCCGGAGCGGACAGTGCCTCCAGCAGGAAGTGGCAGCCCAGCGCCACGGCGAGCGGGCGGCGCCGCGTCTCGCTCGACCCGGAGGACGAGTAACTGTCGTCCAGCACGCCCGCCACCTTCCCCCAGCTCCCGGCCTGCGGACCCGCCGCACGCCGGGCGGCGGCGCGCAGCGCACGCGTCAGCTCCACGCGGTGCGCCGACCGTACGTCGAAGCCGAGCGAGAGCACGTACAGCGCGAGCCGGGTCAGCGGCATCACCGTCAGATCGACGTCCACGGGCAGCGGGGCCTGCGCCGAGGGGCCGCGCCGCCCCGAGGCCCGCAGCCGTTCCACGCTCCGCAGCCGCTCCAGCCGGGTCATCCGCGGGATCATCCGCTCCAGGAACACCTCGCGCTTCATCCCGTGCCGGGCGGCGAATCCCTCGGCGACGGTGAACGGCAGTTCCGCGACGGCGCCCTGTTCGTAGTGGGCGCGCCGCCACGCGTCGAGCAACGGGTGCCGGTAGCGGGGCCGCCGGCCGGGCCGGAACAGGAAGTCCCCCACCTCACCGGCCTCGTCGTTCTCACCGGAGCCGGAGCCGGAGCCGGAGCCGGAGCCGGAGCCGAACCGGAAGTGTGCGTGGCGGGCGGCCGTCCTCAGACCGGTGCGGTACTTCACCGCGTCGTGCGCCGGATCCGGCCGGGCGGCCAGCCAGTCGCGCATGATCGCGCGGGTGCGCCGGTTGTTCACCCCGGCCGTGCGCAGCGCCCGGAACAGCTTGTAGACGCGCTGCGGCGGCAGCTTCGCCAGCCGGGCGGCGATCAGCCGCCCCTCGGCCCGCTTCTCCTCCGCCGTCGCCTCGGCGGAGGTCTCCAACAGCCCCTGGACGATGCGCACGGCGTTGTGGTCGTTGATGTCGAGGGCCAGCGCGGCGGCGTACACCCGGCGGTAGTTGATCCGTACGTACGCGTGGAGGAAGTCCAGCGAGAGCCGCTGCTGCTCGGCCGTCGAGCGGAACTCGCGCCGGCCGGTGGCGGTGATCGCCGCGTTTACGAAGAGGAGCACGTCCTCCGCCGCGACGAGGCCGGCGCCCGTGCCGGAGTCCCCGGCCGCGGCCAGGGACGCGGTCGTGCTCGTGTACGTGTCCGTCATGGTTCCCCCGTGGTGTCGCGCGCCACCGTACGCGGAAGCGGCGAGGCGCCGGCCGGGGAATGGGGGCGCGAACAGCGAAATCTTTGCTTCAGAGGCAAGTCCCGGAAGTCGCGGCCGGAGTCCCGCGGCCGGCCTCGCAAACGTAACCGGCGACCTCGCCCCGTGCCAACCGCGATACGGGTCCGGGCGGCACGCTCGGGGCGCCGCGGCACGGGTCCGGAACGGGGGACCGGGCAGACTTGCCCCATGACGACACATTCCCCGATTCCTCTGCGCGTCGGCCTCGTCGGCACGGGCCCCTGGGCCAGGAACACACAGGCACCCGCCCTCGCCGCCCACCCCGACGTGGTCCTGAGCGGCGTGTGGGGCCGCCGCCCCGAGGCGGCGGAGGCGCTGGCCGCCGCCCACGGGACCACGGCGTACAGCGACGAGACGGGCCTCGACGAGCTCTTCGCGGCCAGCGACGCCATCGCGTTCGCCGTGCCGCCGGACGTCCAGGCCCATCTCGCCGCCCGCGCCGCGGCGACCGGGCGCCACCTGCTGCTCGACAAGCCGGTCGCGACCAGCGTCGCGGGAGCCCGCGAGGTCGCCCGGGCCGTGGAACAGTCCGGGGTCGCTTCCGTCGTCTTCTGCACCCTGCGGTTCGCCCCCGCCACCGCCGCCTGGATCGACGAACAGGCGGCCGTGGACGACTGGTTCACCGCCCGCGCCCAATGGATCGGAGCGTTGTACGCCCCCGACACGGCCAACGAGTACGCGGCCTCGCCCTGGCGCCGCGAGAAGGGCGGACTGTGGGATGTCGGCCCGCACGTCCTGTCGGTCCTGATCCCGGTGCTGGGTGATGTGACCCGGCTGACCGCCGCCCGCGGCCGGGCCGACACCACGCACCTGATCCTCCGCCACACCTCCGGCGCCTCCAGCACGGTGACCCTGGCCCTGGGCGCGCCGGTGGGCGCGGTGGGCACCGAGATCGAGCTGCGCGGGGAACAGGGCGTCGTCACCCTGCCGCGATGGAGCGACGCGGTCGGCTCGTTCCGGGCGGCCGTCGACGCGCTCGTCGACTCGGCGCGCACGGGGGAGCCGCACCCGTGCGACGTACGGTTCGGGCTGCGCCTGACGGAACTGCTGGCCGAGGCGGAGGAACAGGCGGGGAAGCGGTAGGGGAGGGGCGCGGTACCGGGCGGGCGCGGGGGACGCCACAGCGGCGGCGGGGCCGCGGGCTGCCGGGCGCGGCAGGGGCAGGGGACGGGGGAAGCCGGGCGCGGCCACCGGCGCACCCGGCCCCGGTCAGTGCCCGGTGGCGCGCTGGTGCCCGAGACACTCGGCCAGGGCCGGCACCCGGCCAATGGCCTGGTGGCCCCCTCTCCTCAGCGCCTCATCCTCCTCAGCGCCCCAGGGCGTCCCGTACGGCCTCGTCCGTACGGGCCACGACGGCGGTCCCGTCGTCGGCCGTGATGATCGGCCGCTGGATCAGCTTCGGATGCCCGGCGAGCGCCGAGATCCACCGCTCCCGCGAACCGGCCTCGCGCGGCCACTCCTTGAGCCCGAGGTCCTTCGCCTCCGCCTCCTGCGTACGAGTGATGTCCCACGGCTCCAGCCCGAGCCGGTCCAGCACGTCCCGGATCTCGTCCGGCGACGGCACGTCCTCCAGGTAGCGGCGGACGGTGTACTCGGCACCTTCGGCGTCGAGCAGATTCACCGCGCTGCGGCACTTCGAACAGGCGGGATTGATCCAGATCTCCATGGTGCCAACGGTACGGGAGAAACCCTTCAAAGTGCCGCTGGCCAGGGCCGATTGTCAGTGGTGGGCCGTAAAATGGAGGGAGTTCGTGAGGGTTCCACGACCGTGCCAGGAGGATGCCCATGGCCGTTGCCGCAGTCACGACCGAGCAGTACCACAAGCCCTTGCGGAAGAAGCCGCTCCCCGCAGGACGGCCCCGCGAGTGGTACGTCACCCACAACCGCCGCCTGAAGGCGATGCGCCTGGCGATCGCCCTGCTCGACACGGGCGTCTACTATCCGTCGACCGCGACCGACCGCAGGATACGCGCCACCGCCGAGCGCATCGGTATCCACCCGCCGTCCGACACCACCTGCCGCATGGTCCGCTCCCTGATCCGCCACGGCCGCTGACGGACGTCCGCCGACCCGCCCGTCCGCCCATCCGCCCATCACCCGGAGCCCGCCCCCGTACCCCGGGGCGCGGGCTCCGGTCCGCACCGTCACCCGTCCGGCGAACAGCGGACTCTCACGTGGATCACCCTGCCGCCGCACACAGCGCCTCGACAAGGCAGCGAGGGCCGCCACCCCGGCCATGGGGTAGCGGCCCTCGCCGGAGCTTCCGGCAAATCTGTCGATCGGCCCGGCGGTCACAGCGGGTGCTGCGCCCCCCGCGCAAGCCGCCCGGCTCGCTTCTTACAGGTCGAAGTACAGCTCGAACTCGTGCGGGTGGGGGCGCAGCTGGATCGGGGCGATCTCGTTGGTGCGCTTGTAGTCGATCCAGGTCTCGATCAGGTCGGCCGTGAAGACGCCGCCGGCCAGGAGGTACTCGTTGTCCGCCTCCAGCGCGTCCAGGACGGCCGGGAGGGAGGTCGGGACCTGCTGGACGTTCGCGTGCTCCTCGGGGGCCAGCTCGTAGAGGTCCTTGTCGATCGGCTCGGCGGGCTCGATCTTGTTCTTGATGCCGTCGAGACCGGCCATCAGCAGCGCGGAGAAGGCGAGGTACGGGTTCGACGACGGGTCCGGGGCGCGGAACTCGACGCGCTTGGCCTTCGCGTTGGCGCCGGTGATCGGGATACGCATCGCGGCGGAGCGGTTGCGCTGCGAGTACACCAGGTTGACCGGGGCCTCGAAGCCGGGGACCAGGCGGTGGTAGGAGTTCACCGTCGGGTTGGTGAACGCCAGCAGCGACGGGGCGTGCTGCAGGATGCCACCGATGTAGTAGCGGGCCATGTCCGAGAGGCCCGCGTAGCCCTGCTCGTCGTAGAAGAGCGGCTGGCCGCCGGCCCACAGGGACTGGTGGACGTGCATGCCGGAGCCGTTGTCGCCGAAGATCGGCTTCGGCATGAAGGTCGCGGTCTTGTTGTTGCGCCAGGCGACGTTCTTCACGATGTACTTGAAGAGCATCAGGTCGTCGGCGGCGGCGAGCAGCGTGTTGAACTTGTAGTTGATCTCGGCCTGGCCGGCGGTGCCGACCTCGTGGTGCTGGCGCTCGATCTCCAGGCCGCTCTTCTCCAGCTCCAGGGACATCTCCGCACGCAGGTCGGCGAAGTGGTCGACCGGCGGGACCGGGAAGTAGCCGCCCTTGTAGCGGACCTTGTAACCCCGGTTGTTCTCCAGCGCGCCGGTGTTCCAGGCGCCGGCCTCGGAGTCGATGTGGTAGAAGCTCTCGTTCGACGACGTCTGGAAGCGGACGCTGTCGAAGACGTAGAACTCGGCCTCGGGTCCGAAGAACGCGGTGTCGGCGATGCCGGTGGAGGCCAGGTACGCCTCGGCCTTCTTGGCCACGTTCCGGGGGTCGCGGCTGTACTGCTCGCCCGTGATCGGGTCGTGGATGAAGAAGTTGATGTTGACGGTCTTGTCACGGCGGAACGGGTCGACACGGGCGGTCGACAGGTCCGCGCGCAGCGCCATGTCGGACTCGTGGATGGCCTGGAAGCCGCGGATCGACGAGCCGTCGAAGGCGAGGTCGTCGGCCGGGTCGAAGGTCGCCGCCGGGACCGTGACGTGCTGCATCACTCCGGGCAGGTCGCAGAACCGGACGTCGATGAACTTGACGTCATTGTCCGCGATGTACTTCTTCGCGTCGTCGGCGTTCTGGAACATCCAACTCCTCCTACTCCCGGCCCGGGAGGGACGGGGTTGTAGCCCATCGTGCGGCCAGTGCGGTGGCACGCGCTGGTCCCGACCATAGGCAGACCGGATTTCTCAATCATGACCCATTTGTTTCGCAGAAGTTAACCGGGCCGGGTGCGGGCGGTGCCTCTCGCCTGTTCGGCAGGTGCGCGGACCCGCCCGGCCGGGGCCGCGGGCGGGCGCAGTACCGTGGTCGAGTGGACAAGAGGCAAGTAATCGGATCGTGGCTCTCCGGGCCGCGCGCGGCGGCCGAGGAGATGGGGGTCGACTTCGGCTACCGGGGCAAGCGGCTCGGACTGCCGGAGGACGGGCCGGGGTCCGTGGCGCCGCTCGGCCGCCGCTTCGGCGCCCTCTTCATCGACTGGGCCCTGTGCATGCTGATCGCGTACGGGCTGTTCGCCCGCGGTGACCAGCAGGCAGCCGGGAACTGGGCCCTCGGCGTCTTTTTCGTGCTGAGCGTGCTCACCGTGGGGACCATCGGCAGCACGCCCGGCAAGCGCGTCCTGGGCATCAGGGTCGTCGCCGAGAACGGCGGCCGGCTCGGCTTCGGGCGCGTCGTCGTCCGCAGCCTGCTGCTGTGCCTGGCCGTCCCCGCCCTGGTCTGGGACCGCGACGGGCGTGGTCTGCACGACCGCCTGTCCCGCGCGGTCCAGGTCCGTATCTGAGTCCGGGCCGTCGTCCGGGTTGTCCGGCGGCATGGGACGACCGGCAAGGGGACGACGGCACAGGACGACGGAAACGAGGGTGGGGCGGACCGAATCGGTCCGCCCCACCCTCGTTTCCGTTTCCGCCGCGTCGGGCGTCAGCGCATCTTCCCGCCGCCACGAGGCATCCGCATGCCCTTCGGCATCGGACCCTTCGGCAGCGGCATGTTGCTCATCAGATCGCCCATCGCGCGCAGCCGGTCGTTGGCGGTGGTCACCTGCGGGCCGGTGAGCACCCGCGGCAGCTTCAGCATCTTGGTGCGCACCTTCTTCAGCGGCACCTGGCCCTCGTCGTTGCCGACGATGATGTCGTGCACCGGCACGTCGATCAGGATGCGCGCCATCTTCTTCTTCTCGGCCGCGAGCAGCTGCTTCACCCGGTTCGGGTTGCCCTCGCCGACCAGCACGATGCCCGCCTTGCCGACGGCACGGTGGATGACGTCCTGGCTGCGGTTCATCGCGACCGCGGGGGTCGTGGTCCAGCCGCGGCCCACTCGTTCGAGCACCGCCGCCGCGGCACCCGGCTGCCCCTCCATCTGCCCGAAGGCCGCGCGCTCGGCACGCCGCCCGAAGACGATCGCCATCGCGAGGAGAGCCAGTACGAAGCCCAGAATGCCCAGGTAGACCGGGTGGTCGATCAGGAAGCCGACCCCGAGGAGGACACCGAAGGTGACGATTCCCACGCCCGCGACGACAAGACCGACCTTGGGATCGGTCCGCCGGGTCATCTTGTAGGTCAGGGCGATCTGCTTGAGCCGCCCCGTGTTCTCGGCGCTCTCCGCGCCTTCAGTGTTTGCCTTCCTCGCCATGCACAGAAGTTTACGTGGCTCAGGAACGGCGGTCGGCCGCGGCCTCCGGTACGTGCCCGGCCAGTACGTGCTCGGTCTCCACACGGTCCTCGGCCCGGCGGCGGTCCTCCAGGACGGCGGTCCAGGCGTTGCGGCGGGCGGTGCGCTGGCCGCCGCTCAGCAGCAGCGACTCGACGGCGCGAAGGGCATGGGTGACGGAAGGGAGGGCGGTGGCGCGTACCGGCACGGCCTGCATCGTGGAGATCTCCTCGGAGCGGATGTGCGGACCGGATCGTGCGGACGAGCCGCGCGTACCCGGCTGCCCGGAACGGACGGCCCGGGGCGGACTGCTCCGGACCGCGTTGCGCGAAGTGAGCGGGGAAGCGGGTGGGTGGGCGGTGGCGTGGGTGCGGGGAACGGGACGGCGACAGCGGCGCGGGGTGCCGCCGCGGCGTGACCGCCCGGCGTCACCGTGCCGCGACCACCTGTGTCACCACGCCGTGAGCACCCAGCGTCGCTGCCCGGTGTGACCAGCGTATGACCGGTCGGTCACACACCAATGAAACCTTGATCCGGACGCGGCGCACGCCGAAGCGGCCCATATGCGCCTTCGACCTGCGAGGAGCGCACGGGGCCGCTTCGGACCGGTGACGACCGGAGGGTATTCGCCTGTGGGCGGATTCACACGGTGGGAGCCGTGGTGGCGGCGCCGCGCCGTTCCATCGCCTGCTGGAAGAGCCGTCCCGCGCGGTACGAGGAACGGACCAGCGGCCCGGACATCACGCCGGAGTAGCCGATCGCGTCGGCCTCGTCCTTCAGCTCCACGAACTCCTGCGGCTTCACCCAGCGCTCGACCGGGTGGTGGCGCACGGACGGGCGCAGGTACTGCGTGATCGTGATGAGCTCGCACCCCGCCTCGTACAGGTCGCGCAGCGCCTCGCTGACCTCCTCGCGGGTCTCGCCCATGCCGAGGATCAGGTTGGACTTGGTCACCAGTCCGGCCTCACGGGCCCGCGTGATGACCTCCAGGGAACGCTCGTAACGGAAACCGGGGCGGATCCGCTTGAAGATCCGCGGCACGGTCTCGACGTTGTGCGCGAGCACCTCGGGGCGCGCGGAGAAGACCTCGGCGAGCTGCTCGGGCACCGCGTTGAAGTCGGGGATCAGCAGTTCGACCTTGGTGCGGCCGGCCTCCCGCTCCGCGGTCATCGCGTGGATCCGGCGCACGGTCTCCGCGTACAGCCAGGCACCGCCGTCCTCCAGGTCGTCGCGCGCGACGCCCGTGATGGTGGCGTAGTTCAGGTCCATCGCGACGACGGACTCACCGACCCTGCGCGGCTCGTCCCGGTCCAGCGCCTGCGGCTTGCCCGTGTCGATCTGGCAGAAGTCGCAGCGCCGGGTGCACTGGTCGCCACCGATGAGGAACGTGGCCTCGCGGTCCTCCCAGCACTCGAAGATGTTGGGGCAGCCGGCCTCCTGGCACACCGTGTGCAGACCCTCGCTCTTCACGAGCTTCTGCAACTGGTTGTACTCGGGGCCCATCTTCGCCCGGGTCTTGATCCACTCGGGCTTGCGCTCGATGGGGGTCTGGCTGTTCCGGACCTCCAGGCGCAGCATCTTGCGCCCGTCGGGTGCGACAGCGGACACTCCGGCACTCCCCTTTGCTTTCACTGCACTGGTTGCTTGGCTTGCTTCGGCATTGGATTCTTCGGCGGACACCAGGGTACGCCCGTGGTTCACACGGCTTTACGACTGGCCAACCTGTGGGCGACAGGCCCTATTCCCGGCGGGCCCGTCCCGTGCCCCCGTCGGCCGTCACCGGACCGCCTCCGGCCGGTCATCGGGCTCCGGCCGCAACGGGACCGCCTCGACCGTCACCGGACCGCCCCGGCCGTCAGGCCGTGGCCACGGCGTCCACGGCGTCCGTCGGGCGTTCGACGGCGCGCGGGGTGAGCTCCGCGTTCTCCAGGACGTCCTTGAGGTGCTTCTCGACGACCGGCAGCACCTCGGCGATCGTGATGTCGCGGCCCAGCTCGTACGCGAGCGAGGTGACGCCCGCGTCCCGGATGCCGCACGGCACGATGCGGTCGAACCAGGTGGTGTCGGGGTTCACGTTGAACGAGAAGCCGTGCATGGTCACGCCCTTGGCGACCCGGATGCCGATCGCGGCCAGCTTGCGGTCCTCGCGGCGCTGGCCCGCGTTGGACGGGGCGTACTCGGGCCCGTGCAGCCGCGCGTCGAACTCCTCGTCCGTCAGCCGCGGGTCGAAGTCGAGGGAGAGACCGCCGAACGCCGGGCGGTCCTCGACGGGGTCGCCCAGCACCCAGACCCCGCTGCGGCCCTCGACCCGGGTGGTCTCCAGACCGAACTCGGCGGCGGAACGGATCAGCGCCTCCTCCAGCCGGCGGACGTGCGCCACCACGTCCACGGGGCGGGGCAGCTTCTGGATCGGATAGCCGATGAGCTGGCCCGGACCGTGCCAGGTGATCTTGCCGCCCCGGTCCACGTCGATGACCGGGGTGCCGTCCAGTGGGCGCTCGCTGTCGGTCGTGCGCCGACCCGCCGTGTAGACGGGCGGGTGTTCCAGCATCAGGCAGGTGTCGGGGACGGCGTCCTCGAACCTGGCCGCGTGCACCTCGCGCTGCTTCTGCCAGGCCACCTGGTAGTCGACGGCCTCCTCGCCGAATCCCAGCCGGACGAACCGGAGCTCGGTCACGACAGATGCCTCCCTACTCGTGGTGGCGGGACCCGGGTATGCCCGGAGCCGCGTCACCAGCACTGAATCAGCCCCGAGCCACTGTACGTCCGGTGCCGGGGAGACGGACCGGCAGGTGGATTCCGCCGGCCCTCGTCAGCGCCGTCCTCAATCCTCACACGATCGGATGAAAGCGAAGCGAAGGCGGCTTTGGCCTGGGCGAAGGCCGCTAAATTCACGCCGTTCCATTAGGGCTGCCCGCCCGGCCCCGAAGGCAGGAGACCGTACAGCTGATGTCGGAACGACCTCCGCAGCGCACACCCAACCGCCGACTCGCCTCCCTCATCACCGAGGCCGGCTTCTCGCACGCCGGTCTGGCCCGCAGGGTGGACCAACTGGGTCTCGAGCACGGCCTCGACCTGCGGTACGACAAGACCTCCGTGACCCGCTGGTTGCGCGGTCAGCAGCCGCGCGGCACCACGCCGGCACTGATCGCCGAGGTCTTCACCCGGAGACTCGGCCGTCGGCTCTCCGCGCAGGACCTGGGCCTCGACGCGTGCGCTCCGGTCTACGCGGGCCTGGAGTTCGCCGCCACGCCCGCCGAGGCCGTCGACATCGTCAGCGGACTGTGGCGGAAGGACTCGGGCAGCCACGCCGAGCTGCGCAAGATCGCCTTCACTCCGGCCGGGCTCGTCGTGCCCAGTCGGGACTGGCTGATCGGCCGGGCCGACGAGTGGGTGGCGCGGGGGAGCGAGTCCGCCGCGCCGGTGCCGGGCGACGCGACCGGGAGCCGTACGCCCGGCGGGGTCCGGACGTCCGAGGGGGCCGGAGCACAGAGGGCGCGCGGGTCGCATGGGGCGCACTGGCCCGGCGGCATGCACGGCGGCCACGTCGGGACGCGAGGGCCGGGCCCGTCCCGGCCCGCCGGACCGTCCGCGCCGCCCGGGCCCCCCGTCGGTCCGCCCGGCGGCCCCGCCGTGCCCCGGCAGCGGCAGACCGAGCGGAGCCCCGGCCAGCGCGTCGGCGGCGGTGATGTCGCCGCCCTCCGATCGGTCGGCGAACTCTTCCGCACCCTCGACCACACCTACGGCGGCGGCCACGCCCGCCAGGCGCTCGTCCGCTACCTGGAGCACGAGACGGAGCCGATGCTGCGGGGCACGTACGGGGAGGCCACCGGGCGCCGGCTGTTCTCCGCCGCCGCCGATCTGACCCGGCTGGCGGGCTGGACCTCGTACGACATCGCGGCCCACGGCCTGGCCCAGCGGTACTTCGTCCAGGCGCTGCGGCTGGCCCAGGCCGCCGGGGACCGCGCGTACGGCAGCTACGTCCTGATCACCATGAGCCGGCAGGCGGTCTATCTCGGGCACGGCAGGGAAGCCGTGCAGCTGGCCCGGGTGGCGCAGCAGGGCATCGGTTCGTCGGCGCCGCCCGTCGTCCAGTCCCTGCTGCACGCCGTCGAGGCGCGTGGGCACGGGGTGCTCGGCGACGCCAGGTCCTGCACCGCCTCGCTGGCGCGGGCGGAACGCGCGCTGGAGGTCGCCCGCCCCGGGGACGAGGTCCCGCACTGGGCGCGGCACTTCGACGAGGCACAGCTCGCCGACGAGTTCGGGCACTGCCACCGCGACCTCCAGCAGCACCGCGCCGCGGCGCAGCACGCGGAGCGCTCCCTCGAACTGCGCGCGCCGCTGTACGCCCGCAGCCGGTTGTTCTGCCGGGTGGTGCTGGCCTGCGCCCGGCTCGGGCTCGGTGAGCTCGACCAGGCGTGCCTGCTGGGCGCCGAGGCCGCCCAGCAGGCGATGGAGATGCGGTCGGCACGGGCGACGGAGTACGTACGGGACTTCGAGCGCCGTCTGGAGCCGTACCGGGACGCGGCCGCGGTGCGCGGATACCGCGAACGGGTCGCCGCGCTGGGCTGAGGCGAGTCGCGCCGGGCACGGCACACCTCGCCGAGGTGACGGCGAGCGGTTCTCCGCCCCGGCCCGGCGCGGGCCACTCCGACCGGGTGTCACGCCGCTCCGGCGGCCCGGGCCGGGGCGTCATGCCGCTTCGGGAAGTGCCTCACCGCCTCCGTCGCCCTTTCCTCCGCGCCCCGGGCGCACGCCCAGGTCCGTGAGGATCGCCTCGGCCGCGCGACGCCCCGAGAGCAGGGCGCCCTGGACCGTGCTGGTGTCGCGGTGGTCGCCGCACACGTACAGCCCGGCGAGCAGCCGGACCGGGCGGCGCAGATCGTGGGGCGCGGGCATCGCCGGGACGGCTTCGGGGTCGTGATGGGCGGCCAGCAGCTCCCAGTCGTCGGTGGGGGTGCCGTACAGGACGGCGAGATGGGAACGGACCGCGCGGTCCAGGTCCGGCGGCGGGCTGCCGAGCACCGTCGAGCTGATCAGCGTCCGGCCGCGCGGGGCGCGCGCGGGGTCGACCGCGCTCATCACCGCCGTGTGCGCGACCGGACCCGAGCCGTCGGAGTCGAGCAGAAGTGAGGCACCGGTCTGCGGGGGAACCGGAGCGGTGTGATGAAGCACCGTCACCGGGTGGAAGGTGGGCACCCGCAGACCGGGCAGCAATGCGGCGGCGGCACCGGCGCCGGTCGCCAACAGCAGGGAACGGCAGCCGAGTTCGCCGTGGTCCCTGGTACGGACCGAGGTGATGTCGGCGGCCGTGACATGGACCCCCGTCCGTATCGTGCCGGGCGGCAGCGAGGCCGCGAGCAGCTCGGGCAGCCTGCCCGCACCGCCCGTCGGCACGCACAGCCGGCCGCGCGCGTAGTCGCGCAGGACGAGGTCGGCACAGCGGCTGGACGTGGTGAGTTCCGGGTCGCTCAGGAGCGCGGAGAGAAGCGGGCGCAGGAAGCCGTCGACCGTTCGGGAGGGCAGGCCCCGGTGGGACAGGGCGGCGAGCGCGGTCTGCTCGGGCCGGGCCAGGATGCGGGACGCCGGGGTGGCGGCGAGCCGGTTCAGGGCGGCACCCAGCCGGGCCTGGTCGATCGGCCCGCCCATCGGCGGCCGGGGAGAGCTCGCCAGGGCGCGCGCCGCCTTGAACGCGCCCCGCGCGCCCCGTGCGTCGCCGGTCCGGTACTGGCGGCCCTCGCTGTGGACGAGCAGCCCCGGTGCGAAGGGGCGCAGGGCGAGTCCTTCGAGGGCGGGCGTGAGGCGGAGCTCCGGGTACGCGGTGCTGAGCAGCGGTCCGAGGTGGTCGAGCAGGAAGCCGTCCGACTCGGTCGTGGTCATCCGGCCGCCGACCCGGTCGCTCGCCTCCAGAACGTTGACGCTCACTCCCGCGCTGGTCAGGCGGTGGGCGGCCGACAGGCCGGCGATGCCTGCCCCGATGATGACGACGTCCGCGTGATGTGCCGAGCTGAGCACGTGCCCTCCCCGAGTCGTCGCAACCGGTGGGGGCTCTTGCCCCCGACAGGCCCCCGGAACACCGGAGTTCGCAAGGAGGCTAGGAGGGCGGCCGGGACAGTCGCAGACGCGCGCACCCGGGGCACCGTTGCACGGGGTCGCGTGTCCGTCCGATTCGGTGGCGGGCGCGGACGGCCGCGCATCCGAGAGGCGCGACCGGTGTGCGCCGGTGCCCTTCGCGGTGCGCTGGGCGCGGCGCCACGAGGCGCGTTCGGCGTGGTGCGCGGTGGTGGCGTACCGCGCGTCCGGTCCCGGTGGGGGCGGTGTGCGCTCGTGTTCGGGCCGGTGCTGCATGCCGCGTTCGGCATGGCTCGGGCTGGTGTTGCGCGCCGTGTTCGGCATGGCTCGGACCGGTGTTCCGCGCCGCGTTCGGCGCGGTGTCGTACGGAGCGGCGCGGGCCGTTCAGCGCAGCGCCGCGCGGATCGCCGCGTCGATGCCGGGGAAGGCGAACGCGAAGCCCGAGTCCAGCAGCCGGCCGGGCAGTACCCGCTGGCTGGCCAGCACGTCCTCGGCGAAGTCGCCGAGGACCAGGCGCAGGGCCGGTGCCGGGGCGGTCAGCAGCGTGGGGCGGCGCAGTACCCGGCCCATGGCGGCGGTCACCTCGGCGTTGGTGACCGGGTCGGGGCCGGTGAGGTTCACCGGGCCCGACAGCGACTCCGTGTCCAGGATGTGCCGCAGCGCGGCGACCTCGTCGTGCAGGGCGATGAAGCTCCAGTACTGGCGCCCGTCGCCCAGCCGTCCGCCGAGCCCCGCCCGGAACAGCGGGAAGAGACGACCCCAGGCCCCGCCGGCCCGGCCCACGACCAGACCGGTGCGGGCGTGGACGGTCCGTACGCCCGCCTCCTGCGCGGCCGCCGTCGCCGCCTCCCACTCCACGCAGACGGACGGCAGGAACCCGGTGCCGGCCGGGGCGCTCTCGTCGACCGCCAGGTCCCCGGTGTCGCCGTAGTAGCCGATGGCCGACCCGGACACCAGCACCTTCGGCGGCACGTCCAGCGAGGCGAGGGCCTCGGCCACCGCCGTCGTCCCGTGCACCCGGCTGTCCCGGATCTCCCGCTTGTACGCCGGTGTCCAGCGGTGGTCGCCGACCCCGGCCCCGGCGAGGTGGACGACGGCGTCGCAGCCGACCAGGCCCGCCACGTCGACGTACCGGCGCTCGGGGCTCCACTCCACCTCGTCGCCGGCCCGCGCCGGGTGCCGCACCAGGCGGACGACCTCGTGTCCGTCGGCCCGCAGCGAGCGCACGAGCGCCGCTCCGATGAGTCCGGACGCTCCGCTGACGGCGATACGGGAGTGCAGCATGGCCCCATCCTGCCGCAGGGGTCCCCGAATGCCCCACCGGCCGGGCCGACCGGTAGGCAGAACGGCCCCCACCGGGCGACAGGGGGCCGCCACCCGCCGGTGAAAGCCGTCCCGCCGGCGGGCGGGGCCGGTCCCGTCGACGGACGAGGTGGGGCCGGTCCGCCTGCGAACAAGAGGCCGGTCCGCCTGCGAACAAGGGCCGGTCCGCCTGCGAACAAAGGAGCTGCCGACAGGTGGACGGCGTGGCACAGTGGCGCGCATGCAAGAGATCCACACACCTCCGGCCTGTTCCGTCCGCCCCGCGAACCTCTCCGACGACGACGTCCTCGGAGAACTCGACCGCGCCACCTGGTCGCCCCTGCACGCGGTGATGCCGAGGCCGCAGCCGCCCTACTCGCCCTTCTTCGACGACCGCCACCCGCCCGAGGACTTTCTCGTGGCCGAGGCGGAGAACGAGGAGGGGGAGACGGGGATCGCCGGGTACATCAGGGTCGTTCCGCCGACCCCGCTGCCCTGCAACTCCCACGTCCGCCAGATACAGGGCCTGGCCGTGGCCGACTGGGCGCGCGGCCGGGGCGTCGCCAGGACCCTGCTGCGGGCCGCGTGCGCGGCGGCGCGGGACGGGGGCGCCAAGCGGATGACGCTGCGGGTGCTCGGGCACAACGCGCCCGCGCGTGCCCTGTACGAGTCGGAGGGGTTCGTCGTCGAGGGCGTGCTGCGCGGCGAGTTCTTCCTCGACGGCCGTTATGTCGACGACGTCCTGATGGGGCGTTCGCTCGCCTCCTGACCCGCCCTCGGGTCCCCGGCTCGGTCGTCGAACAGTCGCATGCCGCCGATGAGCTCGTGCAGGCAGCGCACCGCGAGACCGGCGGGTGAGCCGGGCCCGCTCGTCGGCGCGTCCGTCAGCGCCCAGGATTCCAGCGCCACCCGCACCGCGTCCGTGGCGGCGGCCGCGGCCAGCCTCACCTCCAGCGGGTCCGCCCCCTCGCCCGCCAGCCGGGTCAGCACCGGCAGCAGCCGCTCCTCCGATTCCTGGTTGACCCGGTACCAGACGGCTCGCAGCGCCGGGTCGCCCGCCGCCGCCCGCAGCAGCCCGCGCGTCCGCTCCAGTTCCTCCACGGCCTGCGCGTCGGGCATCCGGAGCGCCTCGGTGACCGCCTTCTCCAGGGCCCGGGCGAACCCGTCCCCGGGATCGGCCGCTTCGAGCAGCGCCCGCCAGCGTTCCGCCGCCGCCGCACAGCAGCGGCCCGACCGCGTCCTGCTTGGAGCGGAAATACCGGTAGAACGTGCGCAGCGCGACCCCTGCCCGCAGCGCGATGTCCTCCGCCGTGGTGCCGTCGGGCCCCCGTTCGGCGAAGAGCGTCGCGGCGGCGCGCGTCGGGCGTCGCCTCCGCCCTGGAGGTCCTCGGCGGTCTCGACGTCCTCGTCAACGCGGCCGGGATCCTGCGGTCGGAGCACACGCACAAGACCTCGCTGGAACTCTTCAACAAGATCATCGCTGTGAACCTCACGGGCACGTTCCTGATGATCCGCGAGGCGATCCCGGCCCTGCTGGCGGGCGTCGAGCCGGTCGTCGTGAACTTCTCCTCCACCTCGGCGAGCTTCGCGCACCCCGACATGTCGGCCTACGCGGCGAGCAAGGGCGGTATCCAGTCGATGACGCACGCGCTGGCGAGCGAGTACAGCAGGCAAGGGCTCCGGGTCGTCGCCGTCGCCCCTGGTTCGATCTCCTCCGACATGACCGGCGGAACCGGCCCCGGGCTGCCCGGCGACGCCGACATGTCGCTCTTCGCGAAGCCGGCCCCGGCGCTCGGGCAGGGGTTCGCCAGTCCGGACACCGTCGCGGGGGTCGTCGCGATGCTCGGTTCCCGGGACGGGGCGTTCATCACGGGTACCGAGATCCGGATCCACGGAGGCACCCACTTCTGAACCGGAGGAAGCCGTCTCCGCCCGGGGAGCCCCGCCCCGGGCGCGGAGAGACCCGTGCCCGGCGCGAAAGAACCGTCTCCGCGCCGGGGAGGCGCCCGTTGTCGGCGAGGAGAGGCCCGTGCCCGGCGTGGGAGGGGTCCGTTCCCGGCGCGGAGAGGCCCCCTTCCATCCGGCGTGTTCAGCCGCGCCCGGTCGCGCTCAGTCGCCCCTGAACCGTGCCCAGAGCGCGGGGAAGTGCTCCGCGAGGGTCGCCTCGTCCTCGATCGCGAGCGGGACGCCTTCCGGCTCAGCGGGCTGGGGCGGCAGCCCGAGATCCGGGTCGACCACGCCGGTGAGCTGTTCGTACGCCTCGTCGGCGGCGTAGCCGAGGTCCTCGCCGTCCCCGTCGATCTCCTCGTCGAAGTCGTCGAGGAGATCGGCGAGGGCGTCCGGATCGTGCAGCGCGCCCTCGAAGACCTCCCGTCCCTGCCCGATCAGCCAGCAGCGGAAGAAGTCGAAGGCGTCGTCGCCCGCCCCGCCGAGCAGCACGGCGGCGGCGCCCCGCAGATCCCAGCGGTACGCGCGGTTGTAACGGGCCTCGAAGTGCCGGGCGAAATCCAGCACGGCTTCCGGATCGAGCCGCACCAGCCGTTCGACGAGCAGGTCGGCCTGATCCTCGGGGTCGCCCTCGGCGTCCTCGCGGGTGCTGTCGATGATCTCCCAGAACTCCGTCTCGTCCATCACGGATCAAGCATCGGCCGTGCCGGCGGACCGCGCACGCGGACGCGACCGGAGGACGCGCTCAGCGGTACAGGTCGTGCAGGCGCCGCGCCGCCGCGGCGAGACGGGTCCGCAGACCGGCCGGTTCGAGCACCTCCGACTCGGGCCCCAGCCCCAGCAGTTGGGCGTACGCGACCTCCAGGGACTCGACCGGCAGAGTGAGCGTGCGCCACCCCCGCGCGTCGGGCGGGCCCGCCGCCTCCAGGGCCTCCCGGACCGCCGAACGGTCCATCACGTGCGGCAGTCGGCGTACGCCCTCCTCCGAGACCCGCACCGTCACCTCCTCCCGGAGCAGTGAGCGGGCGAACTGCGCGGACCGTTCCGCCCAGAACCTCGGCAGGTCGAAGTCCTCGTCGCGCGCGAACCGTTCGTCCGACACCGTGACCGCCGAGAACCGGTCGATCCGGTACACCCGGAAGTCCTCCGCCACCCGGGCGCAGAGGTACCAGACACCGGCCTTCAGGACGAGTCCGTACGGGTCCAGCTCCCGCTCCACGTCCTCGTCCCGCCCGTTGCGGCGGTAGCGGGCACGCACGATCCGGTCGTCCCACACGGCCTGCGCGACGGCGGACAGCGGTTCGGGGGTCTCCGGCTCCCGGAACCAGCCGGGCGCGTCCAGGTGAAAGCGCCGGGCGGTGCTCTCGGAGGCGTCCCGCAGCGAGGGGAGCAGGGCCGCCGACACCTTGAGCCGGGCGGCGGACGCGGCTTCCTCCAGACCCATCTCGCGCAGGGCGGAGGGCAGTCCGGAGAGGAAGAGCGCCTCGGCCTCGTCGCGGGCGAGACCGGTGAGGCGGGTGCGGTACCCGCCGACCAGGCGGTAGCCCCCGGCTCTGCCCCGGTCGGCGTACACCGGAACACCCGCCTCGGAGAGGGCCTGCGCGTCCCGGGTGACGGTCCGCTCGGACACCTCCAGCTCCCGGGCGAGCTCGGCGGCGGTCATGGCGGGGCGGGACTGCAGGAGCAGCACCATCTTGATGAGGCGGGCAGCACGCATGGCCCCATTGTGGCCGCGGGCCGTCCACCGCCCGCGCCCGCTGTCCCGGCCTGCGCCACCCGGCCTGCGCCACCCGGCCTGCGCCGCCCCGGCCTGCGCCGCCCCGGCCTGCGCCGCCCCGGTCCGGCGCCGCCCGGCCTGCGCCGCCCGGCCGCGGAAACGATGCGGCGGCAGCCGGGCGCACCCGGCTGCCGCCTTCCACCGTTCCCGGTGTCACTCCAGGGTCACAGCCCGTACCGCTCCCGGGCCTCCTTGACCGCGGCCGCGCTCACCTCGCCGCGGCGGGCCAGCTGGGCCAGCGCCGCGACCGTGATCGACTGCGCGTCCACACCGAAGTGGCGGCGGGCCGCGTCACGGGTGTCGGACAGACCGAAGCCGTCCGTGCCGAGCGAGGACCAGTCCTGCTCCACCCACTGGCTGATCTGGTCCGGGACCTGCCGCATCCAGTCGCTGACCGCCAGGACCGGACCCGGCGCGCCCTCCAGGGCGCGGGTCACGTACGGCACCCGCTGCTCGCCCCGCAGCAGCGCCTCGTCGCACTCCAGGGCCTCCCGGCGCAGCTCGCCCCACGAGGTCGCGGACCACACGTCGGCCGTGATGCCCCAGTCCGCCGACAGCAGCTCCTGCGCCTGCAGGGCCCAGTGGATCGCCGTACCGGAGGCCAGCAGCTGGACACGCGGCGCGTCCGCCTTCGCGGGCGTGCCCTCCTTGAAGCGGTAGAGACCCTTGAGGATGCCCTCCTCGACCCCCTCCGGCATCGCGGGCTGCGGCTTCGGCTCGTTGTAGACCGTCAGGTAGTAGAAGACGTTCTCGGCGTCGGGGCCGTACATCCGGCGCAGACCGTCCTTGACGATCACCGCGATCTCGTACGCGAACGCCGGGTCGTAGTTGAGCGAGGCCGGGTTCGTGGACGCGATCAGGTGCGAGTGGCCGTCCGCGTGCTGGAGACCCTCGCCCGTCAGCGTCGTGCGGCCCGCCGTGGCGCCGACCACGAAGCCGCGGCCGAGCTGGTCGCCGAGCTGCCAGAACTGGTCGCCGGTGCGCTGCCAGCCGAACATCGAGTAGAAGATGTAGAAGGGGATCATCGGCTCGCCGTGCGTCGCGTACGACGTGGACGCGGCGATGAAGTCCGCCATGGCACCGGCTTCGGTGATCCCCTCGTTGAGGATCTGGCCGTCCTTGGCCTCCTTGTAGTACATCAGCTGGTCGCGGTCGACCGGCTCGTACGTCTGGCCCAGCGGCGAGTAGATGCCCGCCGACGGGAACAGCGACTCCATGCCGAAGGTGCGCGCCTCGTCCGGGACGACCGGTACCCAGCGCCTGCCCGTCCGCTTGTCCCGCATCAGGTCCTTGACGAGGCGGACGAAGGCCATGGTGGTGGCCATCTCCTGCTTGCCGGACCCCTTCTTCAGCGCGGCGAACGCGCGCTCCTCGGGCTCGGGCAGTGCCACGGCGTGCACCCGGCGGGCCGGGGCCGGACCGCCGAGGGCGGCGCGGCGCTCCTGGAGGTAGCGCACCTCGGGGGAGTCGGCGCCCGGGTGGCCGTAGGGCACCAGGCCGTCCACGAAGGCGCTGTCCGGGATCGGCAGCCCCAGCAGGTCGCGCATGTCCTTGAACTCGTCGACGGACAGCTTCTTCATCTGGTGGTTGGCGTTCTTGGACTCGAAGCCCCTGCCGAGCGTGAAGCCCTTCACCGTCTGGGCGAGGACCACGGTCGGGCCGCCCTTGTGCTCCAGGGCCGCCTTGTACGCCGCGTAGACCTTGCGGGGCTCGTGACCGCCGCGCGAGGTGTAGAAGCACTCACCGATCTTCGCGTCGGTGAGCAGCTTGGCCATCTCGACGAGCGCGGGCTCGGCGCCGAAGAAGTGCTCACGGATGTACGCGACGTCGCGGGTGGCGTACGTCTGGAACTGCGCGTCCGGGACCTCGCGGAGCCGGCGGACCAGCGCACCTGTCGTGTCCAGCTGGAACAGCTCGTCCCAGGCGTTGCCCCAGAGCGACTTGACGACGTTCCAGCCGGCCCCGCGGAACGCGCCCTCCAGCTCCTGGACCACGCGGAAGTTGGCGCGCACCGGGCCGTCGAGGCGCTGCAGGTTGCAGTTGATGACGAAGGTCAGGTTGTCCAGCCGCTCGCGGGCCGCGAGGGCGAGGGCGGCGGTCGACTCGGGCTCGTCCATCTCGCCGTCGCCGAGGAAGGCCCAGACGTGCGAGTTCGAGGTGTCCTTGATGCCGCGGTTGGTCAGGTAGCGGTTGAAGCGTGCCTGGTAGATCGCGGAGAGCGGGCCGAGACCCATCGACACGGTGGGGAACTCCCACAGCCAGGGCAGCCGCCGCGGGTGCGGGTAGGACGGCAGGCCGTCGCCGCCCGCCTCCTGGCGGAAGTTGTCGAGCTGCCGCTCGCTGAGCCGGCCGTCGAGGAAGGCACGGGCGTAGATGCCGGGGGAGGCGTGGCCCTGGACGTAGATCTGGTCGCCCGAGCCGTCCCCCTCCTTGCCGTGGAAGAAGTGGTTGAAGCCGGTCTCGTACAGCCAGGCGGCCGAGGCGAAGGTGGCGATGTGACCGCCGACCCCGGACCGGGCGCCGCGGGTGACCATCGCGGCCGCGTTCCAGCGGTTCCAGGCGGTGATCCGGCTCTCCATCTCCAGGTCGCCGCCGAACGCGGGCTCGGCGGCGGTCGGGATGGAGTTGACGTAGTCGGTCTCCAGCAGCTTGGGCAGCGCGAGACCGGCGCCCTCGGCGTGCTGGAGCGAGCGGCGCATCAGGTACGCGGCGCGGTGCGGGCCGGCGGCCCTGGTGACGGCGTCCAGGGAGGCCGCCCATTCGGCGGTCTCCTCGGGGTCGCGGTCCGGGAGCTGATCGAGCTCGCTCGGAAGCTTTACGGGGTCGGTCATGATCGCCGCCTTCCGGAGTGGGAGGAGGGTGGAGAAGTCCCTGGCTGGCAGGACAGGGCGATGGGGCCGGTGAGCCCGCCACTGAACTCTAGGTCGTCGATCGATGATCGATCAAAGGGTGAACGGCAAAACTTCTCGATATGAAGAAATTGGCATTCGGTGCCGCGAAGTGGGGCACGGAGTGACGGGAGTTAGTTACGCAAAAGGGACGCGCGATCGCACAGTCGAGCACCCCTCACCACAGATGCGTCACCCGTACCGGACGGCCTCTGCGGCGTCGGACAAGTCCCGGGCGGCCTCGCATGCGACGGACGAGCGCCGGGCCGGTCACCGGAATGCCGGACGAGCCCCGGGCCGGTCGCCGCCGGGCCGCTCAGGCGCGCGGCGCGCAGCCCAGGACATGCGCCTTGACCAGCGCCCCGATGTCCGGGTCCTTGCGCAGGAACGCCTCGATGAGCGCCTCGTGCTCCTCCGCGTACGACTTCTGCACCGTGCCCAGCCAGCGGATCGACAGGGCGGTGAACACCTCGATGCCCAGTCCCTCCCAGGTGTGCAGCAGCACGGCGTTCCCGGCGGCCCGCACCATCTCCCGGTGGAACGCCACGGTGTGCCGCACCTGCGCCTCGCCGTCGGCCAGCCGGTCCGCCTCGTAGAGCGCCGCCACGTGCGGGGCCAGGCGCGAGCAGTCCTCGCCCAGGGCCGGGGCCGCCAGTTCCGCGGCGATCTGCTCCAGACCGGCCCGGACCGGATAGCTCTCCTCCAGATCGGCCGCGGTGAGGTTGCGGACCCGCACGCCCTTGTTGGGGGCGGACTCGATCAGCCGGAGCGTCTCCAGCTCCCGCAGGGCCTCGCGCACGGGCGTCTGGCTGACCTCCAGCTCGGTGGCGATGCGGCGCTCCACGATCCGTTCGCCCGGCTTCCAGCGCCCGCTGACGATCCCGTCCACGATGTGCTCGCGGATCTGTTCGCGCAGCGAGTGGACGACGGGCGGGGTCATGTGGAGCTCCTTCGAGGCGGACCGGTGCTGTCTGCGCCATCACGGCGGCCGGGGCGACCGGTGAATGACTAGTGCCGCTCCCGGCAACGTTTGTCCCGTCGCGCCGCCCGGCACGCACGCTCGCAGCGTTGGCCACAAGCCCACGTAGCCCTGCCACGAGGGCTTCCGGCCGCCTTGCGATCGCACGCACCGGACGACGCTCCTTCCGGGCAAACCTTGCCGGTCATGGCACTAGACAATACGGCGGTGCCCCCGCCCGGACGTGGTCCGGACGGGGGCACCGCTCGTGAGGCTGGTTACAGCCGCGACGTTCAGAGGCCGAGCTCGACCTCGAACTCACCGGCCTCCAGGATCGCCTTGACCGTGGTCAGGTAACGGGCGGCGTCCGCGCCGTCCACCAGACGGTGGTCGTAGGAGAGCGAGAGGTACGTCATGTCGCGCACCGCGATCGTCTCGCCGAGGTCCGGGTGGTCGATGACCACCGGACGGCGGACCGTGGCACCGATGCCCAGGATGGCGACCTGGTTCGGCGGCACGATGACGGTGTCGAACAGCGCACCGCGCGAGCCGGTGTTGCTGATGGTGAAGGTGGCCCCGGACATGTCGTCCGGCGTCAGGCCGCCACCGCGGGCCTTGCCCGCCAGCTCCGCGGTCTTCTTCGCGATGCCGGCGATGTTCAGGTCGCCCGCACCCTTGATGACCGGGGTCATCAGACCCTTCTCGGCGTCCACGGCGATGCCGATGTTCTCCGAGTCGAAGTACGTGATGGTGCCCTCGTCCTCGTTGATCCGGGCGTTGACGACCGGGTGGGCCTTCAGCGCCTGGGCCGCCGCCTTGACGTAGAACGGCATCGGGGACAGCTTGACGCCCTCACGGGCCGCGAACGCGTTCTTCGCCAGGCCGCGCAGCTTCATCAGCTTCGTGACGTCCACCTCGACGACCGACGTCAGCTGGGCCTGCGAGTGCAGCGCCTTCATCATGTTGTCGCCGATGACCTTGCGCATGCGGGTCATCTTGACCGTCTGACCGCGCAGCGGGGACGCCTCCAGCTGCGGCGCCTTCGAGGCGGCAGAGCCCGCGGCGGTCACCGCGGCGGCGACCGGAGCCGGCGCGGCGACGGCGGCCCTGGCGGCCTCCGCGGCGGCGACGACGTCCTGCTTGCGGATACGGCCACCGACGCCGGTGCCCTTGACCGCGCCCAGGTCGACACCGGTCTCGGCGGCGAGCTTGCGGACCAGCGGCGTGACGTACGCGCCCTCGTCACCGGCGGTCGCGACCGGGGCGGCGACGACGGGAGCCGGGGCGGGGGCGGCGGGCGCGACCGGGGCGGGAGCCGGGGCCGGGGCCGCCGGGGCGACCGGAGCCGGGGCCGGGGCCGGGGCCGGAGCGGCGGGTGCGACCGGGGCCGGAGCCGGAGCGGGGGCAGCCGGAGCGGCCGGGGCCGGGGCGGGAGCCGGTGCGGCGGCGGGCGCGGCGGCCGGAGCGGCCGGGGCAGCCGCCGGAGCGGCACCCGGGGCACCGATCACGGCGAGCTTGGCGCCGACCTCGGCGGTCTCGTCCTCGGCGACCACGATCTCCAGCAGCACGCCGGAGACCGGGGCCGGGATCTCGGTGTCGACCTTGTCCGTGGAGACCTCCAGGAGGGGCTCGTCCTCCGTGACCTCCTCGCCGACCTCCTTCAGCCAGCGGGTGACGGTGCCCTCGGTGACGCTCTCGCCGAGCGCGGGGAGGGTGACGTCGGTGCCGGCCGCGCCACCGGCCGGAGCGGCGGCGGGAGCCTCGGCGACCGGGGCCGGGGCGGCGGGGGCCTCGGGAGCCGGGGCCGGGGCGACCTCGGGCTCGGCGGCGGCCGGGGCGGCAGCGGCGGCGGGCGCACCCGTGCCGTCGTCGATGACGGCCAGCTCGGCGCCGACCTCGACGGTTTCGTCCTCGGCGACCTTGATGGCGGTGAGGACGCCGGACGCCGGGGCCGGGATCTCGGTGTCGACCTTGTCGGTCGAGACCTCGAGCAACGGCTCGTCGGCCTCGACGCGCTCGCCCTCGGCCTTCAGCCAGCGGGTGACAGTGCCCTCGGTGACGCTCTCACCGAGCGCCGGAAGGGTTACGGAAACCGACATGGTTTCGGTTGCTCCTTACGAAAGTGCGGAAGTGGTCGGTCGTCGCGCCCGGTCGACTGGATCAGTCGTGGGAGTGGAGGGGCTTGCCGGCCAGAGCCAGGTGGGCCTCGCCCATCGCCTCGTTCTGGGTCGGGTGGGCGTGGATCAGCTGCGCGACCTCGGCCGGCAGCGCCTCCCAGTTGTAGATCAGCTGGGCTTCGCCGACCTGCTCGCCCATGCGGTCACCGACCATGTGGACGCCGACCACCGCACCGTCCTTGACCTGGACGAGCTTGATCTCGCCCGCGGTCTTCAGGATCTTGCTCTTGCCGTTGCCCGCGAGGTTGTACTTCAGGGCGACGACCTTGTCCGCGCCGTAGAGCTCCTTGGCCTTGGCCTCGGTGATGCCCACGGAGGCGACCTCGGGGTGGCAGTACGTCACCCGCGGGACGCCGTCGTAGTCGATCGGGACGGTCTTCAGACCGGCCAGGCGCTCCGCGACCAGGATGCCCTCGGCGAAGCCGACGTGCGCGAGCTGGAGCGTCGGGACCAGGTCGCCCACGGCCGAGATGGTGGGCACGTTGGTCTGCATGTACTCGTCGACGAGGACGTAGCCGCGGTCCGTCGCGACGCCGGCCTCCTCGTAGCCCAGGCCCTGCGAGACCGGGCCGCGGCCGATGGCGACCAGCAGCACCTCGGCCTCGAAGGTCTTGCCGTCGGCCAGGGTGACCTTGACGCCGTCCTGGGTGTACTCGGCGCTCTCGAAGAACGTGCCGAGGTTGAACTTGATGCCGCGCTTGCGGAAGGCGCGCTCCAGGAGCTTCGAGCTGTTCTCGTCCTCGACCGGGACGAGGTGCTTCAGGCCCTCGATGATCGTGACGTCGGTGCCGAAGGACGTCCACGCCGAGGCGAACTCGACGCCGATGACGCCGCCGCCCAGCACGATCGCCGACTTCGGGACGCGGTCCAGCTTCAGCGCGTGGTCCGAGGAGATGATGCGGTTGCCGTCGATCTCCAGGCCCGGCAGCGACTTCGGCACGGAACCGGTCGCCAGCAGCACGTGGCGGCCCTGGACCCGCTGGCCGTTCACGTCCACCGAAGTGGGGGAGGAGAGCCGGCCCTCGCCCTCGATGTACGTCACCTTGCGCGAGGCGATGAGCCCCTGCAGGCCCTTGTACAGGCCCGAGATGACGTCGTCCTTGTACTTGTGGACGGCGTCGATGTCGATGCCCTCGAAGGTGGCCTTGACACCGAACTGGTCGGCCTCGCGCGCCTGGTCGGCGATCTCGCCGGCGTGCAGCAGGGCCTTCGTGGGAATGCAGCCGTTGTGCAGGCAGGTGCCGCCGACCTTGCCCTTCTCGATCAGGGCGACGTCCAGGCCCAGCTGCGCCCCGCGCAGGGCCGCGGCGTAACCGCCGCTACCGCCGCCGAGAATCACTAGGTCGAAAACGGTGCTGGCGTCGTTCGCCACGTCACGTCCTCCATGCATGTGCGCCGTACGCCGGGCCCCGTCGCTGGGGGATGACCGGCCGGTCGGCTGGTGTGCGGCCGCTTGTTGTTCGGCCCTGTGGTGGGGGCCCTGTCCTGCCGAGAACCCATCTTCGCACTTGTCGACGGGTGGCGGGACGCGGGGCCCGGGTCTGGGAAGGACGATCATCCGTCCCGGACGGTTACCGCTGCGTAGTGAGGTGCTGTGCCCATCAAGTTTCGTCGAGAGCGAAACCCTCCTCCGCGCCGTGGTGCCACGGGGGGAACGCGAACGGCCCCGGGCGTATGCCCGGGGCCGATGGTCGTCCGCGTGACGCGACCTCAGCCGAGGTCGCCGGCGGCCGTGCGCTCGGCCAGCCTCACCAGCGTGCGGACCGCGGAACCGGTGCCGCCCTTCGGCGTGTAGCCGTACGGCGCGCCCTCGTGGAAGGCCGGGCCCGCGATGTCCAGGTGCGCCCAGGCGATGCCCTCGCCCACGAACTCCTGGAGGAACAGGCCGGCCACCAGGCCGCCGCCCATCCGCTCGCCCATGTTGGCGATGTCGGCCGTCGCGGACTCCATGCTCTTGCGCAGGTCCGCGGGGAGCGGCATCGGCCAGGACGCCTCGCCGACCTCCTCGGCGATCTCGTGGACGGAGGCGCGGAAGGCGTCGTCGTTCGCCATGATGCCGAAGGTGCGGTTGCCCAGCGCCAGCATCATCGCGCCGGTCAGCGTCGCCACGTCGACGATCGCGTCCGGGTTCTCCTCCGAGGCGCGGGTCAGCGCGTCGGCGAGGACCAGGCGGCCCTCGGCGTCCGTGTTGAGGACCTCGACGGTCTTGCCGCTGTACATGCGCAGCACGTCGCCGGGGCGGGTGGCGCTGCCCGACGGCATGTTCTCGGCGAGCGCCAGCCAGCCGGTGACGTTGACCCGGAGGCCCAGACGGGCGGACGCGACGACGGCCGCGAACACGGCGGCGGCGCCGCTCATGTCGCACTTCATCGTCTCGTTGTGGCCGGCCGGCTTCAGGGAGATGCCGCCCGAGTCGTAGGTGATGCCCTTGCCGACCAGGGCCAGGGTCTTCTCCGCCTTCGGATGCGTGTAGGCGAGCTTCACCAGGCGCGGGCCGTTGACCGAGCCGCTGCCGACGCCGAGCAGGCCGCCGAAGCCGCCCTTGACGAGCGCCTTCTCGTCGAGGACCTGCACCTTGATGCCGTGCTCCTTGCCCGCGGCGGCGGCCACGGCGGCGAAGGACTCGGGGTACAGGTCGTTCGGCGGGGTGTTGATCAGGTCGCGGGCGCGGTTGATCTCCTCGACCAGCGCGACGGCACGCTCGGCGGCCGCCTTGAACGCCTTGTCGCGCGGCTTGGCGCCGAGCAGGGCGACCTCGCCCAGCGGCAGCCTGGGGCCGGTGCCGTTCTTCTTGCCCTTGGGCGCGACCTTGTCCTCGCCGCCCTGGTACGCGGTGAACGCGTACGCGCCGAGCAGCGCGCCCTCGGCGACCGCCCCGGCGTCCTCGGCGGACTCGACGGGCAGCGCGAAACCGGCCTTCTTCGAACCGGCCAGCGCGCGGGCGGCCGAGCCCGCGGCCCGGCGCAGCGCCTCGGCGTCGTACGCCTCGTCCTTGTCCGGGGCGGAACCGAGTCCGACCGCCAGGACGACCGGGGCCTTGAGGCCGTCGGGCGCGGGGAGCTTGGTCACCTCGCCCTCGGCACCGGTGGCGCCCAGGGCCTCCAGGACGGTGGCGAGCTTCCCGCCGAACGCCTTGTCCACGGCCTCGGCGCCCGGTGCGAGGACCAGGCCCCCAGACTTGGATCCGGCGCCCTTGCCGACGCCGACGACGAGTGCGTCGGCGCGCAGCGTCGCCGCACCGGCAGTGCTGAGAGTGAGAGCAGTCACGGTGGTGAAATCTCGCTTCCGTTGAGTTCGTTGTCGGTCGAGGGGTGGGCCGACCATGCCCGGCGCATCGTAGACGCCGTCGCGATGTGCCGGGAATGAGCCTACGCGCGCCTTTGCTGCGGGAACACGGCGGCGGGCCGTCGAAGAACGGCGCGGTGGCCCGGGCCGCGCTCGCGGACGGCCGTCGGCGGAGGCCCGGGCGGCGGGTCGCACGGACATGCGGCGGGGGCGTACGGGGTGAACACGCGGTGGAAGTAGGGTCGTTCGGAATGCCGCACCCGAGAGGGAGAACCATGCGCGCCCGAGGAGCCGCCCGCCCGACACGTCCGGGCCCGGTACTGCCGACCGTGGTCCTGGCCCTGCTGGCCCTGCTGGCCGGTTGCACCGCCGCCCCGGAACCCGGCGGAACGTCCGCCGCGAGTTCCGGGAAGTCCGGCGGGAGGACCGGGGAGAAGCCCGGCGGGCAGGAGGCGCGTTGGCGGCCCGAGCCCGGCACCGCCTGGCAGTGGCAGCTCTCCGGCGGGCTGGACCCCACGGTGGACGTCCCCGTGTACGACATCGACGGCTTCGACCACGGGGCGCCGGCCGTCGCCGATCTGCACCGCAGGGGCCGCAAGGTGATCTGCTACCTGTCCACCGGGGCCTGGGAGGACTTCCGCCCCGACGCCGGGAGGTTCCCGAAGTCGGTGCGGGGCGAGAGCAACGGCTGGGAGGGGGAGTGGTGGCTCGACATCCGCCGCACCGACATCCTGGAACCGCTGATGGAGAAGCGGATCGAGATGTGCGCGGAGAAGGGCTTCGACGCGGTGGAGCCCGACAACATGGACGGTTATCGCAACCGCACGGGCTTCCCGCTCACCGCTCGGGACCAGCTGCGCTACAACCGGCTCATCGCCCGGATCGCACACCGTCACGGACTCGCCGTCGGGTTGAAGAACGACCTCGGCCAGATCCCGGAGCTGGAACCGGACTTCGACTTCGCGGTCAACGAGCAGTGCGCTCAGTACGAGGAGTGCGAGGCGCTGACCCCGTTCGTGAAGGCGGGCAAGGCCGTCTTCCACGTCGAGTACGAACTGCCGGTCGCCCGGTTCTGCGCCGACTCGAAGCGGCTGGGCCTCAGTTCGCTGCGGAAGAAGTACGACCTGGGCGTCTGGCGTCAGGAGTGCCCGCGGGCCCGTCCGTAGCCCCCGCCCGTCGCACACGGGCCGGGCCCGTCCGTAGCCCCGCCCCTCGCGCCGGACCAGTGGGCGGTCATGGCTCCGCCCGTCGCGCGGGGGACCTACCCGAGCGCGAGCACCACCAGCGCCGTCGTCGCCGCCGTCTCGGCCAGCGCCCCGAAGACGTCCCCGGTCACCCCGCCGAAGCGCCGGACGCAGTGCCGCAGCAGCAGGTCGGCGGCGGCGAGGGCGGCCAGTACGGCGAGCGCGTGGTGCGCCGCCGCCCCGTACCCGCCCAGCGGCGCACCCGCCCCCGCGCACGCCGCGACCACCACGACGCCCGTCGCCACCGCCCCCGCCACCGGGACGGTCCCGGCCACCGCCGCGCCCAGACCCTCCGGACGCGCCGCGGGCACGCCCCGGCGGGAGGCGAGGGTGAGCGCCAGCCGGGCCGCCACCGCGGCGACGACCGCCGCCGCCGCGCCGTGCGCCCAGCCCCGCCCGTACGACTGCTGGAGCACCGCCACCTGGGCCAGCAGCACGAACAGCAGCGTGATCACGCCGAACGGGCCGATGTCCGACCGCTTCATGACGCGCAGCGCCTCGTCGGCCGGCTTGCCGCTGCCCAGACCGTCGGCGGTGTCCGCGAGACCGTCCAGATGCAGCCCCCGGGTCAGCACCGCGGGCACGGCGGCGGACGCCACCGCGGCGAGCAGCGGCCCGGAGCCGAGCAGCAGCGGCGCAGCACCGGCCGCCGCCGCGAGCACTCCCACCACCAGACCGGCGAGCGGGGCGCACAGCATCCCGGCGCGGGCGGTGTCCCGGTCCCACCGGGTGACGCGGACGGGGATCACGGTCAGGGTGCCGAAGGCGAAGCGCGGGCCGTGGCTGTTCAGGAAGGTCACGGCGCGCAGGCTAATCGCTGCGACCGGCCGATAGATTGGACGGCGGCCGGATGAAACACGGCCAACCATGACGAACCATGACGAAAGCGGCTTGTCGGGGGTGGGTGGCATGGGTCACTGGTTCGACCGGAACATCATCGAGCCGGGGAAGCTGCCCCTGCTCCTCGCGCTGGCCGCCTTCGTGCTGACCTTCGCCGTCACCCGGGTCGTCACCCGGATGATCAGGGCGGGGAAGGGCCCGTTCCGCAACATCACGCCCGGTGGGCTGCACGTCCATCACGTGGTGCCCGGCGTGGTGCTGAGCATCGTGGGCGGCTTCGGGGCGGTCGCGAGCGGACGCCACGGCATCAGCGCCGCGGTGTGCGCGGTGGTCTTCGGCACGGGCGCGGGGCTGGTGCTGGACGAGTTCGCCCTGATCCTCCACCTCGACGACGTGTACTGGACCGAGGAGGGACGGCAGAGCGTCGAGGTCGTGGTGCTCACCGCGGCGCTCGTGCTGCTGGTCCTCGCCGGGTTCTCGCCGCTCGGCGTGAACGAACTGAGCAGTGACGAGCAGATGAGCAGGCTCGGGGTCGTCCTGACCCTGGTCGTCAACTTCTGCTTCGTGCTGATCGCCCTGTTCAAGGGCAAGGCGAGGATGGCGGTACTCGGCACCCTCGTCCCGTTCGTCGCGCTGATCGGCGCGATCCGGCTGGCCCGGCCGACCTCGGTGTGGGCGAGGCGGTTCTACCGCGGCCGGCACCGGGCCCGCGCCCGGGCGGTGCTGCGCGCCTACCACCACGACGTGCGCTGGGCGGGGCCGCGCCGCAGACTTCAGGACCTCATCGGCGGCGCGCCGGACCGGGTCCCGGCCCGCGGACGGCGCGACTCCTGAGCGCGGCGGTCCGCGTCACGGCCCCGACGCCGGTGCCGGGCGACCGTGACGACGCACAGCACGAGCACCGCGGCGATCGCCGCCAGATGCTCCTTCCCGGCCAGGTTGTTCTTGAGGAACACCTCGACCACCATCGCCACGATCACCAGCACGCCGGTGAACCACGCCCGGTAGACGCAGCACACGTACACGGCGAGACCGACCACCGCGGCCGACGGACCGGTGTCGACGATCCGGGCGTCGGACGCGGGCAGCCCGAGCGGGCCGTCCGGGCCCAGGGCGATGCCGATCCGCGCGTACAACGTCCCGGCCAGGGTGGCGACGTACGCGACGGCGAGCATGCGCCACCGGCCCAGACAGATCTCGGCGATCCCGAACACCACCAGGATCTGCGCCAGCGCCCCCCACACCGGCAGGTCGAGTGCCGGGACGAACAGCGACAACGGGGTGCGCAGCAGCGCCCCCCAGAACGGGTCCTCGGCCCGCACCGCCCCCAGCGCCCGCACCGCCCCGACCCCCCAGGGCCGGCTCTGCACCGCGTGCAGCAGCGCCGTCAGACAGACCGCGGCGAGGGTCAGGGGGACGGCCCGCAGCCGAGCGGCCACGAGCCCCGCGCGCACGGTCCGCGCCAGTGGCTCCCACTCGCGTCGGGCCGCCCCGCGCAGTCCGCGCCCGGGTCTCATCCCCCCGCCCCGAGCTGCGAGCGGTGCAGCCACTTCGGCAGCCCCGGCGCCTCCAGGAACCCTTCGGCGCGGCCCGCGGCCAGGCCGATGCGGGGCAGGTCGGCACTCTTCTCGAAGAGCATGAAGCGCGGCTCCCAGATCGGCCGGTACTTGGCGTTGGCACGGTACAGCGACTCGATCTGCCACCAGCGCGAGAAGAAGCCGAGCATGGAACGCCACAGCCGCAGCACCGGTCCGGCGCCGAGCCGCGACCCCCTCTCGAAGACGGACCGGAACATCGCGAAGTTGAGCGAGACCTGAGTGATCCCGATCTCCTCGGCGCGTCGCAGGAGTTCGATGACCATGAACTCGACCAGCCCGTTCTCGGAGTCCCGGTCACGGCGCATCAGGTCCAGCGAGAGACCGTGCGGCCCCCACGGGACGAAGCTCAGCAGCGCCCGCAACCTGCCGGGGCCGCCCTCCTCCCCGGGCGCGTCACGGCATTCGAGCATCACGCACCGGCCGTCGTCCGGATCGCCGAGCCGGCCCAGCGCCATCGAGAAGCCGCGCTCGGTCTCCCCGTCCCGCCAGTCGTCGGCGCGGCGCACCAGCTCCGCCATCTCGTCCGCCGGGATGTCCTCGTGCCGGCGCACGGTCACCGTGTACCCGGCCCGCCGGACCCGGTTGTACGCCTGGCGCACGGTCCGCATCGCCCGGCCCTCCAGGGTGAACTCGGCGGTCTCCACGATCGCCTCGTCGCCCAGCTCCAGCGCGTCGAGGCCGTGGCGCGCGTAGATCGTGCCGCCCTCCTCGCTCGCCCCCATCACCGCCGGGATCCAGCCGTGCTCGCGGGCCTCGTCCAGCCACGGGGCGATCGCCCCCGGCCATGCCTCCGGGTCGCCGATGGGATCCCCCGAGGCCAGCGAGACCCCGCCGACCACCCGGTAGGCGACGGCCGCCTTGCCGGTCGGCGACCAGACGACGCTCTTCTCCCGGCGCAGCGCGAAGTAGCCCAGCGAGTCCCGTTCCCCGTGCCCGTCGAGCAGCGCCCGCAGCCGGGCCTCGTCCTCGGGAGTGATCGGGTCGACCGCCCGACGGGACCGGAACGCCGCGTACACGACGGCGATCAACAGCAGCGTGGAGAGGATGTTGATGGTGACGTCGACCCAGCCGGGCGTGGTGATCCCGTCGTAGTGCACGTCGTTCTCGGCGATCGACACGAGGCGCAGCGTGCCGTAGCGCCAGCGGTCCAGGAACGTCGAACGGTACTCGTCGTGGGCGGTGTTGGTCAGGGTGACCAGGCCGGCGGCGATCAGCGAGGTGACCAGCAGTCCGCCGCCCGCGACGGCGGCGGCCAGCTTCGGGTTGGACCGGTCGCCCTTCGCGTAGAACTCGCGCCGCCCGAGGAGCAGCGCCAGGACGAACACGGCGGTCAGCGCCAGCGACACCCAGTTCTGCGGGTACCGCCGTACCTCCGGGAACGGGATCACCAGCGCGAAGAGCAGCAACAGCAGGCTGCTCACCACTATGTTCACGATCCACGCGGCCCGCTTGCGGCGGCGCATGGTGATCGCCAGGAAGAGCGCGACCACCCCGGAGGAGAAGCCCGCGGTGAGCAGGTAGGGGGTGAAGAGGTTCGCGGTGTTGTGGCGACGCAGGTCGTTGCCGAGGGTGACCCAGACCGCGCTCAGGAAATTGATGAACGAGACGACCCGGAGGTACCAGATGGTGTACGCGGCGCAGCGGCGTGACCGGACGGTGCTCGGTGCCCGGGTGCCGTCCCGCCCGGATTCCACGGTGGACAATCGGACCTCTCCCATGAAAAGCGATCATATGGTGCATCGCGTCGTGTGAGAGAGCGGGGCCGCGGCCGATGTCCGTCGACCACGGCCCGCCGGATCCGCCGGCCGCCGATCAGGGCCTCGCCGGACCGGTCAGCCGACGGTCGTCCCGCCGGTCCTTCCGCCGACGCCGCTCTTCCCCTCGGTCCCGGTGTCCTCGCCCTCGCCGCTTCCGGTGTCCTCGCCGGACTCCTCGCCGGTGTCGCCCTCCTCGGCGTCGGACGCGCGCTCAGGGAGCTCCGCCGCCAGCGCGGCCGCGGCCCGGACCAGCGGGAGCGCGAGCAGGGCCCCGCTTCCCTCGCCCACGATGACGCCGTGATCCAGCAGCGGGTTGAGCGCCATCCGGTCCAGGGCCTTGGCCTGCGCCGGCTCACCGCTCGCCTGGCCCGCCAGCCACCAGTCCGGCGCCCGGAAGGCCGCCCGCTGGCCCACCAGCGCACAGGCCGCCGAGACCACACCGTCCAGGATCACCGGCAGCCTGCGCACCGCGCACTGGAGCAGGAACCCGGTCATGGCCGCCAGGTCCGCCCCGCCCACCGCGGCCAGCAGCTCCAGCTGGTCGCCGAGGACCGGCCGGGCCCGCCGCAGCGCGTCCCGGATCGCCGCGCACTTGCGCATCCACGCCAGGTCGTCGATGCCCGCCCCGCCGCGCCCGGTGACCACCGAGGCGTCCGTGCCGCACAGCGCCGCGATCAGCGTGCCCGCCGCCGTCGTACCGCCCACGCTCAGATCGCCCAGCACCACCAGGTCCGTGCCCGAGTCGGCCTCCTCGTCGGCGATCGCCATGCCGAGCCGTACCGCCCGCTCGGCCTCCTCGGCAGTCAGCGCGTCCTCGACGTCGATCCGGCCGCTGCCCCGCCGCACCCGGTGGCGGACCACGGACTCGGGCAGCAGCTCCGGATCGCAGTCCAGACCGGCGTCCACGATCCGCACCGGTACGGAGAACTGCCGGGCCAGCACGGCGAGCGGGGTCGCGCCCTCCAGCGTGGCCCGCACCAGTTCGTGCGCGCTGCCGGCCGCACGCCCCGAGACCCCCAGCTCGGCCACCCCGTGATCACCGGCGAAGAGCACCACGCGCGGCCGCTCGATGGCCTTGACCGGCACGGACTGCTGGGCGGCCGAGAGCCACTCGCCCAGCTCGTCCAGGCGGCCGAGCGCGCCCGGCGGGACGACCAGGCGCTCCCGGCGTTCCTCGGCATCGCGCCGTACGCCGCCGTCGGGGCGTTCGATCAGGTCGGAGAAGTCGTCCAGATTCACGGGATCTGCCTCGCGGGTCGATACGTCGGTACGTCGGGGATACGTGATGGGTCCGCGGGCCCGGCGGCGGGCCCACTGCGGAACAGTACCCGGAGCGTTTCCGGTCCCCGGCCGCCACGAGGCTCCGCGTCCGGTGCGGTGCCCGGCCGTCGTGCGACGGCCGCGTCATCGCGGGGCCGGGCCCGTGTCCCCGAAGTCCCCGAACCGCAGCCGCGTGATCGCGGGCGTCAGGGCCCGCACCCCCGGCAGCAGCGACTGGAGCCGGATCAGTTCGCCCATCGCGCCCCGCCCGCGCGGCAGCCGCAGCGCCCGCACCTCGGTGATCCCCGGATGGGCGCCGCGCAGCTTGGGCCGCTCGCCGGGGTCCATCGCCCAGCGCATCGGCGGAATGGTCATCCCGCCGACCCGCCACCGCCCCGTCAGCGTGTACCCGGCCGGACGGCGGGCCATCGAGTCCAGGACGAGGGCACCGCCGGGCAGCCGCTCGGCACAGGCGGCGAGGATCCCCCGCACCTCCGCCGGACGCAGATACATCAGCAGCCCCTGCGCCGTGACCACGACGCCGCGGCCCCGCGGGTCCTCGATCTCGTCGAGCCAGGCCGGATCGGTCGCCGAGCGGGCCAGGACGCGCGACCGGTCCGTGGCCGGAAGCAGCTCCCGGCGCAGTTCGGCGACCTCCGGGAGGTCCACGCTCAGCCAGTTCAGCAGACCGTTGTCGACCCGCCAGAAACCGGTCTCCAGGCCGTCCCCGAGCGCGACCACGGTGGCGCGGGGGCGTTCGGCAAGGTACGCCTGCACGGCCAGGTCGAAGCAGCGCGAACGCAGCCCCTGGAGCTGCGAGTAGAACGCGTTCGGGCGTCCGAACCGCTCCTCGAAGGGGTAGTCCAGCGTCTCCATCAGCCGGAGCGCCATCGGATCGTCCAGCACCGGATAGCGCCGTCCCGCCTCGTAAGCCCGGTTGTAGAGGGTCCACAGCAGGGTCTCGGGGACCCCGCTCAGCATCGGCCGTATCCGCGCCATGACCGCTCCTCCTCGTCCTGGTCGTTCTCCTCGTCCCCCTCCTCGCGTACGTCCGTCGCCGCGGCGCTCCGGCCGCTGTCGTCGCCGTCAGCCGCGCAGCGTCAGCACCTGACCGGCCACGACCAGCAGCACCTGTTCGCACTCGTCGGCGAACGCCGCGTTCAACCGGCCCAGTTCGTCCCGGAACCGCCGCCCGGCGGCCGTCGCGGGCACCACCCCCGAGCCGGTCTCGTTGGTCACGGCGACGACCGTGCGGCGCGTCCCGCGCACCGCGGCGACCAGTTCGGCGGTCCGCTCGCGCAGCGCGCTCCGCCCGCCGCCCGCCCACGCCGTGTCGTCCCAGGCGTCCACCCGGTCCATCGCGTCCGTCAGCCACAGCGACAGACAGTCGATCAGCAGCGGGGGACCGTCCGACTCCAGCAGTTCCACCAGCTCACAGGTCTCCTCGGTGCGCCAGGCTGCGGGCCTGCGCTCCCGGTGCAGCCCGATCCGGACCGCCCACTCCGCGTCCCCCTCCCGGATGCCCCCGGTCGCCACGTACACCACCTCGGGGTACGTCTCCAGGCGCCGCTCGGCCTCCACCGACTTCCCGGACCTGGCACCGCCCGTCACCAGGGTGCGCCGGGGCGTCCGGGGCGGCGTCCGGTACTCGCCCACCACCAGCGTCGTCCCGTCCGGCACGGCCCGTGCCCCGGCGGTCGCGAGCCGCCGGTCCAGCTCGGCGCCGGGCGGTGCGTCGTGGTCCACATGGACGGCGATGATCTCGGTGTGCGGGCCGATCGCCTCGACGGCCCGCAGCCGCGCCACCGAGTCCGGCCGCCCGACCACGTCCCCGACCACGGCGTCGTACGGCTGCGTCACCCGGTCCGTGAGACCGGACGGCGCCGCGCCCGGCGGCAGGTAGAGCAGCCGGACGCCCTCCGGCCCGGTCACCTCGTAGCCCGTCCCCGGGGCGTCCATCGCCACCGCCCGCACCCGGTGTCCGCTGATCAGCGTCAGCTCCCGCCCGTCCGGCACCCGCCCCGCGGGAGGCAGCCCGGCGGGCAGCTCCACGGCGGGCCCGTCGTGCGGATGGGTGAGCAGCACCTGCCGTACCCCGGTGAGCGAGTGGCCCGCGCGGGCGGCGGCGAACACGGCGCCGGGTGTGAGGTCGAGCAGCAGCGCGTCGTCGACCAGCAGCGCGGTCGCCGCCCTCGAACGCGTTCCACGGGCGGTCGCACAGGCGGCACAAGGGCATTGGGGCCTCGGCAGCCCGTCGGGGGCGCCGGTGCCGAGCAGAGTCAGTTCCACGTTCCGATCCTCCCGCGTCCGCGCGGCCGATGCGCGGCCTGGGCGTTCACCGGGCAGACGCACGCCCCGCCCCGTGCCGGACGCGGACTCTCGCGGCACGACCGCTCCCGCACGGGCCGCCACCGCGAGGGTGCGTGCCGGGCCGCGCGGCGGGGCAGACTTCGCCGGGAGGCGGACCAGGGCCTGCCTCCGAACCGCCGTCGTCCGGCGCGTGCGAGCGCGCGGCTGAGGGTCCTCCTCGTACCGGGCGTACGAGGACGACTCCGGCCAGGCCGCGAGCGTGTGTGGCAGGCGGCAGTTCGACGGCAGGGCCTAGGCTGCGGGCAGCAGAGAGACCCAGGAGGCGGGCATGGCGTGGACATGGCGGTTCGAGAAGTCCGACGGCACGGAGACGGAGCCGGCCCCGCGACCGGAGGAATTCACCACGCAGGGCGACGCGGAGTCCTGGATCGGTGAGAACTGGAAGGAGCTCCTCGACGGCGGGACGGAGCAGGTGACGCTCTTCGAGGACGCCACCGAGGTCTACGGACCCATGAGCCTCGACGCCGACCGGGCGGAACAGGGCTGACCGCCTTCCCCGGCCCCGGGCGGTCCGGCCCCGGTACGCGACGACGGGCGCGGCCGGCTGAAGCTCGGCCCGGCCGAAGTGCGCCCGGTCCGAGGTGCGCCGGTCGCGCGGTCCGCACCGGCAGATCGTCCGTCGGTCCGGTCGGGCCCGGCCCGGCCCGGCACGCCGCGGCCGTGCGTCCCGCTCCGGGCTCGTACGGTCGCCGCGTCGCCGGGCCCGGTACGCGGTCGCGTCCGACGGCCGGCCGGGCCCTTGCCTCGCGGCGGGGCCCGCCCGGCGCCGGGCGGTGCGCCGGGCCGTGCCGTCCGAGCGCCGTCGCCCGGCCGAAGGACGGCGGGGGGACGGCACGGACTAGATCTCGCCCAGCGTGACCCGGGCCGTCGCCTCCCGCCCGTTGCGCTGGTACGTCACCGTGACCTTCTGGCCGGGCTTGTCCGAGGCCAGTGCCTCCGACAGGGAGGTGATCGTCGTGATCGGTGTGTCGTTGATCCTGGTGATGACGTCGCCGGCCCGCAGCCCCGCCTTCTCCGCGGCTCCGCCCCTCGTCACCTCCACCAGTGCCACCCCGGCCGGCTGGTAGTTCTGGTTGACGACCGTGCGCCCGGTGATGTTCAGGGCGGCCCGGCCGGAGTCGATGACCCGGCCGTACCTGATGATCTGGTCGGCGATCGTCTTCACCATCGACGCCGGGATCGCGAACCCGATCCCCGGCGCCGCGCCGCCACCCAGATCGGGGTCCGTCGCCGCCAGTGTCGGGATGCCGATCACCTCGCTGTTCAGGTTGACCAGCGCGCCCCCGCTGTTCCCCGGGTTGATCGCGGCCGAGGTCTGCACCATGTTCGCGATCGTCGCGCCGGTCCCGCCGCCCGAGCTGCCCTCGCTGACCGTCCGGCCGACCGCGGAGACGATGCCCTGGGTGACGCTCGACGACAGACCGAGCGGCGAGCCCATCGCCAGCACGATCTGCCCCACCTCGACCTTCTCCGATTCACCGAACGTGGCGGCCCTCAGCCCCCTCGGCACGGTGTCGAGCTTGATCACGGCCAGATCCTGTTCGGGGTACGCGGCCACCAGCGAGGCGCCCTGGGCCTTCTCGCCGGTGGCGACCGTGACCCGGAACCGCCGCTCCGTGCCGACCACGTGGGCGTTGGTGACGATATGGCCCTTGGAGTCGTAGACGACGCCGGAGCCCAGGCTGTTGGAGGCCTGTATCTGCACGACCGACGGCAGCACGTTCTTGATCACGGCCTCGTACTGGGCCTGGAGATCGTCGGCGTCGCCGGACGGCTGGGACACGGGGCCCTGCCGCGACGAGGCCGTCGTGGTGACGCCGGGCTCGGGCGAACCGGAGCCCTCGCCCGAACAGCCGCTCACCAGGGCGATCGCGCAGAGACCCGTGGTCAGGGGGAGCAGCAGCCGACGCGAGCGGTGGCGGGAGTGGAATGCGTCCATGTCCGGATCATCGCCTCGCCACCCGCCGACGGCCCGCCGGGCTCCGCCGACCGAGTGCCCCGCCAGGGACGAGCGGAGCGACCGATCCGGCCGCTCACCAGGGACGACGCACAGGACGACGGCTCCGGCCGCGCATCGGCGGTCCCGGTCCCGCACCGCGCACGGCGGTCCCGGTCGCGCATCGTGCGCGGCAGACCCGGCCGCGTACAGCGGATCCGCCATCGCGCACCGCACGCGACCGTTCTCAGCCGCGCACTCCGCACAGATGCAGCAGCGCGGCCACCCGGCGGTAGGGATCCGTCCGCCCGGCCCGGTCCTCCACGGCCAGCAGCCGCTCCAGTTCGGTGGCGGCCGGCAGCTCCACGTCGTTGCTCACGTTGTCCGTGAAGACGCGCACCCCGTACCAGGCGTGCAGGGGAGCCGCGATCCCGGCGAGCGTGGCGGTCAGGGCGTCCAGCCGGTCGGCGCGGACCGTGAGGCCGAGCCGGTTGGTGTACGTGTCCGTCTCGAAGGCGTCCAGCGCCGCGTCCCAGTCCCCGGCGTTGCCGGGGCGCATCGCGAGCGCGTCGGCGTTCCGTACGAGCAGCGAGAGCAGTCCGCCGGGGGCCAGCATCCGGGCCAGACCGGCCAGCATCGCGTCCGGCTCCCCGACGTACATCAGCACGCCGTGGCAGAGCACCACGTCGAAACTGCCGGGCAGGAAGTGCACCCCGGTCTCCAGGCCGTCGCCCTCGATCAGCCGGACCCGTTCACGGATGCCCGCGGGCTCGCCGCCGAGCGCCTCGCGCGCCACCCGCAGCATCCCGGCGTCCGACTCCAGGCCCGTCACGGTGTGGCCGGCCCTGGCCAGGCGCAGCGCCTGGGTGCCCTGCCCCATGCCGACGTCGAGGACGCGCAGCCGCTGACCGACCGGGAAGCGGGCCGCGATCTGCTCGTCGATCTGGCGGGCGACGAGCTCCTGGCGGACCGTGTTGCGCAGCCCCCCGAGCCCTTTCAGCCATGCCGAGGACGCTCCCGAGAAGCCGGTGACGGGGGCGATGTCGCCCGGCGGGCCGGCGGGTGGACCGCCGACCGGTCCGGAGGTGTCTCTGCTCAGGGTCGTTCTCCGCGCTTGACCTGCGGCTTCGGCAGCCGGAGCCGACGCATCTGGAGAGTGCGCATCAGCCCGTACGCGACCGCGCCGCGCTTGGGGGTGTCGGGGAAGCGGGCGTTCAGCTGCTTCCGCAGACGGAACGCCAGGCCGATCGAGTCGACGACGATCAGCACGATCACGAAGAGCCAGAGCAGCAGCGAGATGGTCTGGATGTTCTGCACCTGGATCACGCTGAGGATCAGAATGATCACGGCCATCGGCAGGAAGAACTCCGCGACGCAGAAACGCGAGTCCACGAAGTCGCGCACGAAGCGGCGCACCGGCCCCTTGTCGCGAACCGGCAGATAGCGCTCGTCGCCGTTGGCCAGCGCCTCACGCTGCCGCGCAAGGTCCGCACGGCGCGCCTCGCGCTGCCGTCGCACGGCCTCCTTGCGGTCCAGCGGCGCGCCGCTGGAGGCACGACGGCGCTGCGACTGGGCCTCGCTGCGCTTGGGGGTGGGGCGACCTTTGGGGGCCTGCGGGTCGCGGGGCTGCTTGGAGAGGTCCGCCGTCACCTTGCCGGTGGGCGCCTTCTCTTCCTTCGAACGGCTACGGAACACAAGGCCCAAGGGTACGGGGTCGCTCGCCGCGACCCCAGGCCGGTCGGGAACGATCCGGCAACGGACCGCGTCCTCACCGGCGTCACCGGGGGTTTCCCCGCCCGGATACGGCGGCGGTGTCCCGGATGTCGCGGCGGCCCCCGGACCCGCCCTACTCCCTGGGCCGGACCGGCGACCGGGCGCAGTCGTCCTTGGGGAGGAGCACATCGGTGCTCGAACAGTGCGGTAATAGAGGTAGGGCCCGTACTGTGGGTTCTGTATGGAGTGCTGGAGCTCAGTCCGTCAGAAGGGGGCGCGCGAAGCCCATGAGCGGTGTCATGAAGCGTATGGGGATGATCTTCCGCGCGAAGGCGAACAAGGCCCTTGACCGGGCCGAGGATCCGCGCGAGACCCTCGATTACTCGTATCAGAAGCAGCTGGAGCTGCTGCAGAAGGTGCGTCGCGGTGTCGCCGACGTGGCCACCTCGCGCAAGCGGCTGGAACTGCAGCTGAACCAGCTGCAGGGGCAGTCCGCCAAGCTGGAGGACCAGGGCCGCAAGGCGCTCGCGCTCGGCCGGGAGGACCTGGCCCGCGAGGCGCTGTCCCGGCGTGCCGCGCTCCAGCAGCAGGTCACCGACCTGGAGACGCAGCATTCCACGCTGCAGGGCGAGGAGGAGAAGCTGACCCTCGCCGCCCAGCGGCTCCAGGCCAAGGTCGACGCCTTCCGCACCAAGAAGGAGACCATCAAGGCCACCTACACCGCCGCCCAGGCGCAGACCCGGATCGGCGAGGCGTTCTCCGGCATCTCGGAGGAGATGGGTGACGTCGGTCTGGCGATCCAGCGGGCCGAGGACAAGACCCAGCAGCTCCAGGCCCGGGCCGGCGCGATCGACGAACTCCTCGCGTCCGGCGCCCTGGACGACCCGACCGGCACGGCCAAGGACGACATCGCGGCCGAGCTGGACCGGATCTCCGGTGGCACGGACGTGGAGCTGGAGCTCCAGCGCATGAAGGCCGAGCTGGCCGGCGGCTCCGCCCCGCAGCAGGCGATCGAGGGCGGCCCGCAGGACGCGGCACAGCGGCAGGCGTCCCAGTCCCCGCACAAGTTCGACAAGAGCTGAGGCAGCGTCATGATCGTACGGATCATGGGGGAGGGCCAGGTCGCCCTGGCCGACAGTCATCTCGCCGAGCTCGACGAGCTCGACGACGAACTGCTGACCGAGATGGAGAGCGGCGACGGCCCGGCCTTCCGCTCCACCCTCCACGCGCTCCTGGACAAGGTGCGCGAACTCGGAACGCCGTTGCCGGACGACGCCCTGGAACCGTCCGATCTGATCCTGCCGTCGCCCGACGCGACTCTCGAAGAGGTGCGCGCGATGCTCCGTGACGAAGGTCTGATCCCCGGCTGACACGCGCTCCTCGCCCTCCAGCACCGGCACGACCCCGTACCCGCACGGGCACGGGGTCGTGCCGCACGCATCCGCGCCCGCGCGCATCCGTGTCGCGGGCATCCGCGCGGTACGGGCCCGTGTCCGTACGGCGTCGCCCGTCGGCCCGCGCGTCGGCTCGTGCCCCGGGTCGCCGGTCAGCCGGGAACCCGGGGCACGGTCGTGTCCGGAACCTTCCGGCGACCGGGCCGGACCATGCGCGACACGTCGTAACGTAGCCCGACGTGACCACCCTCGGAACCGGCGTTCCGCGTGCCCGGAACTGGCTGCGCGAACACCCTCTGGCCATGGACGCGGCGCTCGCGCTGATCATCCTTCTGACCATGCTCACCGTGTCGTTCATCCATCCCGACATGCCCGACGGCTCGGGCGTCGACGCCCGCCGCGCGGACGCCGGCGATGTGTTGCTGATGGCGGTCGGCGCCGCGGCGCTCGTCTGGCGACGGCGTGATCCCATGGCGGTGCTGGTCGCCACCACCGTGCTGTCCGTCGTCGAGCTGGTGCTCTCCGATCCGCCGTCGCCCGTGGTGATGACCAACGCGATCGCGCTGTACACCGTCGCCGCGCGCACCGACCGGCCCACCACCTGGCGGGTCGGTCTGCTCATGGCGGTCGCGCTGACCGCCACGGCCATGTGCTTCGGTGCCGGACCCTGGTACGGGCAGGCGAACTTCGGGGTATTCGCCTGGATCGGCATGGCCTGCGCCGCGGGGGACGCCGTCCGCTCCCGGCGCGCCTTCGTCGACGCGATCAGGGAGCGCGCCGAACGAGCCGAGCGGACCCGGGACGAGGAGGCCCGGCGCCGGGTGGCGGAGGAACGACTGCGGATCGCCCGCGATCTGCACGACGTGGTCGCCCACCACATCGCGCTCGTCAACGTGCAGGCGGGGGTGGCCGCTCATGTCATGGACCGGCGTCCCGACCAGGCCAAGGAGGCGCTGGCCCACGTCCGGGAGGCCAGCCGGTCCGCGCTCGACGAACTCCGGGCCACCGTCGGCCTGTTGCGGCAGTCCGGGGACCCGGCCGCACCGACCGAACCGGCCCCCGGGCTCGCGGTCCTCGACGAACTGGTGGACACCGTGCGGCGGGCCGGCCTCGCGGTGGAGGTGGCCTGTGCGGACGGGCGGCCCACGCTGCTCGCGGCCGTCGACCTGGCCGCGTACCGGGTGATCCAGGAGGCCCTGACCAACGTCCGCAAGCACGCGGGTCCGGGCGCGAAGGCCGAGATCAGCGTCGTACGCGTCGGAGCCGTCGTGGAGATCACCGTGATCGACAACGGACCGGGCAGCGGCGGTCACGATGCGCGCGGCGGTGGACCCGACTCGGACGGTGGACCCGACTCGCGTGGGGGCGGTGGCGGCGGCCATGGCCTGCTCGGCATGCGGGAACGCGTCACCGCGCTCGGCGGCACCCTCACCACCGGGCCCCGCTACGGCGGCGGATTCCGCGTCCATGCGATCCTGCCCGTCGAGGCGCGTACGGCGGAGCCGGACGAACGGGACGCACCGGGCACGGCGGGTGCGGCGGGCGCCGCGGGCCGGACCGGCCGGACGGGGGAGGACGAGAACGCATGACACCGCCCATCAGGGTGCTGCTCGTGGACGACCAGGCACTGCTGCGCAGCGCGTTCCGGGTGCTGGTCGACTCGGAGACCGACATGGTGGTGGTCGGGGAGGCGGCGGACGGCGCCCAGGCCGTGGAACTCGCCCGCTCGACCCGCGCCGATGTGGTGCTGATGGACATCCGGATGCCCGGCACGGACGGCCTCGCCGCGACCCGCATGATCAGCGCCGACCCGGAACTGACGGGCGTGCGGGTCGTCATGCTCACCACCTTCGAGGTGGACGAGTACGTGGTGCAGTCGCTGCGGGCCGGGGCGTCCGGTTTCCTCGGGAAGGGCGCGGAGCCGGACGAACTCCTCGCCGCCATCCGTATCGCGGCCGCGGGCGAGGCTCTCCTCTCACCGGCCGCGACCAAGGGCCTGATCTCCACCTTCCTCGCGCAGGGCGGCGGTTCGGGCGGCGTCGAGAGGGCGGGCGCCACCGAGTACTCCGAGCGGCTCTCCGCGCTCACCGGCCGGGAACGCGAGGTCCTCGTCCTCGTCGCGGGCGGGTATTCCAACGACGAGATCGCCGAACGGCTCGCCGTCAGTCCACTCACCGTCAAGACCCATGTGAACCGGGCGATGGCGAAGCTCGGCGCGCGGGACCGGGCGCAGCTGGTGGTCATCGCGTACGAATCGGGACTGGTGCGGCCCCGCGCGGAATGAGGAAGCGGCCCGGGTGGAGCGGGTGGTCGCGGGGGCGGGTGCTCCCAGAGGTGGAGCGGCAGCCCGCCCGGGGTGCAGCGAGGGGTGGAGAAAGGACGTACTCCAGCTGCGGTATGCGGAGCATGAGAAAGCGACCCAGGGGCCGAGGCTTCCGGGCCCGGCCATGAGGGATCGTGTACGTGGGCCGGGTCCGTCCCCCAGCCACCCGCCGCCCACCTGCCGCGCAAGCCACAGAAGAGAGACCACCACCCATGTCCTGGCTGTCCAGATTCAGCCTCGCGCAACGAGCCCTGATCGGACTGATATCGATCGTCGCCCTCGTCTTCGGCGCGATCGCGATACCGCAGCTCAAGCAGCAGCTGCTGCCCACCATCGACCTTCCGATGGTGTCGGTTCTCGCCCCCTACCAGGGCGCGTCGCCCGACGTGGTCGAGAAGCAGGTCGTCGAGCCGCTGGAGAACTCCATCAAGGCGGTCGACGGCGTCACCGGCATCACCTCGACCGCGAGCGAGGGCAACGCCGTCATCATGGCGTCCTTCGACTTCGGCAGCGAGGGCACCAAGCAGCTCGTCGCCGACATCCAGCAGGCGGTGAACCGCGCCCGGGCCCAGCTGCCCGACACCGTGGACCCGCAGGTCGTGGCCGGTTCGACGGACGACATGCCGACCGTCGTCCTCGCCGTCACCTCCGACAAGGACCAGCAGGCGCTCGCCGACCAGCTCGACCGCACGGTCGTTCCCGCGCTGGAGGACATCGAGGGCGTCGGCCAGGTCTCCGTGAGCGGCGTGCGGGACCTCCAGGTCTCCGTCACTCCCGACGCCCAGAAGCTCGCGGCATCCGGTCTGAACGCCATGACGCTCTCCCAGGCGCTCAAGGCGGGCGGGGCGACGATCCCGGCCGGTTCCTTCTCCGAGTCCGGCAAGAGCCGCACCGTCCAGGTGGGCGGGCAGTTCACGTCGCTGAAGCAGATCGAGGACCTGCGGGTCACCGCGACGGACCCGGCCACGGGCAAGCCCGGCAAGGCCGTCCGGGTCGGTGACGTCGCCACCGTGAAGCAGGAGCCGGCCACCGCGGTCTCCCTCACCCGCACCAACGGCAGGCCGAGCCTCGCCGTGATGGCCACGATGGACAAGGACGGCAGCGCCGTCGCCATCTCGGACGCGGTCAAGGACAAGCTGCCCGACCTGCGGGGGGACCTTGGTTCCGGCGCCGAGCTGACCATCGTCTCCGACCAGGGCCCCGCCGTCTCCAAGGCCATATCCGGCCTCACCACCGAGGGCGCGCTCGGCCTGGTCTTCGCCGTCGTGGTGATCCTGTTCTTCCTCGCCTCGCTGCGCTCCACGCTGGTCACGGCGGTCTCCATCCCGCTGTCCGTGGTCCTCGCGCTGCTCGTGCTCTGGACCCGCGACCTGTCGCTCAACATGCTCACCCTCGGCGCGCTGACCATCGCGATCGGCCGCGTCGTCGACGACTCGATCGTGGTGCTGGAGAACATCAAGCGCCACCTCGGCTACGGCGAGGAACGCCGGACGGCGATCATCACCGCCGTCAAGGAAGTGGCCGGCGCGGTCACCTCCTCGACCCTCACCACGGTCGCCGTGTTCCTGCCGATCGGTCTCGTCGGCGGCATGGTCGGCGAACTCTTCGGCTCGTTCTCGCTGACCGTCACCGCGGCCCTGCTGGCGTCCCTGCTGGTCTCGCTGACCGTGGTCCCCGTCCTGTCGTACTGGTTCCTGCGCGCCCCCAAGGGCACCTCCCAGGACCCGGACGAGGCCCGCCGCCAGGCCGAGGAGCAGGAAGCCCGCAGCCGGCTCCAGCGGCTGTACGTCCCGGTCCTGCAGTTCGCCACCCGGCGCCGGATCACCAGCATCGTCATCGCGTTCGCGGTGCTGTTCGGCACCTTCGGCATGGCGCCGCTGCTCAAGACCAACTTCTTCGACCCGGGCGAGCAGGAGGTCCTGTCCGTCACGCAGAAGCTGGCCCCCGGCACCAGCCTGGCGGCCACGGACGCGGCGGCCAAGAAGGTCGAGAAGGTCCTCCAGGACGAGAAGGGCGTCGAGGACTACCAGGTCACCGTCGGTTCCTCCGGCTTCATGGCGGCCTTCGGCGGCGGCACGGGCGCCAACCAGGCGTCCTACCAGATCACCCTGAAGGACGCGGACGACGCCGAGGCCGTACGCAAGCGCCTGGAGACGGAGTTCGGCAAGCTCGACGGCATCGGCGACACCACCATGTCGGCGGGCAACGGCTTCGGCAGCCAGGATCTGGCCGTGGTGGTCAAGGCCGCCGACGCGGACGTCCTGAAGAAGGCGTCCGAGCAGGTACGGGCCGAGGTCGCCGGGCTGAAGGACGTCACCGACGTCCAGAGCGACCTCGCGCAGAGCGTCCCCAGGATCTCCGTCAAGGCCAACGCCGAGGCGGCGGACGCCGGCTTCGACCAGACCACGCTGGGCGCGGTCGTCGCCGGAGCGGTGAGCGGCACCCCGGCCGGCAAGGCGATCATGGGCGACACCGAGCGCGACGTCGTCGTCACCTCCGCCCACCCGGCCACCACGATGGCCGAGCTGAAGAAGCTCCCCCTCGGCCCGGTCCGGCTCGGCCAGATCGCGGACGTCGAACTGGTCCCCGGACCGGTCTCGAAGACCCGCATCGACGGCCAGCGCGCGGCGACCATCACGGCCCGCCCGGTCGGTGACAACACCGGCGCGATCGGCACCGAGCTCCAGAGTAAGATCAACGCCCTGAAGCTCCCGGACGGCGCCACGGCCACCATCGGCGGTCTCTCCGAGGACCAGAGCGACGCGTTCCTGAAGCTCGGCCTCGCCATGCTGGCCGCGATCGCGATCGTGTTCATGCTGCTCGTGGCGACCTTCCGGTCCCTCGTCCAGCCGCTGATCCTCCTGGTCTCCATCCCGTTCGCGGCCACCGGCGCGATCGGCCTGCTCGTCCTCACCGGCACTCCGATGGGTGTCCCGGCGATGATCGGCATGCTGATGCTCATCGGCATCGTGGTCACCAACGCGATCGTCCTGATCGACCTGATCAACCAGTACCGCGCCCAGGGCCTGGGCATCGTCGAGGCGATCGTCGAGGGCGGCCGCCACCGCCTCCGCCCGATCCTGATGACGGCACTCGCGACGATCTTCGCCCTGCTCCCGATGGCGCTCGGCGTCACCGGCGAGGGCGGCTTCATCTCGCAGCCGCTCGCGGTGGTGGTGATCGGCGGCCTGGTCACCTCGACCCTGCTGACGCTGCTCCTGGTGCCGACGCTCTACGCGATGGTCGAGCTCCGCAAGGAGCGCCGCGCGAAGAAGAAGGCGGCCAAGCGCGCCGGGAAGACGGGCACCCCGGCCCCGTCCGAGGAGACACGCACGGCGGAGCCGTCGGGCGTGTAGCCGACGCGATGGCGGGCCGGTCGACCGGCCCGCCGACCGCAGGAACGGCCCGTCCCACGTTCACCCGTGGGACGGGCCGTTCCGTTGCGTCCGCCGTGTCTCCTGCTCTCCCGCCGCTGCGGCGGAGCCGTTCCAGGCGACCCGCGGAAGGCGAAGGGCGCCCGGTACGGTGCGGCCGGGCGCCGCTCCAGCGGCAGTGATGGCGGGGCTGAGCGGCCGGAGAGGGCCGTTGTGGGCGTGGTCCGGCCGCTCAGAAGCCGCGGCGCCCGCGGCCGCGGCCGGACAGGCCGGGGCTACGGGCGCCGATGGGCCGGGACAGGGGCCCGACGCGCGGTTACGGCAGTGCCAGCATCCGCTCCAGGGCGAGCTTCGCGTACTTCTCCGTCTCCGGGTCGACCTGGATCCGGTTGACGAGCTTGCCGTCGGCCAGCGACTCCAGGGCCCACACCAGGTGCGGCAGGTCGATGCGGTTCATCGTCGAGCAGAAGCAGACCGTCTTGTCGAGGAAGACGATCTCCTTGCCCTCGGGGGCGAACCGGTTCGCCAGGCGGCGCACCAGGTTCAGTTCCGTGCCGATCGCCCACTTCGAGCCGGCCGGGGCCGCCTCCAGGGCCTTGATGATGTACTCCGTGGAGCCGACGTAGTCCGCCGCCGCCACGACCTCGTGCCTGCACTCCGGGTGCACCAGCACGTTGACGCCCGGTATGCGCGCGCGCACGTCGTCGACGGATTCCAGCGAGAAGCGGCCGTGCACCGAGCAGTGCCCGCGCCACAGGATCATCTTCGCGTTCCGCAGCTCCTCGACGGTCAGGCCGCCGTTCGGCTTGTGCGGGTTGTAGACGACGCAGTCGTCGAGGGACATCCCCATGTCCCGGACCGCGGTGTTCCGGCCCAGGTGCTGGTCGGGCAGGAAGAGCACCTTGACGGCCCCGGACTCCCGCTGCTCGAAGGCCCACTCCAGCGCTCGCTCGGCGTTGGACGAGGTGCAGATCGTGCCGCCGTGCCGCCCGGTGAACGCCTTGATGTCGGCGGAGGAGTTCATGTACGAGACCGGTACGACCTGGTCCGCGATCCCGGCCTCGGTCAGCACGTCCCAGCACTCGGCGACCTGCTCGGCGGTGGCCATGTCGGCCATCGAGCAGCCCGCGGCCAGGTCCGGCAGCACGACCTGCTGGTCGTCCGTGGTCAGGATGTCCGCGGACTCGGCCATGAAGTGCACACCGCAGAAGACGATGTACTCCGCCTCCGGGCGCGCCGCGGCGTCCCGGGCGAGCTTGAACGAGTCGCCGGTGACGTCGGCGAACTGGATGACCTCGTCGCGCTGGTAGTGGTGGCCGAGGACGAACACCTTGTTCCCGAGCTTCTCCTTGGCGGCGCGGGCACGCTCCACGAGGTCCGGGTCGGACGGGGCGGGCAGGTCGCCGGGACACTCGACACCGCGCTCGCTCCTCGGGTCGGCCTCGCGGCCGAGGAGGAGCAGCGCGAGGGGCGTCGGCTGGACGTCGAGATCCTGGACGGGGTGGGCCGTGGTCACGTCACGCACCCTTTCTTCTCTGCGGAGGAGCCTTTTCGTCGAAATGACGTTATCTATCATAACCGGTTTATGTCACTTTGACGATGGCCATAGCGTCGATGTGACGCATCCCCTGAAGGGGCCCGTGTGCGAGCATGAGGGGAACAGGCAAGCGCTCGGCCCGGAATGAATCCGCGGTCCCGACGGTTGCAACGTCGGCAAGCAGTCTCCGTACAACCCCGGGAGAGAAGCAGATGTCCGTATCGGACGAGACCACCACCGTGAGCGACGGCATCCTCCTGTCCGACGCCGCCGCCGCGAAGGTCAAGAGCCTGCTGGAGCAGGAAGGCCGCGACGACCTGGCGCTGCGCGTCGCCGTCCAGCCCGGCGGTTGCTCGGGCCTGCGCTACCAGCTCTTCTTCGACGAGCGCTCGCTCGACGGCGATGTCGTGAAGGAGTTCGACGGCGTCAAGGTCGTCACCGACCGGATGAGCGCTCCGTACCTGGGCGGCGCCTCCATCGACTTCGTCGACACCATCGAGAAGCAGGGCTTCACGATCGACAACCCGAACGCCACGGGCTCCTGCGCCTGCGGCGACTCCTTCAACTGAGCCCCGAGGCACCTGACCCCGACGGCGGTTGAGCCCCGAAGGCGCCGATTCCTGAAGGCGGGGGCGGAGAACCCACACGAAGGCGGCGGCCCGGAATCCGGGCCGCCGCCTTCGCCGTGCGTACAGGCGTGCGTACGAGCCGCCGTGTGCACGGCCGTGTGTACGGGGCCGTCAGGCGCCCGGTACGCGGGCGCCCGAGGCCGCGTCGATCACCGTCCGGTCACCGAGCGGTGCGTCCAGCGTCACCGTCCGGGTGAGCTCCTCGGCCATCATCACGCAGACCTTCTTCCCCTCCTGCTTCGACTCCGTCACCGTCACCCGCACCGTCTTCCCGTCCTCGGCCGCGCTCGCCGCGTACGTGCTGCACACCCCGCCCCAGAACGTCACCGACAGGTTCCGGCCGTCGGCGCTGTACGACTGGATCTGCCGCGAGCTGTCGGACGTGCCGCCCGGCGGCGTCGCCGGGGCGTCGTTCGCCTTCGCCAGATACGCGGGGTCCACGGCGACCCGCGCCAGCGTCGTGCCCGCGCCGCCCGTGGCGGACCGTACCGAGAAGAGCCAGGACGGCACGAGGGCCGGCTCGCCCGCCACGTGCTGCATCGACAGGCCGAACACCGCCTTGTCGATCGTGACCGTCGTCGTCGGCGGCTCCGCCCCGGTCCGCGTCCCGCAACGGACTCCCGGCGATTTCAGGTCACCCTCCAGCGGTACGGGTTCGGCGCACCCTCCGGCCCCGGAGCCCCGGCCCGTCCGCGACGACGAGCCGTTCAGCTGCTTCAGCGCCTCTCCCGCGCTGATCACCGGATAACTGTCGCCCTTCTCCAGACCCTTAAGGTGCCCGCTGCCGCCGACCACGTCGCCGTCCGGCCCCACCTGGACACCGGTCGACCAGCCGTACGTGGGCAGCCCGTCCACCACCGGATCGGCGTTCACCACCCGTGCGGAGCCCATCACCTGGCGGGAGTCGAGGGCGGCGTCGTCCAGCCCCGCCGCCTTCAGGACCGGTGCCGCGGCGGCCCTGGCGGCGCTCTCGCTCACCGGGGAGCCGCTGCCGTCCGGAGCCGTCCTGCCGCTCGAACAGACCGACGCACCCCGGCGGCAGTCGTCCGTGCCCCCGGAGCCGTACCGGGCGAAGGACCAGGTGCCCGGGGCCTGCCTGTCCACCTTCAGGAGCGGCCCCGAACCGTCCTTGTCCGAGCCCACCGTCCAGGACGTGCCCTCCGCCCGCGGCGCGCCCGCCAGGCCCAGCGCCTTCGCCAGCCGGGTCACCTCCGCCGCCGTGACCGTGCCCACCGCACGGCGCACCTCGGCGCGGCCCGGCCCCTGCGGCAGCGTCCCGGACACGCGGTGGACGATCTTGCCCCCGTGCGGATCGGGCTCACCGACCGCGATGCCCTGCGGGGGCCCGTCCGGCGCCGCCGGCGGAACGTCCGCACGCTCGTCCAGGGCCAACGGGGGAGGAGTGGAGCCCCCGCCGCCGGCCGCCGCACCGCCGCCGCTCCCGCCGTCGCCGTTCGCGGCGGTCGCCGCCCAGTACGCGCCACCGCCCCCGGCCAGCAGGACCGCCGCCACCGAGGCCACGACCACGGAACGCTTCGGGAGCCGTGGCCGGGCGGACGCCGCCGCGTCCGGAACACTCGCCGGCGCCCCGTCCGGAGCATCCTCGCGCGGTGAACCTCGCCGGGTGCCGGTCACCTCGTCCCGGGGGCCGGTCACGTCGTTGTCGGGTCGCTCGGTGCTCAACCGGATCCGCTCCTTCGCCTGCGCTGCCGTCGTCACAGGCCGTCGACCGGCCTGCCGTCCGTCCCTGGGCTCGGGACGACGATGGGACGGGGCACAGGGCCGGACGGTTCCCCGGAGCGGGGCCGCCGTACTCCAGCCGGGGGAATCGCGCGCCCGGCCGCCGTGTCAGCGCGGTCGGCCGCCGCGCCGGACGCCCGGCCGGAGGGAGCGGGGGCCAGGGCCCGGTTCCCCCCGGCCGGGGCGCGGGCCCGGCGCTCAGTCGCCGTACTCGGACATGCCGTCGACCAGCCGGGCGGACGCCGCCGGCACGGTCACGCCGTGGATCCGCTCCGGGGCCACCCGGTCGGGGGCGGGCTTCGCGCGGGCCACCCAGTGCGGCGCCATCCGCGCGCAGTCACCGCGCAGCTCGGACAGGCTGATCTCGGACTCGTGCGTGGCGATGTGATTCGACATGAGGGCACCGTAGGCATCGCCCATGCGGAGAAGAAAGCCCTACTATCGGGTAGTTTTCCCCCCTTCAGGGTGCGCACCGGGAACGGTAGCGTGAACTGTCACGCCGCCCCCGGGAACACGTCCATCCCGTTCCCCCCGATCTCCGCAGGAGCACTCTTCCCGTGCGCATCGCAGTCACCGGCTCCATCGCCACCGACCACCTCATGACGTTCCCCGGCCGATTCGCGGACCAGCTGGTCGCGGACCAGCTGCACACGGTCTCCCTCTCCTTCCTGGTCGACAACCTCGACGTGCGCCGGGGCGGTGTCGCCGCCAACATCTGCTTCGGCATGGGGCTGCTCGGCACGAACCCGATCCTGGTCGGTGCCGCCGGGGCCGACTTCGACGACTACCGCGCCTGGCTCGACCGCCACGGCGTCGACACCGGCTCGGTCCGGATCTCCGAGGTCCTGCACACCGCCCGGTTCGTCTGCACGACGGACGAGGACCACAACCAGATCGGCTCCTTCTACACGGGTGCCATGAGCGAGGCCCGGCTCATCGAGCTGAAGTCCGTCGCCGACCGGGTCGGCGGGCTCGACCTCGTCTCGATCGGCGCCGACGACCCCGAGGGCATGCTCCGCCACACCGAGGAGTGCCGCTCCCGGGGCATCCCGTTCGCCGCCGACTTCTCGCAGCAGATCGCCCGGATGGACGGCGAGGAGATCCGCATCCTCCTCGACGGCGCCACATACCTCTTCTCCAACGAGTACGAGAAGGGCCTCATCGAGACCAAGACCGGCTGGAGCGACGAGGAGATCCTCTCCCGGGTCGGCCACCGGGTCACCACCCTCGGTGCCCGCGGCGTCCGCGTCGAGCGCGTCGGCCACGAGCCGATCGAGGTCGGCTGCCCGGAGGAGGAGAGCAAGGTCGACCCGACCGGCGTCGGCGACGCCTTCCGGGCCGGATTCCTCTCCGGCCTCGCCTGGGGCGTCGGCCTGGAGCGCGCCGCCCAGGTCGGCTGCATGCTCGCCACCCTGGTCATCGAGACCGTCGGCACCCAGGAGTACACCCTGCGCCGCGCCCACTTCATGGAGCGCTTCACCAAGGCGTACGGCGACGAGGCCGCCGCCGAGGTCCGCACGCACCTGGGCTGACCAGGGCGGCGAGATCAGGTCAGCCGGCGGACCGTATAGGCCGAGCCGCGGTCCGCCGGCTCCTCTCCCACGTACTCCTGCTCGCGCATCGCGCACCACGCCGGGATGTCCAGGCGCGCCGCCTCGTCGTCGGAGAGGACCGTCACCGTCCCGCCCCGCGGCACCTCCCCGATCACCTTCGCCAGCTCGATCACCGGCACCGGACAGCGCTTCCCCCGGGCGTCCACCACCAGGGAGTCGCCCCCGGCGGCCTCCCCGGGATTCGGCACGGGCGCGCCCAGCCTCTCCCGCACCTCCGCGACCGTTCGCGGGAGCACGTCCAGGAAGCGGTCCACGTCCTCGTCCGTGGTGCCGCGCGGCAGCGACACCCGTACGTTCCCTTCCGACAGCACCCCCATCGCTCTCAGGACATGGCTCGGGGTCAGTGTGCTGCTGGTGCAGGACGAACCGGAGGACACGGAGATCCCCGCCCGGTCCAGTTCGTGCAGCAGGGTCTCCCCGTCGACATAGAGACAGGAGAAGGTCACCAGGTGCGGCAGCCGCCGCACCGGATCGCCGACCACTTCCACGTCGGGTACCAGCTCCGGGACCCCGGCCCGGATCCGGTCCACCAGGGTCCGCAACCGTGCCGCCTCCGCCGCAGCCTCGGCCCGCACGGCCCGCAGCGAAGCCGCCGCCGCCACCACCGCCGGAAGGTTCTCGAACCCGGCCGACCGCCCCGACTCCCGCTCGTCGGCCGGTCCCCGGATCGCGAACCGCGTCCCCTTGCGCACCGCCAGCAGCCCGACCCCCGAGGGCCCGCCCCACTTGTGCGCGGAGGCCGTCAACAGCGACCAGCCCTCCGGCACAGGACCCCAGCCCAGCGACTGCGCCGCGTCCACCAGCAGCGGCACCCCCGCGGCCCGGCAGACCTCCGCGACCCGGGCGACCGGCTGCTCGGTGCCGACCTCATGATTGGCGGACTGCAGACAGGCCAGCGCGGTGTCCGTACGCAGCGCCCGCGCGAACTCCGGCGCACTCACCGCCCCCGACCGGTCCACCGCGACCTCGGTGGCCTCCCCGCCCTCCGCCGTATGGGCGGACGCCGCATGAAGTACGGAGGAGTGTTCGACCGCGGAGACGACCAGATGGCGACCGACACGCCGACGGCCCGCTAGGGCGCCGGAGATTCCGGAATGCACGGCCAGCGTCCCCGAAGGAGTGAAAGTCAGCTCGTCCGGACGACAGCCGACAGCCTCGGCGGCGGCCTCCCGGGCCGCGTCCAGCAGCAGCCGGGCGCGCCGCCCCTCGCGGTAGAGCCGGGCCGGGTCGGCCCACCCCTCGTCCAGCGCGGCGAGCAGCGCCTGGCGGGCGACGGGGTGCAGGGGAGCGGAGGAAGCGGCATCGAAGTAGGGCACACGACCACGCTAGCCCGCCCCGCCCCGGCCCCGGGGTGGCCCGCCCCCGGGGCCCGCGCCCGTCCCCGGCACGGCCCGGGTCCCGTGCCCCGGATCTCCTCCGTGTCGCGCCCCCCGGCTGCACCCCCGCACCCCGGGGCGCGCCCCGCCCCGTCGGGGGCCGGGTTCCGCGCGGGCTGCGGCCGTGGCACCAGGAAAAGGGGCGTCAGATAGCGGTCATGAGCCCGTATTCCACCCCTTCGGGGAGTCGGGCGGCGCGTTGGGCACCCTCCCCGCGCGACCCCAAATGGCGTCCAGTAGGGTTTGGTCCGCATAAACATCCAAACCCCTGCCCGCGTCAGGGCGGCGACCGACCAGAAGGACCGGCCGCGCCGACCGCGTGGGCGAGACTCTCGGGAAGGCGCTACGTGAGTCCCAACGGCTCCGACCGCTCGTCGCGGCGCCCGATGCGGCGGAAGCTGCCGCAGGTGCTGACTGCGGGCCTGATCCTGGCAACCGCCACCGGTTGCACATACAAGGACTTCCCCCGCCTCGGAATGCCCACGCCGGTCACGGAAGAAGCACCGCGGATCCTCTCCCTCTGGCAGGGCTCGTGGGCGGCAGCGCTCGCCACGGGTGTCCTCGTCTGGGGCCTGATCCTGTGGTCCATCATCTTCCACCGGCGCAGCCGCACCAAGGTCGAGGTTCCTACGCAGACCAGGTACAACATGCCCATCGAGGCGTTGTACACCGTGGTCCCCCTGATCATCGTCTCGGTGTTCTTCTACTTCACCGCGCGCGATCAGTCGAAGCTCCTCGAACTCAAGAACCCGACCCACACCATCAACGTGGTCGGGTACCAGTGGAGCTGGGGATTCAACTACATCGAGAACGTGGACGGCTCGACCGCCACGGGCAGCGAGATCCCCGCACAGCTCGACGCCATTCCGGACAGGTTCCGGAAGGATTTCCCCAAGGGTGCGGAGGGTGTCTACGACTACGGCATCCCGGGCACGCGGAACCCCCAGAACGGCAACCCCGGGCCGACCTTGTGGCTGCCGAAGGGTGAGCGCGTTCGCTTCGTCCTGACCTCGCGCGACGTCATCCACTCCTTCTGGGTGGTGCCGTTCCTCATGAAGCAGGACGTCATCCCGGGCCACACCAACGCCTTCGAGGTGACCCCCAACCAGGAGGGCACCTTCATGGGCAAGTGCGCCGAGCTCTGCGGCGCCGACCACTCCCGGATGCTCTTCAACGTCAAGGTCGTCTCCCCGGAGCGCTACCAGGCGCACCTCAAGGAGCTGGCGAAGAAGGGCCAGACGGGCTACGTGCCGGCCGGCATCAAGCAGACTGACCCGGCCAGGAATGCGGAGACGAACAAACTGTGAGCATCCTCAACGAACCTCAGGGTGCCGCGGCAGCAGACGACTCGTACGAGGACGAGCTGCCGGTCCGGCGCAAGCAGCCGGGGAACATCGTCGTCAAGTGGCTGACCACCACCGACCACAAGACGATCGGCACGCTCTACCTGGTCACGTCGTTCGTGTTCTTCTGCATCGGCGGCCTGATGGCGCTCTTCATGCGCGCCGAGCTGGCCCGTCCCGGCACGCAGATCATGTCGAACGAGCAGTTCAACCAGGCGTTCACGATGCACGGCACGATCATGCTGCTGATGTTCGCGACGCCGCTGTTCGCCGGTTTCGCGAACTGGATCATGCCGCTGCAGATCGGCGCGCCCGACGTGGCGTTCCCGCGGCTGAACATGTTCGCCTACTGGCTCTACCTCTTCGGCTCGCTGGTCGCGGTGGCCGGCTTCCTCACCCCGCAGGGTGCGGCGGACTTCGGCTGGTTCGCCTACTCCCCGCTGTCGGACGCGGTCCGTTCGCCGGGTGTCGGCGCCGACATGTGGATCATGGGTCTGGCCTTCTCCGGGTTCGGTACGATCCTCGGTTCGGTCAACTTCATCACCACGATCATCTGCATGCGCGCACCCGGCATGACGATGTTCCGCATGCCGATCTTCACCTGGAACGTCCTGCTGACCGGTGTGCTGGTCCTGCTGGCCTTCCCGGTTCTCGCCGCCGCGCTCTTCGCGCTGGAGGTCGACCGTAAATTCGGTGCGCACATCTTCGATGCGGCCAATGGCGGGGCATTGCTCTGGCAGCACCTCTTCTGGTTCTTCGGCCATCCAGAGGTGTACATCATCGCCCTGCCATTCTTCGGAATCATTTCCGAGATCATTCCGGTGTTCAGCCGGAAGCCGATGTTCGGTTACATCGGTCTGATCAGTGCCACGATCGCCATCGCGGGTCTTTCCGTGACGGTGTGGGCGCACCACATGTACGCCACAGGCGGTGTGCTGCTGCCGTTCTTCTCCTTCATGACGTTCCTCATCGCGGTACCCACCGGGGTGAAGTTCTTCAACTGGATCGGCACGATGTGGAAGGGGTCATTGTCCTTCGAGACCCCGATGCTCTGGGCCATCGGATTCCTGATCACCTTCACCTTCGGTGGTCTGACCGGTGTGATCCTGGCGTCGCCCCCGCTGGACTTCCACGTCACGGACTCGTACTTCGTCGTCGCGCACTTCCACTACGTCATCTTCGGCACCGTGGTCTTCGCGATGTTCGCCGGATTCCACTTCTGGTGGCCGAAGTTCACCGGCAAGATGCTGGACGAGCGGCTCGGCAAGATCACGTTCTGGACGCTGTTCGTGGGCTTCCACGGCACGTTCCTGGTGCAGCACTGGCTCGGTGCCGAGGGCATGCCGCGTCGCTACGCGGACTACCTCGCCGCCGACGGCTTCACCGCGCTGAACACGGTCTCGACGATCGCCTCGTTCCTGCTCGGCCTGTCGATGCTGCCGTTCTTCTACAACGTGTGGAAGACCGCCAAGTACGGCAAGAAGATCGAGGTCGACGACCCGTGGGGTTACGGCCGTTCCCTGGAGTGGGCGACCTCCTGCCCGCCGCCGCGGCACAACTTCCTCACGCTGCCGCGGATCCGTTCCGAATCCCCGGCGTTCGACCTGCACCACCCGGAGATCGCGGCCCTGGAGCAGCTGGAGTTCGCCCCCGAGGGCGAGAAGGCCCTCGCCGGCGGCAAGGAGGCAGGCAAGTGAAGATCCAGGGCAAGATGTTCCTCTGGCTGAGCGTCTTCATCCTCGCCATGGCCGTCACCTACGGCGTGTGGGCGAAGGAGCCGGTCGGCACCACCACGCTCCTCCTGGCCTTCGGCCTGGCCGTCATGATCGGCTTCTACCTGGCCTTCACGGCCAAGCGGGTCGACGCCATGGCGCAGGACAACAAGGAGGCGGACATCGCCGACGAGGCCGGCGAGCTGGGATTCTTCTCCCCGCACAGCTGGCAGCCGCTCTCCCTGGCCGTGGGTGGCACCCTCGCCTTCATGGGCGTCATCTTCGGCTGGTGGCTGATGTACTTCTCGGCCCCGATGATCCTCATCGGCCTGCTCGGCTGGGTCTTCGAGTACTACCACGGCGAGAACCGCACCCAGTGACCTGAGGTCACCGATCCATCGGCTCCACCAGACGGGGGCCCGTACCTCTCCACCAAAAGAGGTACGGGCCCCCGTTTGCACGCACAAGACGCGCCAATAGGGATGAAATATCCATAACGTGTGTTCATGGACCACACGCTGCGCATCCGCCCCCTAGTGAGCGGCACGCTGCTGGTCGCGACCCTGATAGCGGCCGCGACCGCATGCGGAGCCTCCGACGACCACCCGCTCGCGGCGAAGCCCTACGACGCGGGGGACGAGATCACCTCCAACCTGCCGGAGGGCGACAAGAAGGCGGACTCCGACCGTCCGATCGAGGTCGGTGTCAAGGACGACGACGGCCGGATCACGGACGTGACGGCCACGGACGCCACCGGACGCCGCCTGGCGGGCGAACTCGACGCCGACGGGAAGCGCTGGCGCTCCACATCCCCCCTCGCCGCCGGCCACCGGTACACCGTGCGGGTCAGCGTGGAGGACGGCGACGGCGCCCCCGGCAGCCGCACGCTCTCCTTCGAGACAGGCGCCACCAAGAAGAAGACGCTGAAGGTCGCCTTCGGCCCCAAGGCGGGCACCTACGGCGTGGGACAGCCCATCACCGCGGAACTGAGCGCCCCCATCAAGGACAAGGCCGCCAGGGCCGTCGTGGAGCGCGCCCTGAGCGTCCGCTCCACGCCCGCCGTCACCGGATCCTGGTACTGGGTCGACGACAAGACCCTGCACTACCGTCCGAAGGAGTACTGGCCCGCCAGGGCCAGGATCGACGTCAGCAGCGGCCTGGCGGGCATCAAGGTCACCGACAGCCTGTACGGGGCGCCCACGAAAGCGCTGAAGCTCACCACCGGCGACCGCGTCGAGGCCGTCACCGACGCCGCCGCGCACATGATGACCGTCAAGCGCGACGGGAAAGTGATCAACACCATTCCGGTCACCACCGGCAAACCCGGCTTCGCCACCCGTAACGGGGTCAAGGTGGTGCTGTCCAAGGAGTACTCCGTACGCATGCGCGGCGAGACGATCGGCATCGCGGCGGGCTCCGACGACTCGTACGACCTGCAGGTCTACTACGCGACACGCGTCACCTGGAGCGGGGAGTACGTCCACGCGGCCCCCTGGTCCACCGGCTCGCAGGGGTACGCGAACGTCAGCCACGGCTGCACGGGCATGACCACCGGCCTGGCCGAGTGGTTCTTCAACACCGTGCGCGAGGGCGACCTCGTCACGGTCGTCGGCAGCCAGGGCGAGATGATGACCCCGTTCGACAACGGCTACGGCGACTGGAACCTGTCCTGGGACAAATGGCAGAAGGGCAGCGCACTGCGCAACGACGCCGAGCCGGAACGCGCGGACACGGTCCAGGCGGCACGCCTGCGCCCCCAGGTCTGACGGCCCGGGGAGTGCGCTGCCCCTCCGAGAGGACGGGTGGTGCGACGGGCCTCAGGCGTCCACGCAGCGCCTGCTGCGCAGCAGGGCGGCCAGTGCGTCCGCGAACTCGACCGGTTCGACCGGAAGGGTCACCGCGGCGTCCGCACGGCTCCAGGTGGCCAGCCAGGCATCCTGCGGGCGCCCGATCAGCAGCAGGACGGGCGGGCAGCGGAAGACCTCGTCCTTGATCTGCCGGCAGACGCCCATGCCGCCCGCCGGCGCCGTCTCGCCGTCCAGCACACAGACGTCGATCCCGCCGTTGTCCAGCGCCTCCAGGACGGCGGGCAGGGTGGCACACTCCATGTACTCCACCTCGGGCACGTCGGCCGCAGGCCTGCGCCCGGCTGCCAGCCTCACCTGCTCACGGGTGTTGGCGTCGTCGCTGTAGACCAGGACCGTGGCGGTCGGCTGCATTGTTCCTCCGTGACATCCGTGTCTGCGGGGCTTGGCGGGCATGAACCGATGCGCGGATCGTACTCCGCCGGACGGCCTGTCAGCATCGCCCGTGACAGCGGTTTCATGGGCCGTTCGAGGAGGGCACACCCGGTTGACACACCGAACGGCACCCCCCGGAGTGAGGGCGGGATAAGCGACCGACATAATGTCGGTCGTGGCGACAGCAACGACAGTAGAAACCGGGCACGCGCACCCGTCGGTCAATCGACCGAACCTCACCAGCGTCGGAACCATCATCTGGCTTAGTTCCGAGCTGATGTTCTTCGCGGCCCTCTTCGCGATGTACTTCACCCTGCGATCGGTGATGGGACCGGATCACTGGAAGGAGATGGCCGGGCACCTGAACTTCCCGTTCTCGGCGACGAACACCACGATCCTGGTGCTTTCCTCACTCACCTGCCAGCTCGGCGTCTTCGCCGCCGAGCGGGGCGATGTGAAGAAGCTCCGCACCTGGTTCATCATCACCTTCGTGATGGGTTCGATCTTCATCGGAGGCCAGGTCCTCGAGTACACCGAGCTGGTCAAGGAAGCGGGCCTCTCCCTCTCCTCCGACCCGTACGGTTCGGTGTTCTACCTGACGACCGGCTTCCACGGCCTGCACGTGACAGGCGGGCTCATCGCCTTCCTGCTCGTCCTCGGCAGGACGTACGCGGCCAAGAGGTTCACCCACGAACAGGCCACCTCGGCCATCGTCGTGTCCTACTACTGGCACTTCGTCGACGTCGTGTGGATCGGCCTCTTCGCCACGATCTACATGATCAAGTGATCGGGCCCGACCCGAACCACACGATCAAGTAACCGGGCTCGACCCGAACCACATCCAGCATCGACGCAGAAGATCCTGACACCGGGGTAATCCGTGAAAAAGCTCTCCGCTCGACGACGCCATCCGTTGGCGGCGGTCGTCGTACTACTCCTCGCGCTGGCGGCTACTGGGGGGCTGTATGCCGCGTTTGCGCCCGCGAGTAAGGCGCAGGCCGACGAAACCGCCCAGTCCCTCGCCATCGACGAGGGCAAGAAGCTGTACGCCGTCGGTTGCGCCAGCTGCCACGGGACCGGCGGTCAGGGCACCACCGACGGGCCGCCCCTGGTCGGCGTGGGCTCTGCCGCCGTCGACTTCCAGGTCGGCACGGGCCGCATGCCCGCGCAGCAGCCGGGCGCCCAGGTGCCGAAGAAGAAGAACATCTACAGCCAGGCCGAGATCGACCAGCTCGCGGCATATGTCGCGTCCCTCGGCGCCGGTCCGATCACGCCGACCAAGCAGCAGTACGACCCCTCCGGCGCGGACGCCGCCAAGGGTGGCGAGCTGTTCCGTACCAACTGCGCCCAGTGCCACAACCTCACCGGTCAGGGCGGCGCGCTGACGAACGGCAAGTACGCGCCCAGCCTCGAGGGCGTGTCGCCGAAGCACCTGTACGAGGCCATGCAGACCGGCCCGCAGAACATGCCGTCCTTCCCGGACACGACGATGCCCGAGCAGCAGAAGCGGGACATCATCGCCTACGTCAAGGCCGTGAACAGCGATGACACCCCGAGCCCCGGTGGTCTCGCGCTGGGTGGCCTGGGTCCGGTCAGCGAAGGTCTGTTCGCCTGGATCTTCGGTCTCGGCGCCCTGATCGCACTCGCCGTTTGGGTCGCGGCCCACACCGCTAAGGCCAAGAAGTCATGAGTAGCCAAGAGATTCCAGACGAGAACCTGCCCACCGTGCAGGGCACCGCGCACGCCGCGGTAGAGGTCGCGGACAACCCGTTCGCCGACCCGGGGCTGCCGGCCCACGAGCCGCGCATCCAGGACATCGACGAGCGGGCCGCGAAGCGCTCCGAGCGCACCGTCGCCCTGTTCTTCACGCTGTCGATGCTGGCGACGATCGGTTTCATCGCGTCGTACGTCATCTTCCCGGTCGACAAGATCGTGTACATCTGGCCCTTCGGCCATGTGAGCGTGCTCAACTTCTCCCTGGGTCTGACCCTGGGCGTGGCCCTCTTCACGATCGGTGCCGGGGCCGTCCACTGGGCGCGCACCCTGATGTCCGACGCGGAGGTCGCCGACGAGCGTCACCCGATCGAGGCCGCTCCCGAGGTCAAGGCGAAGGTCCTGGCGGACTTCGCCCAGGGCGCCAAGGAGTCCGCGCTCGGTCGGCGCAAGCTGATCCGCAACACCATGTTCGGCGCGCTGGCCCTGGTGCCGCTCTCCGGTGTGGTGCTGCTGCGCGACCTCGGCCCGCTGCCGGAGAAGAAGCTCCGCAAGTCGCTGTGGGCCCAGGGCAAGCAGCTCATCAACATGAACACGATGGAGCCGCTGCGTCCCGAGGACGTCGTGGTCGGTTCGCTGACCTTCGCCATGCCCGAGGGCCTGTCGGAGGAGGCGGAGGACTTCAACAACCAGATCGCCAAGGCGGCGCTGATGATCGTCCGGATCCGTCCGGAGGACATCAAGGACGCGCGCGAGCGCAAGTGGGCGCACGAGGGGATCGTGGCCTTCTCCAAGATCTGCACCCACGTCGGCTGCCCGATCAGCCTTTACGAGCAGCAGACGCACCACGTGCTCTGCCCCTGCCACCAGTCCACCTTCGACCTCTCCGACGGCGCCCGCGTCATCTTCGGCCCGGCCGGTCACGCCCTTCCGCAGCTGCGCATCGGCGTGAACAGCGAGGGCAACCTCGAAGCGCTCGGTGACTTCGAAGAGCCCGTCGGTCCTGCATTCTGGGAGCGCGGATGAGTACTGCGACCACGCAAGCCCCCGGCTCCTCGGCGCCGGGCAATCGCAAGGCGCCCGCCGGTGAGCGGGTTGCCGACTGGGCGGACGGCCGACTGGGGATCTACACCCTGGCCAAGGCCAACATGCGCAAGATCTTCCCGGACCACTGGTCCTTCATGCTCGGGGAAGTCGCGCTCTACAGCTTCATCATCATCATCCTCACGGGTGTGTATCTGACGCTGTTCTTCCACCCGAGCATGAACGAGGTCGTGTACCACGGCTCGTACGAGCCGATGCAGGGCATCAGGATGTCCGAGGCCTACGCCTCGACGCTGGACATCAGCTTCGACGTCCGCGGTGGTCTGCTGGTCCGCCAGATCCACCACTGGGCCGCGCTGATCTTCCTGGCCGGCATGTTCGTGCACATGATGCGCGTCTTCTTCACGGGCGCCTTCCGCAAGCCGCGCGAGATCAACTGGCTGTTCGGCTTCCTGCTGTTCGTGCTCGGCATGTTCACCGGTTTCACCGGCTACTCGCTCCCGGACGACCTGCTGTCCGGTACCGGTATCCGCTTCACCCAGGGCGCGATCCTGTCCGTGCCGATCGTCGGCACGTACATCTCCATGTTCCTGTTCGGCGGAGAGTTCCCCGGTCACGACTTCGTCGCCCGGTTCTACTCGATCCACATCCTGCTGCTGCCGGGCATCATGCTCGGTCTCGTGGTGGCGCACCTGATCCTCGTCGTCTACCACAAGCACGCGCAGTACCCCGGCCCCGGCCGCACCCAGAAGAACGTCGTCGGCATGCCCCTCATGCCGGTGTACATGGCGAAGGCGGGCGGCTTCTTCTTCCTGGTCTTCGGCATCATCGCCATCATCTCGGCCATCGCCACGATCAACCCGGTCTGGTCCATCGGCCCGTACCGGCCGGACCAGGTGTCCACCGGCGCCCAGCCCGACTGGTACATGGGATTCGCCGAGGGTCTGATCCGAGTGATGCCGGGCTGGGAGATCAACCTGTGGGGTCACACGCTCGTCCTGGGTGTGTTCATCCCGCTGGCACTCTTCGGACTGGTACTCGCGATCATCGCGGTCTACCCGTTCCTCGAGTCCTGGGTCACCGGTGACAAGCGCGAGCACCACCTGCTGGACCGCCCGCGCAACGCTCCGACCCGGACGGCCTTCGGCGTCGCCTGGATCACCGTCTACGTCATCGTCTTCATCGGCGGTGGCAACGACCTGTGGGCCACGCACTTCCACCTGTCGATCAACGCCATCACCTGGTTCATCCGGATCTTCATCTTCGCGGGCCCGGTCATCGCGTTCGTCGTCACCCGGCGGATCTGCCTCGGTCTCCAGCGCCGCGACAAGGAGAAGGTGCTGCACGGGCGCGAGTCCGGCATCATCAAGCGTCTGCCGCACGGTGAGTTCGTCGAGATCCACGAGCCGCTCGGTCCCGAGCAGCTGCACACGCTCACCCAGCACGAGCAGTACGAGCCGCTCGAGATCGGCCCGACGGTCGACGAGAACGGTGTCGAGCGCAAGGTCTCCGCGATGCAGAAGCTGCGTGCCCGGCTCAGCAAGGGCTTCTACGGCGAGAACAACCAGATCGCCAAGCCCACCGTCGAGGAGTACAAGGAGATCACCAGCGGCCACGGTCACCACTGATCGCCTGAACTGATCGCCACAGCAGGAGCCCCGTCCATCCGATGGACGGGGCTCTTCGCTGTCCTCCGCCCTCGATAGGGTGGGAGCCGAACCCTTTATCGGCTGTGGACCCCAGGAGCGGACCATGAACGTTGTGACCCCGGTCGGCGGCGACAGCGTGGCGGACCGTTCCTGGCCCGGCGTGCTGAACCCGCTGCTGCGCGGCGAGGACCTGAGCGTGGACGACACCGCGTGGGCGATGGACCGCATCATGAGCGGCGAGGCCACCGACGTGCAGATCGCCGGTTTCGCGGTGGCCCTGCGTGCCAAGGGCGAGACGGTCGACGAGGTGTCCGGCCTGGTGCGCGCGATGTACGAGCACGCCAACACCATCGACGTCCCCGGCCGCACGGTCGACATCGTCGGCACCGGCGGCGACCTCGCCAAGACGGTCAACATCTCCACGATGTCGGCGATCGTCATCGCGGGCACCGGCGCCAAGGTCGTCAAGCACGGCAACCGCGCCTCCTCGTCGGCGAGCGGCTCCTCCGACGTGCTGGAGAAGCTCGGCGTCAACCTGGACCTCGGCGCGCGGCGCGTGGTCGAGGTCGCCGAGGAGGCGGGCATCACCTTCTGCTTCGCCGTGAAGTTCCACCCGGCGCTGCGGTACGCGGCCCGCGCCCGCAAGGAGCTGGGGGCCCAGACCACGTTCAACGTCCTCGGCCCGCTCACCAACCCGGCCCGGGTGCGCGCCCAGGCCGTCGGCGTCGCCGATCTGCGGATGGCGCCCATCGTCGCCGGCGTCCTCGCCGAACGGGGCAACTCGGCGCTCGTCTTCCGCGGCGACGACGGGCTCGACGAACTGACGACGACCGCGACCTCACGGGTCTGGGTGGTCCGCGACGGAGCGGTGCGCGAGGAGGCGTTCGACCCGCGCGACATAGGTCTGGAACTGGTCCCGGCCCAGGCTCTGCGCGGCGGCGACCCCTCGTACAACGCGGATGTGGCCCGCCGGGTGCTGGCCGGTGAGCACGGGCCCGTACGGGAGGCCGTGCTCCTCAACTCGGCCGCGGCGCTGGTGGCCCTGGACCCGACGGACGGCACGCTGAACGAGCAGCTCGCCGCCGGGATCGAGAAGGCCGCCGAGTCCATCGACTCCGGGGCGGCACGGCGCGCGCTGGAGCGCTGGGTGGCGGCCAGCAACGCCTGAGCGCCTGTCGGGTGAGCCGCGATCGGACATCCGACAGCCCCTGAACCGACGGAATGTGACGCAGGGCGCGGTCCGGATCCTGGACCGCGCCCTTGCGCGTCCGCATCCGTATGGCAGGATGCAGGCAGGTCATGAGTGACAGCGACTACGGCCCCGGCCCGCTGTCCGGCAACCCTCCGTCCGTGGCGGGGTGCCCCGGGTGAAGACCAGGCCGCAGGCAGCGAGGTCTGCGGCAAGCGCGGGCCCCTCGGCATCAGTGAATGCCAACCCCCGGGGTCCTGGTCCCTAGGGAGTCTCTTGTGAGCATGCGAATGCGCTAGGGCGTTCTCGCCCTTTTCCGCGCCCTTTCTCTCTTTCCGCTGCGCTGCCGCGTATCCGCCGGCGCATGCGTTTCGCCTGCCTTCTACGGGAGTTCGCCATGTCTGTCCTCACCGCTGCCGCCGACCAGTCGCTTTGTGCCCCTCTGCCGGTTCTGGGCAAGGATGTAACGGTTCCGCTGGTCACGGGTGGTGAAGTCACCTATGCCGCACTCGATTACGCCGCCAGTGCCCCGGCCCTCCAGCGCGTCTGGGACGACGTCGCCGCGTACGCCCCGTACTACGGCAGCGTCCACCGCGGCGCCGGTTACCTCTCGCAGCTCTCCACGGACCTCTTCGAGAACAGCCGCGAGACCGTCGCGGAGTTCCTCGGCTGCCGCCCCGACGACCAGGTCGTCTTCACCCGCTCGACCACCGATTCGCTCAACCTGCTGGCCGCGGTGGTCCCCGCCGACTGCCAGGTGTTCGTGTACGAGACCGAGCACCACGCCTCGCTGCTGCCGTGGCGCGACGCCCGGGTGACGTACCTGAACGCCCCGCGCACCCCGGCCCAGGCCGTCGAGACGCTGGAGCGGGCGCTCGCCGACCGCGACCCCTACGGCCCCGCGCTGGTCTGCGTCACCGGCGCCTCCAACGTCACCGGCGAACTGTGGCCGGTCAAGGAGCTGGCGGCCGCCGCGCACGCGCACGGTGCCCGGATCGTGCTGGACGCCGCGCAGCTCGCCCCGCACCACCCCGTCGACATCACCGAGCTGGACGTCGACTGGGTGGCCTTCTCCGGGCACAAGCTGTACGCGCCGTTCGGCTCGGGCGTGCTCGCGGGCCGGGCCGACTGGCTCCGGGACGCCGAGCCGTACCTGGCCGGCGGCGGCGCCTCGCGCAAGGTCGCCCGACGTGCCGACGGCGGTGTGGACGTCGAGTGGCACACCACTTCGGCCCGTCACGAGGCCGGTTCCCCCAACGTCATCGGCGTGTACTCCATCGCCTCCGCCTGCAAGGCGCTCACCGAGGCGGGCTTCGACGACCTGGTCGCCCGGGAGCAGCACCTCGTCGCCGCAGTCCGCGCCGGGCTCGCCGAGGTCCCCGAGGTCACGGTGCTCTCGCTGTTCGGCGACGACGCCCCGCGGGTGGGTGTCATCTCGTTCGTGGTGGAGGGCTGGAACAGCTCGCACTTCGCCGCGGCGCTCTCCGCCGAGTACGGCATCGGGGTGCGCGACGGACTGTTCTGCGCCCACCCGCTGGTCCGTACGCTGCTGGGCAGCGACCCGCAGGAGGTCGGCGAGTGCGGTGCTCCCGAGGCCGCGCCGGGAGAAAGGTCGCTCAACGCGATCCGGGTGAGCTTCGGCGCCGGTACGCCCGACGAGCACATCGAGCGCTTCGTGCGGGCGGTCAAGGAACTGGTCGGCCAGGGCGCCCGGTGGACCTACCGCACCGAGGGCGGTCGCTGCGTGCCGGACCGGGGCTGAGAGGTGCGTGACCCGGTGGGGGCGGCGGGGCCGTCTCCACCGGGGCGCGGGAGGCGGACGCTACGCGTCGAGGCCGATGTTGAAGGCGGCCTCCAGGTCGTGCTGCGAGTACGTGCGGAAGGCCACGTGCGTGTCGGTGGCCTCGACGCCGGGGATCTTGCTGATCCGGCCGGGGATGACGTCCGCCAGGTCGTCGTGCCGGGCCACCCGGACCATGGCGATCAGGTCGTAGGTGCCGGTGACGGAGAAGACCTCGCTGACGTTGTCCAGCGCGGCGATGGCCTCGGCGATCTCGGGAATCCGGTCCACGCTGGTCTTGATGAGCACGATCGCGCTGATCACGGCTGGTTCTCTCCCTCGGTGGCCGCTGCTGGGGCCTTCACTCTATCCGCACGCCGGTAGCGCCCCCATGCGTAGAGGAAGCCGAGCGCGAAGCCGACCACATGGGCCAGATAGGCAACGCCGGGCCCGCCGTCGCCGGAGTTCCGGACCGCCAGCCACTGCAGGACGAACCAGAAGATCAGGACGATCCAGGCGGGGAAGCGCAGCGGCAGGAAGAAGAGGAACGGGAACAGGCTGGTGACCCGGGCCCTGGGGAACAGGTACAGGTAGGCCCCCAGCACCGCCGAGATGGCTCCCGAGGCGCCGACCAGTGTCTGGTCGGACGTGGCGTGCGCGGCGGCGTAGGCCGTCAGCGCGAGATAGCCGCACACCACGTAGAAGAGGGTGAACTCGGCGCGGCCCATGCGTTCCTCGGTCATCGCCCCGAACACGTACAGGAACAGCATGTTGCCGAGCAGATGCAGCCAGCTGCCGTGCACGAAGAGGGCGGTGAGCGGGGTGAGCAGGACGCGCCCGGAGCCGTTCCACAGCTCGTTCGGGATCACCCCCCAGCGTTCGAAGTAGCCGGCCTGCGCGGCGAGCACGGCGTCGGCGCTGCCCTGGGGCGGGCGGAGGCCGGAGAGCGGGCCGAGCACGAAGATCAGGCAGCACGCCGCGATCAGGGTGTGGGTGACCAGCGGGCCGCCGGAGGTGACCGTCCGTAGGAGTCCGCTGGTCAGCCTGCCGGCCGCAACTCGCAGATCGATCATGAACAGAGCATGACGCAAGCGGAGGGAACGGGACAGACCGCCTCGCCGTGTCGGGCGGACGCGGCGAGGCCGTAGGGTTAAGAGGGGCCGGTGGTGAGCAGAGCGGTCCCTCGCACGGCAGGACAATCCGCAGTTCGACGGCGCACCGCGAGATCCTTGAAACAGACGGCACCAGGCTCGACGAAAGAGGACGCAACGATGACGACGGTTCCGCAGCCGACCGACGGGACCCGCTGGCGCTGCACGCTCTGCGGAAATCTCACGCGTTTCGACGTGACGCGTTCCTCCAAGGTCGTCGAGTACGTCCATCTCGACCTGGCCGGGGAGGCGACCGTCGAGGAACGCGAGGTGGTCAGTGAGACCATCGAGTCGGTGCGTTGCCGTTGGTGCAACGCGGTGGACCAGATCGAACTGGTCGCCAGGCCGGGTGCCGACTCCTGACGGAGCCGCGCACAGACAATCGATTTTGAGGTGACGGATGGTGGAGCGGCCCGCAAGCGGCGCCGAACCGGCCGAGGCGGCCGACGGCGCTGTCGAGGCGCTCGACCGCCCGCTGCCCGAAGGCGTGCGACGGCGGGTCGTCGCGCTGGTCTCGGACGCGTTCGGCGGTCTGACGGTCGGCGAACTCCCGGCCCCGCTGAGACAGTACGCCCGCTTCACGCCGACCCGGCGTGCCAAGTTCGCCGGGAACGCGATGGCGGCGGCGCTGGAGAGCGACGCGCTGTTCCGGCAGCGCATCGGTGAACGGCTGGGGGAGCGGCAGCCGGAGCTGGCCCGTGCCCTGGAGTCCGGTTCGCCGCCCGCTGCCGCCGATCCCGTCGACGTCGCCGCGGCCGCCTATGTGCTGCGCCCGGTGGGCTGGGTGAAGCTGGTCGCCGCCGCGGGCGAGGAGGTCCAGCGCGCCGAGGCCGAACGCGCCGACGAGGCGAGCCGCCGCGAGCTGGAGCAGTTGCGCGAGGAGCTCGCCCGGGCCCGTGCCCAGACCAGGAGCGAGACGGAACGGCTGCGCGCCGAACTGGACGCCGCCCGCAAGGAGGCCGACTCCCTCCAGCGCAAACTGCGCAGCGCGGTCAACGACGTCAGGCGCGGCGAGGCCGCGCTGCGCCGCAGCCGGGCGGAGACCGAGGCCGTGCGCGCCGAGGCGGCCGCCCAGCTCTCCGCGGCGGAGAGCGAGACCCGTCGGCTCAAGGCGCGGCTCGGCGAGGCCGAGGCGTCCGCCGAGGCGGGCCGCAGGGCCGCGCGGGAGGGCCGCTCGGTCGAGGACATGCGACTGCGGCTGCTGCTGGACACGGTGCTGGACGCGGCCCGGGGGCTGCGCCGTGAACTGGCCCTGCCCCCGGCCTCGATCCGCCCCGCGGACGGGGTCGACGCGGTCGAGCCCGGCCGGATGTCGCCCAAGGACATTGCCGCCAGGGCGCTTTCGGAGACCGATCCGGCCCTGCTCGACCAGTTGCTCGCGCTGCCGCAGGCGCACCTGATCGTGGACGGCTACAACGTCACCAAGACCGGCTACCCCCAACTGCCGCTGGAGAAGCAGCGCTTGAGGCTGCTGGGCGGTCTCTCGGTGCTCGCCGCGCAGACCGGCGCGGAGATGACCTGTGTCTTCGACGGGGCCGAACTCGCCGCCCCGGTGCTGCTCGCGCCGCCGCGCGGCGTCCGCGTGCTGTTCAGCAAGCCGGGCGTGACCGCGGACGAGCTGATCCGCCAACTGGCCCGTGCCGAACCGCCGGGACGCCCGGTCGTGGTGGTCTCCACCGACCGCGAGGTCGCCGACGGGGTGGCGAAAGCCGGCGCCCGACCCGTCGCGTCCGCCTTGCTCCTGAAGCGTCTTTCGCGCGTCTCATGACAGTTGTCACGACTCGCCGGATTTCACGGAACGGACCGTCAGGCCGTCGCTACGGCCTGTGTGATATGGGTAAAGAAGTGCCTGCTGTGGTGAGATTTTTCCGGTGAGGATTTGAACTGATCACAAGTTGGTCACTAGGGTCACCCTCGAACCTTCGCTCGGTTGATCACCCATCCGGGGTGACGGCGAAGGACCCGCCGAGTCCGTGACGTGCACGGAGCCGGGGACCCGAGCCCCCCACAGCCCGGTAGGCGGCCGGAGGAAGAAGGAGATCGCCTTCGTGGCGTCCCACCGTCGTCCCAAGCAGCCGAGCCGCGCCCGTGTGACCGTGCTCACCGCGACCGCCGCCGCAGCCGTGGCCCTGTCCTCCCAGGCGGCCCAGGCCGACCCCAAGCCCTCCAAGAGCGAGGTCAAGGCGGAGGTCGAAAAGCTCGGCCACGAGGCCGGCGAGGCCAACGAGCAGTACTACGGTGCCAAGGAGAAGCAGCAGAAGCTGGAGAAGGAAGTCAGCGCGCTGCAGGACAAGGTGGCCCGCGGCCAGCAGGAGATCAACAACCTGCGCAGCGGCCTCGGTTCGCTCGCTGCCGCGCAGTACCGCTCCGGTGGCCTCGACCCGTCGGTGCAGCTCTTCCTCTCCTCCGACCCGGACACCTTCCTCGACGAGGCCTCCGCCCTCGACCAGCTGACGGCCAAGCAGGCCGATGCGCTCCGGAAGATCCAGGAGAAGCAGCGGGTCCTCGCGCAGCAGCGCAAGGAGGCCCAGGACAAGCTGGGTGACCTCGCGGACGCCCGCAAGGTGATGGGCGAGAAGAAGAAGCAGCTCCAGGCCAGGCTCGCCAAGGCGCGCCAGCTGCTCAACACGCTGACCGCGGCCGAGCGCGCGAAGATGCAGGAGGCCGAACAGCACGCCAGCAGCCGCGCCAGCCGCGACGCCGTCGACCGGGTCGATCTGGGCAACGAGGTCCCAGCCTCCGCCCGCGGCGCGGCCGCCCTGAGCGCCGCCTCCACCAAGGTGGGCAAGCCGTACGCCTCCGGTCACACCGGCCCCAACTCCTTCGACTGCTCCGGGCTGACGCAGTGGGCCTACGCACAGGCCAACGTCCAGATCTCCCGGGTCACGTACACGCAGGTCAACGACGGCCCCCGGATCGGGCGCGGCGCGCTGAAGCCGGGCGACCTGGTCTTCTTCAACAACACCTCGCACGTGGGCCTCTACGCCGGCAACAACACCGTGCTGCACGCCCCGTACCCGGGCGCGTACGTCCGCTACGAGTCGATGAACACCATGGGCAGCTTCCAGTTCGGCGTGCGCGTCGCCTGACGACGCCCGAACGGGCGAATTCCCGCGCCCCACAGATCGGCCCGCCCCGCCGGAGACCACAGGTCACCGGCGGGGCGCCCGCATTCCCGCCCGTCCGGCCGCCCGGCGAGGTCCTTGGTCGCCGCCCGGCCGTACGACTACTGTCTGCCTGCTGTGCGGCTCCCGTCGTCGGTCCGCCCGTCCGGGCGGCAGGGGCCGCGCACATCCGTGCACAGCGGAAGGGAGTGCGGTGTCCTGTGGTGTCCCATCGCCGTTCCACACAGCCCGGTCTCGACCGGGGGGCTCGCGCCACCGTTCTGTCGGCCGCGGCGGTGACCGCCGCCGCCACGCTCGGGGCGCCCAGCGCGAACGCCGAACCGCAGGACACGCCCCGGAGCGTGAAGGCCCGGATCGACCGGCTGTACGTCGAGGCCGAGCGTGCCACCGAGCAGTACAACAGGGCCGGGGAGGGCGCCGACCGGCTGCGCGACGAGGTGAACCGGGCGCGCTACCGGGCGGCCCGGGGGCAGGAACACCTCAACCGGCTGCGCACCTCGCTCGGTTCGCTGGCCACCGCGCAGTACCGCTCCGGCGGCGTGGACCCCTCGCTCGCCCTGCTGCTCTCCTCCGACCCCGACACCTACCTCGAACGCGCGGCGGCGCTGGACCGTTTGACGGAGCGTCAGGCAGCTGGGCTCCGGGAGTTCCGGCAGACCCGGCGCTCCCTCGAACAGACCCGCGTGGAGGCCGCCCGCGCCCTGGCCGGACTGGAACGCAACCGCGAGACGGCCGCCCGCCACAAGCGGACCGTCGAGCGCAAACTCGCCCAGGCCAAGCGGCTGCTGGGCACGCTGCCCGGCGCCGACCGGGCCGGCCTCGCCCACGCCTCCCGCTCCGGCCACGAGGACGTGTTCGCGGGCGCGGCCGGACTGCCGGCCGGCTCCGCGCGGGCGGCGGTCGCCGTCATGGCGGTCCAGCAGGCCCTCGGACGCCCCTACGTCTGGGGGGCCAACGGACCGGACGCCTTCGACTGCTCCGGACTCATGCAGTGGGCGTACGCCCGGGCAGGTGTCGGCCTGCCTCGCACCTCGCAGGCCCAGCGGTACGCGGGACACATGGTGCCGCTCTCCCGGGCCCGCCCCGGGGACCTGGTGGCGTATCGCGCCGACGCCAGCCACATCGCCATGTACGTCGGCAACGGCCGGGTCGTCCACGCCCCGTACCCGGGCGCCCCGGTGCGCTACGACCCCGTCGGCATGATGCCGGTCTCCTCGGTCACCCGCGTCTGACCGGCCGTCCGCGTCCGGTTCCCGGTCACCGGCGCTGCCCTCACCCGCGCCCGGCCCGTACCCTCGACCGGATGGGTCGGCGACGGGGACGGGACGGTGGGCGGCGCGCGGCGGGAGTGCTGCTCGCCGGGGCGCTGCTCCTGTCCGGCTGCGCGGCTCCAGGCGGCCCCGGGTCCGGGTCCGCCGGTCGCGTCCCGGGGGCCGACGCCCGCTCCGTGCGCGCCCTCCTCGACCGCCGCGCCGCCGCCGTGACGTCCCATGACACGGACGCCTACCTGGCCTCCGTCGATCCCCGCGCCACCGGGCTGCGCGCGGCCCAGCGCAAGGAGCTGGACAACCTCGCGGACGTGCCGCTGGCGTCCTGGACGTACCGGGTCACGGAACTGACCGGACGGGGCGCCGACCACGTCACCGCGCACGTCCGGCTGAGCTACCGGATCAAGGGGTACGACCGGGCCCCGGCCACCGCGGACCGGGTGCTCGACCTGCGCCGGGACGGGGCGGACGGCGCTTGGCACCTCACCGCCGACCGGCCGGGCGCGGACGGCGGCGGCCTGCTCTGGCAGCAGGGGCGGGTCCGGGCGGTGCGCGGCACGCACAGTCTCGTCCTCGGTGTCGGCCGCACCGGGCGCGAGCTGCGCGCGATCTCCCGGGCCGCCGACCGGGCGGTTCCCGTGGTCTCCGGTGCCTGGCCGGAACGCTGGCCCGGCCGGGTGCTGGTGCTCGTACCGCATACCGTGGAGGACATGGCCGGGCTGCTGGGTGCGCCCGCCGCCGACTACCGCGGCATGGCGGCCGTCACCACCGCGCGGCCCGGCGGCCCGGACGGGGCCCCCGCGGACCGGGTGATCGTCAATCCGCAGGCGTACGGCGCACTCGGCGCGTTCGGGCAACGGGTCGTCCTCACCCACGAGATCACCCATGTCGCCACCCGGGCCCGCACCACCGGCGCCACCCCGGTCTGGCTCTCCGAGGGCTTCGCGGACCGGGTGGCCTACCGCGCCGAGCACCGCACCGCCGCGCAGGCGGCGCCCGAACTGGCCGCCGCGGTCCGGCGCGGGGAGCTTCCCGCCGCGCTCCCGGCGGACGAGGACTTCGGATTCGCGGGCGACGAGGCCCGGCTGGCGAAGGCGTACGAGGGCGGCCTGCTGGCCTGCGAGCTGATCGCCGACGACTGGGGCGAGCGGAGGCTCTCCGCGTTCTACCGTGCCGTCGCCGGACAGCGGGAGCGGGACGGGGCGGTGGAACGGGCCCTGCGGGAGGTGCTCTCCAGCACCCCCGCCGCGTTCACCGCGCGCTGGCGGGAGTACCTGCGCACCCGGCTCGGCTGAGCCCCGTACGGGGGAAGTCCGGCCGGTCCCGGACACGCCCCCTGCCACGGCCCGCGCACCCGGCTCAGGAACCGACGCGCTCCGACTCCCGGGCGGCGCGACGGCGGCCCGCCGCGATCCCGCCCCAGCTCCCGGCGTCGTCGCCGGGGGCCCCGGGTGCCGTGCGCCGCCACAGCCGACGGCAGGCGATCAGCGTCGCCGCGACCAGCAGACCGTTGCGCAGGAACACCAGCGCCACGCCCGTCGCGTCACTGGCCACCACGCTGTCGAAGCCGAACGGGAACTCCGCCTGGGTCACGCCGGTGGCGAGCAGCACCAGCCCGGCCGGCAGCCCCATCCCGCTGCCCCGGAAGACCAGGCAGACCGCCGCGAGCCCGACGAGCCACAGCATGTACTGCGGGCTGATCACCCGGCTCGTGGTCGTGAACAGCAGGACCGCCGTGAACGCCGCGTCGGCCGGGGTGCTCGCCCGGAAGGCACGGGCGCGCAGCCGCCACACCAGCAGCCAGCCGAGGGCGAGTACGGACAGAGCGAGGGAGACGGTGCTCACCAGCTCCACCCCCGGCCCCAGGAACTCCAGCGAGCCGTAGTGCAGTTCCACCCGCCCCGGCCAGCCGGACGCCCGCGCCACGTGGAACACCAGCGCCCCCAGCGACTCGACCTCGGTGCCCCGGTCGCGCTGGAAGCCGAGGAAGGCGAACGCCCCGGGGAGCGCCAGCGCGCAGCCGAGTGCGAGCCCGGCCGCCGTCACCGCCGCCGCCGTCCACGCCCGGCGCGTCCGGGAGCCGGGCGCGGTGCCGGCCAGGATCAGCGCCGGCCACACCTTCAGCAGCGCCCCGGCCGCGGCCAGCACCCCCAGCACCCGCGGGTGCCGCACCCCCGCCAGCAGCCCCGCCACCGCCACCGCCGTCACCATCAGGTCGTAGCGGGCGTACGCGGTCGTGCCCAGCAGCGGCACCCCGGCCACCCACACCCACACCCCCGCCGCCGACCGGTCCTTCCCGCGGCCCGCGCGCAGCAGCAGCCCCAGCACCAGACCGTCGCACAGCAGCACGAGGACGAAGAACGCCGAGGTGTAGTCGAGGAAGGGCAGCAGAGTGGGGGAGAGCACCGCGAGCGCGGCGAGCGGCGGGTACTGCCAGGTCACGTCCGACATCGGGTACGTGCCGGAGCGCAGCACCTCCGACCAGCCCCGGTAGATCACCGAGACGTCACCGGTCACGTCCGGACCGGGCAGGACGATCACCTTCGTGACGCAGAGCAGCAGCGCGATCCTGGTGAGGGCCCACACCGCGGGAGCGAGCCGCGCCCCGGTCGATCCCGTCATGGCAGCTCATCCGTTCCGTCGTGCGTGTGCGGTGCGTACGGCGCGGACACGGGCGGACACGCGCGGCACGAGGGGCCATCATGCCCGCCCGCCCCCTGCGTCGGCCATCAAGACCACCCGCCCGGTACTGTCGGCCGCGATGGACAAGACCCTGATCGTGACCAACGACTTCCCGCCGCGCCCCGGCGGCATCCAGGCGTTCCTGCACAACATGGCCCTGCGGCTGGACCCCGGGCGGGTCGTCGTGTACGCCTCCACCTGGAAGCGGACCGCGGAAGGCGTCGCGGCCACCTCCGCCTTCGACGCCGAGCAGCCGTTCACCGTCGTCCGGGACCCCACGACGATGCTGCTGCCCACCCCCCGGGTCACCCGGCGCGCGGTGGGGCTGCTGCGCGAACACGGCTGTACGTCCGTATGGTTCGGCGCCGCGGCCCCGCTCGGGCTGATGGCCCCGGCGCTGCGCCGGGCCGGGGCCCGCCGCCTGGTCGCCACCACGCACGGGCACGAGGCCGGCTGGGCCCAGCTGCCCGCGGCCCGTCAGTTGCTGCGGCGGATCGGCGACGGCACGGACACCCTCACCTACCTCGGGGAGTACACCCGTTCCCGGATCGCCTCGGCGCTCGGCCCCGCGGCGGCCGGCCGGATGGTCCAGCTGCCGCCCGGCGTCGACGAGAAGACCTTCCATCCGGGCTCCGGCGGGGACCTGGTCAGGGCCCGGCTCGGGCTCGCCGACCGGCCCGTCGTCGTCTGCGTGTCACGGCTCGTGCCGCGCAAGGGCCAGGACACGCTGATCCTGGCGATGCCCGCGATCCTGGAGCGGGTCCCGGACGCGGTCCTGCTGATCGTCGGCGGCGGACCGTACGCCGACGACCTGAAGAGGCTGGCCGGTCGGACGGGTGTCGAGGAGTCGGTGCGCTTCACCGGGTCCGTGCCGTGGGAGGAACTGCCCGCCCACTACGGCGCGGGCGACGTCTTCGCCATGCCGTGCCGCACCCGGCGCGGCGGGCTCGACGTGGAGGGGCTCGGCATCGTCTTCCTGGAGGCGTCCGCGACCGGGCTGCCGGTCGTCGCGGGCGACTCGGGCGGCGCGCCGGACGCCGTGCTCGACGGCGAGACGGGGTGGGTGGTGCGCGGAGGCTCCGTCGAGGAGACCGCCGACCGGGTCGTCACCCTGCTGCACGACCCGGAGCTGCGGCAGCGGATGGGGGAGCGGGGACGGGCCTGGGTCGAGGAGAAGTGGCGCTGGGACCTGCTGGCCGAGCGGCTCGAGGAGCTGCTCTGACGCCGTCCGGACGGTAGAACGCGAACGGGCCCGCACCCTGTCCGGTGCGGGCCCGTTCGCGCGGTCGCGTTCGGTTCCGGTGGTTCGTGCGCTCGGCGCCGGTGACCCGTGCTCGGCGCCGACGTCCGTGCGGTCGCGGTCAGCGCTGGTAGATCGCCTCGATCTCGTCCGCGTAGTCCTTCGCCACCACGCTCCGCTTCAGCTTCAGCGACGGGGTGATGTGCCCCGCCTCCTCGGTGAACTGGGAGGACAGGATGCGGAACTTGCGGACCGACTCCGCCTTGGACACCGCGGCGTTCCCGTCGTCCACCGCCCGCTGCACCTCGGCCAGCAGCTCCGGGTCCTCGCGCAGCGAGGTGGCCGTCGCCCCGGCCGGCTTGCCGTGCTCCTCGGCCCAGCGGCGCAGGAACTCCTCGTCCAGGGTGATCAGCGCGCCGACGAACGGCCGCCCGTCACCGACCACCATGCACTCGGCGACCAGGGCGTGCCCGCGGATGCGGTCCTCGATCACGGCGGGAGCGACGTTCTTGCCGCCCGCCGTGACGATGATCTCCTTCTTGCGGCCGGTGATCGCGAGGTAGCCGTCCTCGTCGAGCGTGCCGAGGTCGCCCGTGTGGAACCAGCCGTCGGCCAGCGCCTCGACCGTGGCCGCCTCGTTGTTCCAGTAGCCGGTGAACAGGTGCTCGCCGTGCACCAGCACCTCGCCGTCGTCGGCGATCCGGACCACCGAGCCGGGCAGCGGCTGGCCGACCGTGCCGATCTTCTGGCGGTCCCACGGGTTGAACGCGGTGGCCGCGCAGGTCTCGGTCAGGCCGTACCCCTCCAGGACGGTGAAGCCGATGCCCCGGTAGAAATGGCCCAGCCGTTCGCCCAGCGGCGCGCCGCCGGAGATCGCGTACTCGCCGCGTCCGCCCAGCACCGCGCGCAGCTTGCCGTAGACCAGCTTGTCGAACAGCTTGTGCTTCAGACGCAGTCCCAGGGACGGGCCCTGCGGGGTGCTCAGCGCGCGGCTGTACGCGATGGCCGTGTTCGCGGCCCGGTCGAAGATCGCGCCCTTGCCGTCGGCCTGCGCCTTGGCCCGCGCCCCGTTGTAGACCTTCTCGAAGACGCGCGGCACGCCGAGGATCAACGTCGGCCGGAACGAGGCCAGTTCATCGGTGAGGTGCTTGATGTCCGGTACGCAGCCGAGCCTGATCGGCGCCATGACCGACGCCACCTCGACCAGCCGTCCGAAGACGTGCGCGGTGGGCAGGAAGAGCAGCACCGAGCACGAGCCGGTACGGAACAGGGGCTTGAGCCGTTCGACCACATTGCCGCACTCCGCGAAGAAGCTGCGGTGCGTGAGCACACAGCCCTTGGGGCGGCCGGTGGTGCCCGAGGTGTAGACGATGGTGGCCGGGTCGTCCGCCTTGGCGCTCGCCATCCGCGCGTCCACGGTCTCGTCCGGAACGTCCGCGCCCGCCTCCGTCAGCCGGGCGATCGCGTCCGCCTCGATCTGCCAGATCCCCTTCAGGGCGGGCAGATCCGCCCGGACCGACTCCACGGACGCCTCGTGCGCCGCGGACTCCACGACGCACAGGGCGGCGCCGGAGTCCCCGAGGATCCACTGGATCTGCTCGGGCGAGCTGGTCTCGTACACGGGGACGGTGACCCCGCCCGCACTCCAGATCGCGAAGTCGAGCAGCACCCACTCGTAACGGGTGCGGGACAGCAGGGCCACCCGGTCGCCCGCCTCGACGCCCGCCGCGACCAGCCCCTTGGCGACCCCTCTGACCTCGGCGAGGAACTGCCTGGCGTCCACGTCGGCCCACGCGCCCCCCACCTTGCGGCTCATCACCGCGACGTCGGGATGCTGAGCGGCATTGCGGCGGATGAGATCCGTCAGGTTGCCGTCCGAGGGGACCTCGTACAGGGCCGGAAGGCTGAACTCGCGCAAGACTGCTGCTCCTCATCGGGCTCCGGTGCCACGGCTCTGTGTGGCCCACCGGCTGCGGTCCAAGATAGGCAGATGCTCATGTGTGAAGTGAGCACGACTGGACTGCCCGGACGTTACCCACCAGTACTCAGTTCCCGATAGAGGGTTCGGGCCAATGTCTTGTGCGTCACACACGATGGTGATCCTTGCGCGCACAGTAGCCCACCGCGCGTCACGGCCCGGGGCCCGCCGCAGGTCCGGAGGCCCTGTCCGAGCGGCCGACGCAGGACCTAGGCTGGCCGTCATGCCTGCCGTACCGGACACCCGAGTCAGCCCCGCCGCACGGCGCACGCGCCTCCACGTGGTCAGTGACGTGCACGGCAACACCGAGGCCCTGGCCCGCGCCGGGGACGGCGCCGACGCCCTGATCTGCCTCGGCGACCTGGTCCTCTTCCTCGACTACGCCGACCACTCGCGCGGCATCTTCCCCGAACTCTTCGGCGTGGAGAACACCGACCGGCTCGTGGCCCTGCGCACCGCCCGCCGCTTCGAGGAGGCCCGCGAGCTCGGCCGTCGCCTGTGGGCGGGCATGGACCGCGAGGCCGCGATCGTCGCGGGTGTGCGCAAGCAGTACGCGGAACTCTTCGCGGCCTTCCCCACCCCGACGTACGCCACCTACGGCAACGTCGACATCCCCGGACTGTGGGACGAGTACGCCCGCCCGGGCACCACGGTCGTCGACGGCGGGCGCGTCGAGATCGGCGGCCGGGTCCTCGGTTTCGTCGGCGGCGGCCTGAAGTCCCCGATGCGCACCCCGTACGAGATCGACGACGAGGAGTACGCGGCCAAGATCGAGGCGGTCGGCACGGTCGACGTGCTCTGCACCCACATCCCGCCCGACGTGCCGGAACTGACCTACGACACGGTGGCGCGCCGCTTCGAACGCGGCAGCCGGGCCCTGCTCGACGCCATCCGCGCGACCCGCCCCCGCTACGCGCTGTTCGGCCACGTCCACCAGCCCCTGGTCCGCCGGATGCGGATCGGCGCGACCGAATGCGTGAACGTCGGCCATTTCGCCTCCACCGGAAGGCCGTGGGCCCTGGAGTGGTGACAGGCCCGGGGGCCGCTCCCGGCACGGCCTCCGGGCCCGGCGACGGACCTCGACCCGCACGGCCGCCCCACCGGCCACGGCGCCGGACCCTGGGACGGAGCACCACGGGCACGCGATAGCCTTCTGACGGCAGGCATCTGCCGACGCACCGGTCACACCGCACTGGAGGAGCCACGGCGATGGCTGAACACACCAGCTCGACGATCACGATCGAGGCGGCACCGGCCGACGTCATGGGAGTGATCGCCGACTTCGCCCGCTACCCGGAGTGGACCGGCGAGGTCAAGGAGGCGGAGGTGCTCGCCACCGACGACCGGGGCCGTGCCGAGAAGGTCCGCCTCGTCCTCGACGCCGGGGCGATCAAGGACGACCACACCCTCGCGTACACCTGGACCGGCGACCGCGAGGTCAGCTGGACCCTCGTCAAGTCGCAGATGCTGCGCGCCCTCGACGGCACCTACGCGCTCGCCCCGCTCGGCGACGGCGACCGCACCGAGGTCACCTACCGGCTGACCGTCGACGTCAAGATCCCGATGCTCGGCATGATCAAGCGCAAGGCCGAGAAGGTCATCATCGACCGGGCCCTGGCCGGCCTGAAGAAGCGCGTCGAGTCCGTACCGAAGGGCTGACCAGGTGCGTACGGTTCTCGTCACCGGGCCCGGAGGCGCGGGCCGTACCACCGTCGCGGCGGCGACCGCCCTGGCCACCGCCCGCAGGGGCCGCCGCGTCCTGCTGCTCTCCGCCGACCCCATACCCGGCTTCCCCGACGGCACGGAACCCGTCGAGGTCGCCGACGGCCTCCGGTCCGCCCGCATCGACTCCGGCGAGCACTTCCGCGGTGAACTCCTCGCCCTCCAGGACCGCGCCTCCGGCGTGCTCGACCTGCTCGGCGGGCACCGGATGGACGGCGAGGAACTCACCGAACTCCCCGGCAGCCCCCAGCTCGCCCTGCTGCACGCGCTGCGCCGCGCCGCCGAGGGCGACTGGTCGGACGGCCGCTTCGACCTCCTCGTCGTCGACCTGCCGCCGCTGCGCGAAGCACTCGCCGTCCTCGCCCTCCCCGAACAGCTGCGCCGCTATCTGCGCCGGCTGCTGCCCCCGGAACGCCAGGCCGCCCGGGCCCTGCGCCCCATGCTCGCCCAGCTCGCCGGGGTGCCCATGCCCGCCCAGTGGCTGTACGAGGCCGCCGCCCGCAAGGACGCCGAACTGGCCGCCGTCCAGGCCCTGATCGAGGACCGCGCCACCACGCTCCGGCTGGTCGCCGAACCGGGACCGGCCGCCGAGGACGCCCTGCGCAGCGCGCGCACCGGCCTCGCCCTGCACGGGCTGCGCGTCGACGCCCTCGCCGTGAACCGGGTCCTGCCCCGGCACTCCGGCGACCCCTGGTTCGCGGACCTCGCCGCGCGGCAGGAGAAGACCGTCGACCACTGGTACGAGGAATGGGGCCCCACGACGGCCCTGTACGAGGTGCCCCACCTCGGCCGCGACCCCCGGAACCTCGACGACCTCGCCCTCCTCGACGGCCTTGCCCGTTCCACCGCGCCCGCCGGGGCGGTCACCGGCGGCTTCGGGGCGGGGGACGGACTGTGCGCCGCACCGGACGAACCGGCCCCCGGCCGGGCCGACGACCCCTGGTGGATCGAGGACCCCCGGCGGACCGGGGAACCGGGCGCCGCGGACGACGGACGCACCCCGCCGCCCGGCCCCCGGGCCACGGGCGCCCCGCCGGCCGACGGCGGCACCGTCCTCGTCTGGTGCCTGCCGCTGCCCGGGGCCGTCAAGTCCGACCTGCAACTGGTGCGCCGCGGCGACGAACTGCTGCTCACCGTCGGCCCGTTCCACCGGATCATCCCCCTGGAGTCCGGACTGCGCCGCTGCACCGTCTCCGGCGCCGCCCTCACCGACGGGGTGCTCCGGGTCAGGTTCACCCCCGACCCCGGACTGTGGCCCCGTACGGACTGAACGGCACCCCACCGTTCGGGTAACGTCGGTAGTACGTACCCGTACGGTCCCGCAGGCGCGACCGCGGGCGAACCACGTCGCAGGAGTCCGCCATGAGCGAAGCCACCGATCGTCCCGTCGACGACGACGCGTGGGCACGGGCCTGCGCCGAGGACCTCGAAGCGGAGAAGGCCCGCCGCCGCGCCCACCACGGCCCGGGCCCCGGAACCGCCGCCGAGGAGCTGCGCAAGCTGATCGACGCCGTGGCCGACCGGATCTCGTCCCTCCCGACGCCGCTGCTCGGCCCGGCGGCCCAGGGCACCGTGCAGCAGATCATCAAACAGGCGAAGTCCGCCGCCCAGCCCGTCATCGAACGCAACCCGGACGTCTTCGACCATCTCGCCGCGGCCGGCGGCGAGCTCCTCGCCGCCTACCGCTCCGCCGTGGAGGGTCAGGAACGCCGCTGGACCAGGGACGCGGGGGACCGGTCCGGCACCGGGAAGCGGTCCGACGACCCCACCGACCCGCGCGACGGGGGAGCCTCCGGCGGCGAGCACATCGACCTGGACTGACCTGCGCGGAAGTCAGGGCCCGCGGCTCGGGTACGGTTGGCCCCAGCGGGGCTCGACCGAAACTGAGGGATTCATGGGACTCACCATCGGCGTCGACATCGGCGGCACGAAGATCGCGGCTGGAGTGGTCGACGAGGAGGGCCGCATCCTCTCGACGTTCAAGGTGCCGACCCCGTCGACGGCCGACGGCATCGTGGACGCGATCGCGGACGCGGTGTCCGGCGCGAGCGAGGGGCACCGCATCGACGCGGTCGGCATCGGCGCCGCAGGGTACGTCGACGACAAGCGCGCCACCGTCCTGTTCGCACCGAACATCGACTGGCGGCACGAGCCGCTGAAGGACAAGGTCGAACAGCGCGTCGGCCTTCCCGTCGTCGTCGAGAACGACGCCAACGCCGCCGCCTGGGGCGAGTACCGCTTCGGCGCCGGCCAGGGCCACGACGACGTCATCTGCATCACGCTCGGCACCGGCCTCGGCGGCGGCATCATCATCGGCAACAAGCTGCGCCGCGGACGCTTCGGCGTGGCCGCCGAGTTCGGCCACATCCGGGTCGTCCCGGACGGTCTGCTCTGCGGCTGCGGCAGCCAGGGCTGCTGGGAGCAGTACGCCTCCGGCCGCGCCCTCGTCCGGTACGCCAGGCAGCGCGCCAACGCCGCCCCCGAGAACGCCGCGGTCCTGCTGTCGCTCGGCGACGGCACGATCGACGGCATCGAGGGCAAGCACATCAGCCAGGCCGCCCGGCAGGGCGACCCGGTGGCGATCGACTCGTTCCGCGAGCTGGCCCGCTGGGCCGGTGCCGGACTCGCCGACCTCGCCTCGCTCTTCGACCCGTCCGCGTTCATCATCGGCGGCGGTGTCTCGGACGAGGGCGAACTGGTCCTCGACCCGATCCGCAAGTCGTTCCGCCGCTGGCTGATCGGCAGCCAGTGGCGCCCGCACGCCCAGGTGCTCGCGGCCCAACTGGGCGGCAAGGCGGGGCTGGTGGGTGCGGCGGACCTGGCCCGCCAGGGCTGAGAGCCTGCCGGATGGCCTTTGATCGGAAAGCGGACGCGGCATGGTGCGTGCGATTCCAAGGCGCCGGGAGGTCTTCGGACGGGGTCTCCCCTGCTCCTTGAGGGCTCGGGGAAGGCGCTACGGGGGCATTCCGGCAACGCCGGAAGCGTGCGTGCCAGGGCGTGGCCGCCCGGGCAGAGGTCACCCGACAGGCTCTGAGAGGCCGTCAGTTCCCCGGCGGCTCCGAGCCGCCACCGTACGGAACCGGACGCCCGTCGCGCCCCATGGGACGCGACGGGCGTCCGCCGTATCGTGGGCCCCATGGTTGCGACGCCACTGCCCGACTCCCGCACCGAGCCGGACGGTTCGGCGGTCATCAGAGTGCTCGGCTACAACGTCCGGTCGATGCGCGACGACCGCGAGGCACTGGCCCGGGTCATCGGCGCCTGTGCCCCCGACCTCGTCCTCGTCCAGGAGGCCCCGCGCTTCTTCCGCTGGCGCAAGCACGCCGCCTGGCTCGCGGCCCGTACCGGCCTCGTCGTGCTCGGCGGCGGCGCCACGGCGGCCGGGCCGCTGCTGCTCTGCTCGCTGCGGGCCGCCGTGGAGCGCACGGAGGACCTCCTGCTGCCGCTGACCCCCGGTCTGCACCGCAGAGGATTCGCCACGTCGGTGGTACGGATCGCGGGTACCCGGATCGGTCTGCTCAGCTTCCATCTGAGCCTGCGCTCCGACGAACGCCTGGCCCAGGCCGGGATGGTGCTGGAACGCCTGGACGCGATGGGCGTCGAGCACGCCATCGCGGCCGGGGACGTCAACGAGACCCCGGGCGGGGCCGCGTTCCGGCGGCTGGCCGGGCGGCTCCAGGACTGCTGGGCGGTACGGCCGTGGGGCGACGAGAACACCTCGCCGTCGGACCACCCCCGGCAGCGCATCGACGCGGTCTTCGCGACGGAGGGGATCGAGGTGCTCGGCTGCGGCGTCCCCACCGGGCTGCCGGGCCTCGCCGACGCGGACCTGCGGGCGGCCACCGACCACCTGCCGGTCCTGGCGGCGCTACGGGTGCCCGCGCTCAGGCCCTGATCCCGCCGCCCGCCCCCGGTTGCCGGGGGAACGGGGCACGCGGAGCGCCCGGGTGACGGGCGCCCGCCCCGGCGGTCACCCGACAGGCTCTCAGACGACCGCCCCGCGCCCCGGGTCGTCCTCGTCCTCGTCGTCGTCCCCCATCCGCGCCACCAGCGTGATGAAGCCGCCCACGAAACCGCCGACGCAGACCGTGCCGAGCCACCAGGTGATCTCCCACCGCAGCAGGACCGCGAGCAGCATCAGCACCGGACCGCCGACGACCGCGAGCCAGGCGAACTTCGCCGTGACGTCGGCCTCCGGCAGCGGCGGCGGCTCCGGGGGCACGAAGTGCCCCTCGTCCGTGTCGTCGAGGTCGTCGTCCTCGGGCTTCGCGAGCTCGTAGTCGCGCGGTCCGCCGACACCGGGCTTCGCGAGCTCGTAGTCGCGCGGTCCGCCGACACCGGGCTTCGCGAGCTCGTAGTCGCGCGGTCCGCCGACACCGGGCGCGAACACGACCGAGCTGCCGAGCGGGCGCTCCGGCGGCCCGGGGGCCTTCTTGCCGATCCCCTTGTCCGGATCGAGCACGGCCGACCGGTCGTCCTCCAGCCCCGCGAGATCCTCGATCGACCGGAACGGCCTGGCACCCGGCGGGTCCGGTGGCTCCTCGCCGTACCCCGCGACGATCGCCTGCCAGGCAGCGTTCTCGTCGAGCCGTCCGTCGTCCGGGCCCTCTCCCGGGCCGGGGCCGTCCGGCGGGCCGGCGTGGGCGGACGCCTTCTCGGCCGGGGCCGGAGCCGACGACGGGCCCGCGTCCCGCGCGTCCGTACGGTCCCCGCCCCGGCGTCCGTCCCCGGGCGCGGGCGTGTCCGCGGCCTCGGGAGCCACGCCCTCCACGGGCCGTGCGGTTCCCTCGGCGGGAAGGGACTCGCGCCCGTCCTCGCCTCCCGTGCGCTCCGCCTCGTGCTCAGCCACCGGACCCGCTCCCCTTCTTCCCGACGCTCGGAGCGAGGCGGCCGATGAACCTGTGGCTCTCGTCGAAGATCCGCTCCGCATCGTGGTCCAACGTCGCCACGTGGTAGCTCTGTTCCAGCAGGATCTCCTCGACGTCCGTCGACGACACCCGGCTGAGGATCCGGGCCGAGTCGGCGGGCGGCACCACATGGTCCTGCGGACTGTGCAGCAGCAGGAGCGGCTGCGTGACCTGGGGCAGCTCGGCGTCGACCAGGCGGAGGAACTGCCGCAGCGAATGCGCCGCGTGCAGCGGCACGCGGTCGTACCCCAGCTCCGGCGAGCCCTCCTTGGCGATGTCGTTCGCCAGGCCCTTCGTCGTCCGCACCAGGTGGCGGGCGACCGGCAGCGCGTACGCCGACAGTCCGTGCACCTTGTTCGCCGGATTGACGAGCACCAGCCCGCTGATCGCGTCACCGTGCTTCGCCGCGAGCCGCAGCGTCAGCGCGCCGCCCATGGAGAGGCCGCAGACGAAGACCCGGGCGCACCGCTCCAGCAACCCGCGCAACTCCCGGTCCACCTCCGCGTACCAGTCCTGCCAGCCGGTGACCTGCATGTGCTCCCAGCGGGTGCCGTGTCCGGGCAGCAACGGGAGCGAGACGGTGAGGCCGCGTTCCGCCAGATGGTCGGCCCAGGGGCGCAGCGACTGGGGGGAACCGGTAAATCCGTGGCAGAGAAGGACACCGACCTCTCCGCCCTCGTGGCGGAACGGCTCGGCTCCAGGCAGGACCGGCACCGGGGATCTCCTGTTCGTGAGGCTCGAAGGGGACGAGAGCTCGAAGGGGAACGAGAATTGAAGGGGAAGGAAAGAGGGAAGTACAGAGGATTGCTTCACCGTACGCGACCGGACTGACACCGACCAGGGCCGTCCCGGCCCCGTCCGCCGCAACGCCCGGTCCGGGCGGGAACGGGGACGCCCGCACGGGTTAAGGTCTGTCGGACAGCACACAGGAGGCACCGAGTTGATCTACGGCGCAATGAAGCTCTCCATCGGCAACGGGCTGAAGCTCGCCTTCAGGCCCTGGGTGGAGGGCCTGGAGAACATCCCCGCGCACGGGCCGGCGATCCTCGCGAGCAACCACCTGTCCTTCTCCGACTCGTTCTTCCTGCCCGCCGTCCTGGACCGCAAGGTCACCTTCATCGCCAAGTCCGAGTACTTCACCACGCCCGGCGTGAAGGGGAAGCTCACCGCCGCCTTCTTCAAGGGCGTCGGCCAGCTCCCGGTGGACCGCTCGGGCGCCCGGGGCGCCGGTGAGGCCGCCGTCCGGGCGGGCATCGAAGTCATCGAGAGCGGCGGGCTGTTCGGCATCTACCCGGAGGGCACCCGGTCGCCCGACGGCCGTCTCTACCGGGGCAAGCCCGGCGGACTCGCCCGGGTCGCGCTGGCCACCGGCGCCCCCGTCATCCCCGTCGCGATGATCGACACGGAGAAGATCCAGCCGCCCGGCAAGGTGATGCCCAAGCTGATGCGCCCGGGGATCAGGATCGGCAAGCCGCTCGACTTCAGCCGCTACCACGGCATGGACGGGGACCGTTTCATCCTGCGCTCGGTCACCGACGAGGTGATGTACGAGATCATGAAGCTGTCCGGGCAGGAGTACGTCGACATCTACGCGACCGTCGCCAAGCGGCAGATCGCGGAGGAGACCAAGCGCCGCGCGGAGGAGACCAAGCGCCGCGCCGAGGAGAAGCGCGCGGGCGGAGAGTCCGGAACACAGGGGTGACGGAACGGTTCGGCGCACAGCGCGCCGGTCCTGTCCGAGGGGGAAGAAGTGGTCAGGCGCGAACGCGTCGTACGGATGTCGGTCGAGCAGCCGCTGTGGCGTGCCCTGACGGCCTATCGCGTGCTGACGATGGTCTACGCGGTGCTGCTCGCCGTGTTCGGCCGGGAGCGGTACGACCGGCCGTGGGTCGCCGTCGTCTTCCTGACCGTGCTGGCGGTCTGGACGCTCGCCTCGCTCCCGAAGGTCTCCGGCGCCGTCGCCTGTACCAAGCGCTTCCTCGGCGTGGACCTGGCGCTCGCCCTCGCCGGCATCCTCCTCACCCCGCTCGCCGACTTCGAGGCCCAGTCGGTGGACGGCCCCACGCTGCCGTCCATCTGGACCGCGGGTTCGGTGCTGGCCTTCGCCCTCAAGGGCGGCTGGCGCTGGGCGGCGTTCGCCTCGACCCTCGTCGCCGTCGTCAACATCGTCGAACGCGGCGATCCCAGCCGGGACACCTTCCACAACGTCCTGCTGGTCTGGGTCGCCTCCATCGCCATCGGGTACGTCGTCGAGGTCGCCCGGGCCAGTGAACGCACCCTCGCCCGCGCCCTGGAGATCGAGGCCGCCACCCGGGAACGGGAACGGCTCGCCCGCGACATCCACGACAGCGTCCTCCAGGTGCTGGCGATGGTGCAGCGCCGCGGCACCGCGCTGGGCGGCGAGGCGGCCGAGCTGGGCCGGCTGGCCGGGGAGCAGGAGATCGCCCTGCGCACCCTGGTCACCAGCGGACTGGTGCCCGCCACCCGGGTCTCCGAGGACGCAGCCGAGGGCGCGGTGGTCCGCAGCGTGGAGGTCGACGACGAACCGTCCGGCCCGGCCGCGTGCGACCTGCGCACCCTGCTCGCCCCGCACGCGGGCTCCCGGATCACCTTCGCGGAGCCGGGGGCCCCGGTGCTGCTCGCCCCCGCCACCGCGGCGGAGCTGGCGGCCGCCGTCGGTGCCGCCCTGGACAATGTGAGGGTGCACGCGGGGGAGGACGCCCAGGCGTGGATTCTCGTCGAGGACTGGCCGGACGAGGTGGTCGTGACGGTCCGGGACGACGGGCCGGGCATTCCGGAGGGGCGGCTCGCCCAGGCGGAGGGGGAGGGACGGATGGGGGTCGCGCTGTCGATCCGCGGCAGGCTGCGTGACCTGGGCGGTACGGCGGAGTTGGTCTCGGTGCCCGGTCAGGGCACCGAGGTGGAGTTGAAGGTTCCGAAGGTTTCACGGGGGAAGGCAGGATCAGCGGGATGAGCACGCAGGGCGACCGGAGCGCCGAGGAGCGGACCACCACGGTGATGGTGGTCGACGACCATCCGATGTGGCGCGACGCCGTCGCCCGCGATCTGTCCGAGTCGGGTTTCGAGGTGGTGGCGACCGCGGGCGACGGGCCGCAGGCCGTCCGCAGGGCCAAGGCGGTCACGCCCGACGTCCTCGTCCTCGACCTCAACCTGCCCGGCATGCCCGGCGTACAGGTCTGCAAGGAACTCGTCGGCGCCCTGCCCGGGCTGCGGGTGCTGGTGCTCTCCGCGAGCGGCGAGCACGCCGACGTGCTGGAGGCGGTCAAGTCCGGCGCCACCGGCTATCTGCTCAAGTCGGCCAGTACGCAGGAGCTGACCGAGGCCGTACGGTCCACCGCGGCCGGCGACCCCGTCTTCACCCCGGGCCTGGCCGGACTGGTCCTCGGCGAGTACCGCAGGCTCGCCTCCGACCCCGCGCCCGTCGCCGCCGACGAGCCCAAGGCCCCGCGGCTCACCGAGCGCGAGACCGAGGTTCTGCGGCTGGTCGCCAAGGGGCTCTCGTACAAGCAGATCGCCGAGCGTCTGGTCATCTCGCACCGCACCGTCCAGAACCACGTCCAGAACACCCTGGGCAAGCTCCAGCTGCACAACCGCGTGGAGCTCGTGCGGTACGCGATCGAGCGCGGCCTCGACGACGTCTAGTGCTGTGGCCGGAAACGTTTGCCGGGAAGCTCGCGGCGTCCGGTGCGGTGCATCGCGAGGCGGAGGATCGCCCTCGTACTGGACGTACTCGGGTGATGCGACAACGCGGCGAGGTGCCGTGCCGGGCGTCGCGAGCCGGTATACCTTTCCGGTCGCAGCCTAGTGCCGGGAGCGGCACCAGCGCGTCCGGGCCCGCCGGGCGGGCGGCGGCCTCCGAGCGGCGCGGCGGGGACCGGGACCGTATATTCGCGATGACCGGCACATTCGCGACGACCGGCGCCTGCCCTGCCCCGGTCCCCGGTCCGCGCGTCGAACGGGAGCAGTCGTGGAAATCCTGGCCTTCGGTGTGCAGTCCGACGAGAAGCCGCTGATCGAGAGGGCCTTCGACAGGGCCTTCGCCGGGCAGCACGCGGTCCGGTGCCTGGACGTCTTCCTCACCGCCGACACCGCCCCCATCGCGGCGGGCCACGAGATCATCTCCACCAGCGTCAACGCCGACCTCGGCAGCCGCGTCCTGCAGACCCTCGCGGCCGGGGGCACGCAGATGATCGCCCAGCGGTCCACCGGCTTCAACAACATCGATCTCGACGTCGCCGAACGGCTCGCCCTGCGGGTCGCCCGGGTCTCCCACTACTCGCCGTACTCGGTCGCGGAGTTCGCCTGGACCCTCGCGATGGCGGTCAACCGCCGCGTCGTCCGGGCCGCGGGCCGCACCCGCGACTTCGACTTCCGGCTCGACGGCCTCCTCGGCCGGGACATGCACGGGCGCACGGCCGGGGTGATCGGCACGGGCCGGATCGGCGAGGCGTTCACCCGCATCGCCCACGGCTTCGGCATGAGACTGCTCGGCTGGGACGTCACCGAGAACCCCGTCTGCACCGCACTCGGCATGGAGTACGTCGACAAGGACCGGCTCCTCGCCGAGTCCGACCTGATCAGCCTGCACGTCCCGCTGATGCCCGCGACCCACCACCTGATCGGCGCCCGGGCCCTGGCCCGGATGAAGGACGACGCGATCCTGGTCAACTCCAGCCGCGGCGGTCTCGTCGACACCGACGCGCTGGTCGCCGAGCTGCGCGCGGGCCGGTTCCTGGGCGTGGGACTCGACGTGTACGAGGCGGAGGCCGGGCTCTTCTTCGTCGACAAGTCCCTGGAGGGCATCGACGACGACACCCTCGCCCGGCTCGTCACCTTCCCCAACGTCGTCGTGACCTCGCACCAGGCGTACTACACCCGGGACGCCGTGTCCCAGATCATCGACACCACGGTGCACAACATCGCCGACCACCTGGCCGGCCGCCGGAGCGAGAACGTCCTCGTACCGGCGCTCCCGGCGGGCTGACGCCCGGGGGCCGCACCGGTCCCCGGGCCCGTCCCGCTCCTCGGACGCGTCTCAGCCGCCGACGGGCAGCCCCGCGAGCAGCTCCGCCACGATCGCCGTGCCGCGCAGCGTCAGCACCGACTCCGGATGGAACTGCACCGACGCAAAGCCCGGTCCGCGCAGCGCGTGCAGTTCCCCGGTCGCCGGGTCCACGCTCGACTCGATGCCGTGCGCCGCCAGCTCGACGGCCGCCGCCTCGTCGCAGCGCGCCGTGAAGCTGTTGTAGAAGCCGACCGTCTCCGGCCGCCCGAAGAGGTCGATCCGGACCTGGGCGCCCTGATGGGGCACGGTCTTGCGGACGATGTCCAGCCCCAGCTCCGCCGCGATCAGCTCATGGCCCAGACAGACCCCCAGCAGCCCGTGCCGGTGGTCGCGGACCAGCTCCGCCGCGAGCCCGCGCAGCAGCCGCATCTTCGGATCGGCCGTGTCGCCGGGGTTCCCGGGCCCGGGGCCCAGCACGAGCGGACCCGCGTGGCCGCGCACCCGCTCGCGCAGCCCCGGCTCGTCGAAGCGGTGCACCGCCACCTGAAGCCCCGAGGAGCGCAGCAGATGGGCCAGCATCGCGGTGAAGGTGTCCTCCCCGTCGACCACCAGCGCACGGCCGGCCCCCTCATGGGTCCGCTCCTGCATCCGCAGCCAGAACGGGGCGAGCCCGTCCCGCCGGGCGTCCAGCGCCGCCCGCACCCGCGGGTCGTCGGCCAGCCGCGCCGGGCCCGCCGCCCCTGCCCCGGGCCGGCCGGGCCGCACCCCCAGCGCGGCGAGCACCCCGGCCGCCTTCGCGTGCGTCTCGGCGACCTCGCCCTCCGGATCCGAGTGGCGTACCAGCGTCGCCCCGACCGGCACCCGCAGCCGGCCGTCGGCCGCGATGTCGGCGGTACGGATCAGGATCGGCGAGTCCAGGGTCTGCGCCCCGCCCGGCTCCTGCCGCAGGAGGGCCAGCGCCCCCGCGTAGTAGCCGCGCCCGCCGGACTCGTACCGCTCGATGACCCGGCAGGCGTTCTGCACGGGCGAGCCGGTGACCGTCGCCGCGAACATGGTCTCCCGCAACACCTCCCGCACGTCGAGCGAGGAGCGTCCGCGCAGCTCGTACTCGGTGTGCGCGAGATGGGCCATCTCCTTGAGGCGGGGCCCGACCACCACCCCGCCCATGTCGCCCACGGTGCACATCATCTTCAGCTCCTCGTCGACGACCATGGAGAGCTCGTCGCGCTCCTTGCGGTCGGCGAGGAACTCCAGCAGGCCCTCGGCGGTCGGTCCCTCGGCGGGGTAGCGGTACGTGCCGCTGATCGGATTCATCACGACCGTCCCGCCGGACATCCGCACGTGCACCTCGGGGCTTGCCCCGACCAGCGTCCGCCCGGCCGTTCCCCGTCCTTCCGGGGAAGCCCCGTCGGCCCCCCGTCCGCTCGCGGTGTGCACCACGAACGTCCAGTACGCGCCCCGCTCACCGGCCAGCAGCCGCCGGAACAGGGCCAGCGCGTCGGCCCGGCCGAAGCCGGGGATCTCGCCCCGGACGGTGCGCCGGACGACGAAGTTCGCGCCCTCGCCCCGCCCGATCTCGTCCTCGACGACCCTGCGGACGATCTCCGCGTACTCCTCGTCGGGGACGTCGAAGCCGCCGCCGACGACCGGCACGTCCCGCACCGGCAGGTGCTCCAGCACCTCGGCGAGCGGCAGTTCGTGCACCTCGTCGGCGACCAGCACGGACAGCGGCGTGCCGTCGTCGCGCACGTCGAAGCCGCGCTCGGCGATCTGCCGGAACGGCACCAGGGCGAGGGAGGGCAGCGGCCCGACCGGGAGGTCGGCGAGCCGGTCCACCTCCCGCACCGGGCCGATCAGGACCTCGACGACGTCCTGGTCGTGGCCGGGGGTGCGCCGGTGCAGCAGGGCGAACGGCGGGCAGTCGTCACCAAGCAGCCGTTCGACGACGGAGCCGGCACGGCGGGGGCGGGGCTGGGGCTGGGACACGGGTGTTCCTTCCATGAGGAGGAACGGCTCCCGAACGCGAAGAAGGCCGCCCCTCGGGCGGCCTTCGCGTGGTCTGTCGCGCGATCGATCAGTGAGCCGCCGGATGAGCGGTCCACCACCAGTTCTGGGTCGTCTGCGCGAACATGCCCCGAACCCTAGCGGATGGGCGGGGCATCCCCCAACGGAAACCGGCGCGATCCCCGTCGGAGGATCCGCCCGGGAAGGCGTGGGCGGATCCTCCGACGGACAGGCAGCGGCCCCGGCGGGCGGGTGGGCCGCGGGGTGGGTCATCCGAGCGCGCGTCTCATCTATTGAGCTTTCGGATGGACGCGGCGCCGGACCCCGTAATGTTGTCGGTGTGACCGTGAACGCCAATACCCCCGTCGCCGGTGGCAACACCTGGCGAGACCTTCCCGCGGCGCAGCAGCCCGAGTACCCCGATGCCGAGGCTCTGCGCGATGTACTCGCGGAACTCGCGTCGTATCCGCCGCTCGTGTTCGCGGGCGAGTGCGACCAGCTGCGCGCCCGCATGGCAGCCGTCGCCAAGGGCGAGGCGTTCCTGCTCCAGGGTGGTGACTGCGCCGAGGCGTTCGACGCCGTGTCGGCCGATCACATCCGGGCCAAGCTGAAGACGCTGCTCCAGATGAGCGCCGTCCTCACCTACGCGGCGTCCGTGCCGGTCGTCAAGGTGGGCCGGATCGCCGGCCAGTACTCCAAGCCGCGCTCCAAGCCCACCGAGACCCGCGACGGCGTCACCCTGCCGACCTACCGCGGCGACTCGGTGAACGGCTTCGCCTTCACCGAGGAGGCCCGGGTCCCGGACCCGCAGCGGCTGAAGCAGATGTACCACGCGTCCGCCTCCACGCTGAACCTGGTGCGTGCCTTCACCACCGGTGGCTACGCCGACCTGCGCCAGGTGCACGCCTGGAACCAGGACTTCGTGAAGTCGTCGCCGTCGGGCCAGCGCTACGAGGCGCTCGCCCGCGAGATCGACAACGCGCTGAACTTCATGAAGGCGTGCGGCACGGACCCGGCGGAGTTCAAGGCCGTCGAGTTCTACGCCTCGCACGAGGGCCTGCTGCTGGACTACGAGTCGGCCCTGACCCGTGTCGACTCGCGCACCGGCCGTCTGTACGACACCTCCGGCCACATGGTCTGGATCGGCGAGCGCACCCGGCAGCTGGACCACGCGCACATCGAGTTCGCCGCGCAGATCCGCAACCCGATCGGCATCAAGCTCGGTCCGACCACGACGGCCGAGGAGGCGCTGCGGTACGTCGAGCGCCTCGACCCCGACCGGGAGCCGGGCCGGCTGACCTTCATCGTCCGCATGGGCGCGGACAAGGTCCGCGACAAGCTCCCCGAGCTGGTGGAGAAGGTCACCGCGTCCGGCGCCACCGTGGCGTGGGTGACCGACCCGATGCACGGCAACACCTTCGAAGCGGCCTCCGGCCACAAGACCCGCCGCTTCGACGACGTCCTGGACGAGGTCAAGGGCTTCTTCGAGGTGCACAAGGGCCTCGGCACGCACCCGGGCGGCATCCACGTGGAGCTCACCGGCGACGACGTCACCGAGTGCGTCGGCGGCGGGCACGAGATCTTCGTGGACGACCTGCACCAGCGCTACGAGACGGCCTGTGACCCCCGCCTCAACCGGAGCCAGTCCCTCGACCTGGCGTTCCTGGTCGCCGAGATGTACCGCGACCAGTAGGCGGCACCGCGTCACCGCAGGTGACAGGCGTACGACTGTGGGGCACGGATCGCTGTGATCCGTGCCCCACAGGGCTTTCGAAGGTTCCGGGCACCTTGCGCACGGGGTAAGGTTAGGTTTGCCTCACCGGGTAGGGGGACGGTCTGGCAGTCAAGGACCGAACCCGTCGGGAGGTGAACCGCATGTACGTCTGCTCGTGCTTCGGCGTTACGGAGCAGCAGGTCAAGGAGCATGCGGAAGCCGGAGCCTGCACCCCCCGGAAGATCGCCTCCGTCTGCAAGGCGGGCACGGACTGCGGCGGCTGCGTCCGCGCCATCCAGGCCGTCCTGGGTCGCGGCAGCTGCCCGCGCCGTGAGCTGCTCGAGCGGAAGCGGACGCCCGGCGCCGACTCCGACGCCACCGGGGGCGATGCCGACGCCCTCGCCCCGGTGGTCGCCCCGGGTGCCGTACGGCCTGCCCGGCTCCCCGAGGCGGCCTGACCCCTTTCGCCCGGCTCCGGCGCTTTCGGAGCGCGGCCAGGGTGTGCATCGAGGGTGCCGTCCGGCCCGCGACGCCTGGCACGGCGCCTCGCCACGTTGTCGGGATCGTCCACGTACGCCCCCGCAGGAGGGCGACCCTTCGCCTTGCGACGCACCGCACCGGACGCCGCGGGCCCCGCCCTTCGGGCGACGGCGCCGATTCCGAAATGCGCCCTAGTGCCCTCCGTACCCCTTGAGGCCCGTCTCGCCGCTGTGTCCCTCGTCGTGCGGCTGCTCGATCTGCTGCGCGATGTAGAGCGGTTCGCCGAGCTTCTCGACGAGCTCCAACTGGGCTTCGAGGTAGTCGACATGGTGCTCCTCGTCGGCGAGGATCGCCTCGAAGATGTTCGCCGACGTGATGTCGTCCTTCCCGCGCATCAGGTCGATCCCGCGCCGCAGGCGGTCGATCGCCTCCACCTCGATCTGGAGGTCGGCCTGGAACATCTCGGTGACGGTCTGCCCCACCCTCACGTGGAACAGTCGCTGGTAGTTGGGCAGTCCGTCGAGGTAGAGGATCCGGTGCGTGAGGATCTCGGCGTGCCGCATCTCGTCGAACGACTCGGCGCGGGTGTACTTCGCGAGCTTCAGCCAGCCGGCGTGCTCCTGCATCTTGGAATGAAGGAAGTACTGGTTGATCGCGGTCAGTTCGGCGGTCAGCTGCTCGTTCAGGAACTCAAGGACCTCGGGATCGCCCTGCATCGGAGGCTCCTTCCGGCCGGTGGGTGCCGGCCAATACCGGTGAATGACAGTGAATGCCAACGAATACGGCAAGTTGGCCGAATCCTCGCACCGTGCTCGTTGATCGTCCAGTAAGTACACGCTTAGTGGGATTTGCCGGAATTATCTACACCCTGGTCGGAACCACCCCTGTCTGTCTGTCACCATGGAGGCATGGGTCAGCCGGAAAGCCGGGAAAACCGCGCGTCAGAGCAGTCGGAGCTTCCGCCGGGACAGCGACTCCAGCGCGGCTGGCCGGTCACCCACTACGGGCCGGTGCCCAAGTTCAAGCCGGACCGCTGGGAGTTCCGCGTCTTCGGCGCCACCGCGGACGGCGCGAAGCACTGCTGGAACCATCAGGAGTTCTCGGCGCTGCCGTACTCCTCGGTCGTCGCCGACCTGCACTGCGTCACGAAATACAGCATGCTCGGCGCCGAATGGGGCGGGGTCCTCGCCCGTACGGTTCTGGAACTCGCGCCGCCCGCGCCGAACGTCACGCACGTGATGGTCTGGGCCGAGTACGGCTTCAGCTCGAACCTGAGGCTCTCCGACTTCGCCTCGGACCGAACGATCTTCGCCACCCACAAGGGCGGTGAGCTGCTCACCGCCGAGCACGGCTTCCCGCTCCGGCTCATCGTGCCGCACCTCTACGCCTGGAAGGGGCCCAAGTGGGTCCGCGGCGTCGAGTACATGACGGCGGACCGCCGCGGCTTCTGGGAGGAGCGCGGCTACCACAACATCGGCGACCCGTGGCGCGAGCAGCGCTACTCCTACCAGGAAGAGCCCGGGGACGGCCCCGAGCTCTGACCCGATGGGCGACGGACGCGCCCGGTCCGCCGTCAGTGGTGGTACTGGTGCACCACCGCGTGGCCCTTGCCCCGGCCGATCATCCACTTGTTGACCGGCGTGGTGGCGACGAAGGCCACGGCGAGCGAGAGCGCGAGCGCCCCCCAGAACAGCGCGTCGGAGAGCGTCGCGTCCATGGCGCCCGGCCACAGCGCGATCACGCCGTTGTCGATCAGCTCCATCACCGCGATCGAGAGCGTGTCCGCTGCGAGGGCGACCCGGAGGGCGGTGCGGAAGTCGACACCGGCCTTGCGGATGGAGCGCAGCGTCAGCGTGTAGCCGAAGAAGAAGGCCAGGACGATCGCGAGCACCATCGTCCGCATGTTGCCCCAGCCGAGCGCGGTGCCGATCACCATGCCGAGGATCTCGCCGATGGCGCATCCGGTGAGGCAGTGCAGGGTGGCCCGGGCCGCCATGGCCCAGCCGACCTTTCCGGGAGCGTGGCTGCCGTGACCGGTGTGGCCGCCGTGACCGGCGTGGCTCCCGTGGTCGGCATGGCCTTCGTGGCCGACATGGTCATGGTGACCGGTGTGGTCTTCATGGCTGATGTGGCCCGAGTGGCTGGTGTGGGCGCCGTGGGCGGCCTGATCCGAGTGCTCGGCGTGCGGGTCGTGCCCGTGCTGCCCGCTCTTCGTGTCGTGCTGCATGGCGATCCCCCAATGCCGGATGACGGCTCCTTCGACAGCAGGAACCGTATACCCCCGTGGGGTATTCCCGATGGGGAATCCGAGGAAGGGTACGAGGACTACTCCTGGTCGCGCAGCCCCTTCAGCCGGGCCACGTCCGCCGCGTGGCCGTCCTTTCCGCCCGGTGTCTCGATGATCAACGGCACGCCCGCGGTGGCCGGATGGGAGAACAGCTCCCGGAACGGCTCCTCGCCGATGTGCCCGGCGCCGATGTTCGCGTGCCGGTCCTTGTGGGCTCCCGCTGCCTCCTTGGAGTCATTGGCGTGGATCAGTTTCAGCCGGCCCGCACCGACGGTCTCGACCAGCAGGTCCAGGGTCTGCCGCATGCCCTCCGGACCCGACAGGTCGTGGCCCGCCGCGTGGACGTGGCACGTGTCGAGGCACACGCCGAGCCTGGGGTGGGAGTCGAGCGCCTCGAAGTACGGGCCGAAGTCCCAGGTCCGTGAGCAGAGCGAGGACCCCTGACCGGCCGTGGACTCCAGCAGCAGGTACGGGTCGTCGTCGTGCGTCAGTTCGTCCAGCAGCGGCCGCAGGTGCGCACGCACCTGGGCGAGGGCCCGTTCGCGCGGCCGGCCGCCGGTCGCCGACCCGGTGTGCACCACGACGCCCAGCGCGCCGATCTCGCGGGCCCGGCGCAGCGAATGGCGCAGCGAGTCCACCGACCTCTCCACGGTGGCCTCGGTGTGCGAGCCGAAGTTGATCAGATACGGGGCGTGGACGTACGCCGGTACGGACGCGGTGGCGCACTCGGCGCGGAACCGCTCGTCCTCGGCGGGGTTGCCCGCGGGCGTCGCCCAGCCGCGCGGATTGGCGACGAAGACCTGCACCGCCTCCGCCCCCATCTCCCGGGCGTAGGGCAGGCCGACCTTGGCGAGACCGCCGGCCACGGGGACGTGACCGCCGACTGGGTTGCGCATGTGGATCTAGAGCCCCTTGGTCCTGATGGTGATGGTGCTGCCCTCGGGGGCCCGTTCGCCGCCCTCGACGGACTGGCTCGCGATCGTGTCGCTGAAGGAGAGGAAGGGGCGGTCGACCTTCACGTCGAACCCCGCGCCCTCCAGTTCGCGCTTGGCGGCGTCGACGTCCTTCCCGGTGACGTCCGGGACGGTGATCATCCGCGGCCCCTTGGAGACCGTGAGCGTGATGGTGTCGCCCTCGGCGACCCGGGCGCCCTGTGCCGGTGACTGGCGGGCGATGTCGCCGGAGACCTCGGGAGCGTTGATCCGGCCGGGCAGCACGCGGGCCTTCAGCCCGTACTCGTCCAGCGCGTCCGTGGCGTCCTTGACGGACAGGCCCGTGACGTCGGGGACGTCGACCGGGGCGCCCTTGCTCACGACGAGGGCGACCGCGGAGTCCGGATGCCGCTCGGTGCCCACCTCGGGGTCGGTCCGGATCACGTCGCCCCGGCCCGTGTCGTCGCTGAACTCCTTGGTGACCATGCCGGGCTCCAGCCCGGCCTTCTTCAGCTCGCGCCGGGCCTCGGCGACGGCGAGGCCGTGGACGTCGGGCACCTTCACGATCTCGGGGCCGCTCGAGACGATCAGCCGCACCCCGTCGTTCCTGCGGATGCGGGCGCCGGACGCGGGGTCGCTGTCGACGACCTTGCCGCGTGCCACGGTGTCGCTGTAGGCCCGCTCGACGCCCTTGAGGTCCAGACCGGAGTCCGAGAGCCGTTCCCGGGCGGTCTGCTCGGTCTGGCCGAGCAGCGAGGGCACCCGTGTGAACTGGCCGGAGTTGATGTACCAGACACCCGTGCCGATGCCCAGGGTCAGCAGGACGGCGAGTACCGCGGTCATGACGGAGCGCCGCGGGGCCCGGACGCCTCCCCAGGAGCGCGGTGCTCGCGGCGCGCTCCCGGAGGGCTCCCGCGGCGGCATCTCCAGCCGGCTGGTGCGATGGGTGACTCCCCGGTCGTCCGGGAGCAGCCGCGGGATCACGCTCGTGCGGTCCTCGGTGGCGTCGCGCTCCCCGGCGCGGGCCTGCGGCGGTACGGCGTCCAGCTGGGCGTCGGTGAGTGCGGAACGGGCCTCGCGGGTCTCGGCGAGCAGGGCCACCGCGTCGGACGGGCGGACCTGGGGGTTGCGCGCGGTCGCGCTCGCCACCAGGTCGTCGAGCGCGACCGGGAGGTCCGGGACGAGGGCCGACGGAGGCGGGACGTCCTCGTTGAGATGCTGGTAGATGACCTGGGCCGGGGTGTCCCCGACGTACGGCTTGGCGCCGGTCAGCATCTCGTACAGGACCACACCACAGGCGTACACGTCGGTACGGGTGTCCGCCGTGCCGTGTTCGATCTGCTCGGGGGCGAGGTACGAGACGGTCCCGAGCACCGATCCGGTGGTGCTGGTGACGGACCCCACCGCCCGCACCAGACCGAAGTCGGCGACCTTGACCCGGCCGTCGTCCCCTATCAGGACGTTCTCCGGCTTCATGTCGCGGTGCACGAAGCCCGCCCGGTGCGCGGCGCCGAGCGCGGCGAGCACCGGCTCCAGGATGTCCAGCGCGGCCCTCGGCTGGAGGGCGCCGCGGTCGCGCAGCACGTCGCGCAGCGTGCAGCCCGGGACGTACTCCATCGCGAGGTAGACGTACTGGCCCTGGGCGCCCTGGTCGAAGACCCCGACCACATTCGGGTGCGCGAGCCGGGCCACGGACTTGGCCTCGCGTATGAACCGCTCCACGAAGGACGCGTCGGTGGCGAGTGCCGGGTGCATCACCTTGAGAGCGAGCACCCGGTCGAGCCGGGTGTCCACGGCCCGGTAGACCGTGGCCATGCCACCCACGGCGATGCGGGCATCGACGCGGTAGCGGCCGTCGAGCAGCTGCCCGACGAGCGGGTCCTGGAGGGTCGTATCCACGGATGCGAGTCTACGAGCCGCGGCGGACACGTCCGACGGCCCGGACGGCCCCGGGGCCGAACCGCAGCCGAGCCGTGACGGCGACACGCTCCGCCCGGTGCCCGCCGGGACGTCCGGCCGCCCCGGTCAGAAGGCCGGGCGCTCGGGGTCCAGCACCGCGCGCCCCGCCACCGGCGACGACGCCTCGGCGAAGTGCCGGCGCGGGATCCGGCCCGCCCGGTACGCCAGCCGTCCGCCCGCCACCGCGTGCCGCATCGCGGCGGCCATCAGCTCGGGCTCCTGGGCCCGGGTCACGGCGGAGGCCAGCATCACCGCCGCGCACCCCAGCTCCATCGCCAGCGCCGCGTCCGAGGCGGTCCCGGCGCCCGCGTCGAGGATCACCGGCACCCGCGCCTGCTCGACGATCAGCTGGAAGTTGTGCGGATTGCGGATGCCGAGACCGGAGCCGATGGGGGAGCCGAGCGGCATCACCGCCGCGCAGCCCACGTCCTGGAGGCGGCGGGCCAGCACCGGGTCGTCGTTGGTGTACGGCAGCACGGTGAAACCGTCGTCCACCAGGGTCTCCGCGGCGTCCAGCAGCTCGACCGGGTCGGGCAGCAGGGTCCGCTCGTCGGCCACCACCTCCAGCTTGACCCAGTCGGTGCCGAGGGCCTCGCGGGCCAGCCGGGCGGTCAGCACGGCCTCGCCCGCGGTGAAGCAGCCCGCCGTGTTCGGCAGGACGCGGATGGAGAGCCGTCGCAGGACGGAGAGCACCGAGCCCTGCACGGCCGGGTCGAGGCGGCGCATCGCGACGGTGGTCAGCTCGGTGCCGGAGGCGACGAGGGAGCGTTCCAGCACATCGAGGCTGGGCGCCCCGCCCGTGCCCATGATCAGCCGGGAGCCGAACGTGGTGTCCCCGAGGGCGAAGAGGTCGTCGGACACGGTCAGCCTCCCTGGACCGCGGTCAGGATCTCGACCCGGTCCCCGTCGCGCAGCGCCGTGGCGGACCACTGCCCGCGCGGCACGACGCTCTCGTTGACGGCCGCCGCGACACCGGAGCGGGCCGAGGTCAGCCCGGCGACCAGCGCGTCCAGGGCGGTGCCCGCGGCGAGGAGCCGGACCTCCCCGTTCACGGACACGGACACGGAGGCGGGGGAGGGGGAGGGGACGGGCGCGGAGTCGGCGAGGGGCACGGAACCGGAAGCGGGGGAGGGCGCGGGCTCGGTCATGCGGGCTGCTCCTGACGTACGGAGTCGACGGCGGGCGAGAAGCGGTACGGGGTGAAGGGGCGGGCCACCTCGGGCAGCTCTCCGTCGGCCAGCGACGCCGCCATGACGTCTCCGGTGACGGGCGTGAGCAGCACCCCGTTGCGATGGTGGCCGGTCGCGAGATGGAGGCCGGGCAGCGCGGTGGGGCCCAGCAGCGGGGCGTTGTCGGGGGAGCCGGGGCGCAGACCGGCCCGGGTCTCGACGAGCGGCAGCTCCGTGATGCCGGGCACCAGCTCGTGGGCGTCCCGCAGCAGCTCGTAGACGCCGCCCGCGGTGACGGTGGTGTCCCAGCCCATCTCCTCGCTGGTGGCGCCGACGACCAGTTCGCCGTTCTCGCGCGGTACGAGATAGAGGGGGCCGCCCCGGACCACGGCCCGGACCGTCCGGGAGAGGAAGGGCGCGTACCGGGCGGGCACGGTCAGCCGCAGCACCTGCCCCTTCACCGGCCGGACCGGTGGCGCGACCGCGTCCGGCAGGCCCGGCAGCCGGCCGCTGAGACTCCCCGCGGCGAGCACGACCTGGTCGGCGGCCAGCTCCGGGCCCCCGGCGAGCACGATTCCAGTGGCCCGGTCGCGCACCACCGTCAGACGCTCCGCCCGGGCCCGGTGGAAGACCACCCCGGCCCGCTCGCACGCGGTCAGCAGCGCGGCGGCCAGCCGGCGCGGATCGATCTGGTGATCGCCGTCGACCCGCAGCCCGCCGCGCACGCCCGGCGCGAGCATCGGCTCCAGGCGGCGGCACTCGCGGCCCGTCAGCCACTCCGACTCCAGGCCCGAACGCCGTTGCAGGGCGTGCAGCTCCCGCAGATGGGCCCGGTCGTCGGAGTCCAGCGCGACGGCGAGCGTGCCACAGGCGCGAAAGCCCGTGTCCCGGCCGCTCGCCTCCTCCAGCTCCGCCACGAACGCCGGGTAGCGGGCGGCCGAGGCGAGATTCAGCCCCAGCAACAGCTCCTCGCCGTAGTGGAGTTCGGTGACGGCGGCCAGCATCCCGGCGGCCACGCGGGCGGCCCCGCCGCCCGGATCGGGATCGGCGACCGCGGTGCGCAGTCCGCGCTGCGCGGTCCGCCAGGCGGTCACCAGGCCGATGATTCCGCCCCCGACGACGAGGACGTCGTACGGCCCCCCGTCCCGGGCGCACCGGCCCTCGTGATGAGAAGAACGCATGGGCGTCCAGCCCCTCCCTTCGCCGGCATGACCCGGATCAGGTTCGTACGGTCGGAGGCCGCTCCAGCCTCCCTCTCAGCCCGCTGCGTCCGGGCTCCCGCGAGTGTCTTACCGTGGCCACCCTAAACCCCGCCCGCCGGACCCGGGTGAGGGACCGCCGGACCCAGGCAAGGGAGCAGCGCCATGGCCCGTTCGCTCGACGGACTCGTCCTCTCGCCGGTCGCCGACCAGGCGCCCGGTCAGGTCGGCACCCGCACCCGCTTCACGTACCACGAGGAGGGCGGCCGGATCTGGGCCGAGTACGCGGGCGGCGACGTGGTACGCGGCCATCTCGTCGGCACCCGCGCCGGTGACGTCCTCGACTTCCGGTACGTGCAGCTCAAGCAGGACGGAACGACGTCCTGCGGCCACTGCGTCTCCACCGTCGTCGATCTCCCGGACGGCCGGGTCCGGCTGGAGGAGCGGTGGGAATGGGAGTCGCAGGAGGGCAGCGGCACCAGCACCGTGGAGCAACTCCCCCTGCCATGACGTTCTGTCAGGTGTTTATGGTGTACAGGTGAGCGATCAGCAGCAGTCGCAGCAGTCGGAGCGCCCGGAACCGGGCGCGGAGCGCCGCGTCGTCGTCGTCGGCGCGGGCATGGCCGGTGTGCAGACGGCCGTGGCCCTGCGGGAACAGGGCTTCACCGGCCCCGTCACGATGATCGGCGCCGAACCCCACCAGCCCTACGACCGGCCCCCGTTGTCGAAGGCGGTGCTGCTCGGCAAGGCCGAGGACTCCGCCTTCGACATCGACTTCGAGGCGCTGGCCATCGAGCTCGCACTCGGCCTCGACGTCACCGGACTGCGGGCCGCGGCGCACGAACTGGACACCCCGTCCGGTCCCGTCCCCTACGACGTGCTGGTGATCGCGACCGGCGCCGAACCGATCGTCCTGCCCGGCACCGAGGGTGTCCCCGGCGTCCACCTGCTGCGCACCCTCGACGACGCGGCCCGGCTGCGGCCCGTCCTCGACGAGCGGCACGACGTGGTGGTCGTCGGCGCGGGCTGGATCGGCGCCGAGTTCGCCACCGCGGCCCGCGCCGCCGGCTGCGCGGTCACCGTCCTGGAGGCCGCCGACCAGCCGCTCGCCGGCGCGCTGCCCGCCGAGGTCGCCGCCCCGATGGCCGCCTGGTACGCCGAGAGCGGCACCGAGCTCCTCACCGGCGCCCGGGTCGACCACGTCGAACCGAGCCGGGTGGTCCTCGCGGACGGCCGCGCGATCCCGGCCGGGGCCGTCGTCGTCGGCATCGGCGCCCGCCCCGCCACCGGCTGGCTGGCCGGCTCGGGCATCGCGCTCGGCCCCGACGGCTCGGTGACCGCCGACGCCGCGCTGCGCACCTCGCTGCCCGACGTGTACGCGGTCGGCGACTGCGCCTCGTTCCCGTCCGCCCGCTACGGCGAACGCCTGCTCGTCCACCACTGGGACAACGCGCTCCAGGGCCCCCGGACCGTGGCCGCCGACATCGTCGCGGCGGCGGGCGGGGACCACCCGGTGCCGCCCGCCTACGACCCCGTCCCGTACTTCTGGTCCGAGCAGTTCGACCGGTTCGTGCAGTACGCGGGCCACCACGCGGGCGCCGACACCCTGTTGTGGCGCGGCGACGCCGCCGGCCCCGCCTGGTCGGTGTGCTGGCTGCGCGACGGCGTCCTGGTGGCGGTCCTCGCCGTGGGCCGCCCCCGCGACCTGGCGCAGGGCCGCAGGCTCATCGAGGCGGGCACCCGCATCGACCCGGCGCGGGCCGCCGATCCCTCCGTGCCCCTGAAGTCGACGGCCCTCTGACACCCGTACTCCGCGGCCGCCGACCCTCCGACGGCGTACCGGCACCGCCCGTACGGTCGGCCCGGCTACCGACTGTCGGTCCGGGATGGCACGCTTGTCCCGTGACCGAGATTGACGCAAAGATCGATGCTCTCGTCCCCGCCTGGCTCCACCTCCCCGACATCGCCGACATGCTCGGTGTCGAGGTGACACGTGTGCGGCAGCTGGTCAAGGAGGGCCAGCTCATCGCCGTACGCCGCGGTGAGAACCGGGCTCTCCAGGTGCCGGCCGCCTTCATCGCCGGCAACAAGGTGGTCAAGGGCCTCTCCGGCACCCTGACCCTCCTGCGGGACGACGGCTTCAACGACGAAGAGATGCTGGAGTGGCTCTTCACCCCCGACCCGACCCTGCCGGGCACCCCCGCCCAGGCACTGAGCGAGAATCGCGGCACGGAGGTGAAGCGCCGCGCCCAGGCGCTCGCCGTCTGAGAGCCTGCCGGGTGACCTTCGATCGGAATACGGACGCGGTAGGGTGCGTGCGATTCCAAGGCGCCGGGATGTCCTCGTAGTGGAACTGCGCGGATATCCCGGCAACGCCTCGCCGGAAGCGTGCGTGCCAGGGCGTGGCCGCCCGGTCAGAGGTCGCCCGACAGGCTCTGAGAGCCCGTCGGGGTGCGGGCCGCACGGCCCGCACCCCGAGCCGCTCCGATCACCGTTCACGCTCTTTCGGGGGGAACCGCACCATGCCCACGCCTCGCGCGCAGCTGTCCGACGCCCGGCTCTACCTGTGCACGGACGCCCGCAGGCGCCAGGGAGACCTCCCGGCCTTCCTCGACGCCGTCCTCGCCGCCGGGGTCGACATCGTCCAGCTGCGCGACAAGGGCATGGAGGCCGCCGAGGAGCTCGAACACCTCGCGGTCCTCGCCGACGCCTGCGCGCGCCACGGCAAGCTCCTCGCGGTGAACGACCGGGCCGACGTCGCCCACGCCATCCGCTCCGACGTGCTCCACCTCGGCCAGGGAGACCTGCCGGTCCCCGCGGCCCGCGCCGTCCTCGGCGACGACGTGCTGATCGGCCGCTCCACCCACGCCCGGTCCGAGGTCGACGCGGCCGTGGCCCAGCCCGGAGTCGACTACTTCTGCACCGGCCCCTGCTGGCCCACCCCGACCAAGCCCGGCCGCCCCGCCCCGGGCCTCGACCTCGTGCGGTACGCGGCCTCGCTCGGCACCCGGCGCCCCTGGTTCGCCATCGGCGGGATCGACGCGGGCAACCTCGACGAGGTGCTGGACGCCGGGGCGCGCCGGGTGGTCGTCGTACGGGCGATCACCGAGGCCGACGATCCCGCGGCGGCCACCGCCGACCTCGTCGGAAGGATCCGGGCCCGCGCGGAGGCGTGACCGCGGCCCCGTGACCGGGCGCGGTCCGGAGACATCGGGGCGCGGTGGGCCGGAGCGTGGACGGCCGAATGTCCGAAGGATGGACAAAGAAACGTTCAATCCGGACATTTAGCGCTGGTCTGGTCCTGCGGTCCGCGCGCTCTGGTTAACCTGCCCGTATGGCCCTTGGCACACCTACCACCAGGACGGATCACGCGCCCACGGTGCGTGAACTCCTCGCGACCGGCAAGCCCTCGTACTCCTTCGAGTTCTGGGCGCCCAAGACCGAGAAGGGCGAACGCAACCTCTGGAACGCCCTGCGCCGCGTCGAGGCGGTGCGGCCGAGTTTCGTCTCCGTGACGTACGGCGCCGGCGGCTCCACCCGGGCAGGGACGGTCAAGGCCACGCAGGAGATCGCCGCCGACACCACCCTCACCCCGGTCGCGCACCTCACCGCGGTCAACCACTCCGTCGCCGAGCTGCGCAACATGGTCGGGCAGTATGCCGGCGCCGGGATCCGGAACATCCTCGCCGTGCGCGGGGACCCGCCCGGCGACCCGATGGGCGAATGGGTCGAGCACCCGCGGGGCGTGCGGTACGCGGCCGATCTGGTCCGGCTCATCAAGGAATCCGGTGATTTCTGTGTCGGGGTCGCGGCATTTCCCGAGATGCACCCGCGTTCGAGCGACTGGGACACCGACATCCGGCATTTCGTGGACAAGTGTCGTGCCGGTGCCGATTATGCGATCACCCAGATGTTCTTCAATCCGGACGATTATGTTCGGATGCGTGACCGGGCAGTCGCTGCGGGTTGCGAAACCCCGATCATTCCCGAGGTCATGCCGCTGACCAGCGTCAAACAGCTCGACCGGTTCGCACAGCTCAGCAACGCCTCTTTCCCTTCGTCGCTGAAAGAACGGATCCTCGCGGTCAAGGACGATCCCGCCGCTGTACGCTCCATTGGTATCGACTTCGCAACGCGGTTCTGCGCGAGGCTGCTTTCCGAAGGCGTGCCCGGACTGCACTTCATCACGCTCAACAACTCGACGGCGACGCTCGAAATCCACGAGAATCTCGGACTGCACAAGCAGTTGTGACCGGCCGTACCCGCCACGACCCGGGCGGTGGCCGTAGGAGGGGGCGGGCATGGGCTGGACGGTCCTCTACATCGCGTTCGGAATCGTCGCGCTGTGGCTGCTCGGCGAGGTGCTCCTGCAGTACAAGGCGCGCCTGCGCTGGCGACTGCTGGCCTTCGCGGGCTTCCTCTGCGTGGTGGTCGGCGTACTGCTGCCGTCCGTCTTCGTGATCGTCGTCGGCGCGATCGCGTTCGCGACCGGTCAGACGTACGTCACGCTGTCCTTCCGGCGCGGCTTCTCCACCGGCTGGGCCATAGGAAGCCCCGGCGAGAGCCGTCGCCGCCGCGGCGGGAGGGGCGGCAAGGGCCGGAGCGGCCGCAGGGCGGCACCCACGCTCGAAGTGTCGGACGTGGAGGCGGCGCAGGACGGGCAGGTGCCCGCGCAGCCGATGGCCGGTGCCTCGCCCGCCGACGTCTACGAGCCGGAGCCGCTGCCCGACGACACGGGGCAGTACGGCGTCTACTCCGATCACTCCCGCGCGGCACGGGGCGGCGGCCTCGACGACCAGGCACAGACGCGGCTGCAGCCGCAGTACGCCGCGTACGACGGCGGCACCGACCCCACCGCGTACCCGGCGCCGGGCCAGGATTCCCCGGCCGGCCACGATACGTTCCCGGCCGGCCCGGCCGCGTTCGCCACCGATCAGGACGTGTTCGCCGCCGGCCACCCGGCGTTCCCGACCGGTCAGGACGCGTTCTCGACCGGTCATGACTCGCTGGGCGGCCAGAACTCCTTCGCCGGGCCGTACGACTACGGCACCGGCGGGCAGCAGCGGTACGCCGCGTACTCCGACCCCTACATCGGAACCGGCACCGCGGGCGGTCCCGTCCCGTACGACGGCTACGACGACCCGTACGCCCAGCAGCAGTACGCGGAGACTCCGCCGGGCGGTGTCTGGGTGCCGCAGCAGCGCGAGGGCGAGCAGTATCCGGCCATGCCCCCGGAGCGGCCCGCCCAGCCCGCCCCGTATCCGAACGGCTACCACAACGGCAACGGCTACGACGGGGAGCAGTACCGCTACTGAGCGCCGGGGCGCCGCCGCCGACGGGCTCGACAGGCGACGTCCCCGGGGTCACTGGGAGCCCCGGAACCCGTCCCCCTCCACGATCAGCCCCGCGACCAGCGCCCCCGACATCCCGGCATGGGCGAGCCCGCCGCCCGGATGCGACCAGCCGCCCGCGAGGTAGAGCCCCGGCAGCCGGGTGCGGTTGCCGGGACGCAGATACGCCCCCTGGGCCCCGGCCAGCGCGGGCCCGGGCACCGAACCGCCCTCCGCGCCCGTGTCGGCCGCCGTCTCGGCCGGGGTGCGCACCTCGGTGTGCAGGATCCGCTCCCGAACGCCGGGCACGACCGCTCCCGCCGCCTCGATCAGGGTGTCGGCGAAGCGCGCGCGGGTCGCCGGATCCGTCCAGTCCACCGTCCCGTGCGGGGCGACCGTCGCCGTCAGCGTCACCGCTTCGTGCGCGTCGTCGGGGCGGGTCGTCGGATCGTCCGGGCGCAGCACCGTCACCGTCGGCCGGTCGGCGACCCGTCCGGCGAACACCGCCTCCTGCTCCGCCGCGCCGTCCGCCGGATGCACCACCGTCCGGTGCGCGGCGTCCGCGGGCCGGGCGCCGCTCAGCGACAGCATGACCAGGAACCGGCCCGGCTCCGCCGCCCGCCCCCGTCCCGGCCCGTCCCCCTCCGTCCGCAGCGCCTCACCGGGCACCAGGCCGGGGCGCGGCCGGACCCCCAGCACCACGTGTTCGGCCTCCGCGACCGTGCCGTCCACGAACTCGACGCCCGCCGCCCGGCCGTCCTTCTCGACCACCCGGGCCGCTTCGCGGCCCAGGGCGAACTCCACCCTCCGGGCCAGGCACCGCTCGTACACCGCCCGCGCCAGGGCCCGGATCCCGCCCTCGACGTACCAGCTGCCGAAGGTCTCCTCCATGTACGGCAGCAGGGCGGCGGCGGCCGGTGCGCGGCGCGGGTCCAGGCCGTACGACAGGGCGTAGCCGTCGAGCAGGGCGGCCAGCCGGGCGTCCGCCAGCTCCCATGCGCCGACCTCCGCCACCGTGCCCGCCTGCCGGGCCGGCCGCAGCAGCCGACGCTGCCGCGGCGCGGGATACGGATCGCGGCCGAGCACCTGCCAGTCGGGGCGCAACGGCTCCTCCAGGAGCGGGCGTCTCGACCGGTCCCAGGCGTCCCGCGCCCGGTCGAGGAACGCGCCCCAGGCCGCGCCCGCTCCGCCCCCGAGCGCGGCGTCCAGCGCGGCGACCACACCGGCTCGCGAGGCGTTCGGCAGCGAGACGGCCGTGCCGTCCGCGAAGACGTGACGGCTCGCCGGGTCGACCTGGGTCATCGTGACGCACCGCTCCAGCGGCTCCTTGCCCGTCTTCACGAACAGGTCGCGGTAGACCGCGGGCAGATGCAGCAGCGTGGGGCCGGTGTCGAAGGCGAAACCGTCATGGACATACCGGCCGACCGAGCCGCCGAAGGTCTCCGACCGCTCGTACACCGTCACCCGGTGCCCTGCCACCGCGAGCCGGGCAGCCGCCGCCATCGCGCCCATCCCGGCGCCGATCACCGCAATTCGTGCCATGCCAGCGACCTTAACCGCCGGCCTCCGGCACCCCGTCCACGGGCCTCACGACCGCTCGTGGACCCGGAACGGTGGTCCGGACGCATACGGCGCGGCCCGGCGCCGCTGCTCGCGCCGCCGGGCCCTGCGACGCAGGAACCGGCTGATGCGGGACGTCAGGAAGATCACGGCCACCAGGCCGAGCAGCAGCAGCGTCGCGGCGATGATCGCGGCCGCCAGCGGATGGAACACGGCGAAGACGACGATCCCCGCCACGCCCAGGTCCTCGGCCGCGCTCAGCGCGATGTTGCTGAACGGCTCGGGGGAGGTGTTGACCGCCATCCTGGTGCCCGCCTTCACCAGATGGCTGACCAGTGCCGTGGAACCACCGATGGCACCGGCCGCGATCTCCGGCAGCGAGCCGCTCTCGCCCGCCAGCAGTGCCGCCACGACCGCCCCGGCGACCGGCCTGACGGCGGTCTGCACCACGTCCCAGGCCGTGTCCACGTACGGGATCTTGTCCGCGACCATCTCGCACAGGAACAGCACACCGGCCACGATCATGACGTCCGTGCGCTGCAGCGCCGCGGGCACCTCGTCGGAGAATCCGGTCACGCCGAAGACGCCGAGCAGCAGGACCACCGCGTAGGCGTTGATCCCGCTCGCCCAGCCGCTCGTGAACACCAGGGGAAGTACGGACACGGACGTGATGGTAGCCAGACGGACCCCGGTCCCGGGCGGGGTTCCGCGCAGGACGTGAGTATCCGTACCTAGACGGTGAGATGAGTAGGTACGCGGATGGGTTCCCTCCCGCGCGGACGGAAGAGTGGAACGCGGACAGGGGAGCGGCGCGCGGCACCGCCGGCACGGGGCGGCGGAACGGGCGCGGCACTCCTTCCGGACCGGGGGACGGGGGAGAATGAAGGAGAGCCCGCGGGCCACGGGAGAACGTGGCCAGGGGGGAAGGCTCTCCGGCAGCGAGGATGACGCCGGTTCGGCGTGGGCCCGGGGGATCGGGTCTCACCGGACCGGCGTCCTCGCGCACCGGCCCGGTGAGGGGCGGATCAGCGCCCGCTGACCCGTCCGCGCAGCAGCAGCGACAGCGCCGAGTGCACGTCGTCGATCGACCGCTCCGGCTGGAACGCCTGCCAGTCCAGGGCCGCCACCAGCACCATGCCGACCAGGGCGGCGGCCGTCAGCGGAATGTCGATCTCCTCGCTGAGCTCACCGCGCTCCACGCCGTCGCGCAGCACCCCCTCGACCACGGTCACCGCCTCCTGACGCACCACCAGGAGGGTCGACTGCCAGGCCCGGTTGGTGCGCCACAGCTCCGCGACGTAGAGCTGGGTGAAGGCCGGGTAGCGGTCGATGAAGACCAGGCCCGCCCTGATCATCGCGTCCAGCGCCTCGACCCGGGTGCCGCCGCGCTCCTTCGTCCCCTCGGCCGCGGAGCGCAGCGACGCGGTGAGCAGCCCGACGCCATGGCGCAGCAGTTCCTCGAAGAGCTCGGTCTTGCTCTTGAAGTTGTAGTAGACCGTGCCCTTGGCGACCCCGGCGCGCTCGGCGATCTCGTCCACCGTGGTGGCCGAGAAACCCTTCTCGGCGATGAGGGTCACAGCCGCCTCGTAGAGCTTCTGCCGGGTGGCTTGGCGGCGCGTGCCGCTGCTGCTTTCCATGCCCTTGATTCTCACAGGTCCCGGCGCGCTCACAGACTCAGCTCCGGATGCAGTCGGTCCAGGGTCCACACCTGCTTGCGGCGCGCGGCGAACGCGGTCAGGGCGAGCGCCCCCGCCGTGAAGGCCAGCAGTACCGCGGAGCCCTGCCAGACCGGGCCGAGCCCGCCGCCCGTGATCAGCCTGCGCAGCCCGTCGACGATGTAACTCATCGGCAGATAGGGGTGGATCGCGTTGAAGAAGCCGGGGCTGGTCTGCACGGGATACGTGCCCCCGGCCGAGGTCAGCTGGAGCATCAGCACGGCCAGCACCAGGATGCGTCCGGCAGCCCCGAACTGGGCGTTGAGCCACTGCACGATCGCGGCGAAGCAGCAGGTCACCAGCGCGAGGAAGCCGATCGTCCCGGCGGCTCTGGTCATCTCCAGCCCAAGTCCCCAGTGCAGTACGGACATCAGGGCGGCGACCTGGAGCAGGCCGATCGCGGCCACCGGCAGCCAGCCCGCGAAGGCGATCCGCCAGGCGGAGGCCCCGGCGGCGAGTGCCCGCCGGTTGAGCGGCTGGATGAGCATGTACGCCACCATCGCGCCGACCCAGAGGGACAGCGGGATGAAGTAGGGCGCGAAGCCGGTGCCGTAATTGGGGGCGGCGTGCAGCGACTTGGAGGCCAGCTGCACCGGGTCGGCCATGACCTGCGAACGCGCCTCGCGGTCCTTCTCGTCGTAGTCGGGGATCCTGCCGACGCCGTCGTTGAGACCCTGGGCGAGGCTGGCGGAGCCGTCGCCGAGCCGGACCAGGCCGCTGTCCAGGTCGGTGGCGCCCTTCTTGAGGTTGCCGACGCCGGTGTCCAGGTCGGCGGAGCCGGTCCTGGCCGAGACGAGACCGGTGTGCAGTTCGCCCGCTCCCTTGGCGACCTTGTGGGCACCGGTGTTGAGCGCGTTGACCTTGGACACGGCGGACTTGAGGTCCTCGTCCAGGCGCGGCGCGCTCTTGGCCAGGTCGTCGGCCTGCCGCTGCAACGTGCTCAGCTGGGACCGCAGCTTCTTCAGGTTCCCGTTCTCGTTCGTCACCAGTGCGTTGACGTCGTCGGCGACCTTCGCGACATCGGCCGCCGCGGTCTTCGCGCGCTCGAGAGGCGGGCAGGCGGAGACGGCGTCGTCGGCGGGCGGTGCTTGCGTGCACGTGGTGCGGTAGACCTCGGCCAGGTCGTCGGAGGCCGTGCGGGCGGAGGTGGCCGCGGCGGGCGCCGCCTCGACCAGCAGGTCGAGGTTGTCCCGTACGGTCTGCGCGGAGTCGGCCACCAGCCGGGCGGTGTCGCCGATCGACTTGCCGTTGTCCTTCAGGAACGGGCGCGCGTGGGACGCCACCGCGTTGACCTTGTCGGCCAGCGCCTGGGTTCCGTTCGCGACCTGCCGGGAGCCGGATTCGAGGTCCCCGGCGCCCTTGTTGAGCTTGATGATCCCGCCGGCCAGGTTGCTGCTGCCGTTCTTGGCGTTCTTCAGCCCGTCGGCGAGATCCTGCGAGCCCTTCTTCGCCTTGCCGATGCCGCCCTTGAGGTCGTCGGCGCCCTTGGCGGCCTTCGCCGTCGCGTCGTGCAGATCGGAGAAGTTGATGAAGATGCGGTCGTAGAAGGTCCGGGAGGCGTTGGTCGACGCGGCGGTGCGCACCTCGGAGAAGACCGAACGGGAGATCTGCCCGACGATGTAGTTGTTGGCGTCGTTCGTGCGCACCTGGAGCGCGCCGGTCTCGGGGGAGTCGCCCGAACTGGAGGCGATCCGCTCGCTGAAGTCCGACGGCATGGTGAGCGAGAGGTAGAACGTGCCGTCCTCCACGCCCTTGTGGGCCTCGGCGGAACTCACCTCGTGCCACTCGAAGGTCTTGGAGTCGAGCAGCTTGCCGGTGATCTCGTCACCGGCCCTGACGTGCTTCCCGCCGACGGTGGCACCCTTGTCGTCGTTGACCAGCGCGACCGGGATCTTGTCGAGGCGGCCGTACGGGTCCCAGAAGGAGCACAGGTACAGGGCGCCGTAGAGCAGCGGCAGGAGCAGCAGCGCGATCAGCGCGGCGACCGGCAGCTTCCCCCGGCCGAAACGCCTCAGCTCAAGCGCGGCAAGTCTCGGCGAACGCATCGGCCGGCCGTCCTTCCTCGGTGGTGGTCCCGTCGGCGGGGGCCTCGTCGGCCGCGGGCCCGTCGGCCGCGGGCCCGTCGGTGGTGATCGTGGCGGCCGGGGTGTCGTCGGCCGCGGTGTCACGTGCGTGCGCCGGTGCGGCCGTGGCGTCGGTCCGTACGACGACGGCGCCCTCGGGCGCCTGGCTGCACACGGCGAGCACGGTGGTGCCGCCGTCGGTGACGGACCGCAGCAGTTCCCAGGCCTGGGCGCGCTCGGCGTCGGAGAGCTTGAGGTCGGTGTCGTCCACCGCGAGCAGCCGGGGGCGGCCGATCAGCGCGAGGGCGATGGACAGCCGCAGCGCCTCCAGCCGTTCCAGATCCCGCACGGAGGTGCGCTCGCCCTTGGGCAGGGTGGCGGGATCGAGCCCGGCGGCGTCCAGCGCCGCGTCGATCCGTCCCCGCGCGGCGGCCACGCGCTCGGCGCGCGGGCGCAGCAGGGCGCGCAGCGAGCCGTCGTAGCGGTGCCGGAGCAGGGCCTGCTCGCGCAGGTGCTCGGCGACGGTGAAGGCCGGGTCGAGTTCGTTGACCCCGGGCACCTGGCCCAGTGCGCTGATACGGCGCACGGCGGCCATCTTGCGGGGCAGACGCAGTCCGCCGATCTTCGCGTGGCCCTCGGTGGGGCGCATCCGGCCGGTGAGCGCGAGCAGCAGGCAGGTGCGGCCGGAGCCGGACGGTCCCTCGATCGCGACCAGCGACCCGGGCCCGGCCTCGATGTCCACGCCCCGGAAGACCCAGCCGCGCGGCCCCTTGAGGCCGAAGTCCCCGGCGGCGACGGCCGCCCCGTGCGGGCTGTCCACAGGCTCTCCCTTGTTTTGAACTGACTAGTCAGTTCAAAAAGATTATCCGGAACTCGGGCCCGAGGCAAAACACGGCCGCGGTGCTCACCGGCGGGCACCCCGCGGTGCCCGCCGGGGTGCCCCCAGCCACCGGGAGGAACAGCAGGTCGACAGGCGGATCGGGCCGATTGTCAGTGGTGCCCGCCACCATGGATGCGTACGGCCACGAAGTCGTTGCACGACGGAAGTCGTCGCACGAGACAGGAGGTTCCGTCATGGCCCACTCCTCCGCTGCGGCCGCGCTCCGGCGCCGCGCGGGCGGCCCTGCCCCCTCGCCGACCGGTCCGGCCGACGACGTCCACCCCGTCCCGCGCCGCACCGCCGCACCCCCGGCCGCCCTCGACCTGCTCGCCCAGGCCCGCGTCGGCCTCGACGAGGCCGCCACCCTCGACGTGCCGAACGAGCGCTATGCGACCGCCCACCTCGCGGCCCTGCGCACCGCCGCCGCGGTGCTCGCCGTCCGGGCCCGCCCGGAGACCTCCCGGCGGCGCCGGGAACGGATCCGCAGCGCCTGGGAGGTTCTGCCCGAAACGGCTCCGGAGCTGACCGAGTGGAGCGCGCTGTTCGCCTCCGGAGCCCGGCGCAGGGCCCGAGCGGAAGCCGGTATACCGGGCGCGGCCAGTCGGCGGGACGCCGATGACCTGCTGCGGGACGCCGAGATGTTCCTGCGACTGGTCGAACGGATGCTGAGGCTCCAGCCGGTCCTCCCGCGGCCCCGGAGGGACCGGCCCGACGCGCGATGACGGCGACGGCGGCGCGAGGCAATAGGGTGGAGAGCACCTGTACCACCTGCACTGTTCACGCTCCGCCGTCACCGGCGGCACCGTGCCGAGGAGTCAACTGCCGTGTCGGACCAGCTGCGCCCCCGCGCCTCCCTCCGTACCGCCGTGGTCTGGGAGGTCCTGAAGGACGCCCTCGACCACCAGGTCAAGGCGACCGGCCGGGACGCACTGGACGTACTGGACACCGGCGGCGGCACAGGCAACTTCGCGGTGCCGGTCGCCCGTCTCGGCCACCGCGTCACCGTCGTCGACCCCAGCCCCAACGCGCTCTTCGCGCTGGAGCGCCGCGCCGCCGAGGCCGGGGTCGCCGACCGCGTCCGCGGGGTCCAGGGCGACATCCACGGCCTGTTCGAGGTGGTCGAGCGCGGCGGCTTCGACACGGTCCTGTGCCACGGGGTCCTGGAGTACGTGGACGACCCCGCCGAGGGCGTCCGCAACGCCGTCGAGGCGCTCCGCCCGTCCGGGGCCCTCAGCCTGCTCGCGGCCGGGCTCGGCGGCGCCGTCCTGGCCAGGGCGCTGGCCGGCCACTTCACCGAGGCGAGGCAGGCGCTCACCGATCCGGCGGGCCGCTGGGGCGCGGGGGACCCGGTACCCCGGCGTTACACCGCCGAGCAGCTCACCGAGCTGGTCTCCGCGGCGGACGTGGAGGTCGGGGCCGTACACGGCGTACGGGTCTTCGCCGACCTGGTGCCCGGCGTCCTGGTGGACACCGAGCCCGGTGCCATGGACGCGCTGCTCAGGCTGGAGGCGGCCGCCGCCGAGCTGCCCGCGTTCCACTCGGTGGCGACGCAGCTGCACGTCCTGGGCACGAAGCGCGCCTGAGCACCACGGGGCCCGTTCCTTCGAACCGCCGTCGTTCGCCCGGCGGCCGGGCCGCGCGGCGTCCGGTGCTTCCCCGGGTTCTCGGCTCCGCTCGAACAGGGGAGACCCCATTGATCTCGGGGCGGGGGACCGCCCTCGTACTGGACGTACAAGGACGATTCCGGCAACGCGGCGCGTGCGCGTGGCCAGGCGTCGTGCGACCGCCACCGGTTCGAGGACACGGCCCGCCGGGTGACCGCAACCCGGCCGCACGGCGGTGGTCGGCCGCCGCGCGGCTGATCAGGGACGCAGCCGCAGACGGAGTACGTCCCGAGACGCCCGATCGGGGGCCGCGCCCCGTATGATCGGAGGACAGCATCCGGCATGACGGATCGGAGGTCGGGGAATCTACGCCTCAACAGCCGATCCTTCGTGGCGGCCCGGACTGGCTGTGTGGCAAAGAGGGCGGGTTTCACGGGGGCGATTCCCTGCCTATCCTGGAAGGGCCGCAGACCGGCCGCCCCCCGCGGCCGACGACGAGGAGGACTCCGTGCCGCTCTCGGAGCACGAGCAGCGAATGCTCGAGCAGATGGAGCGAGCGCTGTACGCCGAAGATCCCAAGTTCGCGACAGCGCTCGAGGGAAGCGGGCTGCGTACGTACACCCGGCGACGGGTCTACCAGGCGGTCGCAGGCTTCCTTGTGGGTATCGCGCTCCTCATGGCCGGAATGGTCGCCCAGCAGATCTGGATCGGCGTGGTGGGATTCCTCGTCATGCTGGGTTGCGCGGTCCTCGCGGTCACTGGTTGGCGCAAGGCGCCCAAGCCGGGGGAGCATCCGGCGGCCGACGTCGGCGGTGCGAACCGTCGGCCCAAGCAGCGTCGAACGGTGATGGACCGGATCGAGCAGCGGTGGCAGCGCCGCCGCGACGAACAGGGCCGCTGACGAACAGGGCCGCTGGGGGCGCTGTCGGGGACGCCGTCCTCGAACCGCCGTCCGGCCGGGCGAGCACACAGGCATCCCGAGGCCCGAAGCACGCTTGAGCGAGGGGCGACCGCTACACCGCGGTCGCCCCTCGTCCGTGCTCGGACCCGTCTTAGCACCGCCGCCCTTCGGCCGGAGGCCGGGCCGTGCATGCCAGGCTTCGTACGGCAGGCGGCGGCGCGAGGACAGGCCCTCGCACCGCCGCCTGCCGACGTGGACGCCGTCGCCGGGGACCGCGTTCCCGCAGACGTCATCCCCACCGGCGGGACGGCCCGCGCAGCCGACCCGTCCACCGGATCCGGCCCCACCGCGCCGCCCACCCCTCGCCGAACACCGTCCAGCGCTCCGACGCGGCACGGGCCACCCGAGCGGTCGAGCGCGGCGCGACGAGGGCGCGGACTCGCGTCCTCCACCCGGCCGATTCCCACAGCCCGGCCCGTACCGCCTCCACGTCCTCGGCGAGTCCCGTGCCGGGCCGGGGCTCCGGGGCGTAGAGCACCTGCTCCACCGCACCCGCGACCCGGTGCACCGCGGCGGACGCGTCGGGGCCGAGCCGCCCCAGCCGCACCAGCCGGTCGGCCGCCTTGCGCGGCGTCAGGGAGTCGTCGGGCCCGATCCCGTGGTCCCAAGCCGTGTCGATGACCTCCCGCCAGGCCGCCAGCGTCCTGGCCGTCGTGTCCCCCGGGGTACGTCCCGCCGGGAGACCCAGCCGCCGTCTGCGCACACGGAGCCGCCAGATCAGGGGGAGCAGCGGCAGCGCCAGGATCACCAGGGCGATCGCGGCCAGGCCGAGAACGGTGCCCGGCTGTGTCCCCGAGTCCGTCGGAACCGCCGTGCCCGGCGCCGCCGAGCTGCCGCACTCGCCCTGCTTGCGCATGGGGGCCGGGCAGTCGTCCGCGACGGACGGTTCGGCGCTCGGGACCGCCGAGGGTCCGCTCTCCGGCACGGCGGGGGCGGGCGTCTCACCGCTCGGGGCGTCCGGCAGCGTGTAGGACGGGGCGGTGCCCCGTGTGGGGGTGGGCTCGAAGCGCGTCCACCCGATGCCCTCGAAGTACAGCTCCGGCCAGGCATGAGCGTCGCGCAGCCCCACCGACATCGAACCGTCCGGCTGCGGGGTGCCGGGAGTGAAGCCCACCGCGACCCGCGCCGGAATTCCCAGCGTCCGGGCCATCGCGGCCATCGTGAACGAGAAGTGGACGCAAAAACCCTGCTTCTCCTTCAGGAACCGGGCGATCGCGGCGCTCCCGGTGCCCGAGTCGACGGAGGTGTCGTAGGCGAAACCGCCGTCCGAGGCGAAGAAGTCCTGAAGCTTCACCGCGCGCTCGTAGTCGTTGCCGGCGCCCTTGGTCACCTCGGCCGCGGTCTCGCGGACCACCTTCGGCAGCGACCGCGGGACGCGGGTGTACTCCTGCCGCAGGGCGGACGGCACGGCGCCCGCCGTGGCGAGCTGGTCGGCCGTCGGCCGGACCACCAGGCTGGAGACCCGGTACTGCGCGCCGCCCGTCGTCTCCCCGCCGTCGCCGACGAGGGTCCGCCCCGCCGGTTCGTACCGCCACTTCCCGTCGATCCCGACCTCGGTCGCGGGGTAGGGGAGCGGCAGATAGGTCTGCCGGTAGGAAGGGGCGGCGGAGATGCTCGACCTGACCTCGGTGACCGTGACGTCCGGGCCGAGACCCTCCGGGGTCGGGAGCCGCTTCGGCACGTCCCGCAGCCGGCGCGTGGAGGGGCGCCACTCGCTCCCGTCGAACGTGTCCAGGGCCAGGATCCGCAGATAGAAGTCCTGCGGGTTGCGGGAATCGGTGCGGTAGGAGATCACCTGCCGGTTGTCCGCCTGCGTCAGATTGTCCTGCATGGACACCAGGGGATTCACCGCGGAGATCGTGCCGCCGCCCTTGCCCTCCCCGGACCGCGCGTCGGCCAGCAGACCGCCGTCGAGCGCGGGCAGCGCCGCCGGGACCAGCAGGGAGATGCCCAGCGCCAGCACGCCGATGCGGCGCCCGGTACGGACCGGGGCCGTCGGCCGGCCGCCGGAGAGGACGCCGCCCGCACCGCCCCGGGCCCCGGCGCCGCCACTGAAGACCCGCCCCCACTGGGAGAGCCGGTCCCGGCCCTCGGCCAGCAGGAGCAGCAGATAGCCACCGGCCGCCAGCAGGAACCAGAGCCAGTCCGCCCCGCCCTCGGACAGCCCCGCCGCGACCGAGAACAGCGCGAGGAGCGGCAGACCGGCCGGTGCCGCGCTGCGGAACGTCACGGCGAGCGCGTCCACCAGCAGACCGACCAGCAGCACGCCGCCGATCAGCATCAGCCGGATGCCGTCCGTCGCCGGTGCGGGCGTGGCGTACCGCCCGACGTCCTCCGCGCCCGACACCAGCAGATGCGCCAGCCGCTGAACCGCCTCCGGGCCCGGCAGGACTCCGGCCACCGCCTGCTCCCTGGCGAACACCAGTGTCAGCAGGACCAGCGCGACCAGCGCCTGCGCGACGACGACCAGCGTCCGGGGCACCGGCGCCCGACGGATCAGCGCCCCCGCCCCGGCCTGCATCGCCAGCAGGATCGCAGCCGGCAGGATCCACACCGCCGGCTCGACCAGCGGCAGCATCGAGCACGCCGCCATCAGCGTCGCCGCGACGGCGCACAGCGTCAGCCGACCACGACCGCTCATGACCACCCCCCGGAGAAACCCGTCGTGCCGACGGCAGCGGGCCCGTCCGCCGCCCCGGCCTGTCCCGCCCGCCGCCAGTGATCGGCGAGACCGGCCCCCCGCCCCACCGGGACCGCCGTCCATCCCGATTCGCGCAGCAGCCGCAACCGCCGCTCGAACGCCTCCCGCGTCCCCGCGGCCGGGACGTCGTCCGTCTCCCATTCCGCGCCGTCCAGCACGAACGCCACGGCACCCGCGCTGCGCCGCCGCATCCGGGCCACCTCCGCCGCACGCTCCTCGTCCAGGTCCCCGAGGAACGCGATGAGCAGCCCGTCCCCGGCACGCAGCATGTCGTACGCGCGCGACAGACCGGTTCCGTCGGAGTGGTCGATCACCGCCAGAACGTCCAGCATCAGGCTCGCCGACTCGGCGGACTCGTGCGCCGACCCCGCGAGACCACCCGCCGCCGCAGCCGGGACGGCGTTCCCGCCGTCCGTCAGCAACCGGACGGAGAAGCCCCGTTCCAGCATGTGCACCAGAGCGGAAGCAGCCCCGGACACCGCCCACTCGAAGGCGGAATCCGGCCCGGCCCCCCGGTACGCGGTCCGCCGGGTGTCCAGCAGCACCGTGCACTGCGGACGCTGCGGCTGCTCCTCGCGCCGCACCATCAGCTCCCCGTGGCGCGCGGTCGAGCGCCAGTGCACCCGGCGCAGGTCGTCGCCGTGCCGGTAGCCGCGCGGGATGACGTCGTCGTCGCCGGCGAGGGCGGGCGACCGCTGCCGCCCCTCGCCGTACCCCGGGGCCCCGTCCGCCAGCCGCACCGGCGGCAGCGGCTCGGTCCGCGGTACGACGACGAGCGTGTCGTACGCGCTGAAGGAGCGGGTGAGCTCGCACATGCCGAACGGGTCGCTCAGCCGCAGCTGCAGCGGCCCCAGCGGATAGCGGCCCCGCAGATCCGACCGCACCCGGTAGGACACCTCGCGCCGCCCGCCCGGCTCCATCCGGTCCAGCACGAACCGGGGCCTGGGCCCGAGCACGTAGGGCACCCGGTCCTGGAGCATCAGCAGCCCGGTCGGCAGCCGCGACACGTTCTCCATCCGCAGATGGACCCGTGCCTCCGTGCCCGCGGGGACCCGGGACGGCGCGAGCCGGCGGGTGCCCGCGACCCGGTGACGCGTGCGGACGAGCACCACCACGCAGACCAGCGGCAGCGCGGTGAGCAGCAGCCCGACCCGCAGCAGATCCGCCTGGCCCAGCACGTACGCGCAGACCACCGCGGCGACACCGGCCGCGAGGAAGGACCGCCCGCGCGTGGTCAGCCCGCTCAGAGCGGCCCGAAGACCGCCCCCGCCGTCGCCGTCGTCCCTGGGGTCCGGCCCCCCGGCGGCCATCACACCCGCCGCGCGCCGGGCCGCGTCCGGTCGTACCCCGGACGGCCCGGTGCGGGCATCCGGACGCCGCCGTCGGCGGACGGCACCGGTGTCCGCCCGAGGATCTCCAGCACCACCTCCTCGGCGGTGCGGCGGTTCAGCTGGGCCTGCGCCGTCGGCAGCAGCCGGTGCGCGAGCACCGCGACCGCCAGCGCCTGCACGTCGTCCGGCAGGCAGTAGTCGCGGCCGGCCAGAGCCGCCGAGGCCCTCGCCGCGCGCAGCAGGTGCAGGGTGGCCCGCGGCGACGCGCCGAGCCTGAGGTCGGGATGGCCGCGCGTGGCCCCGACCAGCTCCACGGCGTACCGCCGCACGGGGTCGGCCACATGGACGGTCCGTACCGCCTCGATCAGTTTCGCGATCTCATGGGCGTGCGCCACCGGCCGCAGATCGTCGAGCGGCGAGAGCTCGCCGTGCACGTCGAGCATCCGGAGCTCCGCCTCCGCGCTCGGGTAGCCCATCGACACCCGTGCCATGAACCGGTCGCGCTGGGCCTCGGGCAGCGGGTAGGTGCCCTCCATCTCCATCGGGTTCTGGGTGGCCACCACCATGAACGGGTCGGGCAGCTCGTACGTGTGCCCGTCGATGGTGACCTGACGCTCCTCCATCGACTCCAGCAGGGCCGACTGCGTCTTCGGCGAGGCGCGGTTGATCTCGTCGCCGATCACGATCTGCGCGAAGATCGCGCCCGGCTTGAACTCGAAGTCCCGCCGCTGCTGGTCGAAGACGGACACGCCGGTGATGTCCGAGGGCAGCAGGTCCGGTGTGAACTGGATGCGCCGCACCGAGCAGTCGACGGACCGGGCCAGCGCCTTGGCCAGCATCGTCTTGCCGACCCCGGGCACGTCCTCGATGAGGAGGTGCCCCTCCGCGAGCAGCACGGTCAGCGAGAGCCGCACGACCTCGGGCTTGCCCTCGATCACGCTCTCCACCGACCTGCGGACCCGCTCCGTGATCGCGGTCAGATCTGTGAGGCTCGCTCGATCGTCATAGGTCGTCACCCGGCCCTCCTCGGCCCTGTCCCACGCTCACCAGGAGCAGAGGGGATACCCCATTCACGGACCGGATGCGCGCGCGGCGGTCCGGCCCACCCCGAAACACGGACACCTCACCGGAGGCGTCCGGCGAGATGTCACACGCGCATTCTTGTGCCGTTATCGCTTCGTGTCACTCGCCTGTGGACAACTCGGGGCGGTATGTCGGGTTCGATGGGTTTCGTCGGGATCCGCAGGGGCCGTCCGAGGGGACGGGAGGCCGTCCGGACGTCCAAGACGGCAAGGAGGCGGTCCTGCCGGCAAGGAGGCGGTCCTTGTGGTCGGGGGCGGTCAGGCGACGGGGAGCACCTCGCGCAGCAGGCCGGTCGTCACGTCGAAGACGAAACCGCGGACGTCGTCCGTGTGCAGAAGGAACGGCGAGGTGCGCACGCGCTGCATCGACTGCCGCACGTCCTGATCGGCGTCCTTGTACGCCTCCACCGCCCAGACCGGACGCTGTCCGACCTCCGCCTCCAGTTCCTGGCGGAATTCCTCGGTGATCGATTCCAGACCGCAATTCGTGTGGTGGATCAGGACGATGCTGCGGGTGCCGAGCGCCCGCTGGCTGATGGTCAGCGAACGGATGACGTCGTCGGTGACCACACCGCCCGCGTTGCGAATGGTGTGGCAGTCGCCGAGGGCGAGACCGAGCGCGTCGTGCAGGTCGAGCCGGGCGTCCATGCACGCGACCACGGCGACGTGCAGGACCGGCTTGGCGTCCATGCCCGGGTCCTCGAAATCTGCGGCGTACCGGACGTTCGCCTCGACCAGGCGGTCGGTGACCGTGTCCCCGGTGCGGTCCGGGGCGGCAACGGGTGCGGAGGGCCCGGCGGGGGAGTGCGCGGAAGTCGACATGGCTACGACGTTATCTCCCGCGCCCGGTCGCGTCGTGCTGTGGAAGGGGACAAAGAACGTCAACGACTTCTGTTGTGAGGTAACCCACAAGTCTCACAACAGTTCATTCCTGCGGGTGAAGGACCAGGTGGACGAGGGGCCCGGCGACGCGCTGTCCGGCTGATTGATCGGGAATCGATCGAATGGCAGGGTGGACTAAAGTGACCGGAAGTCACGACACCCCGCACATTCCGTGGAATTCCCCCGTGTGCCGCGTACGTACGGTCCGGCCCTCTCCCGCTCGACGGTCGCCCGGTGCCCCTTCCCCGGCGCCGGACGGCCTCCCCTTCTGAGCGGGCGGGGACCCGCCCGTACGTCCGCCGCACCGGACCTGAGCCTGAGAGGGCGCATGAGCCAGACCCGACACGTCCCGGTGATGCTCCAGCGGTGCCTGGACCTGTTGGCCCCTGCTCTGGAGGCGCCGGAGCCGCAGCATCCCGTGGTCGTCGACTGCACCCTCGGCCTCGGCGGGCACAGCGAGGCGCTGCTCTCGGCGTTCCCCTCGGCGCGGCTGATCGCCCTCGACCGGGACAAGGAGGCGCTGCGGCTCTCCGGCGAACGGCTCGCCCCGTACGGCGACCGGGCCACCCTGGTGCACGCGGTCTACGACGAACTGCCCGAGGTGCTCGCCAGGCTCGGCGTCCCGAAGGTCCAGGGCGTCCTGTTCGACCTCGGCGTCTCCTCCATGCAGCTGGACGAGGCCGACCGCGGCTTCGCCTACGCCCAGGACGCCCCGCTCGACATGCGCATGGACCAGACCACGGGCGTCAGCGCCGCCGAGGTCCTCAACACCTACCCCCCGGGCGAACTGGTCCGGATCCTGCGCGCGTACGGCGAGGAGAAGCAGGCCAAGCGGATCGTCTCGGCGATCGTGCGCGAGCGCGAGAAGGAGCCGTTCAGCAACAGCGCCCGGCTCGTCGAGCTGATCCGTGACGCTCTGCCGCAGGCCGCCAAGCGCACCGGGGGCAACCCCGCCAAGCGCACGTTCCAGGCGCTGCGCATCGAGGTCAACGGCGAGCTCGCCGTCCTGGAACGGGCCATTCCGGCCGCGGTGCGGAGCCTCGCGGTCGGCGGACGCATCGCCGTCCTCTCGTACCACTCGCTGGAGGACAGGCTGGTCAAGCAGGTCTTCGCGGCGGGCGCCGCCACCACGGCACCGCCCGGACTGCCCGTCGTGCCCGAGCGCTACCAGCCCCGGCTGAAGCTGCTGACGCGCGGCGCGGAGCTGCCCACGGAGGAGGAGGTCGCCGAGAACCGGCGCGCCGCCCCCGCCCGGCTGCGCGGCGCCGAGCGGATCCGCGAGGACGAGCGATGAGCACCCGTCCGGGGGTCCCGACAGCGACGACGAGCGGGGCGGGGCGGTGAGCGGACCGGCCCGGCAGGCGAGGGGGCGGGCCGCGCGGCTCGCCCGGCTGATGCCGTCCGGTCCCAGCACCGCGGCCCGTACCCCCTTCGTCCTGCTCGTCGTCCTGCTCCTCGGCGGTGGTCTGATCGCGCTCCTGATGCTCAACTCGGCCATCAACGAAGGATCGTTCAAGCTGAGCGAGCTGAAGAAGCGGACCACCGAGCTGACCGACGAGGAGCAGGCCCTCCAGCACGACGTCGACGGCCTCTCCAGGCCGGACGCGCTGGAGCGGCGGGCCCGCGAACTGGGCATGGTGCCCGGTGGCAGCCCCGCCTTCCTCGGCCCGAACGGCAAGGTGCAGGGCGTACCCGACGAGGCCACCGCCGAACCGGCCCCCGAGCCCACCACCGCACCGCCGCGCAAGCCCGTCCCGCCCGCCTCCGGAACGGCGACCGCGACCGTGCGGGCCACCGATCCGGTACCGCCCTCGCCCGCCCCCTCGGCGACGACCGTTCCCACGGGCGCCGCCCCGAACCCCTCCGCCGGGCCGAGCACCCCGGCGGACCAGCCCTCGACGAGCCCCGGCAGGTGACGCAGTGCCGCCCAAGGAACCACCGCGCCGCCGGGTCCCCGGCCCCGCACGCCCGCGCGGCTCCGCGGGGGGCAAGGGTCGCCCCCGGCCCGCCCCCCGCAGGTCCGCGCCCCCTGCGTCCCGCTCCCGCGCGCCCCGCGACCGACCCGCGCGCCGCCTGCGGCTCGGCAGTCCGCGCCCCCGCCTCCGCCTGGTCGGTTTCACCCTGACGCTCGTCATGCTGGTGTTCGTGGTCCGGCTCCTCCAGGTCCAGGCCGTCGACGCCAACGCGTACGCGGCCAAGGCCGAGGTGAACCGCTACTTCAAGCACACCGTCGCCGCCGAACGCGGCCAGATCACCGACCGCCGCGGCGTCGCGCTGGCCACCAGCGTCGACGCGTACGACATCACCGCGGACCCGTCGATGTTCACGCCCGAGTTCAGCAAGATCCCCGACGCGCCCCGGCAGGCGGCCGAACTCCTCGCCCCGATCCTCGGCGCCGACGCCACCGAGCTGACCGCCAAGCTGACGGGCAAGGGCCGCTACGCCGTCCTTGCCCGCCGGCAGACCCCGCAGGTCTGGAACCAGATCAGGGACCTCAAGTCCGTCTTCGCCGAGAAGGCGGCCAAGGACAAGGCGGCGGGCGGCCCCGGGGGCAATGTACTGGCGGGCGTCTTCCAGGAGGCCACCACCAAGCGGGTCTATCCCAACGGGGGACTCGCCGCCGGGATACTGGGCTACGTCAACGCCGAGGGCAAGGGCGCGGGCGGCCTGGAGGCGCAGCTGAACAAGCAGCTCGCGGGTGAGGACGGCACGATCAGCTACGCCCAGTCCGGCGGCCGGAGGGTGCCCACCGCGGGTACCAAGGAGGTCCCGGCCGTGCCCGGCTCCGACATCGAGCTGACCATCGACCGCGACATCCAGTGGGCCGCCCAGCAGGCCATCACCGCCCAGGTGAAGAAGTCCAAGGCGGACCGCGGCTACGTGGTCGTGCAGAACACCAGGACCGGAGAGGTCCTCGCCATGGCCAACGCGCCCGGCTTCGACCCCAACGACCTCTCGAAGGCCGATGCGGCGTCCCTGGGCAACGCGGCGCTCCAGGACGCCTACGAACCCGGCTCCACCAGCAAGGTCATGTCCATGGCCGCCGTGCTGGAGGAGGGTGTCGCCACCCCCGGCACCCACGTCACCGTCCCGAACCGGCTGCACCGCGGCGACCGGCTCTTCAAGGACGACATCGACCACGCCACCTGGTACCTGACGCTCAACGGCGTACTCGCCAAGTCCAGCAACATCGGCACCATCCTGGCCACCGGCGAACTCGGCGAGACGCAGGCCGAGGCCAACCGGGTCCTCTACTCCTACCTGCGCAAGTTCGGGATCGGCTCGCCGACCGGACTCGGCTACCCGGGCGAGACCCCCGGCATCCTCGCCAAGCCCGGGGACTGGTCGACCTCGCAGCAGTACACGATCCCGTTCGGCCAGGGCCTCTCGGTCAACGCGATGCAGGCCGCCTCCATCTACTCGACGATCGCGAACGGCGGCGTCCGCATCGCCCCCACGCTGGTACGCGGCACCAAGGGCCCCGACGGGCGCTTCGAGTCCGCGCCCGAGCCGAAGAAGACCCGGGTGGTCGGCGAGAAGACAGCCAAGACGCTCGCCGCCATGCTGGAGTCGGTGGTCGGCGACGAGGAGGGCACCGGGACGAAGGCGAAGATCCCCGGCTACCGGGTGGCGGGCAAGACCGGTACGGCCAACCGGGTCGATCCCGTACGCGGCGGCTACCGCGGCTACACCGCGTCCTTCGCGGGCTTCGCACCGGCCGACGACCCGCAGGTCACCGTCTACTGCGCGATCCAGAACCCCACCAGGGGCAGCTACTTCGGCGGCCAGATCTGCGGGCCGATCTACAAGGAGGTCATGGAGTTCGCGCTGAAGACCCTCCAGACCCCGCCGTCCGGCCGGCCGCCGGCCAGGCTGCCGGTGTCCTTCGATCCCGGCCAGTGAACACGGGGAACCGATCAGTGACGACCATCACCCCCGATCCCGGGAACCGGAACGGGAACCACCGGGACCCCGGCCCCTCACTTCGCGAGAGGCCGGGTGAGCCCGGTACGCTCACCGCCGTGCCCCACGCTGATCAGTTCCAAACCACCCAGAAGGCCGCCCCCGTGAACCAGCCGGGAGCGCCCCGCCCGGATCGGCTCAGGCCGACGCCGCTCGGTGAGCTGGCAGCCCGGCTGGGAGTCGAGCCGCCGGGGACCGCCGAGGTCACCGGCATCACCCACGACTCCCGGGCGGTCCGCCCCGGCGACGTCTACGCCGCTCTGCCGGGTGCCCGCTTCCACGGCGCCGACTTCGCCGCCCAGGCGGCCGGCCTCGGAGCCGCGGCGGTCCTCACCGACCCGGCCGGAGCCGAGCGCGCCGCCGCCACCGGACTGCCGGTCCTGGTCACCGAGGACCCGCGCGCCCGTATGGGCGAACTCGCCGCCGAGATCTACGGACGTCCCGGCGAGGACCTCCTGCGGATCGGCATCACCGGAACCTCCGGAAAGACCACCACCGCGTACCTCGTCGAGGGCGGCCTGCGCGCCGCCGGCCGGGCCACCGGACTGATCGGCACGGTGGAGACGCGGATCGGCGACGAACGCATCAAGTCCGAGCGCACCACCCCCGAGGCCACCGACCTCCAGGCGCTGCTCGCCGTGATGCGCGAGCGCGGGGTCGACGCGGTGACCATGGAGGTCTCCAGCCACGCGCTGGTCCTCGGCCGGGTCGACGGATGCGTCTTCGACGTTGCGGTCTTCAACAACCTCAGCCCGGAGCACATGGAGTTCCACTCCGGGATGGAGGACTACTTCCAGGCCAAGGCGCAGCTCTTCACCCCGCGCCGCAGCCGGCAGGGCATCGTCAACTTCGATGACGCCTACGGCCGCAGGCTGGTCGCCGAGGCGTCGGTCCCGGTCGTCACCTTCTCCGCCGAGGGCCACCCGGACGCCGACTGGCGTGCCGAGGACGTCGAGGTGGGCCCGCTGGGCTCCACGTTCACCGTCGTCGGCCCCAAGGACGAGCGGATCGCCGCCAGGGCTCCGCTGCCCGGCCCGTTCAACGTGGCCAACGCCCTCGCCGCCGTCGTCACGCTCGCCGTCGCGGGCCTCGACCCGCAGACCGCGGCCGACGGCGTCGCCGCCGTCCCCGGCGTCCCCGGGCGGCTGGAGCGCGTCGACGCCGGGCAGGACTACCTCGCCGTCGTCGACTACGCGCACAAGACCGACGCCGTCGAGTCCGTGCTCCGTTCGCTGCGCAAGGTCACCCGGGGCAGGCTGCACGTCGTCCTCGGCTGCGGCGGCGACCGCGACACCACCAAGCGCGGCCCGATGGGCGCAGCCGCGGCCCGGCTCGCCGACACCGCCGTACTGACTTCGGACAACCCCCGTTCCGAGGACCCGCTCGGAATCCTCGCCGCCATGCTCGCGGGCGCCGCCGAGGTGCCCGTCCACGAGCGGGGCGACGTCCTGGTCGACGCCGACCGGGCCGCCGCCATCGCCGCCGCGGTCGCCCGAGCCGAGCCCGGTGACACCGTGCTGGTCGCCGGCAAGGGCCACGAGCAGGGGCAGGACATCCATGGCGTGGTACGCCCCTTCGACGACCGCGTGGTCCTGCGCGCGGCCATCGAACGCTCCCTGGGACACGGCGGCACCTCCGGGACCGCCGACCGCGCCCACACCCACGAGAACAACAGTCAGGGATGACCAAGTGATCGCCCTTTCCCTCGCCGAGATCGCCGAAATCGTCGGCGGGCAGCCACACGACATACCCGATCAGGCAGCGGTCGTCAGCGGGCCCGTCGTCATCGACTCCCGAGAGGTGGAGCAGGGCAGCCTGTTCGCCGCCTTCGTCGGAGAGCGGGTCGACGGCCACGACTACGCGCAGCGCGCCGTCGAGGCGGGCGCGGCAGCCGTGCTGGCCGCCCGCCCGGTCGGTGTTCCGGCGATCGTCGTCGACGACGTCGTGGCCGCGCTCGGCGCGCTCGCCCGCGCCGTCGTCGGCCGCCTCGGCACCACCGTCGTCGCCCTCACCGGCTCCGCGGGCAAGACCTCCACCAAGGACGTCATCGCCCAACTCCTCGAACGCAAGGGCCCCACCGTCTATCCGGCGGGCAACCTCAACAACGAGATCGGCCTGCCGCTGACCGCGTTGCGCGCCACCGAGGAGACCCGGCACCTGGTCCTGGAGATGGGTGCACGGTACATCGGCGACATCCGCTACCTCACCGGTCTCGTCCCGCCCCGGATCGGCCTCGTCCTCAACGTCGGCACCGCCCACATCGGCGAGTTCGGCGGCCGGGAGCAGATCGCCCGGGCGAAGGGCGAGATGGTCGAGTCCCTGCCCGAGGACGGCGTCGCCGTGCTCAACGCCGACGACCCGCTCGTCCGCGCCATGACCTCCCGCACGAAGGCACGGGTGCTGCTCTTCGGCGAGGCCGCGGAAGCGGACGTACGGGGCGAGAACGTACGTCTCACCGACGACGGCCGCCCCGCTTTCACGCTCCACACACCCACCGGGTGCAGCGATGTGACGATGCGCCTGTACGGTGAGCACCACGTGTCGAACGCGCTCGCCGCGGCCGCCGTCGCCCATGAGCTGGGCCTGTCCGCAGACGAGATCGCCGAAGGGCTCTCCGAGGCGGGCACCCTCTCCCGCTGGCGCATGGAGGTCACCGAGCGTCCGGACGGCGTGACGATCGTCAACGACGCCTACAACGCGAACCCCGAATCCATGAAGGCAGCGCTGCGCGCACTGGCCGCCATGGGGAGGGGCCGCCGTACGTGGGCGGTGCTCGGCCCCATGGCCGAGCTGGGCGACGCCTCGCTCGCCGAGCACGACGCGGTCGGACGGCTCGCCGTCCGGCTCAACGTCAGCAAGCTCGTCGCGGTGGGGGGCAAAGAGGCCTCCTGGCTGCAACTGGGCGCATACAACGAGGGTTCGTGGGGTGAGGAGTCGGTGCACGTGTCCGACGCACAGGCTGCGGTCGACCTGTTGCGCAGTGAACTGCGCCCGGGAGACGTCGTGCTGGTGAAGGCGTCCCGGTCGGTCGGCCTGGAGCAGGTCGCCATGGCACTGCTGGAGAACGCGTCCGAGGGCGAGGTCGCCGGCCGATGAGGCAGATCCTGTTCGCGGGGGCCATCGGGCTCTTCCTGACCCTGGTCGGGACTCCGCTGCTGATCAAACTGCTGGCCCGCAAGGGCTACGGCCAGTTCATCCGGGACGACGGCCCGCGCACCCACGGGTCCAAGAAGGGCACCCCCACCATGGGTGGGATCGCCTTCATCCTGGCCACGATCATCGCGTACTTCCTGGCGAAGGTGATCACCGGCGAGCCGATGACCTTCTCCGGCGTGCTGGTGCTCTTCCTGATGGCCGGCATGGGCCTCGTCGGCTTCCTCGACGACTACATCAAGATCGTCAAGCAGCGTTCGCTGGGCCTGCGGGCCAAGGCGAAGATGGCGGGCCAGCTGATCGTCGGCGTCGCCTTCGCGGTGCTCTCGCTCCAGTTCGCCGACTCCCGCGGCAACACCCCGGCCTCCACCAAGCTGTCGTTCGTCACGGACTTCGGCTGGAAGATCGGCCCGGTGCTGTTCGTCGTCTGGGCCCTGTTCATGATCCTCGCCATGTCCAACGGCGTGAACCTCACGGACGGCCTCGACGGCCTGGCCACCGGCGCGTCCGTGATGGTCTTCGGCGCGTACACCTTCATCGGGCTGTGGCAGTTCCAGGAGTCCTGCGCCAACGCGGAGGCCCTGACCAACCCCAACGCCTGTTTCCAGGTACGCGATCCGCTCGACCTCGCCGTGGTCGCCTCCGCGCTGATGGGCGCCTGCTTCGGCTTCCTGTGGTGGAACACCTCGCCCGCCAAGATCTTCATGGGCGACACCGGCTCGCTCGCCCTCGGCGGCGCGCTGTCCGGCCTGGCGATTTGCTCCCGCACGGAGTTCCTGCTGGCCGTCCTCGGCGGTCTCTTCGTGATGATCACCATGTCCGTGGTCATCCAGGTCGGTTCCTTCAAGATGACCGGCAAGCGGGTCTTCCGGATGGCACCGCTCCAGCACCACTTCGAACTCAAGGGGTGGTCCGAGGTCCTCGTGGTGGTCCGTTTCTGGATCATCCAGGGCATGTGCGTGATCGTCGGCCTCGGACTCTTCTACGCGGGATGGGCAGCCGAGAAGTGAGCACAGTGGACTGGCAGGGCAAGCACGTCACCGTCGCCGGACTGGGCGTCTCCGGAATCCCCGCGGCCCGCGCGCTGCACGGCCTGGGCGCCGTCGTCACGGTCGTCAACGACGGGGACGACGAGCGCTCCCGCGCACAGGCCGCCGAACTGGAGGCCGAGGGCATCACCGTCCGCCTCGGCGACGGGGCGACCCTGCCCGAGTCCACCGAGCTCGTCGTCACCGCCCCCGGCTGGAGGCCCGACAAGCCGCTGTTCGCCGCGGCCGCCGAGGCGGGCGTCCCGGTCTGGGGCGATGTCGAACTCGCCTGGCGGCTGCGCGGGCCCGGCGCCGCGCCCTGGCTCGCGGTCACCGGCACGAACGGCAAGACCACGACCGTACGGATGCTCGCCTCCATCCTGGAGGCGGCCGGGCTGCGCACCGCGGCCGTCGGCAACATCGGCGTCTCCCTCCTCGACGCCGTCCTCGGCGACGAGGAGTACGACGTCCTCGCCGTCGAGCTGTCCAGCTACCAGCTGCACTGGGCGCCCTCGCTGCGCGCCCACTCCGCGGCCGTCCTCAACCTCGCCCCCGACCACCTCGACTGGCACGGCTCCATGGAGGCGTACGCCGCCGACAAGGGCCGGATCTACGAGGGCAACCGCGTCGCCTGCGTCTACAACGCGGCTCAGAAGGCGACCGAGGACCTGGTCCGCGAGGCGGACGTCGAGGAGGGCTGCCGCGCCATCGGCTTCACCCTGGGCACGCCCGGCCCCTCCCAGCTGGGCGTCGTCGACGGCATCCTCGTCGACCGGGCCTTCGTGGAGAACCGGCACGAGCAGGCCCAGGAGCTCGCCGAGGTCTCCGACGTCGTCCCGGCCGCCCCGCACAACGTCGCCAACGCCCTGGCGGCGGCAGCCCTGGCCCGCGCCTTCGGCGTCGAGCCCGCGGCGGTACGGGACGGCCTGCGGGCCTTCCGCCCCGACCCGCACCGCATCGAGCACGTCGCGGACGTCGCGGACGTCGCCTACGTCGACGACTCCAAGGCCACCAACACCCACGCCGCGGAGGCGTCCCTCGCCGCCTACGACCCGATCGTGTGGATCGCCGGCGGCCTCGCCAAGGGCGCCACCTTCGACGAACTGGTGACCGGGGCCGCCGGGCGGCTGCGGGGTGTGGTGCTGATGGGCCGGGACCGGGCGCTGATCCGCGAAGCCCTCGCGCGACACGCCCCCGAGGTCCCGGTGGTCGACCTCGACCGGACCGACACTGGGGCGATGTCCGAGGCGGTCCGCGAGGCGGCCCGGCTCGCCGGACCGGGGGACACCGTCCTGCTGGCCCCGGCCTGCGCCTCGATGGACATGTTCGTCAACTACAACAAGCGGGGCGAGGCGTTCGCGGACGCGGTCCGCGCGCTCGCGGCCGAGAGCGACTGACGGGGCCGGTCTCCGCGCCGCACCGTCCGCACGACCGGGCGCGGGCGCCCGGCCCTCGGCGGCGGCCCCGGGCACGCACAGTGGAGGGGACAGCGACAATGCCGGCCGAAGAGAGTTCTGCCGCAGTGGCCCGTGGGAACCGCCCACGGGTCCCCGCGGCGATCAGCCGGGCACTCGCCCCGCCCCTGCCCGCGGGCGCCGGGGCACCCCTCGGGCCCCTCCTGCGTGTCCGCTCCGCCACCGGTCCCCGGCGCCCCGCCGCACCCCGCCCCAAGGGCCGGACCGCCGGTTCGCCCCGCGCCCCTCGCGGCGGCGCGGCACGGCGGCTGTACGAGCGGGCACGGCGGGCCTGGGACCGTCCCCTGACCGCGTACTACCTGATCCTGGGCGCAGGCCTGCTGATCACCGTGCTCGGCCTGGTGATGGTCTACTCCGCCTCGATGATCAAGGCCCTGGAGCTGAACAAGCCCGGCGGCTACTTCTTCCGCAAGCAGTTCCTCGCCGCCGTCATCGGCGCCGTTCTGATGGCGATCGCCGCCCGGATGCCCGTCAAGCTCCACCGGGCGCTGTCCTACCCGCTGCTCCTGGGAGCCGTCTTCCTGATGGCGCTGGTCCAGGTGCCGGGGATCGGGATGTCGATCAACGGCAACCAGAACTGGCTCTCGCTGGGCGGCCCCTTCCAGCTCCAGCCCAGCGAGTTCGGCAAGCTCGCGCTGGTCCTGTGGGGCGCCGACCTGCTCGCCCGTAAACAGGACAAGCAACTGCTCACGCAGTGGAAGCACATGCTCGTGCCGCTCGTCCCGGTCGCCTTCCTGCTCCTCGGGCTGATCATGCTCGGCGGTGACATGGGCACTGCGATCATTCTCACGGCGATCCTGTTCGGACTGCTCTGGCTGGCGGGTGCCCCCACCCGGCTCTTCGCCGGGGTGCTCGCCTTCGCCACCGTGATCGCCTTCGTGCTGATCAAGACCAGCCCGAACCGGATGTCCCGCCTCGCCTGCGTGGGCGCCACCGAGCCGGGCCCCGACGACTCCTGCTGGCAGGCCGTGCACGGCATCTACGCCCTGGCCTCCGGCGGATGGTTCGGTTCCGGGCTCGGCGCGAGTGTGGAAAAATGGGGTCAACTGCCTGAACCTCACACCGACTTCATCTTCGCCATCACCGGGGAGGAACTGGGGCTGGCGGGGACGCTGTCGGTGCTCGCTCTCTTCGCGGCTCTAGGCTATGCGAGTATCCGCGTGGCCGGACGCACGGAGGACCCCTTCGTGAGGTACGCCGCGGGAGGCGTGACCACCTGGATCATGGTGCAGTTCGTGATCAACATCGGTGCGGTGCTCGGCCTGCTGCCGATCGCCGGTGTCCCGCTCCCGCTGTTCTCCTACGGAGGGTCGGCCCTGCTGCCGACCATGTTCGCCGTCGGGCTGCTGATCGCGTTCGCGCGAGAGGAACCCGCCGCGAAGGCGGCCCTGGCCATGCGGAGGCCCGGGGTGAGATGGAAGACGATGAGACGGCGCGTCAAGAAGCGTCCGTCCGGAGAGCGGTGAATTTCGGTGCATGTCGTACTCGCCGGCGGGGGGACTGCCGGCCACATCGAGCCCGCGCTCGCCCTCGCGGACGCCCTGCGCAGGCAGGACCCGACCGTGGGGATCACTGCCCTCGGCACGGAGCGCGGACTCGAGACCAGGCTCGTACCCGAGCGGGGGTACGAACTCGCCCTCATCCCGGCCGTACCGCTGCCGCGCAAGCCCACCCCGGAACTGATCACCGTCCCGGGACGGCTGCGCGGCACCATCAAGGCCGCCGAGCAGGTCCTGGAGCGCACCAAGGCCGACTGCGTGGTCGGCTTCGGCGGCTACGTCGCCCTGCCCGGCTATCTGGCGGCCAAGCGCGCCGGTGTGCCGATCGTCGTCCACGAGGCCAACGCCCGGCCCGGTCTGGCCAACAAGATCGGCTCGCGGTACGCCCACGGGGTCGCCGTCTCCACCCCCGACAGCAAGCTCCGCGGCGCCCGCTACATCGGCATCCCGCTGCGCCGGACCATCGCCACCCTGGACCGCGCCCGGGTCCGTCCCGAGGCGCGCGCCACCTTCGGCCTGGACCCCAACCTGCCGACGCTGCTGGTCTCCGGCGGCTCCCAGGGCGCGCGCCGCCTCAACGAGGTGGTCCAGCGCGTCGCCCCGCTGCTGCAGCGCTCCGGGATCCAGATCCTGCACGTGGTCGGCCCGAAGAACGAACTGCCGCACGTCGACAACATGCCCGGTATGCCGCCGTACATCCCGGTACCGTACGTGGACCGGATGGATCTTGCGTACGCGGCGGCCGACATGATGCTCTGCCGCGCGGGCGCGATGACCGTCGCCGAGCTCTCCGCCGTCGGGCTGCCCGCCGCCTATGTGCCGCTGCCCATCGGCAACGGCGAACAGCGGCTCAACGCGCAGCCGGTGGTGAACGCGGGCGGCGGTCTGCTGGTGGACGACGCGGCGCTCACCCCCGAGTGGGTGCAGGGCAACGTCCTCCCGGTGCTCGCCGATCCGCACCGGCTGTACGAAATGTCCCGCGCCGCCGCCGAGTTCGGCCGCAGGGACGCCGACGACCTGCTCGTCGGGATGGTGTACGAGGCGATTGCCGCACGCCGAGGCGTGTGAGGCGGACGGGTCCGGGGGCGCGGCTCCCGGACCCGGTGTGAGGAGCGAGCGTGGCCGGACCGACGACCGCCCAGCGCGGTGCAGCGCAGCAGAAGGACTCCCCGGCCGACCCGCCGAGCCCCGAAGGGCGTTGGCGGCCCAGCCGTGCCCAGTCGATCGTGACCGGCGTGCTGGTCCTGCTGCTCGGTTCGGGAGCCGTCTGGGCGCTCTACGGCTCGCCCTGGCTCCGGGTCGAACGGGTCAGGACGACCGGTGTCGACGTGCTGACCCCGGCCGAGGTCGAGGCCGCCGCGGCGGTGCCGATCGGCGCCCCGCTCATCTCCGTGGACACCGATGCCATCGCCGACCGGTTGCGCCAGAAGGTGCGTCGTGTCGACTCGGTGGATGTCGTGCGGTCATGGCCGCACGGAATCGGACTTAAAGTGACCGAACGGCAGCCGGTCCTGCTGATGAAAAAGGGTGCGAAGTTCGTCGAAGTGGATGCGAAGGGCGTGCGTTTCGCGACCGTGGACAAAGCACCCGGGCGCGTACCGATCCTGGAACTGACTCCTCGTCAGTCCCCCGGTCTGCGCCGCTTCGGCAGCGATCGGCTGGTGCGGGAGGCGGTCCGGGTCGCGGGCGGACTCCCGGGCGATGTCGCCAAGGACACCGAGGTCGTACGGATCACCTCGTACGATGCGATCTCCCTGGAACTCACCCGGGGCCGTACGGTGAACTGGGGCAGCGGCGAGGACGGGTCGGTGAAGGCCGAGGTTCTCACCGCTCTGATGAAAGCCGCCCCCAAAGCGGGACACTTCGACGTGAGTGCGCCCACCGCCCCTGCGGTATCGGACGGTTGACGCATATGTGGCCTGGCCAGCACCCTGGTTGGTCAGCGCTACGGGTGATCACATAGGGTGAAAAGAAAAACGGGAGGTTCGGCGTGTTCGTTGAACACGCGCCACTTGTCGACTTAGTGTCCTGTTCGGAAGAGTCCATGAAGCAGACACACTGGTAACCCTAAACTTCAACGTTAGGGTTTGGGTCGGCGTTTCGGACCGCCCCAATCGGCATCCGTCGTCGCGGCGGGAACACCGTCAAGCGACGACACGTAACTCGAGGCGAGAGGCCTTCGACGTGGCAGCACCGCAGAACTACCTCGCAGTCATCAAGGTCATCGGTGTCGGCGGCGGTGGTGTCAATGCCATCAACCGAATGATCGAGGTCGGTCTCAAGGGCGTCGAGTTCATCGCGATCAACACGGATGCGCAAGCCCTGTTGATGAGCGACGCCGACGTCAAGCTCGACGTCGGCCGCGAACTCACCCGCGGACTCGGCGCCGGGGCCAACCCGGCCGTCGGTCGCAAGGCGGCAGAGGACCACCGCGAGGAGATCGAGGAGGTCCTCAAGGGGGCCGACATGGTCTTCGTCACCGCCGGGGAGGGCGGCGGCACCGGCACCGGCGGCGCACCCGTCGTCGCGAACATCGCGCGCTCCCTGGGCGCCCTGACGATCGGCGTGGTCACCCGCCCGTTCACCTTCGAGGGTCGGCGCCGCGCGAACCAGGCGGAGGACGGCATCGCCGAGCTCCGCGAAGAGGTCGACACCCTCATCGTCATCCCCAACGACCGGCTGCTGTCCATCTCGGACCGGCAGGTCAGCGTGCTCGACGCGTTCAAGTCGGCCGACCAGGTGCTGCTCTCGGGCGTCCAGGGCATCACCGACCTCATCACGACGCCCGGTCTGATCAACCTCGACTTCGCCGACGTCAAGTCGGTCATGTCCGAGGCCGGATCGGCGCTCATGGGCATCGGTTCCGCCCGCGGCGACGACCGCGCGGTGGCCGCCGCGGAGATGGCGATCTCCTCGCCGCTCCTGGAGGCGTCCATCGACGGCGCCCGCGGTGTCCTGCTCTCCATCTCCGGTGGCAGCGACCTCGGTCTCTTCGAGATCAACGAGGCCGCCCAGCTGGTGAGCGAGGCGGCTCACCCCGAGGCGAACATCATCTTCGGCGCCGTCATCGACGACGCGCTGGGCGACGAGGTGCGCGTCACCGTGATCGCGGCCGGCTTCGACGGCGGGCAGCCGCCGGCCCGCCGCGAGAACGTCCTGAGCGCGAACTCCGCCAAGCGCGAGGAGCCGGCGCCGTCGGTCCGGTCCGAGCACGTGCGCCACACCGGCGGGCTGGGTTCCCTGCCTCCGCGCGAGGAGCCCGCGCCGCCGGCCGAACCCGCTCCGGTGGCCGAGAAGCACCTGCCGCCGGTCACCGCCGCGCCGCACATCCCGCCGGCCCGGCCCTACCCGGACTCCCAGATCGAAGAGCTGGATGTCCCGGACTTCTTGAAGTGATAGTCCCGCACCGCTCGGTTCCTGCGGTGGCCTCGGAGACCTCGGCGGACCGCGCGCACTTCGCCTTCACCGACAGGTGGGGCGGGGTGAGCGCGGCTCCGTACGAGGAGCTCAACCTCGGCGGCGCGGTCGGTGACGACCCCGCCGCCGTTCTGGCGAACCGGGAGCGCGCCGCCGGGGCCCTCGGCCTGGACCCGGCGCGGGTCGTCTGGATGAACCAGGTGCACGGACGGGACGTCGCGGTCGTCGACGCCCCCTGGGGGGACGCCTCGCAGATCCCCGCCGTGGACGCGCTGGTGACCGCGCGGCGCGGGCTCGCGCTCGCCGTGCTCACCGCCGACTGCGTCCCCGTACTCCTCGCCGATCCCGACGCCGGGATCGTGGCTGCGGCGCACGCGGGCCGCCCCGGACTGGTCGCCGGAGTCGTCCCCGCCGCGGTCGAGGCGATGACCGCGCTCGGCGCGAAGGCCTCGCGGATCGTCGCCCGGACCGGACCGGCCGTCTGCGGACGGTGCTACGAGGTCCCCGCCGCGATGCGGGCAGCGGTCGCCGAGACCGTTCCGGCCTCCTGGTCCGAGACCAGTTGGGGCACCCCGGCCGTGGACGTCACCGCGGGGGTCCACGCCCAGCTCGAAGCGCTCGGGGTGGAGGACCGGCAGGCGTCGACGATCTGCACCCTCGAATCGGGCGATCACTTCTCGTACCGCCGCGACCGCACCACCGGGCGGCTCGCCGGATATGTCTGGTTGGACTGATAGGGCATGACGGACCGTAGAACCCAACTCGCCGGAAATCTGGCACGGGTGGAAGAACGTATCGCTTCCGCCTGCTCCGCCGCGGGCCGCGCGCGGGAGGAGGTGACCCTCATCGTGGTCACCAAGACCTATCCCGCGAGCGATGTGCGGATTCTGAGTGAACTCGGTGTGCGCCATGTCGCGGAGAACCGCGACCAGGACGCCGCCCCCAAGGCCGCCGCGTGTGCGGATCTGCCACTCACGTGGCATTTTGTCGGTCAGTTGCAGACGAATAAGGTTCGTTCTGTGGCCGGTTATGCCGATTTTGTGCAATCGGTGGATCGGGTCAAACTGGTCACGGCACTCTCGGGGGCGGCCGTGCGCGAAGGCCGCGAACTCGGCTGCCTCGTACAGGTGGCGCTCGACGCGGAGAGTGGCGAGCGGGGTGTCCGAGGCGGTGTCGCGCCGGACGGGATCGAGGAGTTGGCCGCCGCGGTCGCCGCGGCGCCCGGACTGCGGCTCGCCGGTCTGATGACCGTCGCGCCGCTCGCCGGACCGTACGCGGGACGGCGGCGTGCCGCCTTCGATCGGCTGATGGAATTCTCGTCCTGCCTGCGCGCGGACCATCCGGCTGCGAACATGGTCTCCGCGGGGATGAGTTCGGACCTCGAGGACGCTGTCGCGGCCGGAGCGACACATGTACGCGTCGGTACGGCGGTACTCGGAGTCCGACCGAGCCTCGGGTAACGTCGCCAAACGAGTCGGACCACGGCAGAAAATATGGTCAATCCCGCTGATGGCGGGCAGACCACAGTGGATCGCGGGGCACTTGGTGACAGATGCCGATCCACCACAGAGCGGAGGATTCAGAGCATGGCCGGCGCGATGCGCAAGATGGCGGTCTACCTCGGCCTCGTGGAGGACGATGGGTACGACGGTCCGGGGTTCGACCCCGATGACGAATTCGAACCCGAGCCGGAGCCCGAGCGCGACCGGCGGCGGCATCAGCCCGCGCATCAGGTCGAACGGGAGCGGGACCGCGAGCGGGAGCGCGAACAGGACGAACCGGTGCGAGCGGTGCAGCCTCCCGCGCAGCGGGAGCCGGTGCAGATCCCGGTGGAAAGGGAACGACCCGCCCGGATCGCACCCGTGGCATCCATCACACCCGAACGCCCGAACATGGAGAAGAACGCACCGGTGATCATGCCCAAGGTCGTGTCCGAGCGGGAGCCGTACCGCATCACCACGCTGCACCCCAGGACCTACAACGAGGCCCGTACCATCGGTGAACACTTCCGTGAGGGCACTCCGGTGATCATGAACCTCACGGAGATGGACGATACGGACGCGAAGCGACTTGTCGACTTTGCGGCAGGACTCGTCTTCGGACTCCATGGCAGCATTGAGCGCGTGACGCAGAAGGTGTTCCTGCTGTCTCCTGCTAACGTCGATGTCACGGCGGAGGACAAGGCCCGCATCGCTGAGGGCGGATTCTTCAACCAGAGCTGAGAACACGACACCGAGAACGACCCGGCCGGGAGGCCGGAGCCAGAGAGCCAGGGGAGAGGGAAGCGCGAAATGGGCGTCGCACTGCAGGTTGTCTATATCGCGTTGACGTGTTTCCTCATCGTGCTGATCTTCCGGCTGGTCATGGACTACGTCTTCCAGTTCGCGCGTTCATGGCAGCCCGGCAAGCCGATGGTGGTCATACTCGAGGCCACTTATACGGTCACCGATCCACCGCTCAAGCTTCTGCGGCGGTTCATCCCGCCGCTGCGTCTCGGGGGCGTGGCACTCGACCTGTCCTTCTTCGTTCTGATGATCATCGTTTTCATCCTGAGAGGCATCGTGATCGGGTTGTGAGCGATACGGTCTTGCCGACTGCCGACGACTACGTAGAGGTGAAGAAGAGATGCCGCTGACCCCCGAGGACGTGCGGAACAAGCAGTTCACAACCGTCCGTCTCCGAGAAGGCTACGACGAGGACGAGGTCGATGCCTTCCTCGACGAGGTCGAGGCCGAGCTGACCCGCCTGCTCCGTGAGAACGAGGACCTGCGCGCCAAGCTGGCCGCCGCCACGCGTGCCGCCGCGCAGAACCAGCAGCAGCAGGGCATGCGCAAGCCGGAGCCGCAGGACCGGCCCGGGGCCCCCGTGCCCGCCGCCATATCGGGACCGCCGGTCCAGCAGCAGCCCCCGCAGATGGGTCCGCCCCAGCTGCCCGGTGGCGCTCCGCAGCTGCCCGCCGGCCCCAGTGGTCACGGCCCGGGCCCCCAGGGTCAGCACGGTCCCGGTCCGCAGGGTCCGCACGGCCCCGGCCCGATGCAGGGCGGCCCCATGGGTGGCCCGATGGGCGGCCCCATGGGCGGTCACGCCCCGCAGCAGCAGATGCAGCAGCCGCCGCAGATGCAGCAGCCCGGTCAGGGCCCCGGCGGCGACAGCGCCGCCCGTGTTCTCTCGCTCGCGCAGCAGACGGCCGACCAGGCGATCGCGGAGGCCCGTTCCGAGGCCAACAAGATCGTCGGCGAGGCGCGCAGCCGTGCCGAGGGGCTGGAGCGCGACGCGCGGGCCAAGGCGGACGCGCTGGAGCGGGACGCGCAGGAGAAGCACCGCGTGGCGATGGGCTCGCTGGAGTCGGCCCGCGCGACGCTGGAGCGCAAGGTCGAGGACCTGCGCGGCTTCGAGCGCGAGTACCGCACGCGGCTGAAGTCCTACCTGGAGAGCCAGCTGCGTCAGCTGGAGACCCAGGCGGACGACTCGCTCGCCCCGCCGCGCACCCCGGCGACCGCTTCGCTGCCGCCGTCGCCCTCGCTGGCCCCGGCCGGTGCAGGCGCCATGGGCCACAGCATGGGTGGCAACCACGGCAACCAGCCGATGGGCGGCAACCCGTCCATGAGCGGTGGGCCCTCGTACGGCGGTCAGCAGCAGATGTCGCCGGCGATGACCCAGCCGATGGCGCCGGTGCGGCCGCAGGCGCCGCAGCCGATGCAGCAGGCCCCGTCGCCGATGCGCGGTTTCCTGATCGACGAGGACGACAACTGAGCCGGGTGCGCGCGGTGAACGCGTAGCCGTCGGCAGGCTGAGGGCCGGGCCCCGGGGTTTTCCCCCGGGGCCCGGCCCTTTGCGTGTTCCGGTGGGTGCGGGGGATACGGCCGCGGGCCGGGGCAAATGTCGGCGGGCCCGTCCGGAACGGTTGGTTCCGGACGGGCCCGCCGAGGAGCCGGGGACGCTGCCCCGGCTCGGTCCCAGGTTCTGCGGTCGAACCGCCCCTGCCGTGCGACGCCTGTCACGCACGTTCGCGATGCGGTCGGAGTCGTCCTCGTACGTCCGGTACGAGGACGGTCCTCCGCCTTGCCCTCAATGGGGTCTCCCCTGTTCGAGCGGAGCCGGGAACTCGGGGAAGCACCGGATGCCGAACGGCGCGGCCTGCGGCCCGACGACGGCGGTTCGAAGACAGGTCCTACCGCTCCGTCCTGCGGAGGCGGAACGTCAGGGCCAGGCCCTCGTCCTCGAACGGCTCGCCGAAGGCCGCGTCCGCCTCGCCCTGTGCGTAGTCCAGTGCCAGGACCTCGTCCGCGATCAGGGCCGCGTGCTCGGTCAGTGCCTCCACCGTGGCGGGCGAGGTGGACGTCCAGCGGACGGCGATGCGGTCCGCGACGTCCAGGCCGCTGTTCTTGCGGGCCTCCTGGATGAGACGGATGGCGTCACGGGCCAGGCCCGCGCGCCGCAGCTCCGGCGTGATCTCCAGGTCCAGGGCGACGGTCGCGCCCGAGTCGGAGGCCACCGACCAGCCCTCGCGCGGCGTCTCGGTGATGATCACCTCGTCGGGAGCGAGGGTGACGGTCTCGCCGTCCACCTCGACCGACGCCGTGCCCTCGCGCAGGGCCAGCGAGAGGGCCGCAGCGTCGGCGTTCGCGACCGCCTTGGCCACCGCCTGGACGCCCTTGCCGAATCGCTTGCCGAGGGCGCGGAAGTTGGCCTTCGCGGTCGTGTCGACCAGCGAGCCGCCGCCCGCTGGACCAGCGGAGGAATCAGTGAGCGAGGCCAGGGACTCGACGTTCAGCTCCTCGGTGATCTGGGCGTGCAGCTCGGGCGAGAGGGACTCGAAGCCGGCCGCCGCGACCAGGGCGCGGGACAGCGGCTGGCGGGTCTTGACGCCCGACTCGGCGCGGGTCGCCCGGCCGAGCTCGACCAGTCGGCGGACCAGCGCCATCTGGACCGACAGCTCCGGGTCGACGGCCGTGAGGTCGGCCTTCGGCCAGGCGGACAGGTGCACCGACTCGGGGGCGTCCGGGGTGACCGGGACCACCAGGTCCTGCCAGACGCGCTCGGTGATGAACGGGGTGAGCGGGGCCATCAGCCGGGTCACGGTCTCGACGACCTCGTGCAGCGTGCGCAGCGCGGCCTCGTCGCCCTGCCAGAAGCGGCGGCGCGAGCGGCGGACGTACCAGTTGGACAGGTCGTCGACGAAGGCGGACAGGAGCTTGCCGGCGCGCTGGGTGTCGTATCCCTCCAGCGCCTGCGTGACCTGGTCCACCAGGGCGTTCAGTTCGCTCAGCAGCCAGCGGTCCAGGACCGTGCGGTCCGCCGGGGCCGGGTCGGCCGCGGAGGGGGCCCAGCCAGACGTACGGGCGTACAGGGCCTGGAAGGCCACCGTGTTCCAGTAGGTCAGGAGGGTCTTGCGGACGACTTCCTGGATGGCGTTGTGGCCGACGCGGCGGGCCGCCCAGGGGGAGCCGCCGGCCGCCATGAACCAGCGGACCGCGTCGGCGCCGTGCTGGTCCATGAGGGGGATCGGCTGGAGGATGTTGCCGAGGTGCTTGGACATCTTGCGGCCGTCCTCGGCGAGGATGTGGCCCAGGCAGACCACGTTCTCGTAGGACGACTTGTCGAAGACCAGCGTGCCGACCGCCATCAGCGTGTAGAACCAGCCGCGGGTCTGGTCGATGGCCTCGGAGATGAACTGCGCCGGGTAGCGGCTCTCGAACAGCTCCTTGTTCTTGTACGGGTAGCCCCACTGAGCGAACGGCATGGAGCCCGAGTCGTACCAGGCGTCGATGACCTCCGGGACGCGGTACGCCTCCAGCTGGCAGTTCTCGTGCGAGCAGGTGAACGTGATCTCGTCGATGAACGGGCGGTGCGGGTCGAGACCGGACAGGTCCGTGCCGGCGAGCTCGCCCAGTTCGGCGCGCGAGCCGACGCAGGTGAGGTGGCCGTCCTCGCAGCGCCAGATCGGCAGCGGGGTGCCCCAGTAACGGTTGCGGGACAGCGCCCAGTCGACGTTGTTGGTCAGCCAGTCGCCGAAGCGACCGTTCTTGACCGACTCCGGGAACCAGTTGGTCTTCTCGTTCTCCGCGAGCAGCCGGTCCTTGATCGCGGTCGTGCGGATGTACCACGACGGCTGCGCGTAGTAGAGGAGCGCGGTGTGGCAGCGCCAGCAGTGCGGGTAGCTGTGCTCGTACGGGACGTGCCGGAAGAGCTTGCCGCGGGCGGCCAGGTCCTCGGTGAGCGCCTCGTCGGCCTTCTTGAAGAAGACGCCGCCGACCAGTGGCAGGTCCTCCTCGAAGGTGCCGTCGGGGCGGACCGGGTTGACGACGGGAAGACCGTACGCCTTGCAGACCTGGAGGTCGTCGGCACCGAACGCGGGGGACTGGTGGACCAGACCCGTACCGTCCTCGGTCGTCACGTACTCGGCGTTGACGATGTAGTGGGCCCCGGCCGGGCCGTGTCCATCGCTTCCCTCGCTCGCGCTCGGGAAGTCGACGAGCGTGAAGGGGCGCTCGTAGGTCCAGCGCTCCATCTCGCGGCCGGTGAAGGTCTGCCCGGTCGTCTCCCAGCCCTCGCCCAGGGCCTTTCCGACGAGCGGCTCGGCGACGACGAGCTTCTCGCTGCCGTCGGTCGCGACGACGTAGGTGACGTCGGGGTGCGCGGCGACGGCGGTGTTGGAGACCAGCGTCCAGGGAGTGGTGGTCCAGACGAGCAGGGAGGCCTCGTCGGCGAGCGGGCCGGAGGTGAGGGGGAAGCGGACGAAGACCGACGGGTCGACGACCGTCTCGTACCCCTGCGCCAGCTCGTGGTCGGACAGGCCGGTGCCGCAGCGGGGGCACCAGGGGGCCACGCGGTGGTCCTGCACCAGGAGGCCCTTGCCGAAGATCTCCTTCAGCGACCACCACACGGACTCGACGTACTCGGGGTCCATGGTGCGGTAGGCGTCGTCGAGGTCGACCCAGTAGCCCATCCGGGTGGTCAGCTCGGTGAAGGCGTCGGTGTGGCGGGTCACCGACTCGCGGCACTTGGCGTTGAACTCGGCGATGCCGTACGCCTCGATGTCCTTCTTGCCGTTGAAGCCCAGCTCCTTCTCGACCGCGAGCTCGACCGGCAGGCCGTGGCAGTCCCAGCCGGCCTTGCGGCCGACGTGGTAGCCCTGCATGGTGCGGAAGCGGGGGAAGACGTCCTTGAAGACGCGGGCCTCGATGTGGTGGGCGCCGGGCATGCCGTTGGCGGTGGGCGGGCCCTCGTAGAAGACCCACTCGGGGCGGCCCTCGGACTGTTCGAGGCTCTTGGCGAAGACCTTGCTCTCGCGCCAGAAATCGAGCACGGCGTGCTCCAGCGCGGGCAGGTCGACCTGGGCGGGTACCTGGCGGTACTGCGGCGATGTCATGGGCGGACTTCCTCCGGCGGACGATTTCCACTTCCGTCGGAGGGACGAGAGCCTCGTCGACTCCCGCGGTACCACCCTCCTTGGCCCCGGGCACGCACCCGTGGCCCCCTCATTGGGGTCGCGATGCCGGTTCTACTTGCCTCGTGGCGTTCTTCCGGCGGCTCCGGGTGATCTTCACGACGCGCTCGCCCCCGGGCTTCCACCGTCCCCGGGTCGCTCCTGGCTGCGTACGACGCTACTCGTCCCATCCACGCCTCTCGCTCAGGCCAGTGTACGGGCCCGCCGGGGCGTCGGCCGACCGGATACAGGGCGGTGCGGGGCGTGACCCGAATGGGGAGAGGGGGACGGAAGGGTCCGGGGGAGCCGGCCGGGGCGTCACGGGAGTCGGATTATCGGGCTGTGAGCTGGGCACAACGGATTCAGGCAGGTCGGCGTCCGGACGCGGGCGGTGGCGAATCGGCGGCGTGCCCCGTTGCCGCGGGGCCGGGGCCGATTTATCGTCCCAGCACGATTCGCGTGCAAGATCACAATATGTGAAGGGGCCGCGGCCATGGTGGCGAAGAAGACCGCCGCGAAGAAGACGGCGTCGACGAGATCCACGGGTGCGGCGGCCGCGGAAACGGGCGCGGAGGGCGGCCCCGGGGCCGCGGCGGAGAAGAGGACGACCGCGAGGAAGGCGACCGGAAGGGCCGGGAAGAAGGCGGCCGCGGAGAAGCCCGCGGCGAAGAAGGCCGTGGCGAGAAAGGCCGCGGCGAGGAAGAGCACGTCGAAGGCGTCCACGGCTGAGGAGGCCGCGGCGAAGAAGACCGCAGTGAAGAAGACCACGAGGAAGAAGGCCGCGGCCTCGAAGGCGGTGTCCGCCGCACGCACGGACGCCGGGCACGCGGCACCGGCCGGGAAGGCCCCCGCGAAGAAGAGCGTGGCCAGGAAGTCCTCGAAGAAGGCCGCCGCGGCGGCCACGGAGGCGGCCGAGTCCGCCGAGCAGACGGGAGCCCATACGGTGGTAGCCAAGAAGAGCGAGGCCCGGACCCGCATGGCCGGCGAGGCCGCGGCGTCCGTCACGCCGTCGGGCGGGGGAGCCGTCACGACGGCCCCCGGCGAGCTGGCGGTCCGGCCGGACGAGGACCCCTGGACCCCGGAGGAGGTCGACGAGGCGCGGGCCGTGCTGAGCGGCGAGATCACGCGGCTGCGCAACGAACTGGAGGCCGCGGGCATCGCGCTCGCCGGGCTGATGCGCGACTCCGGCGACTGGGCGGGCGACGACGAGGCCGACACCGGTACCAAGAACATCACCCGCGAGCACGAGATGGCGCTCGCCGCCAACGCCCAGGAGATGCTGGACCAGACCGAGCGGGCGCTGGCCCGGCTCGACGCCGGGACGTACGGACTGTGCGAGGTCTGCGGCAAGCCGATCGGCAAGGCCCGGATGCAGGCGTTCCCCCGCGCCACCCTCTGTGTCGAGGACAAACAGAAGCAGGAGCGACGCGGCTGATCCGGCGCGCCGTGCCGTACCCTCGTCCTCAGTCAGGAACCTAGGTTGAGGGACTCACGTGGCAGAGGCGGAGCGCATCATCGGTACGCCGGACATCCCCGACGCTGAGGGGACCGAGGGGGAGGGGACCGAGAGCCCGGCCGAGGAGACGCCCCGGGCCGGGGGCAAGCGGAAGATCGCGGTGCTCTTCGGCGTGGCCGCCTTCGCCTATCTGCTGGACCTGGTCAGCAAGCTGCTGGTGGTCGCGAGGCTGGAGCACCACCAGCCGATCGAGGTCATCGGCGACTGGCTGAAGTTCGAGGTGATCCGCAATTCGGGCGCCGCGTTCAGCTTCGGCGAGGCGTTCACGATCATCTTCACCGCCATCGCGGCGACGGTGATCGTGGTGATCGCCCGGCTGGCGCGCAAGCTCTACAGCCTGCCGTGGGCCATCGCGCTCGGACTGCTGCTCGGCGGGGCGCTCGGCAACCTGACGGACCGCCTCTTCCGTACCCCCGGCGTCTTCGAGGGCGCGGTGGTGGACTTCATCTCCGTCGAGCACTTCGCCGTCTTCAACCTCGCCGACTCCGCGATCGTCTGCGGCGGCATCCTGATCGTGCTTCTCTCCTTCCGCGGCCTGGACCCGGACGGGACCGTGCACAAGGACTGACAGCGCACGGGACCGGGCGGCGCCGGACGGGCGCGGCCGTGCGCGAGGACCGGGCGGGACCGTGCACGAGGACCGGCCGCCGCAAGGCATACTCGATCGGGTGAGTACGTATCCCGAGGTCCGCACCCTGCCCGTACCGGACGGCCTGGAGGGCGAGCGCGTCGACGCCGCCATCTCCCGGATGTTCGGTTTCTCCCGCACCAAGGCCGCCGATCTGGCCGCCGCCGGAAAGGTGCAGGTGGACGGTGCGGTGGTCGGGAAGTCCGAGCGGGTGCGGGGCGGTGCCTGGCTCGAGGTGGAGATGCCGCAGGCGCCCGCGCCGGTGCAGGTCGTCGCCGAGCCCGTCGAGGGCATGGAGATCGTGCACGACGACGACGACATCGTGGTCATCGTGAAGCCGGTCGGGGTCGCCGCCCACCCGAGCCCCGGCTGGACCGGTACGACGGTGATCGGCGGGCTGGCCGCGGCCGGGTACCGGATCTCGACGTCCGGCGCGGCCGAGCGCCAGGGCATCGTCCACCGCCTCGACGTCGGCACCTCCGGCCTGATGGTCGTGGCCAAGTCGGAGCGGGCCTACACCCTGCTGAAGGCGCAGTTCCGCGACCGGGTCGTCGAGAAGAAGTACCACGCGCTGGTGCAGGGCCACCCGGACCCGATGAGCGGCACCATCGACGCCCCCATCGGGCGCCACCCCAACCACGACTACAAGTGGGCCGTCACCGCCGACGGCAAGCCCTCCGTGACGCACTACGACCTCATCGAGGCGTACCGGGCCGCCAGCCTCCTCGACATCAAGCTGGAGACCGGCCGCACGCACCAGATCCGGGTGCACATGTCCGCCCACCGCCACCCCTGCGTCGGGGACCTCACCTACGGCGCCGACCCGACGATGGCCAAGCGCCTCGGACTGACGCGGCAGTGGCTGCACGCCGTCCGGCTCGGTTTCGAGCACCCGTCCGACGGCAGCTGGGTGGAGTTCTCCAGCGACTACCCGGACGACCTCCAGCGGGCCCTGGACAAGATCGTGGCCGAGAGCCGGTGAGCAGCCGGTGAGGGCCGGTGCCCCGCGGGCCGCGGTCGGCGGGGCGGGGTGCCCGCAGGGGTGAGAAGGGGGGTGTTGTCCGGGTAGCGACCGGTACGTGGCAGGCTTGAGGTCCCAGACCGCCCGGCCGCGACGGCCGGTCCGCCGCGCTCCGGAAGGCACCTCGTGGACCAAATGGCACTGCTCCTCCTGCTGTTGCTCGGAGCCGTGGTCACGGTGCCACTGGGGGAGCGGCTCGGGCTGCCCGCGCCGGTGCTGATGACGCTCGCCGGGGTCGGCATGGCGTTCCTCAGCTTCGTGCCGAACGTGGACATCCCGCCGGAGATCATCCTGCCGGCGGTCCTGCCGCCGTTGCTCTACGCCTCCGTGCAGCGCACCTCCTGGCGGCAGTTCGCCGCCAACAAGCGGCCGATCTTCCTGCTGGCCGTGGCGCTGGTCTTCGTCACCACGGCGGCCGTCGCCGCCGTGGCCAACGCGATAGTCCCCGGACTGCCCCTCGCCGCCGCCGTGGCCCTCGGCGCGCTCGTCGCCCCGCCCGACCCGGTCGCCGCGACGGCCGTCGCGGGCTCGGTCGGACTGCCGCGCAGGCTCGTCTCCATCCTGGAGGGCGAGGGGCTGTTCAACGACGTGACCGCGATCGTGCTGTACCACGTGGCGATCGCCGCCGCGGTGAGCGGCACCTTCTCGCTCCCCGAGGCGTTCGGGCAGCTGATCCTGTCCGCGGTCGTCGCCGTGGTGGTGGGGCTGGCGCTCGGCTGGCTCACCATCAAGCTCATGGGCCTGCTCGGCGATGCCACCCTCCAGGTCGGACTCACCCTGCTGGTGCCGTTCGTGAGCTACGTGCTCGCGGAGGAGCTGATGGGGTCGGGCGTCCTGGCCGTGCTCACCACCGCACTCTTCCTCGCGGAGCACACCGCCGACGCCGACGACGTGCTCGGCCGGCTCACCGGCCGTTCCTTCTGGGAGATCGTCGACACCCTCGTGACGGGGGTCGCCTTCGGGCTGATCGGCCTCGAACTCCACAACGTCTTCGGCACGGCGGACGGCCGCGAGCTCCAGATGCTCGGCTGGGGCCTGGCGGTCGTCGCGGTCGTCGTCGGCGTACGGCTGCTCTACCTGCTGCCCGCGACCTGGCTCGCCAAGCGGCTGCACACCCGGCGCGACGTCAGCGAGGAGATCCCCACCAGCTGGCGGGAGACCGTCGTCATGTGGTGGTCCGGGATGCGCGGGGTCGCCTCGGTGGCCCTGGCGCTCGCGATCCCGCTGAAGACGGACGACGGGCAGCCCTTCCCGGGGCGCGAGGAGATCATCTTCATCGCCTTCGCCGTGATCATGGCCACGCTCGTGGTCCAGGGGCTCACCCTGCCGTGGCTGGTCCGCAAGCTCCACGTCAAGGCCGACACGGCGGCCGAGGAGGCGCTGGAGAAGGACCTCGCGATCCGTGCCGCCAAGGCCGCGAAACAGCGGCTCAGGGAGATCCAGGAGGACGAGGAGTTCCCGGAGGAGGTCGCCGAGCGGTTGCAGCGGCTGGCGTACGACATGGGGGCCCGGATCAGCCCCGACATGGTCGACGAGGAGCGCCGCGAGGCGTACGCCCAGCGTGCCGAGCGCTTCAAGGCGGTCAACCGCGTCCAGCGCGAGATGATGTCCGCCGCGCGCCACGCGGTGCTGTCCGCCCGCAACGAGGCGGGCAACGACCCCGAGGTGGTCGACCGGGTGCTGAGACAGCTGGACGTGCGCAGCCTGCGGTGACGCCGGCGCCGGACCGGAGTGGCGGCGGTCCGGTACATGCGGTGCGCGGCGGTGCCCGGGAGCGCTGTTCCGGCGATCGGGGATGCCGGGCCGGGCCGCTCCGGCGGTCACCCCGCGGCCGGGCCCCCGTGCGCCGCGAGGCACGGCCGCGACTGGCACCATGGCCCCATGGACATCATGCTTTTCCACTCGACATACGGTCTGCGCCCCGCGGTGCACGCGGCGGCGGCCCGGCTGCGCGCCGCCGGGCACGAGGTGCACGTGCCCGATCTCTTCGAGGGACGCACCTTCGACACCGTCGAGGAAGGCTTGGCGTTCAAGGAGGAGCTGGGCAAGGACGAACTGCTGCGGCGGGCCGTGCTGGCCGCCGCGCCCTACTCCGACCGGGGCCTGGTGTACGCCGGTTTCTCCCTGGGGGCGGCCACCGCGCAGACGCTGGCGCTCGGTGACGAGAAGGCGCGCGGCCTGCTGCTGTTCCACGGCACCTCGGACATCGCCGAGAACGCCTCGGTGGACGAGCTGCCCGTACAGCTGCACGTCGCCGATCCCGACCCGTTCGAGACGCACGACTGGCTGAACTCCTGGTACCTGCGGATGCAGCGGACCGGTGCCGATGTCGAGGTCTACCGCTACCCGGGCGCGGGGCACCTCTTCACCGACCACGAACTGCCCGACCACGACGCGGCGTCGGCCGAACTGGCCTGGAAGGTCGCGCTCGGGTTCCTCGCCACCCTGTGACCGCGCGGGAAGGGTGACCTCGCCGGGAGGACGCCCGCGCGAGGGGCCCGGCGCGGTGCGCGGGCCCCTCGGCGGACACTCGGCGAACCGGGCGGGTCAGGCGCGGTAGGCGATCCAGCTGTCGCTCATCCGCTGGACCTGGCCCGGGGTGAACTGGTACATGCAGGAGTCGTACGAGTAGTCCATGAAGTTGTGGACCGGGTCCAGACCCGGGCTGGTGCAGGTGTCCCGCCCGGTCGGGCAGCCGGAGGCGGCGCTCTTCTCGGCGGGCGTGTCGGAGACGTAGTCGCCGTTGCCGGTGCAGCCGCCCTGGAACGTGTGGTACAGACCCAGCCAGTGGCCGACCTCGTGGGTGGCGGTGTCGCCCTCGTTGTAGTTGGTGGCCGAGCCGCCGGGCAGCGAGGAGTTGAGGATGACGACGCCGTCGTCGGACGGGTTGGACTTGTACGAGCTGGGGAAGGTCGCCCAGCCGAGCAGCCCGCCGCCGAGGTTGGCGGTGTAGACGTTGAGGGCGTTGGCGCCGCCCTTGCGGAGCGCGGACTTCATCGACTTCTCGGCGGAGGAGCCCGGCGAGACGCCGTACCAGGAGCTGTTGTCCGTGTAGTCCGTGCCGGCCAGCGTGAACCGGAAGCCGGAGTCGGTGTTGCCGGTGCCCTGGCCGCTGTAGGCGGCGTTCAGGACGCTCAGCTGGTTGTTGATGGCGGTAGCGCTCAGCTTGCCGGTCGTCCCGGAGTGTATGACGTGGAAGTACACCGGGATCGTGGCGCCCGCGGCGAGCGCGGAGCCGCTGACCCGGCGGTCCGCGAGTCTCTGCCGCAGCTGCGTGTCCATGGCCTTGGCCTGGGCGGCGGACAGCTCGTTGGGGTCGTGGGCGTTCGTGGTCTTCTCGGGGTGCGCCCTGCGCGCCGTGGCGTCGGTGGCCGTGCCGTCCGCGCACTCCTGGGCGGATGCGGCGGTCGCGGAGGTGGCAGAGGTGGCGGACACCTTCGCGGAGGCGGATCCAGGGGCGGCGAAGAGCGGTGCCAGGGCCAGGGTTCCGGCCAGGACGGCGGTGCCGAGCGCGCGGTTGCGCATACGCGGCGAAATACGGGCAAGAGCCTGCACGGGGTCTCCTCGCGGATATGTGGAGGAGGAACTTCCTCCTCGCCGCCAGGGAGATTACGTGCGCATGACAGGTCGGCAGCAGAGATGATCAAGCCGCATCGGCCGAGGGGTGAATCGGTCGGAACAGGGAGGAAAGAATCCTCGCGTTCCAGGGTTTGAGACGCGGACGCGATGTCACGCGTTACCCCGGCGGGCGGTGTGTCCCCATTGGTGCGTGGAGGCACACCACCCGCCGTAGCGATGCAACACCTCGTCAACGCGAGTCTGGATGGCTGAAAATGAACCCTCAGAGCACCGGCTGGTTCACCCGTTCGACCTTCTGCGTTCCGCTCAGCGTCCGGTACGAACGCGCCCAGGACGAGGTCGCGTCCCGCTTCGAACGGTCGGACACGACGTAGTAGTCCATCTGCGAGCGCTCCGCGGTCACGTCCAGGACGCCGTAGCCGTGCGAGTCCATGTCCACCCACTTCACATGGCGGTTGGCGGCCTTCACCGCCGCGCTCGCGACCGCCGAGAGGGTCCCCGGCGCCACGTGCAGGGTGTCGTCCAGGTTGTCCGAGGTCACCGACGTCACCACGAACTCGGTGGCCGCCGAGGCCGAGAGCGGATACGTGGCCGCCTTCACCGGCACGTCGTTGGCCCAGGCCATGTGGATGTCGCCGGTCAGGAACACCGTGTTGGTGATCGACCGGTCCCGCAGATGCGTGATCAGTTCCTTGCGGTCGCTGGTGTAGCCGTCCCACTGGTCGACGTTGACGGCGAGCCCCTCCTTCGGCAGCCCCAGCAGCTCGGCCAGCGGCTCCAGCAGGTGCGCGGGCAGCGAGCCGAACGCGACCGGCGAGATCATCACCGACGTCCCGACCAGCTTCCAGGCGGCGTCCGAACCGGCCAGGCCCGCCTTCAGCCAGTCCAGCTGCGCCCGGCCGGTGATCGTGCGGTCCGGGTCGTCGACCGAGCCGTTGCCCACCGTCGACTGCTGCGAGCGGAAGGTGCGCAGATCCAGGAGGTGGAGGTCGGCCAGGTCGCCGAAGCGCAGCCGCCGGTAGACGGTCCCCTCGGTGGCGGGGCGGACCGGCATCCACTCGAAGTACGCCTGCCTGGCGCCCGCGGCGCGGTCGGCCCAGGAGCCCTCCGTGTCCGGCGTGTGGTTCTCGGCCCCGCCCGACCAGGTGTCGTTGGCGATCTCGTGGTCGTCCCAGATCGCGATCATCGGGTGGGTGGCGTGCAGGGTCTGGAGGTCGGTGTCCGTCTTGTGGTGACCGTGCCGGGTGCGGTAGTCGGCGAGGGTGAGGATCTCGTGCCGGGGCTCGTGCGGCCGTACGACGTACTTCGCGGCCGGGTAGACGCCCGACGCGTACTCGTAGATGTAGTCGCCCAGGTGCAGTACCGCGTCGAGGTCGGTGCGGGCCGCGAGGTGCCGGTACGGGGAGAAGAAGCCGGCCTCCCAGTTGGCGCACGAGACCACGCCGAAGCGCAGACCGGCGACGGTGGCCCCGGCGGCGGGCGCGGTGCGGGTGCGGCCGGTGGGCGAGAGGACCGCCGAGCCGTCGCCCGCCGAGAAGCGGAACCAGTACGTGGTGGCCGGGCGCAGCCCGCGTATGTCGGCCTTGACGGTGTGGTCGGAGGCGGCCCGCGCGACGGTGGAGCCGCGGGAGACGATCCGGGAGAAGCCCTTGTCCTCGGCGACCTCCCAGCTCACCGTCGTGTCGGCACCGCGGCCTGAACCGGGCACGGCGTCGGGCGTGGGGGTGACGCGGGTCCACAGGAGGATGCCGTCGGGGAGCGGATCGCCGGAGGCGACGCCGTGCAGGAAGGCGGGTCCGTCGGCGGCGCGCGCGGTGGTGGCGGAGCCGAGCACGGGGAGCGCGACGGCGGCGGTGGCGGCGGCCTTGACGACCGTGCGGCGACTGGGGGCGGCCGACTGCGGCGGAAGGTGTCGAGAGGTCATGGGCCAGGACCTTACTGACCGGTAAGCCCAACGGGCAGGCGAACGGAGGAAGTTCGCCTGCCCGTTGCTGAACAGTCGTCAGGAATCGGCCATACGGTGGGAGCCGTTCCGCCCGGAACACGCGGCTCCGGTGCGGCGGGCGGGTCTCAGCCCTTCAGCGCGGCGTCGACCGCGGTGTTGAACTCCTCCACCGTCATCGGGGCGTTCTCGCTGCCCGCGCTGGTGACCAGCTTGCCGTCCATCTTCAGGGTGGGGGTGCCCCGCACGCCGCTCTTGTCGAACGCCTCGGACATCTTCATCGCCCAGGCGTCGAACGTGCCGTCCTCGACGTTCTTCTGGAACTCCTTGTTGCCCTTCAGGGCGTCGACCGTGTTCGCGATCTCGATCAGGTAGGAGTCCTTCTTGAACTTGTCGTCGTTCTCCTCCGGGTGGAACTTCGCGGAGTAGAGCGCGTACTTGTAGTCGAGGAAGGCCTCCGGGCTGACGTCGAGAGCCGCGCCGAGCGCGCTGAGCGCGTTCTTCGAGCCCTCGCCGTTGGTGGCGTCGTCGATGAACGTGGCACCGACGTATTTGATCTTGTACTTGCCGGCGTCGACGTCCTTGTGCACCGTCTCGCCGATGGTCTGCTCGAACGTGCCGCAGATCGGGCAGCGCGAGTCCTCGTACAGCTCCAGCGTCTTCTTGGCGGTCGACTTGCCGATCACGACGGTCGTGCCGTTCTCGCCCGAGGTGTTCTTCGGCGCCGTGACGTTCTTCTCGTCCTTGGCCGCCTCCCAGTGGGACGGCTTGTTCATCTCCATGACACCCCAGCCGACGCCGCCGGCGATCGCCAGCACCGCGACGATCGAGAGGCCGACGACCACCTGCCGGCGGGTCTTCTCCCGCTTCGCCTGCCGCTCGCGCTCGGCGCGCAGACGCTCGCGGGCCGCCGCCTTGTTGGCCTGGCTGTTGCGCTTGCTCATGTTGTTCTCTCCGTGGTGTGAGGTCGTGGGGACGTACGTGCTCAGGCCGTGGTGCGGGCCGAGCGCGGTGGTCCCCTCCGTCCCACGGAGTGCACGAGCACACGGGCGTGCAGGAGCGGGTGCGGGCCGTGCCCGGCGGGGCGCACCTTGAGGCGTACGGTCCGGCAGGCCGCGCCCACCACGGCGACCGCGACCAGCAGCGGCCGGAACGCCAGGGCGGCGGCCGCCCCCAGCAGGGAGACCAGCGCGGACTCGCCGCGCCGGAGCCAGGCCGCGGCGAGCAGCCCGACCGACACATGGGCGGCGAGCAGCAGCCACGGCACCGCGGGGCCGGGAGAGGCCAGCAGCGCCGCCGCCGGGTGCCCGGCGCCGGTCACCGAGGCGAGCGGGGCGCCGATGTCACCGGCCGGTGACGCGCCGACGCCGATGTCGCCGCCGCACAGCACGTCCACCCCGACCGAGCGCAGCGGCCCCGCGATCGGGCCGCCCGCCGCGCCGTAACAGAGGTGCTGACCGGTGGTGAAGAAGGTGTCGGCGGCCAGCTCCAGCGGGACCAGCAGCCCGGCGATGGCCCAGAAGCCGCGCTCCCGGCCTGCCAGCGCGTACGCCACGGCGAAGACCGCCCCGGCCAGCACGGCCACGGCGGTCAGCGGCAGCGGCACCCGGGAGAGCAGCACGTGGGACGCGGTGGAGAGCGTCACGACGAGCGCCGTGAAGAGCGCCGCGCGAACGACTCTGAGGTGCGTCCCGGATATGTCCATCGTCGAGGAGTGTCCCATGCGAATCTGTGAGCCCGAAGGGGTGGGCGGCCTACGGCTTGCGAAGCGCCTACAGCCCCGGAATGCGACCGTTGCGGAAGAGGTCCACGAAGATCTGATGGTCGGCGCGGGCCCGCGAGCCGTACGCGTGGGCGAAGTCCACCAGCAGCTCGGCGAAGCCCTCCTCGTCCGCCGCGATCGCCGCGTCGATCGCCCGCTCCGTGGAGAACGGCACCAGCGAGTGCCCGCTCTCGTCGTCCGCCGCGGAGTGCATCGTCGCCGTCGCCCGGCCCAGATCGGCGACGACTGCCGCGATCTCCTCCGGCTCGTCGATGTCCGACCAGTCCAGGTCCACCGCGTACGGCGACACCTCGGCCACCAGCTGCCCGGCGCCGTCCAGCTCCGTCCAGCCCAGCCACGGGTCGGCGTGCGCCTGGAGGGCGCGCTGCGAGATGACCGTGCGATGGCCCTCGTGGTGGAAGTACCCCCGCACGGCCGGGTCGGTGATGTGCCGGGAGACCGCCGGGGTCTGCGCCTGCTTGAGATAGATCACCACGTCGTTCTCCAGGGCGTCGCTGTTGCCCTCCAGCAGGATGTTGTACGACGGCAGCCCGGCCGAACCGATACCGATGCCGCGACGGCCCACGACGTCCTTCACCCGGTACGAGTCGGGGCGGGCCAGGCTCGACTCCGGGAGCGTCTCCAGATACCCGTCGAACGCGGCCAGCACCTTGTAGCGCGTCGCCGCGTCCAGGTCGATCGCGCCGCCGCCCGGCGCGAACCGGCGCTCGAAGTCCCGGATCTCCGTCATCGAGTCCAGCAGCGAGAACCGCGTCTGCGACCGTGCGTCGCGCAGCGCGGCCAGCAGCGGGCCCTCGGCCGTGTCCAGCGTGAACGGCGGCAGCTCGTCGGTCTTCGCACCCGTCGCCAGGGCGTGGATCCGCTCCCGGTAGGCCGCCGCGTAGATCCGGACCAGCTCCGTGATCTGGTCGTCGCTCAGCGCCTTCGCGTAGCCGATCAGCGCGACCGAGGCGGCGAACCGCTTCAGGTCCCAGGTGAACGGGCCGACGTACGCCTCGTCGAAGTCGTTCACGTTGAAGACCAGCCGGCCGTTGGCGTCCATGTACGTGCCGAAGTTCTCCGCGTGCAGATCGCCGTGGATCCACACCCGGCCGGTCCGTTCGTCCAGATACGGGCCGCCGTTCCGCTCCCGCTCCAGGTCCCGGTAGAACAGGCACGCCGTGCCCCGGTAGAAGGCGAATGCCGACCCCGCCATCCTGCGGAACTTCACCCGGAAGGCGGCGGGGTCCGCCGCCAGCAGCTCTCCGAAAGCGGTGTCGAAGACCTCGAGGATCTGCTCCCCGCGCTGCGCCGCGCCGGTCTGCGGTTCCGACATCTCTGGGTGCCTCCTGGTGCCTGACGTGTCGGTGCCGGTCACGGCACCGGGACGAACGGGACGGTTTTCCCAGCACCTCCAACGCGCGACCGGGTCCGGGAGTGCCCGGCGTCTCCCCCTCCCGGAGACGTAGACTTCCACGCTGTCCCCACCCGTCACCCGCAGCCCGTTCCCCGGAGGCACAGCGCCGTGAGCAAGCCGCCCTTCACGCACCTGCACGTCCACACCCAGTACTCGCTGCTGGACGGTGCCGCGCGGCTCAAGGACATGTTCGAGGCGTGCAACGAGATGGGCATGACGCACATCGCGATGACGGACCACGGCAACCTGCACGGGGCGTACGACTTCTTCCACTCGGCGAAGAAGGCGGGGGTGACGCCGATCATCGGGATCGAGGCGTACGTCGCCCCGGAGTCCCGCAAGCACAAGCGGAAGATCCTCTGGGGACAGCCGCACCAGAAGCGCGACGACGTCTCGGGTTCCGGTGGTTACACCCACAAGACGATCTGGGCGTCGAACAGCACGGGCCTGCACAACCTCTTCCGGCTGTCCTCGGACGCGTACGCCGAGGGCTGGCTGCAGAAGTGGCCGCGCATGGACAAGGAGACCATCGCCCAGTGGTCCGAGGGCCTCATCGCCTCCACCGGCTGCCCCTCCGGAGAGGTGCAGACCCGGCTGCGGCTGGGCCAGTTCGACGAGGCGCTCCAGGCGGCCTCCGACTACAAGGACATCTTCGGCGAGGGCAAGTACTTCCTGGAGCTGATGGACCACGGCATCGACATCGAGCACCGGGTCCGTGACGGGCTCCTGGAGATCGGCCGGAAGCTCGGCATCCCGCCGCTGGTGACCAACGACTCGCACTACACCTACGCGCACGAGGCCACCGCGCACGACGCGCTGCTGTGCATCCAGACCGGCAAGAACCTCTCCGACCCGGACCGCTTCCGCTTCGACGGCACCGGCTACTACCTCAAGACGACCGACGAGATGTACGCCGTCGACTCCTCCGACGCCTGGCAGGAGGGGTGCCGCAACACGCTGCTGGTCGCCGAGCAGATCGACACCAGCGGCATGTTCGAGAAGCGCGACCTGATGCCGAAGTTCGAGATCCCGGAGGGCTTCACCGAGGTCACCTGGTTCCAGGAGGAGGTACGGCGCGGCATGGCCCGCCGCTTCCCGGGCGGCGTCCCCGAGGACCGGCAGAAGCAGGCCGAGTACGAGATGGACGTCATCATCCAGATGGGGTTCCCGGGCTACTTCCTCGTGGTCGCCGACTTCATCATGTGGGCGAAGAACAACGGCATCGCGGTCGGCCCCGGCCGAGGCTCCGCGGCCGGCTCGATCGTGGCGTACGCGATGGGCATCACCGACCTCGACCCGATCGAGCACGGACTGATCTTCGAGCGGTTCCTCAACCCCGAGCGCGTCTCGATGCCCGACGTCGACATCGACTTCGACGAGCGTCGGCGCGTCGAGGTGATCAGGTACGTGACGGAGAAGTACGGCGCCGACAAGGTCGCCATGATCGGCACGTACGGCAAGATCAAGGCGAAGAACGCCATCAAGGACTCCGCGCGCGTCCTCGGCTACCCGTACGCGATGGGCGACCGGCTCACCAAGGCCATGCCCGCCGACGTCCTCGGCAAGGGCATCGACCTCGACGGCATCACCAACCCCAAGCACCCGCGCTACAGCGAGGCGGGCGAGATCCGGTCGATGTACGAGAACGAGCCGGACGTGAAGAAGGTCATCGACACCGCGAAGGGTGTGGAGGGCCTGGTCCGGCAGATGGGCGTGCACGCCGCCGGCGTGATCATGTCCAGCGAGCCGATCGTCGACCACGCACCGGTCTGGGTGAGGCACACCGACGGCGTCACCATCACGCAGTGGGACTACCCGCAGTGCGAGTCGCTCGGCCTGCTGAAGATGGACTTCCTCGGCCTGCGCAACCTCACCATCATGGACGACGCCGTCAAGATGGTGGAGAGCAACAAGGGCGTCAAGCTGGACCTGCTCGGCCTCCCGCTGGACGACCCCAAGACGTACGAGATGCTCTGCCGCGGCGACACGCTCGGCGTGTTCCAGTTCGACGGCGGCCCGATGCGCTCCCTGCTGCGCCAGATGCAGCCCGACAACTTCGAGGACATCTCCGCCGTCTCGGCCCTGTACCGGCCGGGCCCGATGGGCATGAACTCGCACACGAACTACGCCGAGCGCAAGAACGGCCGCCAGGAGATCACCCCGATCCACCCGGAGCTGGAGGAGCCGCTCAAGGAGACCCTCGGCCTGACCTACGGCCTGATCGTCTACCAGGAGCAGGTGCAGAAGGCCGCCCAGATCGTCGCCGGCTACTCGCTCGGCGAGGCCGACATCCTGCGCCGCGTGATGGGCAAGAAGAAGCCCGAGGAACTGGAGAAGAACTTCGTCCTCTTCCAGGCCGGCGCCAAGAAGAAGGGCTACTCCGACGCGGCGATCCAGGCGCTGTGGGACGTGCTGGTCCCGTTCGCCGGATACGCGTTCAACAAGGCGCACTCCTCCGCGTACGGCCTGGTCACGTACTGGACCGCGTATCTGAAGGCGAACTATCCCGCCGAGTACATGGCGGCGCTGCTGACCTCGGTCAAGGACGACAAGGACAAGTCCGCGGTCTACCTCAACGAGTGCCGCCGCATGGGCATCAAGGTGCTGCCGCCCAATGTGAACGAGTCGCTGTCGAACTTCGCGGCCCAGGGCGACGACGTGATCCTCTTCGGCCTGACGGCCGTGCGCAACGTGGGCCAGAACGTGGTCGACTCGATCATCCGGTGCCGCAAGGCGAAGGGGAAGTACAGCAGCTTCCCGGACTTCCTGGACAAGGTCGAGGCCGTGGTCTGCAACAAGCGGACCGTCGAGTCGCTGATCAAGGCCGGGGCCTTCGACGAGATGGGGCACACCCGCAAGGGCCTGGTCGCCCACCACGAACCGATGATCGACAACGTGGTGCAGGTCAAGCGGAAGGAGGCCGAAGGCCAGTTCGACCTCTTCGGCGGCATGGGCGACGAGGACGGCGACGAGCCGGGCTTCGGGCTCGACGTGGAGTTCTCCGACGTCGAGTGGGAGAAGTCCTATCTGCTGGCGCAGGAGCGCGAGATGCTGGGCCTCTACGTCTCCGACCACCCGCTCTTCGGCCTGGAGCACGTGCTGTCCGACAAGGCCGACGCCTCGATCTCCCAGCTGACCGGCGGGGAGCACGCGGACGGCGCCATCGTCACCGTCGGCGGCATCATCTCCGGCCTCCAGCGCAAGATGACCAAGCAGGGCAACGCCTGGGCGATCGCCACCGTCGAGGACCTGGCCGGCTCCATCGAGTGCATGTTCTTCCCGGCCACCTACCAGCTGGTGTCCACCCAGCTCGTCGAGGACACCATCGTGTTCGTCAAGGGCCGCCTCGACAAGCGCGAGGACGTGCCCCGGCTGGTCGCGATGGAGATGCAGGTCCCCGACGTCTCGGCGGCGGGCACCAACGCCCCCGTGATCCTGACCATCCCCACGGTCAAGGTCACCCCGCCCATGGTCAGCCGCCTCGGCGAGGTGCTCAGCAACCACCGGGGCGACACCGAGGTGCGGATCAGGCTCCAGGGCCCCCGCAAGACCACGGTGCTCCGGCTCGACCGGCACCGGGTGAAGCCCGACCCGGCGCTCTACGGCGACCTGAAGGTGCTGCTCGGACCGTCCTGCCTGGCCGGCTGAACCACCGGTCGGGCGACGGCGGGACGCGCGCACCGGGACACGCGCCTCGGGCACGCGCGCACCGGGACACATTGCGCCGGGGCGTGCGCGCACGGAAGGCGAGCGTGCACGGACGGCGTGCACAGGGGCGCCCCCGCACATGGCGGGGGCGCCCCCTGTCGGTCCCGCGGTCTGTCGCCGGACGACCGAAAATCGTCGGTCAGTTGTGGCCGAAGCGGCGCTGGTGCTTACGGGCGACATCGGAAGGGCTGCCCTGCGCCTGCGACTGCTGTATCTGCGACTCGTACGAGGTCTGCTTGGCCTCTTCCGTGCCCTGCTGGGGTGCGGACGTGCGGTTCTGCCGGCTGCTCTGCTTGCGGTTCTTGTTCTTGGCCATGGTGTTCCTCCTGGGGAGACTCTCGGGGCCAGGACCGCGTTCAGGCTCACATAATGGGATGAACCGCGCATGTTGGATCATTACCGTGCGTAATGATGATGTGGTCAGGGTGTATAATTCGCGCCCTCCCGGGTTCGCCACGCCGATGATCGAGTTCCGGCCGTTTACCCCCGCGCATTCGGGCAGACTCGAAGGAAACTCTTCGCAAAGACCACACCCGAACTCCCGGAAGAGGGTGGAACGCGTGGACCGTTGCGTCGTCCTGGTGGACGCCGGTTACCTGCTGGGTGCGGCCGCGAGCCTGCTGGCCGGGGAACCCGCCCGTTCCCGCATCACCGTCGACCACGCGGCCCTCATCCGGGGGCTGCGCGAGCTGGCGGAGGCCGATACGCGGCAGCCGTTGCTGCGGATCTACTGGTTCGACGGCGCCCCCGACCGGGTGCCGCAGCCCGAGCACCGCCGACTGCGCGTGATGCCCCGGGTGACCGTCCGGCTCGGCGCCCTGACCCGCAGCGACGGGCGCTGGGCGCAGAAGGGCGTCGACGCCGCGATGCACGCGGAGCTCACCGAACTGGCCAGGAACCGGGCCTGTTCCGACGTGGTGCTGGTGACCGGCGACGGGGACCTGCTGCCGGGCCTGATGTCGGCGAAGGAACACGGCGTCGCCGTCCACCTGTGGGCCGTGCAGGCCGCCGACGGCGACTACAACCAGTCCGAGGACCTGGTAGCCGAGGCCGACGAACGCCGGGTGCTCGACCGGACCTGGATCACCCAGGCCGTGCGGGCCAAGGAGACCGGCGGCGTCTGCGCCCCACCGCCCGCACCCGGTCCGGAGATCGCCGCGATCCTTTCCGCTCCGCTCCCGGAGGCGGCCCTCGCGGCGTCCGCCGAGCGGGCGTCGGAGGCGCGGACGGCGGCCGAGGCCGACGGGGGCGCCCCGCAGCCCGAGGAGGACGGCGCCGCCGGGCGGCCCGGCCCCGGCGGAAGGGGCGTCCCCACCCCGAAGGATCTGGCGGGCAGCCTGCGCGGTCCCGGCACCCAGCCCTCCGTCCCGTCCACGTCGGCGGGCGCCACGCTGCGCTGGTCCTCCGACAAGGGCTGGATCGAGCGCGGCGGACCGCTCGGCGAACCCGCCGACACCGCGTCCCTCCCCACGCTGGCCCAGCTCACCAGCGCCGAGCAGCGCTGGGCGGACCGGGAGGAGGACATCACCACCGTCGGCGGCGACCCCTTCGAGGTGGGCCAGGTCTTCGCCCGACGCTGGATGGAGCGGCTGTCCGACCACACCCATCTGCAGAAGCTGTCGTCGATGTACCCGCGCGTCCCGCACCGCATCGACGGCGAACTGCTGCGCTACGCGGCACGCTTCGGCCTGCTCGCCCACAAGGACGACCAGATCGACGAGCACGACCGCTATGCCATCCGTGCGGGATTCTGGCGGGAGATCGACGTACGCGCGGCTGCGGGGCGCACCCCGGTGCCGGAGCGCACGGGTTCTTCCGGGGACTGACGGCCTCCGGGGTGCCCGGCCCGGGACCGGACGCGCCCCGTCCGCGCGCCCGGAGGCGCACCGGGCGCGGGGAGGGACCAAGCGGCCGGTGGGAGCGGCGCCGACGTCGGCCGGGCCCGGCCCCGGGCGTGATCCGGGTCGTGCGACCCCGTACTCTCGTACCTCGTGAGCACGGGCACAGCACAGGCGCAGACGGGGACCGGGACCGTGTGCGCGGTGCGTGACCTGGTCAAGACCTACCCCGCCGCACGCGGCCGTCGCGGCGCACCGGCCACACCGGAGGTCCGCGCCACCGACGGCATCAGCCTGGACGTGCGGCGCGGCGAGATCTTCGGACTGCTCGGCCCCAACGGCGCCGGGAAGTCCACCCTGGTACGGCAGCTCACCGGGCTGATGCGGCCCGACTCCGGCAGCGTCACCGTGCTGGGCCACGATCTGGTGCGCCACCCCGAACGGGCCTCCCGGCTGATCGGCTACCTCGGGCAGGAGTCCACCGCCCTCGACGAGCTGACCGTGTCGCTCGCCGCCGAGACCACCGGCCGGCTGCGCGGTCTCGCGGTGGCCGAGGCCCGGGCGGAGCGCGACGACGTGCTCGACGAACTGGGCCTCACCGGCATCGCCGGACGCCCGCTGAAGAAGCTCTCCGGGGGACAGCGGCGGCTCGCCTGCTTCGCCGCCGCGCTGGTCGGCGAGCGGCCCGTGCTCGTCCTGGACGAACCGACCACCGGAATGGACCCGGTCGCGCGCCGCGCGGTGTGGGCCGCCGTGGACCGGCGCCGGGCCGAGCGCGGCACGACCGTCCTGCTGGTCACCCACAACGTCATCGAGGCCGAGACGGTCCTCGACCGGGTCGCGGTGATCGAGCACGGCCGGGTCATCGCCTGCGACACGCCGAACGGGCTCAAGGAGCGCGTCGCAGGTGAGGTCCGGGTGGAGCTGGTGTGGCGCGAACGGGCGCCACTGGACGTCCCCGAGGTGGCCGCGCTGCGCGGCTCGGCGCAGGAGTCCGGGCGGCGCTGGGTGCTGCGGCTCGGGGCCGACGAGGCACGGGCCGCGGTCGCCGCGGTGACCGGCGGCGCGGCGTTCGCCGCGCTCGACGACTTCACCCTGGCGACGCCCAGCCTGGAGGACGTCTATCTCGCGCTCGGCGGGGACGTGCGCAAGGGGCTGGTGAAGTCGTGACCGGTACGGGCGCGACGGCGGGGGCGGCCGAGGAGGCCGAGGTGTCGGGGGTGGCAGGGGAGGCCGGGTGCGCGCGCGTGGCCGGGCGGCGAGTGGACAGGAGCAGCGCCAGGTGACGAGCATCGTTCCCGCACAGGCGGTGGCCGGACCGGTCGGGCCCGCCGCCGACGTCCGGGCCGACGGCGGCGACGGCCACGACGGGGCGGCTCCCGTGCCGCTCGCGCCGCGGGCCCGGCTGTTCCCCTCGCTCGCGGCCGTGTACCGCGCCCAGCTGTCCCGGGCCCGGGTGGCCCGTATTCCGCTGCTGTTCGTCGCGACGTTCCAGTCCGTCGGGATCATGGTGCTGATGCGCGGGGTCGTCGACGGCGGCTCCGAGGCACGGGCGGTCGTCGCCGGTTCCAGCGTCCTCGTGGTGGCGTTCGTCGCGCTCAACCTGCTCGCCCAGTACTTCGGGCAGCTGCGGGCCGGGGGCGGGCTCGACCACTACGCCACCCTGCCGGTGCCGCCCGCCGCCGTGGTGCTGGGCGCGGCGGGGGCGTACGCCTCCTTCACCGTGCCCGGCACGATCGTCACGGCGGTCGCGGGGAGCGTGCTGTTCGGGCTTCCGCTGACGCATCTGTGGGTGCTCGTCGCCGTCATCCCGCTGTCCGGGGCGGCGCTCTCCGGGCTCGGCGCCGCGCTGGGGCTGCTCGCGCCCCGGCAGGAGCTGGCCACGCTGCTCGGGCAGCTCGGCATGTCGGCGGCACTGCTGCTCGGAGTCCTGCCGGCCGACCGGCTGCCCACCCCCGTCGGCTGGGCGCGCGATCTGCTGCCGTCGACGTACGGGGTCGAGGCGCTCGCACGGTCCTTCGACACCCACCCGGACTGGGCGGCCGTCGCCCTGGACCTCGCGGTCTGCGCGGTCGTCGGCGTCCTCTCGCTGGCCGCGGCCACCTGGGCGTACCGCAGGGCGGCGGTCCGATGAGGCGGTGCGCGGGGATGCCTGGCACGATGGCACGGTGACCGCACCTCTGACGCCGCCTCACCGGCCCTCGTCCGACAACCCCTGGCAGACCCCGCAGCACTGGGACGGTCCCGGGAAGGCCGGCCCCGGATCCGGGCCGGCTGCGGAGGGGGAGGGGGATCCCGGACCGGAACTGCTGCGCGCGGTGGCCGTCGCCCTGCTGGTGACCGTGGCCGGTGCCGGGCTCGGGCTCCTGTGGGTGTGGCTCGCGCCGAAGGTTCCGCTGATCTCGGACGGTACGGCCGTCTACCTCCAGGACAGCGAGGGCGAGGAGGCGATCGGCGCCGACGGCACGTTCGTGCTGCTGGCCCTGGGGTTCGGGGCCCTGACCGCCGCGTTGGTCTTCTGGTTCCGGCGCCGCGGTGGTGTCGCCATGGTGGTGGCGCTCGCGGTGGGCGGGGTGCTGGGATCGCTGCTCGCCTGGCGGCTCGGCGTGTGGCTCGGGCCGGACCAGGACGTGGTCGCCCACGCGCGGGCGGTCGGCAAGGGCGTGGTCTTCGACGCGCCGCTCCAGCTGAGGACGGCGGCCGCGGCATGGCTGGCCTGGCCGGTGGCGGCGATGGTGGTGCACCTCGCGCTGACGGCGCTGTTCGGGCCGAGGGACCCGGAGCCGGAGTGGGGCACCTTCCCGGGGTGGGCGGCCGGCGGCCCGGTTCCGGGCGCGGGACACGGGGCCGCGGGGCCGGGGACGGCCCCCGGCGGAAGTGTCCCGCCGGTTCCGCCGACCGGCTCGTAGGCGCGGACGAAGGGGCGGGCAGCACCTGCCCGGGGGTGCGGGCAGACGTGTCCGCACCCGCCGTGCGCGGGCGCAGCCCTTCGTGTTGCCCTTGCCCGCCGTGCGCGGGCGCCAAGCTTCGTGCGGCCCGTGACCGCCGTGCGCGGGCATCGCCTGTGCTGCCCGCGTCGGCCGGGGCAGGCGCTACCCGCGGCCGATCTCCGCGAACACCGCCCCCGTCAGCGACGCCAGATCGTCGGGGGACAGCTCGACCTCGAGGCCGCGGCGGCCCGCCGACACACAGATCGTCCCGTGCGCGCGGGCCGACGCGTCCAGCACCGTGCGCAGCCGCTTGCGCTGCCCCAGCGGCGAGATGCCGCCCCGCACGTAACCGGTGGTGCGTTCCGCCGCGGCCGGGTCGGCCATCGAGGCCCGCTTGCCGCCCACGGCGGAGGCCAGCGCCTTGAGGTCGAGGGTGCCGGCCACCGGGACGACCGCCACGGTGAGGGTGCCGTCCACGTCGGCGACCAGGGTCTTGAAGACCCGGTCGGGGGAGACGCCCAGGGCCTCGGCGGCCTCCTCGCCGTACGAGGCCGACGCCGGATCGTGGTCGTAGGAGTGGACGGTGAACGCCGCGCCGGCCGCGGTCAGCGCGACCGTCGCCGGGGTGCCGCCGGACTGTTGCTGCTTCTTCGGCTTCTTCGCCACGGTGAGGATTCCTCGGGTGGTCGGTTCGTCGGCCGGAGCGATCCGGTTCGTCGGCCGGAGTGCTCGGGCCCCGGTGGACCGTCGGTCCGGTCAGTTGGGGTGGGTCGGGGCGCGCGTCAGTTCCACGGCCGGCAGCGACGGGAGATGCCGTATGACGGCGGTCTCGGCGCGCAGCATCTTCAGCTCCTCGCGCAGCCTGGTCGCGGTGTCGGGGGCCTGGAGCAGCCGCTGCTTCGCCGGGACGTCCAGCACGGCCGCGGCCGCGACGAGATAGGAGACGACCGAGGGGTCGTCGGGCAGCTCCGCCCCCGTCGTCAGGGAACGTCGGCTCGCCCCGGCCAGGCGCTTCTGGTAGCCGCGGAACGCCCGCAGCACGCCCTCGGCGAGCGCGCCCGCCTCCTCGCCCGGTTCCTCGTCCAGTTCGCGGAGTTCCGCCGTCAGGTAGGGGCCGCTCGCGTCGACGGAGAGCAGCTCGACGCGGGTGGTGCCGGTCGCGAGGACCTCGAAGGTGCCGTCCGGCCGTTCCCGGATCTTCGCCGCGTCGGCGACGCAGCCCACCGGGTGGAAGGCCCGGATCGGGTCGGGACCGAAGCCGTCGGCGGGGCCGCGCCCGGGGGAGTCGGGTGCCTCTCCCGGCATTCCGGTGGCCGTCGGGGCGACCTCGTGGCCGTCCCGGATCGCGACCACCGCGAAACGGCGGGGTTCGTCCTCGTCGATCCGGAGCAGTTCGCGCATCATGGCGCGATATCGCTCCTCGAAAACGTTCAGCGGCAGCACGAGGCCCGGGAAAAGCACCGCGTTCAGCGGGAACAGGGGCAGGCGAGCGGTGGTCACAGCGGTCAAGCGTAATGGCCGCGCGGACGGCCCCTGCGGGCCCGTCCCGGCAGGGGCCCCGCACCGGGCGCCCGGAACCGTGCCTCCTGCCGCGCTTCGAGGAACCGTCCCAGCGGGTCCTCGGAGACCGACGCCCACGGGAACGACGTCGCGTGGGGCCCGATCCGCCGGAACTGTTCCAGCGCCGCGTCCCACCGGCCCCGGGCCACCAGCACGTACGCCAGCAGGTTGCGGACCTCGGCGGGCCAGGGGTCGCCCGGCGCGAACGAGGCGGACAGCGCGGCCGCCAGGTCCGCCGCCGCGTCGATCCGTTCCTCCTGCACCGGGGTGGTCCGTGCCCCCGGCCCCTCGACCAGCAGGGAGTACGCCGCGCGCAGGGGCAGCGCCCGCACCAGCGAGCCGGGCAACGAGTCCTCGGCGGCCCGCTCGGCGAAGTCGAAGCACTCGCGGTGCGAGCCGTACCAGGCGGCCGAGAGGTACCGCAGGGCCGCGACATGGCAGCCGTAGTGGTGCGAGGAACGCCGGACCGCCTGCTCCCACAGCGCCTCGAACGCGGTGTGCGTGGCCCGGGTGCCGCGGGCGTGGTCGAGCGCGAGCCGCCACGGCACCGGGTCGCGCGGATCGCTCTGTGCCGCCGCGGTGATCAGCGGCGTCACCTCGCGCAGCTGCTCGGCCCGTACGGGCGACTCCCAGGCCCGGTGGACCGCCAGCTCGGCCTTGACGAGGAGCGCGTCGGGATCGTGCGGGGCGGCGGCCAGCCACGCGGTCAGCCAGCCGTCACGGCTGCGGGCGAACGTGGCGAGCCGGCCGAGGTACCGGTCGCGGTTCTCCCACTCGGCGCCGTCCCGGGTGGCGGCGAGGAGTTCCGCGGCCGGTTCGTACGCCCCGACGGCGGCGGCGACGAGCGCGGGGGAGAGCCGTTCGTCGGGAGCGTCGAGCAGCACCGCGCCGTCCGCCGTCAGCCCGGCGGACTCCTGCGGGGAGCGCCGGGCCGTGCGCGTGGCACGGAGCAGGGAACGAAGGAGTGACATGGTGCAGACCATTGAAAGGCGCTGGTCGGGGCGGCGCCAGTGGGGTGCTGTGAAGCTTTGGTGCCGAGTGGACGAGTTGTGCCGGGCAAGGTCGATAAAAAGTGAAGGAACGCGGGGTCGGGCGGCCGGTCCACGGCGAGGGGCGCGGCACGGCGGCCCGGCCCCGCGGGCGCCTCAGAGCCTGTCGGATGACCTTCCCCCGGTCAGAGGTCACCCGACAGGCTCTCAGCCGCGGCGCAGCAGCCGGGAGGCGCCCGCCGCGACCGTCGTGGCCAGGATCCAGCCCAGCAGGGTCAACGCGGCCGACCCCCACTGCCAGCCGTCCTTCATCCGCCAGTAGCCGTCCTGGCCGAGGTTGATCACCGGTATCAGCAGGTCGAGCGCGTACAGCGCGGGGTTCCACTCCGGGTGCTCGTCCTCCTTGATCGGTGCCGGGGCGTGCCGTGAGAAGGCCAGCGTCCCCGCCGCCCACAGCACCGCCATCCACACCGCGGCCCGCCCCGGCCGGTAGCCGTACGCCACCGTCCAGTCCTGGAGGAACCCCCAGAGCTTCGCGGCGAGCGGCAGCGTCTCGCGCCGCCGCCGCTGCTTGGCCAGCAGCACCTCGCGGGCGTCGGCGTCCTCCCCGCAGTTCCGCAGCACCGTCGCCAGGCGTTCGTACGGCTCCGGCACGTACTCCGGGGTCGCGGCGGCCACCCACTCCAGGCGCCGGGCGAGCGGGAAGTGCCCGTACGGGACGAGGTTCTCGTACACGAACCCGCCCATCGCCAGACCGCCGGGGCCCGGCCAGCTGGTCGACACGTCGATCAGCGTGGCCACCCGCGCGCCGTTCAGCACGACCCGGCCCTCCTCCGGCCGCTCCGCGTTGAACCGCAGCTCCGGGGTCACGATCCGGCGCAGCGACAGCTCCTCGTGCCGGGCCAGCACGAACCGCGCCCTGTGCAGGTCGACCGCGTCCCCGAACCGCCCGTCGTCCAGCCGCGCCCCGCCCCGGCACTCGAAGGTCTGCGAACGCGTGCCGCGCGCCGGGGTCGGCGCCATGACGATGCCGTACGGGGGAGTGGTGCCCTGGATCCCGGTGTCGACGCTCACCCACGCCTCGCTCATGTACAGCGACCGCTCCACCGTCAGCTGCGGCGCGTTCAGCGCGCGCCGGCCCTCCCGGCCGCGCAGCCGGCTGCCGCGCAGACTGAGCGAACCGCCGACCTTCGCCCCGCGCAGGCTCAGCTCGCCGCGCGCCTCCACCAGCTCCGCCTGGAGGTCCTGGGCGACCGCGAGACCGTCGGCGGCCAGGGCGCGCCCATTGCGGTCGGGGCCGATCTCGATCTGGTTGATCAGCAGATCGGTGCCGATCTGGGCGTCGGTGAGCCGGATCCCGTGACGGACCCGGCAGCGCGGCAGATGCAGATCGCCCTCGGTCCGCAGCCGCGCCGCCTCCAGCCGGGGCATCGCGCAGCCGACGATCCGCAGGGTCGTGAAGTGGCACTCCGGGAACACCACCTCGTTCTCGAAGCGGCAGCCGGTCAGCTCGACGTACGGTGCGACACGCCCGCCCGCCAGATCCAGCGTGCCGCTGATCCGCACCCCGCGGAGCTTCAGCGCCGCGACCCGCCCGGGACGCGGCGGCGGCCCCGACAGCAGCAGCCGGGCCACGACCCGCCCGTCCACACTCCGTTCCGGACCCCAGACGCACGGGGCGAACGGGTCGTCCCGCGCCGGGTCGCGGGCCCGCAGATCGTAGGTGCTGCCGTTCCGGAACGCCTGCCACATGCCCAGCTCCGCCGCGCTGAGACCGTCCGGGAAATCGCCGTCATGCGCTTCGGTCACGGGTGTACCCCCTTCCGCTCTCGGAGCTGTTCTTCCCTCTGAGTGACGAGGTGAACGCTATGGGCAGCGGTCACGGCCGGGGCGCGTATCAGCCAGTGAAGCGGTGACGGTGGGGGACACGTATCAGCCAGTGATACGGACACCGGGACGACGGGTGCGGTCTGCGAGAATTGCGGTGTGATCTCTCGAATCGATCTGCGCGGCGACGCCCTCCCCGAGGGCCGAGCACTGCGCGACCTGCTGCCCCGTGCCGAGTTCGACGTGGAAGCCGCCCTGGAGAAGGTGCGGCCCATCTGCGAGGACGTGCATCATCGGGGCGACGCGGCGCTGATCGAGTACGCGGAGAGGTTCGACGGCGTGCGCCTGGACCAGGTGCGCGTCCCCGCCGCCGCGCTCACCGAGGCGCTGGCCGGACTGGACCCGCTCGTACGCGCGGCCCTGGAGGAGTCGATCGCGCGCGCCACGCTCGTCCACGCCGAGCAGCGCCGCGCCCCGCACCCCGTCCAGGTCGTGCCCGGCGGCACCGTCACCGAGAAGTGGGTCCCGGTCGAGCGGGTCGGGCTCTACGCGCCCGGCGGCCGGTCCGTCTACCCCTCCTCCGTGATCATGAACGCCGTGCCCGCGCAGCAGGCCGGCGTCGCCTCCGTCGCGCTCGCGTCCCCGCCGCAGAAGGAGTTCGGCGGCCTGCCGCACCCGACGATCCTCGCCGCCTGCGCCCTCCTCGGCATCGACGAGGTGTACGCGGCCGGCGGCGCCCAGGCCGTCGCGATGTTCGCGTACGGCACCGAGACCTGCGCCCCCGCCAACATGGTCACCGGCCCCGGCAACATCTGGGTCGCCGCCGCCAAGCGCTACTTCACGGGACGCATCGGCATCGACACCGAGGCCGGACCGACCGAGATCGCCGTGCTCGCCGACGACACCGCCGACCCGGTGCACGTCGCCTCCGACCTGATCAGCCAGGCCGAGCACGACCCGCTCGCGGCCGCCGTGCTCGTCACCGACTCCGAGGAACTCGCGAACGCGGTCGCCAAGGAGCTGGAGCCGCAGGTCGCCGCCACCAAGCACGTCGAGGACCGGATCCTCCCCGCCCTGAACGGCAGGCAGTCCGCGATCGTCCTGGTCGACGGCCTCGACGAGGGGCTGCGCGTGGTCGACGCGTACGGCGCCGAGCACCTGGAGATCCAGACCGCCGACGCCGCCGCCGTCGCCGAGCGCGTGAAGAACGCGGGCGCGATCTTCGTCGGCCCCTGGTCCCCGGTCTCGCTCGGCGACTACTGCGCGGGCTCCAACCACGTGCTGCCGACCGGCGGCTGCGCCTGCCACTCCTCCGGGCTCTCCGTGCAGTCCTTCCTGCGCGGCATCCACATCGTCGACTACACGCGCGGCGCCCTCGCCGACGTGGCGCACCACGTGGTCACGCTCGCCGAGGCGGAGGACCTGCCCGCCCACGGCGCGGCCATCAAGGCCCGCTTCGGATGGAAGGTGCCGAACCGGTGAGCACTTCCTCCGAACGCCCCGTGCGCATCGACGACCTCCCCGTCCGGGACGAACTGCGCGGCAAGTCCCCCTACGGCGCGCCGCAGCTCGACGTGCCCGTACGGCTGAACACCAACGAGAACCCCTACCCGCTGCCCGAGGCGCTCGTCGACCGGATCGCCGAACGCGTCCGCGAGGCCGCCCGCGACCTCAACCGGTACCCCGACCGGGACGCCGTCGAGCTGCGCACGCAGCTCGCCCGCTACCTCAGCCGCACCGCCGGGCACGAGGTCGGCCTCGCCAACGTCTGGGCCGCCAACGGCTCCAACGAGGTGCTCCAGCAGCTGCTCCAGACCTTCGGCGGCCCCGGCCGCACCGCGATCGGTTTCGAGCCCTCGTACTCCATGCACGCCCTCATCGCCCGCGGCACCGGCACCGGCTGGATCTCCGGTCCGCGCAACGAGGACTTCACCATCGACGTCGAGGCCGCCAAGAAGGCGATCGCCGAGCACCGGCCCGACATCGTCTTCATCACCTCGCCCAACAACCCCACCGGCACCGCCGTCGACGCGGAGACCGTCCTCGCCCTGTACGAGGCGGCCCAGGCGGCCGGGCCGTCGATGGTCGTCGTCGACGAGGCGTACGGGGAGTTCAGCCATCACCCCTCGCTGCTCCCGCTGATCGAGGGCCGTCCGCACCTGGTGCTCTCGCGCACGATGTCGAAGGCGTTCGGCGCCGCCGGGCTCCGCCTCGGCTACCTCGCCGCCGACCCGGCCGTCGTCGACGCGGTCCAGCTCGTGCGGCTGCCGTACCACCTGTCCTCCATCACGCAGGCCACCGCCCTCGCCGCCCTGGAGCACACCGATACGCTGCTCGGGTACGTCGCCCAGCTCAAGAGCGAGCGGGACCGGATCGTCGAGGAGCTGCGCGCCAAGGGTTTCGAGGTCGTCGAGTCGGACGCCAACTTCGTCCAGTTCGGCCGCTTCGCCGACAGCCACACCGCCTGGCGTCGGATCCTCGACCGGGGCGTCCTGGTCAGGGACAACGGCGTACCGGGATGGCTGCGGGTCTCCGCGGGCACCCCGGCGGAGAACGACGCGTTCCTCGACGCGCTCGACGGACTGCTCGACGGACCCGCGGCCGACGCACCGACGGCGCCGGCCGCACGTGAGATCAAGAAGGAGCACGACGCATGACCCGCGCGGCCCGCGTAGGCAGAGTGGAACGCACCACCAAGGAAACCTCGGTGCTCGTCGAGATCGACCTCGACGGCACCGGCTCGGTCGACGTGTCGACCGGCGTCGGCTTCTACGACCACATGCTCGACCAGCTCGGCAGGCACGGGCTGTTCGACCTCACGGTCAAGACCGACGGCGACCTGCACATCGACACCCACCACACCATCGAGGACACCGCCCTCGCGCTCGGGGCCGCGTTCAAGCAGGCCCTCGGCGACAAGACGGGCATCTACCGCTTCGGCAACTGCACCGTCCCGCTGGACGAGTCGCTCGCCCAGGTCACCGTCGACCTCTCCGGACGCCCCTACCTGGTGCACACCGAGCCGGAGAACATGGCGCCCATGATCGGCACCTACGACACGACGATGACCCGCCACATCCTGGAGTCCTTCGTCGCCCAGGCGCAGATCGCCCTGCACGTCCACGTTCCGTACGGGCGCAACGCCCACCACATCGTGGAGTGCCAGTTCAAGGCGCTCGCCCGCGCCCTGCGCTACGCCAGCGAACACGACCCCCGGGCCGCCGGGATCATCCCCTCCACGAAGGGCGCGCTGTGACCGGCCTCAGCACGATATTGATCGTCGTCGGCCTGTTCCTGGCCGGCGGCGTCTACTCCTTCTCGAAGCAGAAGATGCCCAGGGGCGTCATCGTCCTGCTCGGGCTCGGGTCCGCGATGTGCCTGGTCGCGGGCGTCATGCGGATCCAGGGACTCTGGGACTGAGGTACGACTGGTGAGCGACAACACGAAGAGCGGGAAGAAGAAGGTCGTCGTCTTCGACTACGGCTTCGGCAACGTCCGGTCCGCCGAACGGGCCCTCGCCCACGTCGGCGCGGACGTCGAGATCACCCGCGACTACGACGCGGCGATGAACGCCGACGGGCTGCTGGTGCCCGGCGTCGGCGCGTTCTCCGCCTGCATGCAGGGGCTGCGCAAGGCCCGCGGCGAATGGGTCATCGGCCGCAGGCTGGCCGGCGGCCGGCCCGTCATGGGCATCTGCGTCGGGATGCAGATCCTCTTCGAGCGCGGCATCGAGCACGGCGTGGAGGCCGAGGGGCTGGACGAGTGGCCCGGCACCGTCGGCCCGCTGAAGGCCCCGGTCGTGCCGCACATGGGCTGGAACACCGTGCGGGCGCCCGAGGACTCCCGGCTGTTCGCCGGGCTCGACCCGGACGCCCGGTTCTACTTCGTGCACTCCTACGCCGTGCACGAATGGACCCTGGAGGTCACCAACCCCAAGATCCGCGCGCCCCGGGTCACCTGGGCCACCCACGGCGAGCCGTTCGTCGCCGCCGTGGAGAACGGCGCCCTGTGGGCCACCCAGTTCCACCCCGAGAAGTCCGGCGATGCCGGCGCCCAGCTGCTGACCAACTGGATTGAGACGCTGTAATGCCGAAGCTTGAACTCCTCCCCGCCGTCGACGTCCGCGACGGCCAGGCCGTCCGCCTCGTCCACGGCGAGTCCGGTTCCGAGACCTCCTACGGCGACCCGCTGGAGGCGGCCCTCGCCTGGCAGCGGTCGGGCGCGGAATGGCTGCACCTCGTCGACCTGGACGCCGCCTTCGGCACCGGGGACAACCGGGAGCGGATCGCCGAGGTCGCCCGCTCCATGGACATCAAGGTCGAGCTCTCCGGCGGCATCCGCGACGACGCCTCGCTCGCCGCCGCCCTCGCCACCGGCTGCACCCGGGTCAACCTCGGCACCGCCGCCCTGGAGACCCCCGAGTGGGTCGCCAAGGTCATCGCCGAGCACGGGGACAAGATCGCCGTCGGCCTCGACGTGCGCGGCACCACGCTGCGCGGCCGGGGCTGGACCCGCGACGGCGGCGACCTCTACGAGACGCTCGCCCGCCTCGACTCCGAGGGCTGTGCCCGCTACGTCGTCACCGACATCGCCAAGGACGGTACCCTCCAGGGCCCCAACCTGGACCTCCTGAAGAACGTCTGCGCCGCCACCGACAAGCCCGTCGTCGCCTCCGGCGGCGTCTCCTCGCTCGACGACCTGCGCGCCATCTCCGCGCTCGTCCCGGACGGCGTCGAGGGCGCGATCGTCGGCAAGGCGCTGTACGCGAAGGCGTTCACCCTCGAAGAAGCACTGAGGGTGGTCTCGGAATGACCGAATCCGTCAACCGCGTCTCCTCCGGCGCACCCTGGGAGGAGAGGTTCGGCTACTCCCGCGCGGTCCAGCTGCCGAACGGCCTCGTCCTGGTCTCCGGCTGCACCTCGGTGGAGAACGGGCAGATCTCCGCGGGCGGCCCGTACGAGCAGACCGTCACCTCCTTCAGGGTCGCCTTCGACGCGCTGAAGCAGCTCGGCCTGGGCCGCGAGGATGTCGTCCGCACCCGGATGTACGTCACCCACGCCCGGGACGTGGACGAGGTGGGCCGCGCCCACAAGGAGCTGTTCGACGACGTCCGCCCCGCCGCGTCGATGCTGATCGTGGCAGGCCTCGTGGACCCGAGCCTGGTCGTCGAGGTCGAGGTCGAGGCGTACCGGGGAGGTGCGCGATGAGCCTCGCGGTACGCGTCATCCCGTGCCTGGACGTGGACGCCGGCCGGGTCGTCAAGGGTGTCAACTTCCAGAACCTGCGCGACGCGGGCGACCCCGTCGAGATGGCGAAGCTGTACGACGCCGAGGGCGCCGACGAGCTGACCTTCCTGGACATCACCGCGTCCAGCGGCGACCGCGAGACCACCTACGACGTGGTGCGGCGCACCGCCGAACAGGTGTTCATCCCGCTCACGGTCGGCGGCGGCGTCCGCACCGCCGACGACGTCGACAGGCTGCTGCGGGCCGGCGCGGACAAGGTCGGCGTCAACACCGCCGCGATCGCCCGCCCCGACCTCGTCCGGGAGATCGCCGAGCGCTTCGGCCGCCAGGTCCTGGTGCTCTCCGTGGACGCCCGGCGCACCCCCACCGGCGGCTTCGAGGTGACCACGCACGGCGGGCGCCGGGGCACCGGCATCGACGCCGTCGAATGGGCGCACCGGGCCGCCGAGCTGGGCGCGGGCGAGATCCTGCTCAACTCGATGGACGCCGACGGCACCAAGGACGGCTACGACACCGAGATGATCACGGCCGTGCGCAAGCACGTCACCGTCCCCGTCATCGCCTCCGGCGGCGCCGGCCGGCTCGCGGACTTCGCTCCGGCCATCGCCGCGGGAGCCGACGCCGTGCTCGCCGCGTCCGTCTTCCACTTCGGCGACCTGCGGATCTCCGAGGTCAAGGCGGCGCTCCGGGAAGCCGGACACCCGGTCCGCTGACCGTACGGGTCCCGTCCGCCGTACCCGCCGCGCATCGGCCGGTACGGCGGACGGCTCCTGCCGAACTCCGTCGGGGCAGGCCCCGCCCTACATCCCCAGCTCCGCCGTCCGCAGCCGGGACACCGCCTCCTGGTCGCCGTCCAGCCCCACCACCGCCGCGTCCTGGCGGCCGAACGCGAACAGCAGCAGCTCGCCCGGCTCGCCGGTCACCGTCACCACCGGGGCGCCCTTGTGGGCCACCACCGTCTGGCCGTCCGGGCGGCGCAGCACCAGCCCCACCGGGGACCTGCGGCCCAGCACCCGGGCCGTCCGCTCGGCCCGCGACCACAGCAGATCGGCGAAGACCGGGTCCAGCTCGCGCCGCGACCAGTCCGGCTGGGCCCGGCGCACGTCCTCCGCGTGGACGTAGAACTCGACGGTGTTGGCCGCCTCGTCGATCTGCTTCAGGCCGAACGGGGACATCCGCGGCGGTCCCGTGCGGATCAGCTGGATCAGCTCCTCGTACGGCTTCGCCGCGTACTCCGCCTGCACCCGGTCGAGCCGGTTCTTCAGGACGCCCAGCAGCACACCTCCCGCCGCGTCCGGCCGGCGCTCCCGCACCACCACATGGGCGGCCAGGTCCCGGGTCGTCCAGCCCCGGCACAGGGTCGGGGCCTCCGGTCCCGCCGCTTCCAACAGGTCGGCGAGCAGGAGTCGTTCACGCTTCGCATGGGTCGACATGCCCGCCAGCGTACGACCATCGCGCCCGGTCCGCCCAGCGGACGCCGCCCCGGACCGGGCCCCGGCCACGGCACAATGGGCGCATGACCAGCGCGCCCGCCCCAGGCACCCCGACGCCGCAGAGCAACCTCGCCCCGGACATCGCCGCCCGCCTCAAGCGCGGCGCCGACGGGCTCTTCCCGGCCATCGCCCAGCAGTACGACACCGGCGAGGTGCTGATGCTCGGCTGGATGGACGACGAGGCCCTGCACCGCACCCTCACCACCGGCCGCTGCACCTACTGGTCCCGCAGCCGCCGCGAGTACTGGGTCAAGGGCGACACCTCGGGCCACCTCCAGACGGTCAAGTCCGTCGCCCTCGACTGCGACGCCGACACCGTCCTCGTCAAGGTCGACCAGACGGGTGCCGCCTGCCACACCGGCGACCGCACCTGCTTCGACGCCGACGTCCTCCCACTCGCCCAGTAGGGTTCGGCGCCATGGATCTCGACACGTTCCGCAAGCTGGCCGTCGAACGGCGCGTCATCCCCGTCAGCCGCAGACTCCTCGCGGACGGCGACACCCCGGTCGGCCTCTACCGCAAACTCGCGGGCGGGCGCACCGGCACCTTCCTCCTCGAATCCGCGGAGAACGGCCGCACCTGGTCGCGCTACTCCTTCATCGGCGTGCGCAGCGCCGCCACCCTCACCGCACGCGACGGTCGGGCGCACTGGCTGGGCACCCCGCCCGTCGGCGTCCCCGTCGACGGCGATCCGCTGGAGGCCCTGCGCGCCACCGTCGAAACCCTCCACACCCCGCGCGACCTGGTCGCCGACGCCGGGCTGCCCCCGTTCACCGGCGGCATGGTCGGCTACCTCGGCTACGACGTCGTGCGGCGTCTGGAGCGGATCGGCGACAGCGCGACGGACGACCTGCGCCTCCCCGAGCTGACCATGCTGCTCACCTCGGACCTGGCCGTCCTCGACCACCGGGACGGCAGCGTCCTGCTGATCGCCAACGCGATCAACCACAACGACCTCGCGACCGGCGTCGACGAGGCGTACACGGACGCCGTCGCCCGCCTCGACGCCATGGAACGGGACCTCTCGCGCCCCGTCGAGAACGCCCCCGCCGTCCTCCCGCCCTCCGAGCTGCCGCCGTACACCGCGCGCTGGGGCGGCGAGTCGTACCAGCGCGCCGTCGAGGACGTGAAGGAACGCATCAGGGCCGGGGAGGCGTTCCAGGTCGTGCCATCCCAGCGCTTCGAGACCCCGTGCACGGCGAGCGCCCTGGACGTCTACCGGGTGCTGCGCGCCACCAACCCGTCCCCGTACATGTACCTCTTCCGCTTCGACGGCTTCGACGTCGTGGGCTCCAGCCCGGAGGCCCTCGTCAAGGTCGAGGACGGACAGGCCATGGTGCACCCGATCGCCGGGACCAGGCACCGCGGCGCCACCCCGCAGGAGGACCAGGCCCTCGCCGAGGAACTCCTCGCCGACCCGAAGGAACGCGCCGAGCACCTCATGCTCGTCGACCTCGGCCGCAACGACCTGGGGCGGGTCTGCGAACCCGGCACCGTCGAGGTCGTCGACTTCATGTCGATCGAGCGGTACTCGCACGTGATGCACATCGTCTCCACCGTCACCGGCCGGGTCGCCGAGGGCCGCACCGCCTTCGACGTGCTGACCGCCTGCTTCCCCGCGGGCACCCTCTCCGGCGCCCCCAAGCCCCGCGCCATGCAGATCATCGAGGAGCTGGAACCGAGCCGCCGCGGCCTGTACGGGGGCTGCGTGGGCTACCTCGACTTCGCCGGGGACTCCGACACCGCCATCGCGATCCGGACGGCGCTGCTCCGTGACGGCACGGCGTACGTCCAGGCCGGGGCGGGCGTCGTCGCCGACTCCGACCCGGTCGCCGAGGACACCGAATGCCGCAACAAGGCGGCGGCGGTGCTCCGGGCCGTCCACACCGCCAACCGGCTCGGCGGCGCATGAGGCGGTGACGGCCCCCGCGGGCGGGCGGGGGACCCCGCGTCCGGCCGCGGACCGGGCCGTGAGGGATAGTGGGGTACGTGAGTGCTGTCCCCGTACCCCAGCCCCGTACCCGCACGGCCGCCGCACCCGGCGCCGCGGTGAGCCGCCGCAGCCTGGCCGCCGGCCTGCTCCTCGGGGCGGCCGGCGCCACCGTCGTCCTGCTCGCCTCCGGCCAGACCTGGGCCGAGGGCCGGGCGGCCGTCGTCGGCGGCGCCCTGCCCCTGACGGCCGACGGCCAGGACGTCACCGGTCTCCCGGCGGCCCTCGCGGTCGTCGGCCTGGCCGCCCTCGTCGCCGTCTTCGCCGTCCGCGGCGGCGGACGGCTGGTCGTGGCCGGGCTGCTCGCGCTCAGCGGCCTCGGCGCCGCGCTGAGCGCCGGCCTCGGCGCCTCCGACAGCTCCGCGCTGGACGAGAAGGCCGCGCAGGCCACCGGCGACACCTCGGCCACCGTGCAGGCCCTCGCCCACACCGCGTGGCCCTACGTCACCGCCGCGGGCGGCCTGCTGATCCTCCTCGCCGGGCTGCTCGCCCTGCGCTACGGCAGATTCTGGCCGAGCATGTCGGGCCGGTACGAGCGGGACGGCACACCCCGCCCGCGCCGGGCCGCGGGCAGGGCCCCGGACCCGGACCGGCCCGAGGACCTCTGGAAGGCCCTGGACCGGGGCGAGGACCCGACCCGCTAGACCCCCAGCTCACGTCCTACCCGCACGTACGGGACAATGGGGCGGAGCTTTCTGCACAGCGGCACCACAGCGCCACCAGCTTTGCGTACAGCGACACCAACAGCGCAACACCAACAAGGAGCAACTCATGGCGGGCAGCAGCCACGGACACACCCCGGCCGCCTGGACCGGTGTCATCATCTCCTTCATCGGCTTCTGCGCCGGGGGCGTCTTCATGGTCGCGGCCAACCCGGTCGGGTTCTGGGCCAGCATGGGCGTCATCCTCCTCGGGGGGATCGTCGGCCTCGCGATGAAGATGGCCGGCCTCGGTACGCCGAAGGAGACGCCGGAGGTGGCCGCCGCCCGGGCACGCGCCGCGCAGGCGCAGATCTCCTGACACGCGCGAAAGCCGCACGAACGCGAGGCGCAGTCCGGGAACGGGCTGCGCCTTTCCGCGTCAGCGGGGACAATCACCGGGTGGACGCATCGCCGACTTCCGCCGCACCGCCGTCGCACGGCCCCGGGCCCGCCGACGCCGCCCGCCCGCCGACGCCCGGTCGGCCGCCGTTCCTACCCCCTGCCGCGGCCCCCGGGCCCGGCGCACGCCTGCGGCGGCTCGCCGTCCCCGTGGGCGTCATGGCCGCCGTCGTCGGGGCCTTCGGCTACGTCGGTGCCGTCGACCCCAACGAGCCGGGCCACTACCCCGCCTGCCCGCTGCTCCGGCTCACCGGCCTGTACTGCCCGGGCTGCGGAGGTCTGCGCAGCGCCCACGCCTTCGCACACGGCGACATCGCCGCCGCCCTCGGCTCCAACGCCCTCGCCGTGGCCGGATACGCGCTCTTCGCCGTCCTGTGGGTGGTCTGGACGGCCCGCGCCGCCCGGGGAAGGCCCATGAGCATCGCCGCGGGCCCCGCCGTCTGGTGGGGGATCGGGGCCGTGCTGATCGTCTTCTCGGTCGTCCGGAACCTCCCGTTCGGGGCGGCGCTGGCGCCCTGACCGTTCAGCTGGTGGGACGCCCGCCGACCGGATTCGGGCCTCGGCCCTCCTGCGGATAGCATTGACATGGCTGATCCTGTTCCCTCATCACCTTCCCGGAAGGGGGGCCGCTCGCGTGAGTGTGCTCGACGAGATCATCGACGGCGTACGTGCCGACCTCGCGGAGCGGCAGGCGCGTGTCGGCCTCGACGAGCTGAAGGAACGCGCGCGGCGCGCTCCCGCGGCCAAGGACGGGGCCGCCGCCCTGCGCGGCGAGGGCGTCAGTGTCATCTGCGAGGTCAAGCGCTCCAGCCCCTCCAAGGGAGCGCTCGCCGCGATCGCCGACCCGGCCGCGCTCGCCGCGGACTACGAGGCGGGCGGCGCGTCCGTCATCTCGGTCCTCACCGAGGAGCGCCGGTTCGGCGGTTCGCTCGCCGACCTGGAGGCCGTCCGCGCCAAGGTCGACATCCCGATCCTGCGCAAGGACTTCATCGTCACCTCGTACCAGCTCTGGGAGGCGCGGGCCTACGGCGCCGACCTCGCCCTGCTGATCGTCGCCGCCCTCGACCAGGAGGCCCTGGTCTCCCTGATCGAGCGGGCCGAGTCCATCGGCCTCACCCCGCTCGTCGAGGTGCACGACGAGGAGGAGGTCGAGCGTGCCGTGGACGCCGGGGCGAAGGTGATCGGCGTCAACGCGCGCAACCTGAAGGACCTCAAGGTCGACCGCTCCACCTTCGAGCGCGTCGGCCCCGAGATCCCGGACCACATCGTCAAGATCGCGGAGTCCGGTGTCCGAGGCCCGCACGACCTGATCGCGTACGCCAACGCGGGCGCCGACGCGGTGCTCGTGGGCGAGTCCCTGGTCACCGGCCGCGACCCCCGGGGCGCCGTCGCCGACCTGGTCGCCGCGGGCGCCCACCCGGCGCTGCGGCACGGACGGGGCTGACCGCGACCGTGACCGCCGACCGTCCCGAGCCGTCCCGCACCCGGCAGGCCCCGTGCCCGGCCGGTGCGACGGCTGCCCGGGACCCGTACGCGCCGTCGGCGCGCGGCGGTCACCCGCCCGTCCCCCTCGACCATCCCCAGCCGAGGCGCTGCGCACCGCCCTTCTGGCACCGGGGCTGCCGCGCCCCGGCGCGCCGGGTGCACGGCCGAAGGGTGCGGTACGTGATCGGCGACGAGCCCGGTCAGGTCAACGGGATGCGATGGCGCACGGGGTCCGCGCCGTAGCGAGCCCCGGCCGACGTACCCGCACCACCTCTGTACGTATGACCGCACCGCCCGACCGCTCCCGGTCGCGGCGGCGCTCCGCTCATGGCGCATACGGTGAACCCACCTGTTGCGATGTCGAGGAGCATGTCGGATGTCATCTGACTTCTTCATCCCGGACCCGGAGGGTCTGATCCCCAGCGCCGAGGGGTACTTCGGCGCGTTCGGCGGCAAGTTCATCCCGGAGGCGCTCGTCGCCGCCGTGGACGAGGTCGCCGTCGAGTACGACAAGGCGAAGGCCGATCCCTCCTTCGCCGCCGAGCTGAACGCGCTGATGGTCGACTACACCGGCCGCCCCAGCGCGCTGACCGAGGTCCGGCGCTTCGCCGAGCACGCGGGCGGGGCCCGCATCTTCCTCAAGCGCGAGGACCTGAACCACACCGGCTCGCACAAGATCAACAACGTGCTCGGCCAGGCGCTGCTCACCCGGCGCATGGGCAAGACCCGGGTCATCGCCGAGACCGGGGCCGGCCAGCACGGCGTCGCCACCGCCACCGCCTGCGCGCTCTTCGGACTCGACTGCACCATCTACATGGGCGAGATCGACACGCGGCGCCAGGCGCTGAACGTGGCGCGGATGCGGATGCTCGGCGCCGAGGTCATCGCCGTGAAGTCCGGCTCCCGGACGCTCAAGGACGCCATCAACGAGGCGTTCCGCGACTGGGTCGCCAACGTGGACCACACGCACTACCTCTTCGGCACCGTCGCCGGACCGCACCCCTTCCCCGCCATGGTCCGCGACTTCCACCGGGTCATCGGCGTCGAGGCGCGCCGCCAGATCCTGGAGCACACCGGCCGGCTGCCGGACGCCGCGATCGCCTGCGTCGGCGGCGGCTCCAACGCCATCGGCCTCTTCCACGCCTTCATCCCGGACGCCCGCGTCCGGCTGATCGGCTGCGAGCCCGCCGGGCACGGCGTGGAGACCGGGGAGCACGCGGCGACCCTGACCGAGGGCGAGCCCGGCATCCTGCACGGCTCGCGCAGCTACGTCCTCCAGGACGACGAGGGCCAGATCACCGAGCCGTACTCCATCTCGGCCGGTCTGGACTACCCGGGCATCGGCCCGGAGCACGCGTACCTGAAGGACACCGGCCGCGGCGAGTACCGCGCGGTCACCGACGACGCCGCCATGCAGGCGCTGCGTCTCCTCTCCCGCACCGAGGGGATCATCCCGGCGATCGAGAGCGCCCACGCGCTGGCCGGGGCCCTGGAGGTCGGGAAGGAGCTCGGCAAGGACGGACTGCTCGTGGTCAACCTGTCCGGCCGCGGCGACAAGGACATGGACACGGCGGCCCGCTACTTCGGGCTGTACGACGAGACCGACGGGGTCGTCGAGGCCGATGTGGCCGACGGGGAAGAGGAGGTCACCAAGTGAGCGGCAATGTCGAGTTGCTGAGTTCCACCCTCGCGCGGGCGAAGTCCGAGAACAGGGCGGCGCTCATCGCGTACCTCCCGGCGGGCTTCCCGACCGTCGACGGCGCGATCGCCGCGGTGAAGGAGGTCGTGGCGGGCGGCGCGGACATCGTCGAGGTGGGGCTGCCGCACAGCGACCCGGTCCTCGACGGCCCGGTCATCCAGACCGCCGACGACATCGCCCTGCGCGGCGGCGTCAGGATCGCGGACGTGATGCGCACGGTCCGCGAGGCGCACGAGGCGACCGGCGCCCCGATCCTCGTCATGACGTACTGGAACCCGATCGACCGGTACGGCGTCGAGCGCTTCACCGCCGAGCTCGCCGAGGCGGGCGGCGCCGGGTGCATCCTGCCCGACCTGCCGGTCCAGGAGTCCGCTCTGTGGCGCGAGCACGCCGACGAGCGCGGTCTTGCGACCGTCTTCGTGGTCGCCCCCAGCAGCAAGGACGAGCGCCTGTCCACCATCACGGCGGCCGGTTCCGGCTTCGTCTACGCGGCCTCGCTGATGGGCGTCACCGGCACCCGCGAGTCCGTCGGTGAGCAGGCCCAGGACCTGGTCGAGCGCACCCGCGCCACCACGTCGCTCCCGGTCTGTGTCGGCCTCGGCGTCTCGAACGCCCGGCAGGCCGCCGAGGTCGCGGGCTTCGCGGACGGGGTGATCGTCGGTTCCGCCTTCGTCAAGGGGATGCTCGACGCCCCCGACGAGGAGGCCGGCCTGGCCGCGGTCCGCACGCTGGCGGGTGAACTCGCCGAGGGCGTCCGCAAGCGCTGAGCCGGTCCGGCCGCGAGATCCGCGGCCGGACAACCCGCCCGGACGACCCGCATCGGGAGTCATCCGAACGGGTGGACCTGGACCGGGGAGGCACGCGTGTGCCTCCCCGGTTCGTTGCTGCGGGTGTGAGCGAGAAGAACGAACAGGGAAAAAGGGCCGCGCGAGACCGGCTCGTCCAGCAGCGCGAGCGCGAGAAGGCCCGCGAGCGCCGCAGGCGGTCGATGATCGTCGGCGGCGCCGTGGTGGGGGTGCTGGGGCTGGCCGCCGTCGTCGGCGTGATCGCCGCGAACACCGGTGGCAAGGGGGAGAAGGAGAAGGCGGCGGGCCCCCTCGTCGCACCGTCCGGCGCCACCGGCAAGGACGGCCTCGCCATCCGGTCCGGCCCGGACGACGCCCCGTCCACGCTCACCGTCTGGGAGGACTTCCGCTGCCCGGTCTGCGCCCAGTTCGAGAACGCCTTCCGGGACACCTTCCACGAGCTGGAGCGGGCTGGCCGGATCAGGACCGAGTACCACCTGGCCACGATCATCGACGGCAATCTCGGCGGCTCGGGATCGCTGCGGGCGGCCAACGCGGCGGCCTGCGCGCAGGACGTCGGCAAGTTCTCCGCCTACCACGACATCCTCTACCGCAACCAGCCGCAGGAGTCCGTCGACGCCTTCGCCGACAACGACAAGCTGATCGATCTCGCGGGCAAGGTCCCGGGCCTCGACACCCCGGCCTTCCGCGGCTGTGTGAACGACGGGAAGCACGACAGCTGGGTCCAGAAGTCCAACGCGGCGTTCCAGAACAGCGGATTCAACGGCACGCCGACCGTGCTGCTCAACGGCGAACCGATCTTCCCGAAGAAGGGGAACGAACCGATCACCGTGGCGAACCTGAAGAAGTGGGTCGCCGAGGCCGAGAAGGGCAGGAAGCCCGCCACGGGCACGCCCACGCCCGCGTCCGGCGCCCCTGCGTCCGGCGCCCCCGCCTCCGGCACCCCTGCTTCCGGCGCGTCCGCGGCCCACACGTCCGCCCCCGCGTCCGCCGCGCCGACGCCCGCCGTGGGCGCTTCCGCCACGACCCAGCCGGCCGCGCCCCCGCCCGCCGTGGCACCGCCCGCTCCGTCGGGTTCCTGACCGCTGCGTGCTGACGGCCCGGGGAGCGCCTCGCCTTCCCGGGCCCGCGGAGAGCCGCCTCCCGGGCCGGGAAAACGGGTCGCGAAGGCGTGAGCCGGGAGGGCGCGGGACGCGGGAAACGGGCGGGGGAAGGCGAGGGCCGCGAGGCGCGGGGACGACGTGCCTGTTACGCAGACGTTGCGAGTGGCTTGCCCCGGGCCCCACCCAGCAGGGTAGCGTCGACCTTGCCATGGACCTTGCCTACATTCCCAGCCCGTCGACCGGCGTGATCAATCTCGGCCCGATCCCGCTCCGCGGCTACGCGTTCTGCATCATCATCGGTGTCTTCGTCGCCGTCTGGTTCGGCAACAAGCGCTGGGTCGCCCGGGGCGGCCGCGCCGGCACCGTCGCCGACATCGCCGTCTGGGCGGTGCCCTTCGGCCTCGTCGGCGGCCGGCTCTACCACGTCATCACCGACTACCAGCTGTACTTCGGCGAGGGCGAGAACTGGGTCGACGCCTTCAAGATCTGGCAGGGCGGCCTCGGCATCTGGGGCGCGGTCGCGCTCGGTGCCGTGGGCGCCTGGATCGGCTGCCGCCGTCGCGGCATCCCGCTGCCCGCCTGGGCGGACGCCCTCGCCCCCGGCCTCGCGCTGGCCCAGGCGATCGGCCGCTGGGGCAACTGGTTCAACCAGGAGCTGTACGGCCGGCCGACCGATCTGCCGTGGGCGCTGAAGATCAGCGAGGGCCCCAACCGCGTCGCCGGCACGTACCACCCGACGTTCCTGTACGAGTCGCTGTGGTGCATCGGCGTCGCCCTGCTGGTCATCTGGGCGGACCGCCGATTCCGGCTCGGACACGGCCGGGCGTTCGCGCTGTACGTCGCCGCGTACTGCGCGGGGCGCGGCTGGATCGAGTACATGCGGGTCGACGAGGCCCACCACATCCTGGGCCTGCGCCTGAACGTGTGGACCGCGCTGATCGTGTTCGTGCTGGCGGGTGTCTACATGGTGCTCTCCGCGAAGCTGCGACCGGGCCGCGAGGAGATCGTGGAGCCGGCGGCGGCCGAGGAGGCGGCGCAGGACGCCGACGCCGCGAAGGACGCGACGGACGGCAAGAACGTCGAGGACGCCGAGGCCGGTGATGCCCCGGGCACGGCGGGCGGCTCGGACACCGCGGCCGCGACCGACGCGAAGCCGTCGGAGAAGAACGCCGCAGCGGAGGCGGCCGAGAAGGCCTGAGCCTTGTGCGCGGGGACGCCGGACCGTTCGGCCCGGTGTCCCCGCGCCTGCCGACAGCCACCGGTGCCGTGGTGCGCAGGAGCGACAGCACCCCTTTGGACGTGGCGGCGCGGTTCTTCGAGTCCGTTGTGCAGCCGGTCCACGTCCCGACGCGGATCAAGCACCGCGGTGACCGTCTCGCTCGCACGTTCGCCCGCGTTGTAGGCGCTGGTCCGCGTCCGGTGCCGGGACGCCTTCGGGTCATCCAGCCCGGTCCCGGTGGTCCCGGTCGGCCGGCGGTCTCGCCGGTGAGATCCGGGCCCGCGGCCCCCGGTCCAGCCCGCTCACGCGGCCGCGACGGTGAGCGCCCGGCCCAGGGTGTCGGCCTGGGAGACGACACCGATGCGGGACTTCGCGCCGACCGGGTCGGTACTCACCTCGCGTCCCGCGCCCCATGCCCTTGGGGCCGGAATCGATTCGCCGACAAGGCAAGGAGCGCTTCAGCCGGCCCGACTGGCCGACTGAAGCGCTCACAGGAGGGGCGGGGCGTTTGCCGGAGGTGGCGGGTCAGCGGGTGGCGAGGAGTTCGAGCGTATCGATCACGCGGTTCGAGAAGCCCCATTCGTTGTCGTACCAGGCGACCACCTTGACGTGGCGCCCGTCGACCCGGGTGAGGGCCGAGTCGAAGATCGACGAAGCCGGATTGCCCGTGATGTCGGACGACACGAGGGGGTCGTCCGAGTACTCGAGCACGCCGGCGAGCGGCCCCTCCGCCGCGACGCGGTATGCGGCCAGCACCTCGTCGCGCGTCACGTCGCGGGCGACGGTCGTGTTGAGCTCGACGATCGAGCCCACCGGAACCGGCACGCGGATCGAGTCACCCGACAGCTTGCCGTCGAGGTTCGGCAGCACGAGGCCGATCGCCTTGGCGGCGCCCGTCGTGGTCGGCACGATGTTGACAGCGGCGGCACGGGCCCGGCGGGCGTCACGGTGCGGACCGTCGTGCAGGTTCTGCTCCTGCGTGTAGGCGTGCACCGTCGTCATGAAGCCGTGCTCGATGCCGGCGAGGTCGTCGAGCACCGAGGCCAGCGGCGCCAGCGCGTTGGTCGTGCACGAGGCGTTCGAGACGATGGTGTGCACGTCCGGGTCGTATGCATCCGTGTTGACCCCGAACGCGAGCGTGACGTCGGCGCCGTCCGACGGAGCACTGACGAGCACCTTCTTCGCGCCCGCGTCGAGGTGGCCGCGGGCCGCCTCGGCCGACGTGAAGCGGCCGGTCGCCTCGAGCACGATGTCCACGCCGAGTTCGGCCCACGGCAGCCGCGCCGGCTCGCGCTCGGCGAGCACCCTGATGCGACGGCCGTCCACAACGAGGGCGTCCCCGTCGGCGGTCACCGGGCGGCCGAGCCGACCGGCCGTCGTGTCGTAGGCGAGCAGCCGCGCCAGGGAGACGGGCTCCGTGAGGTCGTTGACGGCGACGACCTCCAGGTCGCTGTCGCGCTCCAGCAGTGCGCGGAGCACGTTGCGTCCGATGCGGCCGAATCCGTTGATGGCGATGCGAGTCATGAATGGTGTCCCTTCGGTTCGCCATCAATGTCGCCTGCTTCGTCCGCACGCGACAGCGGCATGATCGCCACGGTTCAAAAGCATCTCGCCAGGTGGCAGCGGGCTACTCTCCCTGTGTGAAGGTGCGCCGGTACTCGCTCGGCGTCGTGCCGAGGATCCGCTGGAAGTGCAACCGCAGATTGGCACCGGTGCCGAGACCGACGTCGGTGGCGATCTGCTCGACGCTCCGCTCCGAACGCTCGAGCAGTTCGCGGGCCAGGTCGACGCGGGCCCGCATGACCCACTGCATCGGCGTGTATCCCGTGTCCTCGACGAAGCGCCGCGAGAACGTGCGCGGCGACACCGCCGCCTGCCGGGCGAGCGCCTCCAGGGTGAGGGGCTGGTCGAGCCGGTGAAGCGCCCACTCGCGAGTGGCGGCGAACCGCTCGCCGAGTGGCTCGGGCACGCTGCGTGGCACGTACTGCGCCTGACCGCCGCTGCGGTAGGGGGCCGCGACGAGGCGCCGGGCCGCATGGTTCGACGCGGCCACTCCGAGGTCGCCGCGCAGGATGTGCAGGCACAGGTCGATGCCCGAGGCGGCGCCGGCCGACGTCAGGACGCTGCCCTCGTCGACGAACAGAACGTTCTCGTCGACCTGAACGAGCGGATGCCGTGCCACCAGTGCCCGAGCGTAGTGCCAGTGCGTCGTGGCGCGTTTGCCGTCGAGCAGGCCCGTGGCGGCGAGCGCGAAGGCGCCCGTCGAGATGGCGGCGAGCCGGGCGCCCCGGGCATGGGCGGCGATCAGTGCGTCGAGGACGGCCTGCGGGGGGTCGTCGCGGTCCGGGAACCGGTAGCCGGGGACGAAGACGATGTCGGCCCAGGCAAGTGCGTCGAGGCCGTGGGCGACGCCGTACGACAGGCCATCGCCACCGGTCACGGGACCGGGTGCCGCCCCGCACACCCGCACCTCGTACGGCATGCTCGCGCGGGTCGCGAAAACCTGCGCGGGAATTCCGACATCGAGCGGCTTCGCACCCTCGAGCACGAGGACGGCGACGCGATACAGGCGGGAGGCTGGCACAGAAGAGAGGTTACGTGGGGTGTGCACGCCCACCGCGTGGACCAGGCGGATGACACCGGCGGGACCGTCTTCCCCCGTCGTGGGCCCGTCGGCCGTCCCGCTCCTCGCACCGCCTCCAGCCGTTCCGAGAAGCACCCCGACGGCACTCCTGTGACGTGACACGTGGGTTGGAACCGGCGGGCCGGTCCGGCTCTCTTCGTCACGGGCGCCACGCCGCTCGGAACCGACGTGCCGCGCGGCCCGGGGCACGGACATGGCCGTCTCGGTCCGGGCCCGCCCCGGACCCGGACCGTCAGCGCGCCCGGTGTGCCAGGGCGAGGGTGCGGCGGGCCGAGGTCACCACGGCCGCGTCGACGAACCGGCCGTCCGGCAGGGCGAGTGCGCCCTGCTCCGTCACCGCCGCCGCCACGATCTCCTCCGCCGCCTCCACCTCCTGGGCCGTGGGCCGGAACGCCCGCTCGATGACGGGGAGTTGGCAGGGGTGGATCGCCGCCCGGCCCAGGAAGCCCAGGGACCGGCCGTGCGCGCAGGACGCGCGCAGCCCGTCCAGGTCGCGCACGTCGGGGAACACCGACTGGGCGGGGGGAGCGAGCCCGGCCGCGCGGGCGGCGACCACGACCCGGCTGCGCGACCAGTCGAGCCCGGAGTCGTCCCGTACCCCCAGATCGGCCCGGAGGTCGGCCTCGCCCAGGGCGACGGAGCGCACCTGGGGATGGGCGGTGGCGATTGTGTACGCGTGCTCGACGCCGAGGGCCGATTCCAGCAGCGGGCACAACGCCACCCCCGGGGCCACGGCCGCGAGGTGATGGACGGTGGCCGCGTGCGTGATCTTGGGCAGCCGGAGCTCGGTGAGACCCGGCAGGCCGGCCAGGGCGCGCACGTCCGCCTCGGTGTGGACCCGGACGTGGAGCGGCACGGCGGTGTCGCCGGACGCCTCGGACAGCAGCTCGGCGGTGGCCGACCGGGCGTACTCCTTGCGGTCGGGGGCGACCGCGTCCTCCAGGTCGACGATCACCACGTCCGCGCCAGCGCCGCGCGCCTTGCGCACCACCTCCGGCCGGTCGCCGGGGACGTAGAGCAGGGTGAGCGGGACCGCCGCCGTCACAGGACGTGCTCCGCCCGCAGCGCGGCGATCTCCGGGGCCGACAGGCCGAGCCCGGTGAGGATCTCGTCGGTGTCCGCGCCGTGCGGCCGTCCCGCCCAGCGGATCGCGCCGGGTGTCCCGGAGAGGCGGAACAGGACGTTCTGCATCCGTAGCGGTCCCAGCTCCGGGTCGTCGACCTCGGCGATGGAGCCCAGCGCCCGGTACTGGGGGTCCTCCATCACGTCGCGGATGTCGTACACGGGCGCGATCGCCGCCTCCGCCTTCTCGAACGCGCGGAGCGCCTCGGCGCGGGTGTGCCGGCTGATCCAGGCGCCGACCGCCTCGTCGAGTTCGTCGGCGTGCTCGGCGCGGGTGGTGCCGGAGCCGAACCAGGGCTCGTCGATCAGTTCCGGGCGGCCGACCAGCCGCATGACCCGTTCCGCGACCGACTGCGCGGAGGTGGAGACCGCGACCCACTGCCCGTCCGAGGTGCGGTACGTGTTGCGCGGGGCGTTGTTGCGGGAACGGTTGCCGGTGCGCGGCTGGACGTGGCCGAGCTGGTCGTACCAGAGGGGCTGCGGGCCGAGCACGGTCAGGATCGGCTCGATGATCGCCATGTCGACGACCTGCCCCTCGCCGGTCCGGTCGCGGCCGGCGAGCGCGGTCATCACGGCGTACGCGGTGGCGAGTGCCGCGATCGAGTCGGCGAGTCCGAACGGCGGCAGCGTGGGCGGGGAGTCCGGCTCCCCGGTGATCGCGGCGAACCCGCTCATGGCCTCCGCCAGGGTGCCGAAGCCGGGGCGGTGCGCGTACGGGCCGAACTGGCCGAAGCCGGTGACCCTGGTCAGCACCAGCCGGGGGTTGGCGGCGCGCAGCTCGGCCGGGCCCAGGCCCCAGCGCTCCAGCGTCCCGGGCCGGAAGTTCTCGATGATCACGTCGGCGCCCGCGGCCAGCCGGAGCAGGAGGTCGCGCCCGGCGGGGGCGGAGAGATCGAGGGTCAGATTGCGTTTGTTGCGGCCGAGGATCTTCCACCACAGGCCGACACCGTTCTTCGAGAGGCCGTGCCCGCGCGAGGGGTCGGGCCTGCGCGGGTGCTCCACCTTGATCACCTCGGCGCCGAAGTCCCCGAGCATGGTGGCGGCGAGCGGGCCCGCGAAGAGCGTGGCGAGGTCGACGACCCGCAGACCGGTCAGGGGTGGCTGCGCGGGCGCGTTCACGCGGCGTCGATCTCGCTGCGGTACGGCATGGAGACCGACGAGCCCGGCCGCTGCACGCACAGCGCGGCGGCGGACGTCGCCCAGGCCAGTGCCTCGGACACGGGCCGTCGTTCGCCGAGTGCCACGGCCAGGGTGCCGACGAAGGTGTCCCCGGCACCGGTGGTGTCGACGGCGGTGACCTCGGGGGCGGGGAGGAGGACGGGTTCGCCGTCCCGGGCCGCGTACAGGCAGCCCTTCGCGCCGAGGGTGACGACGACCTCGGGGACCCGGCCGAGCAGGATCTGGGCCGCCGCGTGCGGGTCGGTGACGCCGGTCAGGGTGGACGCCTCGTGCTCGTTGGGGATCAACAGGTCGACGCAGTCCAGGAGTTCGGAGGGGAGCGGCCGTACGGGGGAGGGGGTGAGCAGGGTGCGCACGCCGTGGGCGCGGGCGACCCGCGCCCCGTCCGTCACGACGGACAGCGGCAGCTCCAGCTGGAGGAGCAGCAGCTCGGCGGCGGCGATCGCGGCCGTCTCGCCGTGGCCGAGCGCGGTGACGGTGCCGTTGGCGCCGGGGATCACCACGATGGAGTTGCCGCCCAGGTCGTCGACGACGATGTGCGCGGTGCCGCTGGGTCCTTCGGCGGTGTGCAGCAGATCGGTGTCGACGCCCGCGTGTTCCAGTCCGCTGCGGAGCAGGGTGCCGTACGTGTCGTTGCCGACCGCGCCGATCATCGTCACGTCGCCGCCCGCGCGGGCGGCCGCGACGGCCTGGTTGGCGCCCTTGCCGCCGGGAATGGTGCGGAACTCCCGTCCCGTGACGGTCTCTCCACGCCGCGGAGCCCGTGCGACGTATGCGACAAGGTCCATGTTGGTGCTGCCGAGCACCGCGATGCCGGTCATGGGCGGTGTGCCTCCTCGGGGTCGGTCCGATGGGCCGGTCCGGTGGCCGGCCCGGTGAGTGCGTCGTCGGAGGGCGTCCCGGTGCGGCGCTCAGCGGGAGCGGGTGCCGCGGCCCCCGCTCCGGACCCCGGTGCCGTCACGGCCGTCGTGGATGCCGGGGAGGTCATGGGCCTCGGGAACGCCGGGAACGTCATGTGCGAATTGTCCACCCGGGGGCCTCGGTTCCGTGTCTGCCAGCAGCCCGGCGAGTTCGACGAGATCGGTCCCCGCGAGCCGGGGCAGCGCGCATCCGGCGAGGGTGCGGCACGCCTCGCGCCATCCGTCCGGTACGGCGCCGATGCCGCCGAGCGCACCGGTCAGCGCACCGGCCAGGGCGGGCGCGGAGTCGGCCACCCGCGACAGGCACGCCGCCGCGGGGACGGCCTCGGCGATCCGGCCGCGTGCGGCGGTGGCCAGGGCGAGGGCGACCGGGACGGTCTCGGCGGCGGCGATCCCGTAGCTGTAGACGTGGTCGACGATCTGGTGCTCCAGCACCGGTACGAGGGAGAACACGCCCGCCTCCTCGCCGACGAAGCCGCGCGCGATCCGCACGGCGTGGGCGGCGTTGCGGGCGATCTCCGTGCCGTCGGGGAGTTGCGCGAGCGCGGCGTCCACCACCCCGTCCACGTCCGCGCCGCCCAGTGCCGAGGCGATCGCGGCGGCCATGGCGCGGGCGCCGTGCACCCCGTCGCCGTCCTGGGTGTAGCGGGCGTCGAACTCGGCGAGGTCGGCCGCGGCGGCCGGGTCCCCCGGGTGGGCGGCGGCGAGGACGGCGGCCCGCACGCAGGCCGCGTCGTCGAAGTAGTGCGGGTTGTCGTGACCGGTGGCGGGCGGGCGCAGTCCGGCGGCGAGATTGCCGAGCCCGGCCCGCACCGAGATCCGGGCCCGCAGCGGGAGCACCGCCGACTCGACCTCGGGGGCCCGGGCGGCGGCCTCGGCGACCTCGGCGGCCAGCGCGTTCCAGGCGATGTCGACGGCGGCGCGCAGCCGTCGCCCCGGGGACAGCCCGTGCGGCGGTCCGGCCACCGACGCGAGCACGGTCCCGGCGGCGAACGCCGCCCATTCGGCGTCGTCGGAGGGGCCGAGCCGCAGGGGCTCGGGCGGCTGGTTGAGCGCGATGGGGACGGGCAGCGTGGTCGTGGCGTTCTGCTCGGCGAAGGTGTCGAGCTCACGGGTGAGGCGACGGGTCCACTCGGGCATCCGGGCCGCCCGGTGCCGCGCGGCCGGCCAGCCCGCGGCGTCCCCCGCGGCGAGGCCGAGCAGCAGCCCCTCGACCCGGGCGCGGTGCCCGGGAGTGCGTCCGGAGCCGGTCCGGTACCGGGCGACCGGGGCGTCGCGCTCGGTCCGGGCGCCGTGCGGCGGCGGTGCCGGGGGCGGGGGCGTGTCCGGGCGGGTGGTGACGTACGGGGCGGGTGCGGCGTCCGGCCGGTCCGTCCCGGGCGCCGTCCCTGCCTCCGTGCGGGTCGTGTCGCTGTTTCCGCGGGGCGTGCCCGCTTCCGTGCGGGTCGTGCCGGTGGTCGTACGTGTCGCCGCTCGGGACGTGTCGGCGGTCGTGGGGGCCGTGCCGTCTCCGGTACGGGCCGTGCCTGCCCCCGTGTGCGGCGTGTCGACGGTCGCGGGTGGCGCGACCGGGCGGGGGGTGCGCGCCCCGGCCGGTGCGCGGGGCGCGACCCGTCGGGCACGGCCCGGGGCCCCGTCCCCCCGCACGGTGCCGGGCGGCTCCCCGGCGTCCTTCTCGTGCGCCGTGTCCGGCGGGGTGAGGAGTTCCGCGACGTCCAGGACGTGGTGGCCCCGCACCGACGGCAGACAGCTGCCCCGGACCGGGCCGATCGCCTCCGCCCAGGGCCGGGGGATCGCGGACGCCCCGTTCAGCGCACCGGCCAGGGCCCCCGCCACCGCGGCCGTGGTGTCCGCGTCCCGGCCCATGTTGACGGCGGTCAGCACCGCCGTACGGAAGTCGCCGCGCGCCGCAGCGAACGCGCCGAAGGCCAGGCCGACCGCCTCGGGCGCCAGGTCCGTCCACGGGTAGCCGCCGACGACCACCGCGGAACGCACCGCCCGTTCCATGGTCAGCCGGTCGGGGTACGCGCGCTGCGCGGCTGTCACCGCGCGCCGCAGCGAGCGCGCCGTCCACGAGTCCATGGGGACGACGGACAGCGCGGCGGCGATCACCGGGACGACCCCGTCGCCCGCCATCGCGGCGGCCACCCCCGCGGCCACCGCCCGGCCCCCGTAGATGCCCTCCCCGTCATGGCTGACCTGCCCGTCCACCGCGACCAGCCGCGCCGCCTCGTCCGGCCGGCCCGCCGCGAAGACGCCGAAGGGCGCGGCCCGCATCGCCAGCCCGTCGCTCCAGGCGTGCCGGTGCTGGGCGGAGATCGGGGCGGCGAGGCCCCGGCGGAGGTTCTCCAGCGTGCCCCGTTCGCTGAACCCGGCGCCCCGGAACGGCCCCTCGTCGAGATCGGCGATCCACAGGTGCCAGGCCCGTTCCACATGGGTCACGGTCAGCGCCGAACCGTGCCGGGCGAGCAGCAGCCCGGAGAAGATCGCGTACTCCGTGTCGTCCGTGCCCGCCGGGTCGTCCCGCACGAAGCCCTCGATACGGCCCCAGCGACGACGGATCTCGGACGGCCGGAGGTTCTCCGCGGGTGCGCCCAGCGCGTCACCGACCGCGAGGCCGAGCAGACAGCCGCGGGCCCGGTCGGCCCGGTCGACGCGGGGCCCCTCGCCCGGGACGCCCCGCGCCCGCGTCCGCGCCGGACTTCCTGAAGTCGAATCCATCGTGCACCGACCCTTCGCTCGTACCGGACCGGTTCTGGTACTTGATCGATCTGTGCCACATCAGGAACCGACAAAGGCTGATATCCAAGACAAAAGGCCCAGTCGGATGAGGGGGTCCGGACAGCAAGGAAGGCCGTACTTACTCGGTCACTCAGGGTGGTAAGTACGGCCTTCCTTGCTGGCGGGAGCCATTTTTCGTGCGTATTTTCGATGGTGCTGGGCGGGGTGGAGCACATGAACCCGCCGCCGGAAGGGGAGAACCGTGGCCATCATCGAGACCGACGCCGTACTGCACGAAGCACACCGCGACAACCACACCCACCGCGATGTGAACGGTGGCTGGCTGCGCCCGGCGGTCTTCGGTGCGATGGACGGCCTGGTCTCCAACCTCGCGCTGATGACCGGGGTCGCGGGCGGTGCCGTCTCCCAGCAGACGATCGTGATCACCGGTCTCGCGGGTCTCGCCGCGGGCGCGTTCTCCATGGCGGCCGGTGAGTACACCTCCGTCGCCTCGCAGCGCGAGCTGGTCGAGGCGGAGCTGGACGTCGAGCGGCGCGAGCTGCGCAAGCACCCCCAGGACGAGGAACGGGAGCTCGCCGCGCTGTACGAGGCCCGGGGTGTCGAGCCGGGGCTCGCCCGCGAGGTGGCACGGCAGTTGTCGCGCGACCCCGAGCAGGCCCTGGAGATCCACGCCCGCGAGGAGCTCGGCGTCGATCCCGGCGATCTGCCCTCGCCGCTCGTCGCCGCCGTGTCCTCCTTCGGCTCGTTCGCGCTGGGCGCCCTGCTGCCGGTGCTGCCGTATCTGCTGGGGGCGAGCGCGCTGTGGCCGGCCGTGCTGCTGGCGCTGATCGGACTGTTCGCCTGCGGTGCGGTGGTGGCCAGGGTGACGGCGCGCAACTGGATGTACAGCGGGCTGCGTCAGCTGGCGCTGGGCGGGGCCGCCGCGGCGGTCACCTACGGTCTGGGCACGCTGTTCGGGGTGGCCGTCGGCGGCTGACGGGTCCTCGGGCGCCGGGAAGACCCGGAACGGAAGGGGCGGGCGCGCATGCCCGCCCCTTCGGCGTGCGGCGCGGGGACCGTTCGGCGTCGGGCGTGTGCCCGCCCGGCGTCCGGCGTACGGACCGATCGTCGCCCGGTGCGCGGCCGTTCGCCGCCCGGTGCGAGGCCGCTCCGCGTCCGGTCCCGGGCCGTCCGCCGCGGACCCGGCCGGCCGTCCTCCGTCCGTGTGACGGGCTTCGGCCGGTCGTGTGATGTACGTCCTGGGAACCGGCTCTGGGCGGGACGGCTCCGCCCGGCGTAAAATCGTCGTCCACGACAGAGCTGCTCATCAGCAGCCGTTACCCGGCGGTTTTGTTTTCTCCGCCGCCGGGCAAGAGCCGTAGACACCGCGGGCAACGACGCCTGCTCTCTGCGGTCCCCCTCCGGGCGCCGATCTCCGACTGCGACATACCCCCCTCATCGCGTCATCCCGTATCACCTGATGTCCGCATGTTGGAATGAACTTTTCGCGTCTTGAGAAGCTCCCCATTATGTAACCTGCACGCACTTTCGCAGAGGGCCAACGTCGTCCCTCGGCACAGCACATGCCACGACGACGACGGGAGAGCCCATGCGTACCGACGCCTGGTCGCCCATGGACGGTCGCCCCGCCCAGCAGGGGCTGTACGACCCCCGTGACGAACACGATGCCTGCGGTGTCGGGTTCGTGGCCACCCTCACCGGTGTGGCCAGCCATGAGCTGGTCGAACAGGCGCTGACCGTACTGCGCAACCTCGAACACCGCGGTGCCACCGGATCCGAGCCCGACTCCGGCGACGGCGCCGGGATCCTGCTCCAGGTGCCGGACACCTTCCTGCGCGAGGTGGTCGCCTTCGACCTCCCCGAGGCCGGTGCGTACGCCGTCGGCATCGCCTTCCTCCCGGCGGGAGAGCCCGCCGAGGCCCTCCGGAAGCTGGAGAAGATCGCCGCCGAGGAGGGCCTGACGGTCCTCGGCCGGCGCGAGGTCCCGGTCGCTCCCGACATCCTCGGCAAGGGCGCCCGCGCCACCATGCCCGAGTTCTGCCAGTTCTTCGTCGCGGACGGCGAGTCCACCGGCATCGCTCTCGACCGCAAGGCGTTCGTGCTGCGCAAGCGCGCCGAGCGGGAGGCCGGGGTGTACTTTCCCTCGCTCTCCGCCCGGACCATCGTCTACAAGGGCATGCTCACCACCGGGCAGCTGGAGCCGTTCTTCCCCGACCTCTCCGACCGCCGTTTCGCCACCGCCGTCGCCCTGGTCCACTCGCGGTTCTCCACGAACACCTTCCCGAGCTGGCCGCTCGCCCACCCGTACCGCTTCGTCGCGCACAACGGCGAGATCAACACCGTCAAGGGCAACCGCAACTGGATGCGCGCCCGCGAGTCGCAGCTGGCCTCCGACCTGTTCGGCTCCGCCGACCGTGGGCACAGCGGCTCCGCCGACCGTGGGCACAGCGGCTCCGCCGACCACGGGCACGGTGACTCCGCGCGGCTCGACCGGATCTTCCCCGTCTGCACCCCCGACGCCTCCGACTCCGCCTCCTTCGACGAGGTCCTGGAACTGCTCCACCTCGGCGGCCGTTCGCTGCCGCACGCGGTGCTGATGATGGTCCCCGAGGCGTGGGAGAGCCCCGAGGCCACCCACACCATGGACGCCGGCCGCCGCGCCTTCTACCAGTACCACTCCACGATGATGGAGCCCTGGGACGGCCCGGCCTGTGTCACCTTCACCGACGGCACCCAGGTCGGCGCGGTCCTCGACCGCAACGGGCTGCGCCCCGGACGCTACTGGGTCACCGACGACGGACTCGTCGTGCTCTCCTCCGAGGTCGGCGTCCTGGACGTCGACCCCGCGAAGGTGGTCCGCAAGGGCCGCCTCCAGCCGGGCCGCATGTTCCTCGTCGACACGGCCGAGGGCCGCATCATCGAGGACGACGAGATCAAGGCGTCGCTGGCCGCCGAGCACCCCTACCAGGAGTGGCTGGAGGCCGGCGTCATCGAGCTCGGGGACCTCCCGGAGCGCGAGCACATCGTGCACACGCACGCCTCCGTCACCCGCCGCCAGCAGACCTTCGGCTACACCGAGGAGGAGCTGCGCGTCATCCTCGCGCCGATGGCCCGCACCGGCGGCGAGCCGCTGGGCTCCATGGGCACGGACTCGCCGATCGCCGCGCTGTCCGAGCGCCCCCGGCTGCTCTTCGACTACTTCACCCAGCTGTTCGCCCAGGTCACCAACCCGCCGCTGGACGCCATCCGCGAGGAACTCGTCACCTCGCTGCGCTCCTCGCTCGGCCCCCAGGGCAACCTCCTGGAACCGACCGCCGCGTCCTGCCGCAGCGTCACGCTGCCGTTCCCGGTGATCGACAACGACGAGCTGGCCAAGCTGATACACATCAACGCCGACGGCGACATGCCGGGCATGAAGGCCGCCACGCTCTCCGGGCTCTACCGGGTCGCCGACGGCGCCGAGGCCCTCGCGGCACGGATCGAGCGGATCTGCGCCGAGGTCGACGCCGCCATCGTGGACGGCGCCCGCCTCGTCGTCCTGTCCGACCGGCACTCCGACGCCGAGCACGCGCCGATCCCGTCGCTGCTGCTCACCTCGGCCGTCCACCACCACCTCATCCGCACCAAGCAGCGCACCCAGGTGGGGCTGCTGGTCGAGGCGGGGGACGTCCGCGAGGTCCACCACGTCGCGCTGCTGATCGGCTACGGGGCCGCCGCCGTCAACCCGTACCTGGCGATGGAGTCCGTCGAGGACCTGGTCCGCGCGGGTACGTTCATCGAGGGCGTCGAGCCCGAGAAGGCCATCCGCAACCTGATCCACGCGCTCGGCAAGGGCGTCCTGAAGGTCATGTCCAAGATGGGTGTCTCCACGGTCGCCTCCTACCGGGGCGCCCAGGTCTTCGAGGCCGTCGGCCTGGACGAGGACTTCGTGACGAAGTACTTCGACGGCACCGCCACCAAGATCGGCGGCGCGGGTCTCGACGTCGTCGCCCGCGAGGTCGCCGCCCGCCACGCCAAGGCGTACCCGGCCTCGGGCATCTCCCCCTCGCACCGCGCGCTGGAGATCGGCGGCGAGTACCAGTGGCGCCGCGAGGGCGAACCGCACCTGTTCGACCCGGAGACCGTCTTCCGCCTCCAGCACGCCACCCGCACCAAGCGCTACGACATCTTCAAGAAGTACACCGACCGCGTGAACGAGCAGTCCGAGCGCCTGATGACGCTCCGCGGCCTGTTCGCCTTCGCGTCGGACCGTGCGCCGATCCCCGTCGACGAGGTCGAGCCCGTCTCCGAGATCGTCAAGCGGTTCTCCACCGGCGCCATGTCGTACGGATCGATCTCCCGCGAGGCGCACGAGACCCTCGCCATCGCCATGAACCGGCTGGGCGGCAAGTCCAACACCGGCGAGGGCGGCGAGGACCCCGAGCGCCTCCACGACCCGGAGCGCCGCTCGGCCATCAAGCAGGTCGCCTCCGGCCGCTTCGGTGTGACCAGCGAGTACCTGGTCAACGCGGACGACATCCAGATCAAGATGGCCCAGGGGGCCAAGCCCGGCGAGGGCGGCCAGCTGCCCGGCCACAAGGTCTACCCGTGGGTCGCGAAGACCCGGCACTCGACCCCGGGCGTCGGGCTGATCTCGCCGCCGCCGCACCACGACATCTACTCCATCGAGGACCTGGCCCAGCTGATCCACGACCTCAAGAACGCCAACCCGGCGGCCCGCATCCACGTGAAGCTGGTCTCCGAGGTCGGTGTCGGAACGGTCGCCGCCGGTGTCTCCAAGGCGCACGCGGACGTCGTCCTGGTCTCCGGCCACGACGGCGGAACGGGCGCCTCCCCGCTCACCTCCCTGAAGCACGCGGGCGGCCCCTGGGAGCTCGGCCTGGCCGAGACCCAGCAGACCCTGCTGCTCAACGGCCTGCGCGACCGGATCGTCGTGCAGACCGACGGCCAGCTGAAGACCGGCCGCGACGTCGTCATCGCCGCGCTGCTGGGCGCCGAGGAGTTCGGTTTCGCGACCGCGCCGCTCGTCGTCTCCGGCTGCGTCATGATGCGCGTCTGCCACCTGGACACCTGCCCGGTCGGCATCGCCACCCAGAACCCGGTGCTGCGCGACCGCTTCTCCGGCAAGGCCGAGTACGTGGTCAACTTCTTCGAGTTCATCGCCCAGGAGGTCCGCGAACTCCTCGCCGAGCTGGGCTTCCGCTCGATCGAGGAGGCCGTCGGCCACGCCGAACTCCTCGACACCGACCGCGCGGTCAGGCACTGGAAGGCACAGGGCCTCGACCTGGCCCCCCTCTTCCACGTCCCCGAACTGCCCGAGGGCGCCGTCCGCCACCGGCGCGTCGAGCAGGACCACGGCCTCGCCAAGGCCCTCGACAACGAGCTCATCCGGCTGGCCGCCGACGCCCTCGACGCGGACAGCGCCGAGAACGCCCAGCCGGTGCGGGCCCAGCTCCCGATCCGCAACATCAACCGCACCGTCGGCACCATGCTCGGCCACGAGGTGACGAAGCGGTTCGGCGGCGGCGGGCTGCCCGAGAACACCGTCGACCTCACCTTCACCGGCTCGGCCGGCCAGTCCTTCGGCGCGTTCCTGCCCAGTGGCGTGACCCTGCGGCTGGAGGGCGACGCCAACGACTACGTCGGCAAGGGCCTCTCCGGCGGCCGGATCGTCGTCCGCCCGGACCGGAACGCCGACCACCTCGCCGAGTACTCCACCATCGCGGGCAACACCCTCGCCTACGGCGCCACCGGCGGCGAGATGTTCCTGCGCGGCCGGACCGGTGAGCGGTTCTGCGTCCGCAATTCCGGGGCCACCGTCGTCTCCGAGGGCGTGGGCGACCACGGCTGCGAGTACATGACCGGCGGCCACGCCGTGGTCCTCGGCGAGACCGGACGCAACTTCGCCGCGGGCATGTCGGGCGGTGTCGCCTACGTCGTCGACCTCGACCGCGACCACGTCAACGCCGGAAACCGCGGCGCGATCGAGGAGCTCCTCGACACCGACCGGCAGTGGCTGCACGACGTGGTGCGCCGCCATCACGAGGAGACCGGCTCCACGGTCGCCGAGAAGCTGCTCGCCGACTGGGACACCTCGGTGACCCGCTTCAGCAAGATCATCCCGTCCACCTACAAGGCCGTGCTCGCCGCCAAGGACGCCGCTGAGCTCGCCGGTCTCTCCGAGCAGGAGACCACCGAGAAGATGATGGAGGCGGCGATTCATGGCTGACCCCAAGGGCTTCCTGACCACCGGGCGCGAGGTCGCCGAGACCCGTCCCGCGGCCGAGCGCGTCAAGGACTGGAACGAGGTCTACGTCCCCGGCTCGCTGCTCCCGATCATCAGCAAGCAGGCCGGCCGCTGCATGGACTGCGGCATCCCGTTCTGCCACAACGGCTGCCCGCTCGGAAACCTCATCCCCGAGTGGAACGACTACGCCTACCGCGAGGACTGGACGGCCGCGTCCGAGCGTCTGCACGCCACGAACAACTTCCCGGAGTTCACCGGGCGGCTCTGCCCGGCGCCGTGCGAGTCGGCGTGCGTGCTCGGCATCAACCAGCCGGCCGTCACCATCAAGAACGTCGAGGTCTCCATCATCGACAAGGCGTGGGGCAACGGAGACGTCACCCCGCAGCCGCCCGAGCGGCTCTCCGGCAAGACCGTCGCCGTGATCGGTTCGGGTCCGGCGGGTCTCGCCGCAGCCCAGCAGCTGACCCGGGCCGGTCACACCGTCGCCGTCTTCGAGCGTGCGGACCGCATCGGGGGGCTCCTCCGGTACGGCATCCCCGAGTTCAAGATGGAGAAGTCGCACATCAACCGCCGCATCGAGCAGATGCGCGCGGAGGGCACCAAGTTCCGTACGGAGGTGGAGATCGGCCGCGACATCGACGCCGCGGGGCTCCGCCGCCGCTACGACGCGGTCGTCATCGCCGCCGGTGCCACCGTCTCCCGCGACCTGCCCGTCCCGGGCCGCGAGCTGAACGGTGTGCACTTCGCGATGGAATACCTGCCGCTCGCGAACAAGGTGCAGGAGGGCGACCTGACGGTCTCCCCGATCAGCGCCGAGGGCAAGCACGTCGTCGTCATCGGCGGCGGCGACACCGGCGCCGACTGCGTCGGAACCGCCCACCGCCAGGGCGCGCTGTCCGTCACCCAGCTGGAGATCATGCCGAGGCCGGGCGAGGAACGGAACACCAACCAGCCCTGGCCGACGTTCCCCATGCTCTACAAGGTCACCTCCGCGCACGAGGAGGGCGGGGAGAGGGTGTACTCCGTCTCCACCACCCACTTCGAGGGCGATGAGGACGGCAACGTCCAGGCCCTGCACCTGGTCGAGGTGGAGTTCAAGGACGGCAGGCCGGAGCCGAAGCCCGGCACCGAGCGGCGGATCCCCGCCCAGCTGGTCACCCTGGCCATGGGCTTCACCGGCACCGACCGTTCCAACGGCCTGGTCCAGCAGTTCGGCGTGGAGCTCGACGAGCGCGGCAACGTCGCGCGCGACGCGGACTTCGCCACCAACGTCGACGGGGTCTTCGTCGCCGGTGACGCGGGGCGCGGCCAGTCCCTCATCGTGTGGGCCATCGCCGAGGGCCGTTCCGCGGCGCGCGGCGTCGACCGCTACCTGACCGGTGCCAGCGCCCTGCCGGCCCCGATCCGTCCGACGGACCGCGCCCTGGCGGTCTGATCACCCCCGAGGGTGTCCCGTACGACGGCGTACGGAACCGAACGCGGCGTCCGCCTGTCCCCGACCCGGGCCATCGGCGGGCGCCGCGGCGTGCCCGGGGCGTCCGGTGCCGTACGCGGGCGTGTCCCGGGGCGGGGGCGCGGTACGTCCGGGGCGGGTGGCGCGGTGCGTCGGGGATGGCCGCCGTGCCTCGTGCGCCGCTGCCGCGAACGGGCCGCGGCCCGGCTCACTCCAGCAGCGCGGACGTCTTGAGCACCACCAGCAGCGCCAGCACGGCGAGCAGCACCACGCACGCGGCGGCCTGGACCGCCGTACGGCCCTTCGCCGGGGCGTACGCGTACGCGACCGTGACGATGCCGCCGGTCAGCAGCCCGCCCAAATGCCCCTGCCACGAGGTGAATCCGGCCGAGATCAGCATCCAGACGAGGAACCCGGCCATGAACCGGTTGACCGCCCGCATGTCGCGCCCCAGGCGACGGTTGATGACGTAGAACGCCGCCCCGAGACCGAAGACCGCGCCCGAGGCCCCCACCGCGCCGTCGAACGGCGCGATCAGATACACCAGCACCGAACCGCCCAGCGCCGACAGCAGATACAGCGCCAGATACCGGGCCCGGCCCAGCTGCTCCTCGACGACCCGGCCCAGGTTCCACAGCGCGTACATGTTGAAGACGATGTGCAGGATCCCGAAGGGCAGCGCGCCGAACGACGTCCCGGTCGGCGGGAGATGCAGGAACGCCCCGGTCAGCAGCCGGTACCACTCCCCGTCCACCACCCCGATCACGTCGAAGCCGGTGAAGTCCCCGTTCTCGTACAGGTACTGGCTCCCGTCGGGCGCGGTCAGCCCGGCACCCAGCATCGCGAACCGGTCGACGATCCCCGGACGGACCAACTCGACCAGGTAGGCGAGGACGTTGAGGCCGATCAGCACATACGTCACGAGCGGCACGGCGGTCCTCGACACCACACCGCCGAACACCGTACGGGCCTGCCGGATCGACCGCTGCCCCTCCTTCACGCACTCCACGCACTGGTGACCGACGGCCGCCTCCCGCATGCAGTCGGGGCAGATGAACCGTTCGCAGCGGACGCAGCTCACATACGTCTCGTAGGACGGATGACGGAAGCAGGTGGTGGCCGCGGCATCCACGGCGGGCTCCTCACGGTGGGCGGACATGAAGCGGCCGGTGGGGGCGGCGGCGATCAAAATAGCGAACGGCCGCCGACGGGGGTGCGCGCGGGTGTCCTAAGGACCGTCCCGCAATCCGTGGCGGATCGCTGCGCGGCGTCGGACGGGTGCATCGCCGGGCGGAGGGCCCGCGTACGGGACGCATGCGGGCCCCTCCGACTGCGTGGCGAGGTGCCGCAGCTGTCGTCGCGCGCCCGCCAGGAACCACGGGACAGCCCTTAAGCTCGGGGGTCCGGCACCACCGAGGATCGGAGCACCCGTATGGCCGACCCGTTCAGCACCGCAGGCCCGGCGATCGGTCTCCAGCGGATCGAGGAGACCGCACCCGCGCTGGTCAGCCTCTACAAGAGTGCGTCGGTCTCCCTGACGAAGCACGGCATGGGCGGGCTGCGGGCCGCTGTCTACCTCGTGCTCGACCACTCCGGCTCCATGCGCCCGTACTACCGGGACGGCAGTGTCCAGGCCCTGGCCGAGCGGGTCCTGGGCCTCTCGGCACACCTGGACGACGACGGCCGGGTTCCCGTCGTCTTCTTCTCCACCGACATCGATGCCGTCACCGACATCGCCCTCGACAACCACCGGGGCCGGATCGACGCGATAGCGGCGGGTCTGGGCCACATGGGGCTGACCAACTACCACCTGGCCATGGACACGGTCATCGACCACTACCTGGACAGCGGGTCGACCGCCCCCGCGCTGGTGGTCTTCCAGACGGACGGCGGCCCGAGCAGCAAGCACGCGGCGGAACGCTACCTCTGCAAGGCCGCCGGGCTGCCGTTGTTCTGGCAGTTCGTCGGCTTCGGCAACAGGCGCAGCAGCCAGTTCGACTTCCTGCGCAAGCTCGACGAACTGCCCGTTCCGGAGCGGCGACCCGTCGACAACGCGGGCTTCTTCCACGCCGGACGCAAGCCGAGCCGGATGCCGGACGCCGAGCTGTACGACCGGCTGATCGCCGAGTTCCCGCGCTGGCTGGCCGCCGCACGGGCCCAGGGCATCGTCAGAGAGTGACCGCCGCTCACCCCAGCAGCCGCGGACGCGTCCACCGAGAGGCGGCCCTCCGGGCGAACGCCCCGGGAATCCGGTCGAATGCCCCGGAAAAGCGGACAGAGGATGTCGGGTTTCCCGGATTTCATGTCCCCATGACATCGACCCCACGGAATTCCTGGGCGGCGTTCGAGGCCGCCCACCCCGCCTTCGCCGACACTGTTCGGACCCGCTTCGGGCTGTACCGGCACCACGTCCTGGCCACCCTCCGCAAGGACGGTGCGCCACGGGTCACCGGACTGGAGGTTGACTTCCGCTTCGGCGAGCTGCTGCTCGGCATGATGCCCGACTCGCGCAAGGCGCTGGACCTGCTGCGCGATCCGCGCTTCGCCGTGCAGGCCAATCCGGGGCCGGACGCGGAGCTGGCGGACGGCGACGTCAGGGTCTCCGGCCGCGCGGTGGAGGTGACCGACCCCGCGTTCCTGGCCCGCTTCACCGAGGAGGCGAAACCGCCGGAGCCGTTCCAGCTCTTCCGCGCGGAACTGGGCGAGGTGGTCCTGACCAACCTGGACTCCGGCGAAATGGTGCTGCGGGTGTGGCGGCCCGGGGCACCGGTGCGCACCATCCACCGGCCCGCCGACGGCACCCCGTACGAGACCTGACCGCCCGGGCCTCTCAGGCTTCTCCCGTCGCTCCCCGCGGCGCGCGGGAGGAGTCCGCGAGCCCCGCCAGCACCCGCGCCCGGCAGGCCCCCGGCGTCCCCCACGCGTCCCGCAACGGACGCGCCTTGCGCAGCCACAGCGACAGGTCGAGCTCCTGCGTGTAGCCCACCGCGCCGTGCAGTTGCAGCGCCGCGCGCGCCGCCGCGTACCCCGCCTCGCCCGCGCTCACCTTGGCCGCCGCCACCTGGGCGTCGGCGTCCGGCGCCCCCTCGGCGAGCGCGAGCGCGGCCCCGTACAGCAGCGGACGGGCGAACTCCAGCCCGGTCAGCACGTCCGCGAGCCGGTGCTTGACCGCCTGGAAGGACCCGATGGCCGTGCCGAACTGGGAACGCCGCTTCACGTGATCGACCGTGGCCGCGAGCAGCGCCTCGCCCGTGCCCAGCGCCTGCGCCGCCGTCGCGAACGCCGCCCACTGCCCGGCCCGCGCCGCCGCCCGGACCACCCCGGGCCCGGACGCCAGGACGTCTCCGCCCGGCGGGGGGCTCAGCAGCCGCCGGGCCGGGTCCGACGACGGCGAGAGCGCCCCCGGACCCGGCGCCGAGCACAACACGTCACCGGTCACCGTGAACACGGCGTCCACCGCGTCCGCGTCCAGCGCGTACGGTCCGTACCCGTCCATCCGCAACGTCGCCGACGCCGTGCCGGACGCCAGACGCGGCAGCCATTCCTTCGCCGCCGCGCCCCCCACGCCCGCCAGCAGCACCCCCGCCGCGACCGTCTCCACCACCGGCCCCGGCACCGCGTGCCGCCCCAACTCGGTGAAAGCGACGGCCAGTTCGACCGGGAGCGGCCCCACACCCCCGTACTGCTCCGGTGCCGCCAGCGCGAACACCCCGGCCTCCGCCAGGCGCGCCCACAGCGCCCGCCCCGGCCCGAAGTCCCCCGCGGCCCAGGCCCGTACCGCCGACGGGGTACCGGCCGCCGTCAGCATCGCGTCCAACGAGCGGGCGAAGTCCCGTTGCTCGTCGTCGAGGAGGAATCGCATCAGCGCCGTCCCTTCGGCAGGCCCAGCAGACGCTCGGCGATGATGTCGCGCTGGATCTCGTTGGTGCCCGCGTAGATGGGGCCGGCGAGCGAGAAGACGTATCCCTCGACCCACGCGGAGTCGGCCCGTTCCGCGTCCGGGCCCAGCAGATCGAGCGCCGTCTCGTGCAGCGCGATGTCGTACTCGGACCAGAACACCTTGTTGAGGCTCGATTCGGCGCCGACGGCCGACCCCGCCGCGAACCGTGACGCGCCCGCGCAGGTGAACAGCTGGTACGCGCGCGCCCCGATCAGCGCGTCCGCCACCCGGTCGCGCAGCGCGGAGTCCGACGGGTCGCCCCGGTCGAGCCACAGCGCGGCCAGCCGGTCCGCGGCGGCCAGGAAGCGGCCGGGGGAGCGGAGCGTCAGCCCCCGCTCGGCGCCCGTCGCCGCCATGGCGATGCGCCAGCCCTGCCCCGGCTCCCCGATGACGTCCTCGTCCGGCACGAACACCTCGTCCAGGAAGAGTTCGGCGAAGGCCGGTTTGCCGTCCAGCCTCCCGATCGGACGCACCGTCACCCCCGGCGCCGCCAGGTCGAACATCAGATACGTCAGCCCGTGGTGCGGCTTCGCGGCCCCCGGGTCCGTACGGAAGATGCCGAACGCCCGGTCCGCGAACGCCGCCCGCGAGGACCAGGTCTTCTGCCCCGACAGCAGCCAGCCGCCCTCCGTGCGCACCGCCCGCGACCGCAGCGACGCCAGGTCCGAGCCCGCCTCCGGCTCGGACCACGCCTGCGCCCAGATCACCTCGCCGCTCGCCATCGACGGCAGGATCCGGGCCCGCTGTTCCTCGGTGCCGTGGTCGAAGAGGGTCGGGGCCAGCAGATGGGTGCCGTTCTGCGAGACCCGGCCGGGGGCGCCGGCCGCGTAGTACTCCTCCTCGAAGGCCAGCCAGTGGAAGAGGCCGAGCCCCCGCCCGCCGTACGCGCGCGGCCAGGAGACGACCGACCAGCGGTCCGCGTGCAGCCGCGCCTCCCACTCCCGGTGTGCGGCGAAGCCCTCGGCGGTCTCCAGCGACGGCAGCGGCTCGTCGGGCACGTGGGCCCGCAGCCATGTCCGGGCCTCGGCCCGGAACGCCTCCTCGTCGGCGGTGTACGACAGGTCCATCAGCCCTCCGCCCCTCCCGCCGTCTCCGCCGCGCCCGCCGGTCCCCTCGTCCCCGCGGTCTCCGGCGGTTCCGTGTTCCCCGCCCGCTTCATCGAGGCGACGTCCATGCCGCCGAGCGGGTCCGCCGCCGTCTCCGCGTTGTGCGCGTGCGCCAGGTGGTGCAGCCCGAAGACCGAGTCGAGGCCGGTGTGCAGCCCTTGGAGGTCCTCGGCCTGGTTGACCGCGCGCTTGGTGAGCGCCAGCCCCAGACGCGGCATCCGCGCGATCCGGAGGGCCAGCTCCTCGGTGGCGACGGCGAGTCCGTCGCGCGCCACCACCTTGTTCACCATGCCGATCTCGTAGGCGCGGCGGGCACTCATCCGGTCGCCGGTGTACAGGAACTCCTTCGCGATCCGGGGCGGCATCACCCACGGGTGCGCGAAGTACTCGACACCGGGGATGCCCATCCGGACCACCGGATCGGCGAAGAAGGCGTCCTCGCTCGCCACGATCAGGTCACAGACCCAGGCGAGCATCAGCCCGCCCGCCACGCACGCCCCGTGGACGGCGGCGACGACCGGCTTCGGCAGTTCGCGCCAGCGCCTGCACATGCCGAGATACACCTCCGACTCACGGGCGAAGCGGCTCTCCGCGCCCGCCTTGTCGGAGTGGTCCCACCACAGCCCCGCCCGGCGCCGGAACGGCAGGTGGGCGTCGCGCCCGGGGGAGCCGATGTCGTGGCCCGCCGAGAAATGGTCCCCGGCACCGCCCAGCACGACGACCTTCACCTCGGAGTCCTCGGCGGCCCGGTAGAACGCGGCGTCCAGGGCGTAGGTCATCGCCGAGTTCTGCGCGTTGCGGTAGCGCGGGCGGTTCAGCGTCACGTACGCGACGGGGCCCCGTCGCTCGTACAGCACGACCTCGTCGGTGTCGGTGCCGGTCCGGCCGTGGGCGCCGGTGTCGGTGGGGGGACGACCGGCGGACGTGTCGTGGGCATCGGGCATCGGCTCATCCTTCCCTAACAAGTGTTTGGTAGGTTAACGTACGGGCTGGGCACCGTCGAGAACCCCGCGGACCGGGACCGAGGAGGCACGGGCGTGAGCGCACCGCAGTACGAACCCGGACACGGGCTGCTGACCGGCCGGAGCGCGGTCGTCACCGCCGCCGCGGGCACCGGAATCGGCGGCGCCACCGCCCGCAGATTCCTGGAGGAGGGCGCCCGCGTCGTCATCGGGGACGCGCACGCCCGCCGCCTCGGCGAGACGGAGCACGCCCTCGCCGAGGAGTTCGGCGCCGACCGCGTCGCCGCACTGCCCTGCGACGTCACCGACGAGGCGCAGGTCCGGGCCCTTCTCGCGCTCGCCGAACGCACCCACGGCGGACTCGACATCGTCGTCAACAACGCCGGCCTCGGCGGCACCGCGCCGCTCACCGAGATGACCGACGAGCAGTGGACCAAGGTCCTCGACGTCACCCTGAACGGCACCTTCCGCTGCACCCGGGCCGCCCTGCGCTCGCTGCGGGCGGCGGGGCACGGCGGCGTCGTCGTCAACAACGCCTCCGTCGTCGGCTGGCGCGCCCAGAGCGGCCAGGCCCACTACGCGGCGGCCAAGGCGGGCGTCATGGCGCTCACCCGGTGCGCCGCGATCGAGGCCGCCGAGTACGGCGTACGCGTCAACGCCGTCGCCCCCAGCCTCGCCATGCACCCCCACCTGGTGAAGGTCACCTCCGCCGAGCTCCTCGACGAACTGACCGCGAAGGAGGCGTTCGGCCGGTACGCCGAACCGTGGGAGGTCGCCAACGTCATCGTCTTCCTCGCCAGCGGCTACTCCTCGTACATGACGGGCGAGGTCGTCGCGGTGAGCAGCCAGCGTGCCTGAGCGGACGGCCGCCGTGCCCGCGACGTCCGGGGCAGGGGGTCGCGGGCGGAGAATGGGCAGGTGCCTACCAAGAAGAAGCCCCAGGTGACCCCCTCGCCCGAGCGCCGCCGCGAACTGCTCGACACCGCCGCCGAGGTGTTCGCCGCGCAGGGATACAACGCCACCACCGTCCGCGGGATCGCGGACGCGGCGGGGATGCTCGCGGGCAGCCTCTACTACCACTTCGACTCCAAGGAGTCGATGATCGACGAGATCCTCTCGACCTTCCTCACCGAGCTCCGGGAGGGCTACGAGGCGGTGCTCGCCGCCGGACTCGACCCCCGGGAGACCATCGAGGCCCTCGTCACCGAGTCCTTCCGGGAGATCGACCGGCACCGCGCCGCCGTCGCCATCTACCAGAAGGAGTCCAAGCACCTGGCGACCCAGCCGCGCTTCCAGTACCTCGTCGACTCCCAGCGCGAGTTCGAGCAGGCGTGGCTCGGCACGCTGGAACGCGGCGTCGCCGACCGGACCTTCCGCGCCGACCTCGACATCCGCCTCACCTACCGGTTCGTCCGCGACACCGTCTGGGTCGCGGCCTCCTGGTACCGGCCCGGCGGACAGCACAGCCCCGACGAGATCGCCCGTCAGTACCTCTCGATGGTCCTGGACGGCATCGCCCTGGACACCTGACCCCTGGGCGGACCCGAACCCGCGAGCCCCGTGAAGGAGTGGCAGTCATGGCCGAGGCATATGTGATCGAAGCGGTACGCACCCCGGTCGGCAGGCGCGGGGGCGGCCTCGGCGGGATCCACCCCGCCGACCTCGGCGCCCACGCCCTCCGGGCCCTCGTGGAGCGGGCCGGGATCGACCCGGCGGCCGTCGACGACGTGGTCCTCGGCTGCCTCGACACCGTGGGGCCGCAGGCCGGCGACATCGCCCGCACCTGCTGGCTGGCGGCCGGACTGCCCGAAGAGGTCCCCGGCGTCACCGTCGACCGCCAGTGCGGCTCCTCCCAGCAGGCCGTGCACTTCGCCGCCCAGGGCGTGCTCTCCGGCACCCAGGACCTGGTCGTCGCGGGCGGCGTGCAGAGCATGACGCAGATCCCGATCGCCTTCGCCTCACGCCAGGCCGCCGCACCGCTGGGCCTGACGGAGGGGCCGTACGCGGGCAGCGAGGGCTGGCGCGCCCGGTACGGCGACGCGCCGGTCAACCAGTTCCACGGTGCCCAGCTCATCGCCGAGAAGTGGGGCATCAGCCGTCTCGACATGGAGGAGTTCGCCCTGCGCTCCCACCGGCGCGCGCTCCGCGCCATCGACGAGGGCCGCTTCGCGCGCGAGACCGTCGCCGTGGGCGACATCACCACCGACGAGGGCCCGCGCCGCGACACCACCCTGGAGAAGATGGCCGCGCTGAAGCCGGTCATGGAGGGCGGCACGATCACCGCGGCCTGCTCCTCGCAGGTGTCCGACGGGGCGGCCGCCGTACTGCTGGCCTCCGAACGCGCCGTGGCCGAGCACGGCCTCACTCCGCGCGCCCGCGTCCACCACCTCTCCGTGCGCGGCGAGGACCCGATCCGCATGCTGTCCGCCCCGATCCCGGCCACCGTCCGCGCGCTCGCGAGGACCGGCATGACCATCGACGACATGGACCTGATCGAGATCAACGAGGCTTTCGCCCCGGTGGTCCTGGCCTGGCTGAAGGAGACCGGCGCCGACCCCGACCGGGTGAACGTCAACGGCGGTGCGATCGCTCTGGGGCACCCGCTCGGCGCAACCGGTGCGAAATTGTTGACGACGTTGCTCCACGAATTGGAGCGCACCGGGGGCCGCTACGGGCTCCAGACCATGTGCGAGGGCGGCGGTCAGGCGAACGTGACGATCATCGAACGGCTCTGATTTCCTCCGGCCCGGGCCGGAGACCGTCGGCCGCGGCGTGGCGCGTCCCCGCCGCGGCCGACGGAACGTGCTACGGTTGCCGCGTTGCAGTTTTGGTACCCATGAACATGATGTGCGCCTGACGGGAATGCTTCGTCGGGCGCATTATTGTTTTCCGGCTTTCTCCGGATGGGGCTCAATGCGGCGACGCGGAATTCGTGAAGTGCGGATTTCCGGCACTGCACCTCTTGAGGAGAATGACATGGCCACTGGAACCGTGAAGTGGTTCAACTCGGAAAAGGGCTTCGGCTTCATCGAGCAGGACGGCGGCGGCGCCGACGTCTTCGCCCACTACTCCAACATCAGCGCCACCGGCTTCCGTGAGCTTCACGAGGGCCAGAAGGTCACGTTCGACGTGACGCAGGGCCAGAAGGGCCCGCAGGCGGAGAACATCGTCCCGGCCTGACCGTCGGACGCGCAACCCGCAGCCGGGGCCCGCACCGTCGAGGTGCGGGTCCCGGCTTGTGCTGTCCCAGTGGCCCCGGGCCCGCTCACGCGGTCCGTCGTCCCATCACGCTGTGTTCCCAGCGGTCCCGGCAGTTCCCCCGGGGTCCTGGGAAATTCCAGGAATCCCCAGGAGGGCAATTCCGTATGACCCGTTCCGAACGCCAGGACCGCCCCGCCCGCAACCGCCCGTCGAGGGGGCGCGGCACGGCCCCGGCGAAGGCGGCCGCCAAGGGCGCAGGCAAGGGCCCCGGCAAGGCGTCGTCCCGTCGCAGGGCCATGCCGTCGCAGGGAGAGTTCGCCCTGCCCGAGACCCTGACCCCCGCACTGCCCGCCGTCGAGGCGTTCGCCGAACTGGACATGCCGGCGGCCCTGCTGAAGACCCTGGCGGCGCAGGGAGTCACCGATCCCTTCCCGATCCAGGGCGCCACGCTGCCGAACTCGCTGGCCGGCCGGGACATCCTCGGCCGCGGTCGCACCGGATCCGGCAAGACCCTCGCCTTCGGCCTCGCGCTGCTGGCCCGTACCGCCGGGCGGCGTGCCGAGCCGCGGGCGCCTCTCGCGCTGGTCCTCGTCCCGACCCGCGAGCTCGCCCAGCAGGTCACCGACGCGCTGACGCCGTACGCCACCTCCGTGCACCTGCGCCTGGCCACCGTCGTCGGCGGCATGTCGATCAACCGGCAGTCCCTCGCGCTGCGACGGGGCGCCGAGGTGCTCGTCGCCACGCCGGGCCGGCTGAAGGACCTCATCGAGCGTGGGGACTGCCGCCTCGACCAGGTCGCCGTCACCGTGCTCGACGAGGCCGACCAGATGGCCGACATGGGCTTCATGCCGCAGGTCGTGGCGCTGCTCAAGCAGGTCGAGCCGGGCGGTCAGCGGATGCTGTTCTCCGCGACGCTCGACGCGAACATCGACCGGCTGGTCAGGATGTTCCTCACCGATCCCGTCGTGCACTCGGTCGACCCGTCCGCAGGCGCGGTCACCACGATGGAACACCATGTGCTGCACGTGGTCGACGAGACGGACAAGAAGGCCGTCGCCATCCGGATCGCCGCCCGCGACGGCCGGGTGATCATGTTCGTGGACACCAAGCGGTCCGCCGACCGCTTCGCCAAGCGGCTGCTCGCCAACGGGGTACGGGCCGCGGCCCTGCACGGCGGGCGCTCCCAGCCGCAGCGCAACCGGACGCTGGACCAGTTCAAGAACGGCCAGGTCACCGCCCTTGTCGCGACGAACGTGGCGGCACGCGGCATCCACGTCGACGACCTCGACCTGGTCGTGAACGTGGACCCGCCGACCGACCACAAGGACTACCTCCACCGGGGCGGGCGCACGGCGCGGGCCGGTGAGTCCGGCAGCGTCGTCACCCTGGTGCTCCCCGAGGAGAAGCGGGAGATGAACCGGCTGATGGCCGACGCGGGCATCTCCCCGCGCACCACCCGGGTCCGTTCCGGCGACGAGGAACTCGTACGGATCACCGGGGCCCGGGAACCGTCCGGGGGCGCGGTCGTCATCGAGGTCCCCCAGCCGGTCACCCCGCCGAAGCAGCGCACCCGGTCCGGCGGTGTCGAGCCGGGCGGTCCCGGCACCTCTTCGGGCGGGCGCCGTCGCCGCCGCGGCGGCACCGGCCGGGGCGGCGACGGCACGGGCCGGGTCTCCGGAGGCGGCGAGCGCCGGGGTGCCGGGGACGGAGAGCGCCGGGGCTCGGGCGGTTCCACCGGCGGCGGTTCCTCCCGCGCGGCCGGTGCCGGGCGCTCCCGGACCCGGGCCGGTGCCGGGAACGGTGGCGCCGAGCGGACGGGGCGTGGCCGCCGGGCCGCGTAGCCGTCGCCCCCGTACACGCGACGTGCGGAGACGCGCGGAGGCGTGCGGAGGCGTGCGGGAAACGTGCCGAGACGTCCGGGCGCACGCGCGGACGAGGTGCGGCGGCCGTGACCGGGGTGCGCCCGGTCACGGCCACCGTCGTGGTCACCGCACCGCCGCTCCGTCGCCCGGCGGGGGCGAGGGCCGGGACGGTGTCTCGGGGGACGGGGCCAGGGCGCGTGTCACCGTGCCCAGGGCCGCATGGGCCTCCGCCATCACCCGTTCCACCAGCTGCGCGCAGCTGGGCAGATCCTCTATCACCCCGGCCACCTGCCCCGACGCCATCACGCCGAGATCGGTGCGACCGTCGACCATGGACGCCTTCAGCAGCATCGGGGTGTTGGCGGCGAGCAGGACCTGGCTCCAGGACAGGTCCTTGCCGTGCCGCATCGCGAGACCGTCGCGCACCATCCGGGACCAGCCGAGGCCGGAGATCCGCCGGAAGCCCGCCGCCCGGCGCACCGCCTGGGCCAGCGCCCGTACCCGGCCCGCGCGTTCCAGCGAGGCGACCATCTCGGTACGCAGCATCCGGTGCGGCAGCCCGTCCACCGCCGTGGTGACCGTGACGTCCTTGACACCCGCGGCCAGGTAGCGGGCCTTCACCGCGTCCGGCACCGTCGAGTCCGACGTCAGCAGGAACCGCGTGCCCATGGCGATGCCCGCCGCCCCGTACGCCAGCGCCGCGACCAGGCCGCGGCCGTCGTGGAATCCGCCCGCCGCGATCACCGGGATGTCCACCGCGTCGACCACCTGCGGCAGCAGCACCGTGGTCGCGACGTCGCCGGTGTGGCCGCCGCCCTCGCCGCCCTGCACGACCACCGCGTCCGCGCCCCACGCCGCCACCTTCTCCGCATGGCGCCGGGCACCGATCGACGGGATGACGACCACCCCCCCGTCCTTCAGCTCGGCGATCAGGTCCTTCGAGGGGGCCAGCGCGAAGGACGCCACCTTCACGCCCTCTTCGATGATGATCCGTACCCGCTCGCGCGCGTCCCCGGCGTCGGCCCGCAGATTGACGCCGAACGGCTCGTCCGTACGGGACTTGACCTCGCGCACCGCCTCCCGCAGCCGCTCCGGTGTCATCGTCGCGGAGGCCAGGATGCCGAGCGCTCCGGCGCGGGCGGTGGCGGAGACCAGCCGGGGGCCCGCGACCCATCCCATGCCGGTCTGCACGACGGGGTGGCGGACACCGACGAGTTCGGTGAGCGCGGTCCGCATCAGACCCGCACCTCGCGGTTCCGGGCGCCCGCCGGGTCGATGACCTCGCGGATCAGGCGCAGCTCCGTGGCGGTGGGTTCCCGGGTGGACGGGACGCCGTCCTGCGCGTCGGCGAGGGTGAAACCGGTGGCCGCGCGGACCTGTTCGACGGTGACGCCCGGGTGCAGCGAGACCAGGCGCATCGAATGGTCCGGGGTCGCGAAGTCGAGAACGGCGAGATCGGTGACGACACGCCGGAGGCCGTGGTGGCGCCGCGCCGACGGACCGGCCGCCGCCGCGCTGTCGTACCCGACGCCGCAGATCATGTCGACACGTTCGACGAAGACCAGGCGGGAGTGTTTGGGAACCCAGTAACTCACCGGATTATTCAGGGAGTTGACGGGTGCGCCGCGCGCCCCGAGCAGCTGCCGGTCGGGCCGGTGCCAGTCGCCGATGCAGGAGATGTTCTGGTTGCCGAACCGGTCGAGCTGGCTCGCCCCCATCATCACGTGACGCCTGCCGCCCGTGACCATGGAGAGGTGCTGACGGTAGGGCAGCCAGCCCTCCGGCGTGCCGTCCGGGCCGACGATCAGCGCCTCGCCGTCGGTGAGCAGCAGATCGGGGGCGAAGGTGAGCCGGGCGAGCCGCGCGCCGATGGACGGGACGGCGCCCATCGGACTGGCCAGTACCTCGCCGTCGCCCCGCCAGGCGTCGGCGCAGGCGATCACGCAGTACTCGGCCCGGGTGGCGGGGGGCGCGCCGGTGCCGGCGGGGGCGCGGTCGGCCGCTTCGGCCGTCGTGTGGTCCGTGGTGCGATCCGTGGTCACTGCTGCTCCTCGTGCCAGGTCCGGACGGCCGCCTGATAGCTCTTCTCGTCGCCGTGCGCGGGCAGGAAGCGGTCGCCGAACTCCGCCCAGGCGGCGGGGTCGGCGGCGGCGGTGGCGTACGCCCTCTGGAACGACTCGTCGCGGGGGTGGTCGGGCGTGCACGAGGTGAAGTGCGCGCCGTTGGGCGTCTCGACCACCCCGGTGACGTAGTGCCGTTTCACGAGGAGGGTCTGCGGCGCGGCCTTCTCCGTCAACTCGGCGGTTTCCACGAGGCGTTCGCAGGAGACGTACGCGGTGTCGGCGGCCTCGCAGAACAGGTCGTCGAAGTACGGGTCGGGGCCCAGGTACTGGCCGTTGCCGAACCGGTCGGCGCGGTTCATGTGCACCAGCGCCGCGTCCATCCGCAGGGCGGGCATCGCGACGAACTCCTCGCCGTCCGCGTACGGTGAAGTGACCGTGCGCAGCACGGGGTTGACCCGCATCACGTCCGAACCGATACCGGCGCGGACGGGGAGGAACGGCAGTCGGTTCGCGGCGGCGTGCAGTCCCCACATGAGCATGGCCTCGTCGAGCTCCATCAGTTCGAACGCGCCGCGCTGGCGGGCCGCCCTGTAGTGCGGTTCGAGCGGGATCGAGTCGAGCGTGACGAAGGCCGCGACCAGCTTGCGGATCCGGCCGGCGGCGGCGAGCAGGCCGACATCGGGGCCGCCGTAGGAGACCACGGTGAGATCGGTGACGTCGGAACGCAGTAACTCCCGTACCAGAGCCATCGGTTTGCGGCGCGAGCCCCAGCCTCCGATACCGATCGTCATCCCGCTGGAGAGGCGCGAGACGACCTCGCGCGCGGTCATGCTCTTGTCGGTCCTCGCGTCCGGGCCGGCCCCGGCCCCGGTGGCGGGGTCGGGGCCGGCCCCGGTGGCGGTCCTGGCTGTGGCCCTGGGATCGGTTTCGGTCACGGTCGTGCCTCCCTGCCGAAGGTGTCGCGGACCCGGTCGGCCACACCGCTGAGACCGGCCTCGAAGGTGAAGCCCTGTTCGAAGCGGTAGCTGCGGCGGACGTCGACCGGGTCGATGCCGTTGATGGCGGCCTTGGCCAGCCGGATCAGATATCCGTCCTTGCGAGCGATCTCACCCGCCAACTCCATGGCCGCGTCCAGGAGTTCTTCGCGCGGGACGACCTTCCAGACCGATCCGTGGGCGTGCAGCTCGGCGGCGGTGGCGGTGCGCGAGGTGTAGTACAGCGCGCGCATCAGGTGCTGCGGCACGAGCCGGGCGAGGTGGGTCGCCGCACCCAGCGCGCCCCGGTCCAGCTCGGGCAGGCCGAACGTGGCGTCCTCGCTCGCGACGATCGCGTCCGCGTTGCCGACGAGCCCGATGCCGCCGCCGAGACAGAAGCCGTGCACCGCGGCGACGACCGGCACCTCGCACTCGTACACCGCCGAGAACGCCTCGTAGCAGCCGCGGTTGGCGCCGATCAGGGCGTCGTGTCCGGTGTCGCGCTGCATCTCCTTGATGTCGACGCCCGCGTTGAAACCGCGCCCCGCGGCGGTCAGGACGACACAACGGACCTCCGGGTCGCGCCCCGCCGCGCGCAGGGCGTCGGCGAGGTCGTACCAGCCCCGCACGGGCAGCGCGTTGACGGGCGGGTGGTCGACCGTGATCAGGCGGATGCCCTTGTCCGGGCTCGTGGTGGAGACACCCATGAGCGAATCAGCTACCTTTCCACCAAACATTTGTTAGGTATGGAAGGTAGCAGTCTGCCCCCGCATCGCCAACAGGGAGAGGTGTGATGGCCACGAGCAGGGACGGATACGGCGCGGCACGACCCGAGCGACCCGAGCGAGCGGAGCAGGCAGGGCGGGCGGAGCGGACGGAGAAGGGGCTGTGTGCCGGGCGGGTGGTGGTCGTGACCGGTGCCGGGCGCGGGCTCGGCCGGGCGCACGCGCTCGCGTTCGCCGCCGAAGGGGCACGGGTCGTGGTCAACGATCTCGGTGTCGGTGCCGACGGAGCCGGGGGATCGGACGGCCCGGCCCGGCAGGTGGCCGACGAGATCTCGGCGGCGGGCGGCGAGGCGGTCGCCCACACCGGCGACATCGCCACCGCGGACGGGGCCGCGTCACTGGTCACCGCCGCGCTGGAGACCTTCGGGCGGCTGGACACCCTGGTCAACAATGCCGGATTCCTGCGCGACCGGATGCTGGTGAACCTGGACGAGGACGACTGGGACGCGGTGATGCGGGTCCACCTGAAGGGGCACTTCCTGCCCCTGCGTCAGGCCGCCCGGCACTGGCGGGCCGAGGCCAAGGCGGGCCGTCCACCGGTCGCCCGGGTCGTCAACACCGGCTCCGGCGCGGGGCTGCTCGGGAGCGTCGGCCAGGGCAACTACTCCGCCGCGAAGGCCGGCATCGTGGGCCTGACCCTGGTCGCCGCCGCGGAGCTGGGGCGGTACGGGGTCCAGGTCAACGCGATCGCCCCGGCGGCCCGGACCCGGATGACCGAGCGGACGTTCGCCGAGACCATGGCGGCGCCGGGGGAGGGGGAGTTCGACGCGATGGCCCCCGAGAACGTGTCCCCGCTGGTGGTGTGGCTCGGCTCGGCCGCGAGCGACGGGGTGACCGGGCGCGTCTTCGAGGCGGAGGCCGGGCGCATCACGGTCATGGAGGGCTGGCGCCCCGGCCCCACCGAGGACCGCAGGGCCCGGTGGGCGCCGGCCGAGGCGGGGGAGGCGGCCCGGAAGCTGCTCGCCCGCGCGGAGGCGTCGCGGCCGGTGTACGGAGCCGGGTAGGGCGGTGTGCCGCCGGCCGACGCACCACCGCCGCACTTCGCCCCACCCCGCCGTACCGGCCTCGCCTCGCCGAACCGGATGTACCGGCCGCACTTCGCCATTCCCGCCGTACCGGCCTCGCCTCGCCGAACCGGATGTACCGGCCGCACTTCGCCATTCCCGCCGTACCGGCTTCGCCCCGCCCGTACCGGCCGTACTCTCAACGATCGGAGACCGGCATGGACCGCCGACAGCGACTTCCCGCCCCACCGGACCCCTTCGCCCCCGCCCGTCTGGGCCCCCTCACCCTCCGGAACCGCGTCATCAAGTCCGCCACCTTCGAGGGCGTGACGCCCGACGGCCTGGTCACCGACGAGTTGATCGCGTACCACCGTCGGCCCGCCGCCGGCGGAGTCGCGATGACCACCGTCGCGTACTGCGCCGTCGCCCGCGAGGGCCGTACCGAGCGCCGCCAGATCTGGATGCGCCCCGAGGCGGTGCCGGGGCTGCGCCGGCTCACCGATGCCGTGCACCGCGAGGGCGCCGCCGTCAGCGCCCAGCTCGGCCACGCGGGCCCGGTGGCCGACGCCCGCTCCAACCGGCTGCCCGCCCTGGCCCCCGGCCGGTTCCTCAGCCCGCTCGGCATGCGGATGACCCGGGCGGCCACCCCCGAGGACATCGCCCGGGTGATCCGCGCCCACGCCACCGCCGCCCGGCTGGCCGTCGAGTCCGGATTCGACGCGGTCGAGCTGCACTTCGGCCACAACTACCTGGCCAGTTCCTTCCTCAGCCGCCGTCTCAACCATCGCGACGACGCCTACGGGGGCAGCCTCGACAACCGCGCCAGGCTCGCCCTCGGCATCGCCCGCGCCGTCCGCGAGGAGGTGGGCGACACGATCGCGGTCACCGCCAAACTCAACATGGACGACGGGGTGCCCGGCGGCTTCTGGCTCGACGAGAGCCTCCAGGTCGCCCGCCGGCTCCAGGAGGAGGGCACGGTCGACGCCCTCGAACTGACCGCCGGGAGTTCCCTGTTCAACCCGATGTACCTGTTCCGGGGCGACGCGCCGGTCACCGAGTTCGCCGCCGTCTTCCGTCGGCCGGTGCGCCTGGGCATACGTCTCGCCGGTGGCCGGTTCCTGCGCGCGTACCCCTACGAGGAGGCCTTCCTGCTGCCCGCGGCCCGACAGTTCAGGGCCGCGCTGAGCCTTCCGCTGATCCTGCTCGGCGGCATCACCCGCCGTGCGACCGTCGAACTGGCCATGGCGGAGGGCTTCGAGTACGTGGCCATGGCCCGCGCGCTGCTGCGCGAACCGGACCTGGTGGACCGCATGAGGGAGGAGCCCGACGCACGATCCCTGTGCATCCACTGCAACAAGTGCATGCCGACGATCTACCGGGGCACCCACTGCCCGCTCGTCGGTCCTCCGGCCGGTGCACCGGCCCGGCCTCCTACGGACGGGGGATGACCGGACACCGTCGTCGCGGCGCCCGTACGCTCAGGTGTCGCAGTCCAGGACCGTCCGGCACAGTCCGCACCGGGCCCGCATCCGGCCGCGCACCGGAACGCGCAGGCGCTGGTGGCAGGTGGGGCAGGGGAAGGAGACCCGGAGTCCCCGCGGGCCGTCCTCGAAGGCGTACGGGACGTCGGAGGCCGGCCGCGCGGGCGCGTCGCGAGGCTCCTGGGCGGCCCGCCGGTCGCGGGCGTAGCGGTGCCGGGACGCCCAGCCGGCGGAGGCGAGCGGGGGCTGTCGGTTGTCACGCAGAGCCTGCGCCCGCCCCTTCGTGTAAGCCGTGTACGCCTGCGGGCTGGTGAACCAGGGGGAGGGGTCCTCGCCGAAGGCGAACGCCCGCTTGGCGAGGACGTACCCGAACTCCTCCGGGGTGAGGTAGCCGAGCTTCTGGCTGGATACGGCGTCCTCGCGGAAGGCGTCCAGCAGCAGCCAGCCGGCGCCGAGGTAGACCGTCACGGTGTCGGTGAGGATCTCGTTGTCCCGCGTCCCCGGGAACTCCAGGCCGAGCCGGTGCAGCAGTACATGCGTGATCTCGTGCGTGAGAGCGGCGCCGACGTCCCTGCGGTGGGTGCGGAACCGGTCGTTGAGTTCGATGAAGTACTCCGGTCCCGCGGTGAGTTCGACCGTGGCGGCGTGCTCCGTGGTCCGGAAGGCGACGATCATCCGGGCGTCGGGCAGGTGCAGGTGCTGGACCACGGCCCGGGCCACCCGCTGGGCCCCGAGGTGCAGGTCGTCGTGGTCGGAGAAGGCGACATCGGCCGCGGCGAGGCTCGTGGCGTAGCCGTGCACCCCGTCGTACGACAGCCTCCGGTACAGCGCCGTGATCGCGGAACGGACGGTCCCGAGATGAGGGAAACCGTGGACGACCGGCCCACCACCGACCCGGCTGCCGCCCCGACCGCTGTCCGTCACGTGTCCACCCCCGTCCGCGACGTCCGATCGGTCTCCACTGTAACCGCGACGGCATTGGTGATCTTGGCTGAAAAGCGAACCTTGTGGAGGTCGTGATCGCTTCCCGATAATCCCAAGCACGCCTTTGTCGGGAGCATGACCAATTCGGGTGACCCTGCCCGTGCGCCGGGCGAGGGCGGACACACCCCGCGAGATCCGGGAGATCCCTCACGAGATCTCCTACGACACCCCCCACGAAAGAAGGCAGTCCCTTGAAGCAGCTTCTGCGCGCCCTGAAAAGATGTACCGTCATGGCCGCCGTGGCCCTCGCGGCCGTCAGCCTCCAGCCCGCCGGAGCCTCCGCGGCGCCCGCGCCCGTCGTCGGCGGGACCCGGGCGGCCCAGGGCGAATTCCCGTTCATGGTCCGGCTGTCGATGGGCTGCGGCGGCGCCCTCTACGCCAAGGACATCGTGCTCACCGCCGCGCACTGCGTGGACGGATCGGGCAACGACACCTCCATCACCGCCACCGCCGGCGTCGTCGACCTGCAGTCCTCCAGCGCCATCAAGGTCAAGTCCACCAAGGTCCTCCAGGCCCCCGGCTACAACGGCACGGGCAAGGACTGGGCACTGATCAAGCTGGCCAAGCCGATCGACCAGCCGACCCTCAAGATCGCCACCAGCACCGCGTACAACAACGGCACCTTCACCATCGCCGGCTGGGGCGCGGCCACCGAGGGCGGCTCGCAGCAGCGCTACCTGCTCAAGGCCACCGTGCCGTTCGTCTCCGACGCCGAGTGCCAGGCCGCGTACGGCGGCGACCTCGTCCCCGGCGAGGAGATCTGCGCCGGTCTGATCGACACCGGCGGCGTGGACACCTGCCAGGGCGACTCCGGCGGCCCCATGTTCCGCAAGGACAACTCCGGATCCTGGATCCAGGTCGGCATCGTCAGCTGGGGCCAGGGCTGCGCCAGGCCCGGCTACCCGGGCGTCTACACCGAGGTCTCGACCTTCGCGTCCCAGATCGCCTCGGCCGCGTCCACGCTCTGATCCGGGAAACCCGCACGTCCGTAAGACCGTAAGGCCATGAGTCCGTCCGTAAGTCCGTGAGCCGGGGCTCCTGAACCCGGAGCCCGACCGGGCCCGGAACCCGCGAAGGGGGCTCCGGAACGGGCTCCGGGCCATCGGCCCGGCACCGGCCCCGGTCCCGGCGATCCGCCGGGGCCATGGGCCGGTGCCGGATTCCGTGCTCCGGACCCGGGCGTCACGTTCCGGCCCCGGTGCCGCGTTCCGGACCCCGGCTCACATCCGGACGTCCCCCGGGGCATCCGCGGCCCGGACGGGCACCCCCGGACCCAGTCCGGCGTACGGGGCGCCCGCGTCCTCCAGCTCCAGCACCCACACCTCATTGGCGCCCTCCCGCAGTACCGGCCCCGGCACGTACAGCGTCCGCTGCGGGCCGCTCGACCAGTACCGGCCCAGGCCGAAGCCGTTCACCCACACGAACCCCCGCGTCCAGCCCGGCAGTTCCAGTCCCGCGTGTCCCGTGCCCGCCGCGCCCGTGACCTCGAAGGTGCCCCGGAACAACCCGGTACGCCGCGCCTCGCCGACGCCCCCGGCCCGCGCCGCTTCCCCGGTCTCCCCGGCACATCGGATGTCCTCGAACGCCACCCCGGCCAGCGCGTCCGGCTCCTCGAACGCCTCCAGCCGCAGCGCCCGCGCCCGTACCCCGTGCAGATACTGCCGTTCGTGCACCACCCCGCCCGTGATCCCCTTGGGCTCACCGAGCCGCGGCCCGTAGTTGACCCGGCCCAGGGACTCCACCCACAGCTCGACCTCGGCGGGACCGGCCACCGGCTCGTCCAGGGTGCCGTTCTCCTCGCTCAGCACACCCGCGCGGACACCGTCCACGTACACCACGGCCCGGTCCCGCAGCCCCACCGTCCCCAGGGCGTACGGGATGCGCGGCCCCGGCACCGCGACCTGGTAGCGCACCAGCCCCCGGTCGACCCCGAGCTCCTCGAACGTCGGCGGAACCCCCAACGGCGCAGGCTCCTCGTCGCCCAGCGCCTCCAGCACAGCGGGAAGCGGGGCCCAGTCCGTCAACTCCGCGCGCACCGGGGCGGTCAGCGGCGCGGGCTCCGGCGGAAGCTCCGGAAGCGGCCCGTCCGCGTACTCGGCCAGCACCTCGCGGAACCGCCAGAACTTCTCCGTGGGACGTCCGTACTCGTCGATCGGCGCGTCGTAGTCGTACGACGTCACCGTCGGCAGGAAGTCCTGGTCCTGCAACGGGCCCGAACGGTTGGCCCCGGCCCACCCGGCGAAGTTCGTCCCGCCGTGCGCCATGTAGATGTTCACCGACGCCCCGCACTCCAGGATCTCCCGCAGCGCCCGGGCGGACTCCTCCGGATCGCGCACGACCGGCTCGGCACCCCAGTGATCGAACCACCCGCACCAGAACTCCATGCACATCAGCGGCCCCTTCGGCTGATGGCGGCGCAGCACCTCGAAAGCCTCCCGCGCCCCCGAACCGAAGTTCGCCGTGGCCGGCAGCCCCGGCACGGAACCCCCCGTGAGCATGTGGTCCTCCGGCCCGTCGGACGTGAACAGCGGAACGGTCACCCCGAGCTCGCGCAGCATCCCCGCCACCCGCCGCAGGTAGACCTGGTCGGTGCCATAGCTCCCGTACTCGTTCTCCGCCTGAACCATGATCACCGGACCGCCCCGGCCGGTCTGCCGCTGCACCACCTGCGGCAGCAGTGCCGTGAACCACCGCTCCACGGCGTCCAGGTACTCCTCGTCACGGGTCCGCACCCGGCGCCCGAACCGCCCGGTCACCCAGACCGGCAGCCCCCCGTTCTCCCATTCCGCGCAGATGTACGGCCCCGGGCGGACGATCGCCCACAGCCCGGCCCGCTGCACCGCGTCCAGGAAGCGGCCCAGCGCCCCCACGTCCCGGTACCGGCCGGGACGCGGCTCGTGGAGGTTCCACGGAACGTACGTCTCGACGCAGTTCAGGCCCATGGCGCGCAGCATCCCCAGCCGGTGGTCCCACTGCGCCTCGTGGACCCGGAAGTAGTGCAGGGCACCCGACAGCAGCCGTACGGGCTTCCCGTCGATCCGGAAGTGGTCGTCCCCCACGGTGAAGTCAGCCATCGTGCTCGTCGTCTCCTGTACGTGCGGTCCCGGCGCGGCATGCCGACCGTCGCACGAGGGCACGCGCCACGGAGCGGGCGAACCCGGGAGGAATGTCGCACCCAAGCCTCGCCCCCTGGCGAGCGACCGGTCCATGGACAAAGATCACTGCTGTTTGGACACAATTGTTCGGACCCTGCCCGACCAGGCACCATGTCCGACCAGGAAGGATGTCCGACCGGGCAGCACGACGAGGGGGAGGAAAGGAAGGCCGATGTATCACACCTGGATGCGCTTCTTCACCCCCAGCCCGCTCCACCACCGGCTGGGCCTCGTCTGCCTCGGCGTGGGGCTGCAGCACGGCACCCTGCCGACGGTCGGCCCGCGCACCCTGGACCACCACGTGGCCGTCGTCGTCCACTCCGGCAGCGGCTGGTTCGGCGGGCCAGACGGCCGCCGGATCCCCGTCGTCGCACCCAGTCTGATCTGGCTGACCCCCGGCACCCCGCACCACTACGGTGCCGATCCGGGCACCGGCTGGGACGAGAGCTTCGTCGACTTCACCGGCCCCGCCACCACCACGTACACCGAGCTCGGCTACATCGAACCCGACCGCCCGCTCGTCCCGCTCGCCGACACGGCCGGGCCCCGCGCCGCGGTGGGCCGGATGGTCCGGGCCGCCCGACGCGACAACCCCCTGCTGGAGGTCGAGACCGGAGCCGCCGTCCACGAACTCCTCGTCGCCCTGCGCCGGGCCCGCGCCGATGTCAGCCCCGACGGCGACCCCGTGCTCCAGGCCCTCGCCCGGGACGCCTTCCAGCCGCTGTCCGTCGCCGAGCACGCCGCCCGGCACGGCATGACACCCGCCGAACTGCGCACGGCGGTACGGCGCGGGGCGGGCTGCAGCCCCAAGGACTACCTCCTCGGCATCCGCCTCGGCCGCGCCAAGGAACTCCTCGTCGCCACGGACCTGCCGGTCGCCGCGGTCGCCCGGCGCGTGGGTTACGACGACCCGGCGTACTTCTCCAGGCTCTTCGCCCGCCGCGTGGGCTCGGCACCGGTCCGGTTCCGCGAACAGCAGGGCCGCAACGTCCCGGGCGGCTGGAGCGACCAGGTGCCGGACCCGGAGAACCCGCCGACCATCCCTCCGCTCGGTCCGGCGCTCTGAGCCGGCCCCCTTCGCGGGGCCGCAGAGTCGGGCCGGCTCGGAGCGGCACGGTGCCGCAGGGCCGGGAACGCGGCGGCTCGCCCTGTGGGCGATGACCCTATTTGTTCGTTTTTGGGGAGCAGGTAACGCGGTATGGCCGACTCTCCGCCGCCTGTGGCCGCATCTTCGACCGTGCGATCAGCGGCTCGGTGATCTCCCACCGCCCGCCCGGAACAAGCCGGCTCCACGTACCCCGCCCCATGACCGGACCGACGGCCGAACCCCGCACAGGACACCGTCTAAGCTCGCTGACCATGACCACGAAGGACATCGACGAGTCCGTGAGCACGGAACTGAACCGCCTGCGCGAGAGCATCGACAACATCGACGCGGCGGTCGTCCACATGCTCGCCGAGCGCTTCAAGTGCACCCAGCAGGTCGGCCATCTCAAGGCCGCCCACCACCTGCCCCCGGCCGACCCGGCCCGGGAGGCCCGGCAGATCGCCCGGCTGAGGCAACTGGCGGAGAGCGCGCATCTCGACCCTGCCTTCGCGGAGAAGCTGCTGAACTTCATCGTCGCCGAGGTCATCCGGCACCACGAGCGGATCGCGGAGGAGTCGGCGACCGGCCAGAACGCCTGAGTCCCCGGGCCGGGCCCGCCTTCCTCCGCCCTCCTCGTCCTCGGCCACGAGGAATCGGGCGGCCCGGCCACGAGGACACGATCGCTCGGTCGCCCGGCCACGGTGGCTCGGCCGCAAGAACCCGGCCTGCTCGGTCATGAGGGCGCGGCTTGCTCGGTCACGAGGACGCGGGACGCTCAGCCACGAGGGTGCGGGGGCCGGACCGCCCGCCGACGCCTCGACCACACCACCCAGGCACTCACCAGCAGCCCGAGCCCCGTGGCCAGGACCACGAGCCCGGCCGAGGACGATTCGTCGACGTGATCGCCATTGCCGACCGGCGCGGGCGCCCCGGACGCCGCGATGTCCGGGAGGACCAGCAGCGCCGCCCCCACCAGGGCCGGTACGGCCCAGCCGACGCGTGCGGGACGCGAGAACCGGGCGGACACCAGCACACCGGCCGTCAGAAGCACCGCGCAACCGAGCGCCGGCACCACCCTGTAGCCCCAGGAACACCCCCTCGACCGCCCCGTATCCGATCGGCGTCCACGCGTTCCACGGGTAGTTCCGCAGGTGCGCCGCACGCCGGACCCCCACGAGACACCAGGAGACCGCACCCGCCGCGACACCCCACGGCACGACCCCCACGAACCTTCCGCTCCGCGCAGTACTCAACCGCCGTCCCTCCCCGCCCCGAGAAACCACCCGCACATGGCCGTCGGTCACACAGCCATCACCACCCGGGGCGCACCGCGGTCATGACCTCGGCCGTTTGGTCGACGCGGCGCGGCATCCGGCCCGCGGCAACACCGACGCGCTCAAGGCGAGCCGGACTCCACCCCGCTCAACGTACCGTCCAGCGCGTCCAGCGCATCGACCGCGATCTCCCACGGATACCCGCCGGGGCGCCGTTCGCCCGGCTGGTTCGGCACGAAGCCGCCGTTCCCGTACAGCACGTGCACCCCCGCCGACCGCAACGTCTCCACCGACCGTTCGAACTGCGGATGCCGTACGAAGGCGGTGTTCACGCACGGCATGGTCACCGTCGGGATCCTCTTGCCGATCCCCTCGGCCACGACACCGACGACGAACGAGGACGTGAGACCGAGCGCCCACTGATTGATGGTGTTGAACGAGGCCGGCGCCAGCAGGATTGCGTCGGCCCGCGGCCAGACGTCCGGATCACCCGGCCGCTTGTACTCAGAACGTACGGGATGTCCGGTCAACTTCTCCAACTCCGGTAACTCCTCCCGCAGCCACCGCGCCGCAGTCGGTGTCAGACCGAGGCACACATCCCAACCCCGGTCCCGCAACAGGCCGATGACCAGGGAAGCATCGAGAACAGGGGGTGCGGCGGAACCGAACAGGTACAGCGTTCTGGCGGTCATGGGCGCCATCCCACACCGAGGACGACAGCACACGCAACCACCCATCCACCCCCCGATACGGGTGGATTGGGGACGATGCCCAACCCCGGAACGATCTTCCGTGTGTACCTTCCTCATGCTCACGAGCGAGGAACGGAGGCCAGAGTGTGCAATGCGCATGACGATGCCGTAGGAGCCCGGATCAGGGAACAGCGCCGGCTGGCCCGACTGACACAGAGACAGCTGGCCGAGCGGATCCCCTACTCCTACAGCCTGCTCAACCAGGTCGAGTGCGGCGCGAAACCGGCGGGCGCCGACTTCGTCACGGCCGTCGCGCACGCCCTGCGGATCGACGTCACCACCCTGACGGGGGAGCCGTACGCGACCGAACCGCAACAGGGCCGGCTCGCCGCACTCGTACGCCCCATCCGCGAGGCACTCGACCTCTACGACCTCGGGGCCGACGAAACACTGCCCCACGTACCCGCCCACGCACTCCACACGGCCGCGGACCGACTGTGCGCCGACGTCCGGGCGGCCAGGCTGTGCAGCGCCGCCCGACGCCTGCCCGGGACGATCGCCCAACTGACCACCGCGGTCTCACGGGACCCCTCCACCGGGCTGTGGCAGGCCCTCGCCTCCACCTACCGCACCGCCCACGACATCGCGGTCAAACTCGGCTACTACGACCTCAGTTCCGTGGCCCTCGACCGCATGGACTGGGCCGCCCAACGCGCCTCCGACCCCTGCCTGGCCGCCATCCGCCAGTACATGCGGGCACTGGCGTACTTCCGCGAGGGCGAATACGCCATCGGCCGGCGGCTCGTCCGCGCCGGACACGGGCTGATCGCCTCCGTCCCACCGACGACACGGACCATCACCGTCACCGGACAACTGCACCTGGGCGCCTCCGTGATCGCGGCCCGCGCCGGCCGGGCGACGACCGTCGACGTCCACCTCGCGGAAGCCGAACGCTGCGCCGGGCTGGTGGGGGAGGTCCCGGAGATCCACTGGCTCTCCTTCGGCCCGACGAACGTGGCCCTGCACCGCATGTCCGCCGCCGTCGAGATGCACCAGTACGACGAGGCACTCACCCAGGCGAGGAGCATCAGCCTGCCCCCCACCCTGGCCGCGTCCCGACGCGCCCACTTCCTGATCGACAGGGCACGCTCGGAGATGGAGACCGGCCGGACCGAAGCGGCCCTCGCGAGCATCGCCGCCGCCCGCCGCACGGCTCCCGAGCAGACGCGCTACCACCCCGGGGCGCGGGAGACCGTCAAGGGCCTGGTGCACACGTCGCGCCGCACCCCCGAGACCCTGGGACACCTGGCCGCCTGGATCGGCCTGTGAAGTCCCCGGCCACCCGGCCGCCCCGACGACGCCACCGGCACTCACGGATGTGTGAGTGTTGAGCCCGCCGCCGTCCGGCACGCTGGTTCCCTACCACCCGATTCAACGGCGAACGAGGGTCATCATGACGGAGATCGTCCATGTGCCGGCACGGCTGGAACGCTGTTGCCACGACGGAAAGGTGACACGGCTACCGATCAAGGTCGACGAGGTGTACGCCGCGTCCGGCGTCGGCACCAAGGTGTACGCCTGCCCGGGGCACGCCCCTCTCTACGGGGGCTGCGCCACCAAACCCGCACACGACGGGGGAACGACCGGATGAGCAAGGCGATCCGGGACACCGGCTGGTCGATCGGCCCGGACCGGAGCGAGGAGGCGTCGCCACCGGTGCGACAGGTGGAGTGCACGACATGCCGGGAACGGTCCGAGGAGTGCACCTCACAACTCGGCCCGGACGCCTGGGCGCTGCGCCACGCCGCCCTGAGCGGACACGACGGGTACCGGGAGACCGTCACCGCTCTCCTCCGTGTCACGCCCGCCCCCGGAGCCCGGCGGACCGCAAAAGGACCGCGCCCTGACGGCCTCGCCCGCTGACGCCCTCGCCCGTTGGCCTCCCCGGCCGGTGATTTCTTGGTCCCGGGACTTCCAGCCCCGTGACCTCCTCGCCCCGTGGCCTCCCCGGCCGGTGATCTCCTGGTCCCGTGACCTCCTCGCCCCGCGACCTTCCTGGCCTGTGATCCCCTGGTCCCGCGCCGCGACTCGTGACCCCTGGTCCCACGAACGCCGCGACTCCTGATCGCCCGTACGACACCGGGGCGCACCGAGGGCGGCCGGCGGACCCGCCACGCAGCCTCCCGTGCCCGGTCCGGCACATTCCCGCGCCCCGGCGTGACCCCGCGCCCCGGCGTACTCCTCAGCCCTGTGAGAACCCGCCTGCGCGGCGCCCGGCCCGTACGGCAGCATGGACACATGTCCGTACTGACGCGCGACGAAGCGCAGACCCGAGCCCAGTTCCTCGACGTACAGCGGTACACGATCGACCTCGATCTGACCGCGGGGGAGGAGACCTTCGACTCCCGTACCGTCATCCAGTTCACCGCAGCCGCGGCCGGAGACACGTTCGTCGAGCTCAAGCCGGCCACCCTGCGCTCGATCAGCCTCGACGGACAGCCTCTCGACCCCGCCGACCTCGTCGAGAACCGCTTCCCGCTCACCGCCCTCACCGCCGGCGCACACGAACTGCGCGTCGACGCCGCCATGCGCTACTCCCGCACCGGCGAAGGCATGCACCGCTTCACCGACCCCACCGACGGCGAGACCTACGCCTACACCCAACTCTTCATGGAAGACGTCCAGCGCGTCTTCGCCGCGTTCGACCAGCCGGACCTCAAGTCCGTCTTCGAACTCGCCGTCACCGCCCCCGAAGGCTGGACCGTCCTCGGCAACGGCATCGCCGAACACCGCGGCGACGGCCGCTGGACCCTGGCCCCCACCCCCCTCATCTCCACCTACCTCGTCGCCGTCGCCGCCGGCCCCTGGCACTCCGTGACCACCGAACACGCCGGACTGCCCTTCGGTATCCACTGCCGCCGCTCACTGGCCCCCCACCTCGACGCGGACGCCGACGAGATCCTCGACATCACCCGGGCCTGCTTCGACCGCTTCCACGAGAAGTTCGACGAGCCCTACCCCTTCGACTCCTACGACCAGGCGTTCGTCCCCGAATTCAACGCGGGCGCCATGGAGAACCCGGGACTCGTCACCTTCCGCGACGAATTCGTCTACCGCTCCGCCGTCACCGACACCGAACGCCAGACCCGCGGCATGGTCATCGCCCACGAAATGGCCCACATGTGGTTCGGCGACCTCGTCACCCTCGCCTGGTGGGACGACATCTGGCTCAACGAGTCCTTCGCCGAGTACATGGGCTACCAGACCCTCGCCGAAGCCACCCGCTTCACCGACACCTGGGTCGACTTCGGCGTCGCACGCAAGGGCTGGGGGTACGACGCCGACCAGCGCCCCTCCACCCACCCCGTCGCCCCCGACCCCGCCGCCGTCCCCGACACCGCCTCCGCGATGCTCAACTTCGACGGCATCTCCTACGCCAAGGGCGCCTCCGCCCTGCGCCAACTCGTCGCCTGGCTCGGCGAGAAGGACTTCCTGGCCGGTATCAACACCCACTTCGCCCGCCACAAGTTCGCCAACGCCACCCTCGCCGACTTCATCGACAGCCTCGCATCGGCCACCGACCGCGACGTCCACGCCTGGGCCGACACATGGCTGCGCACCACCGGAGTCGACACCCTCACCTCCCGCGTCCAGGAGTCCGACGGCACCTGGTCCGTCACCGTCGGCCACGGCGGCAGCCGCCCCCACCGCATCGCCGTCGGCGCCTACGACCACGCCCCCGACTTCTCCGGAACCCCCACCCACACCGGACCCGGCCGCCTGGTCCTGCGCGACCGCTTCGAGACCGACGTCCCCGGCGACGGCCCGGCCGACCCGCTGCCCGGCCGACGCCCCGCACTCGTCGTCCTCAACGACAGCGACCTCAGCTACGCCAAGGTCCGCCTCGACGCCACCTCCTGGGACACCGCCCTCCAGCACCTGTCCGGCATCCCCGACGCGCTGACCCGCGCCGTCGTCTGGAACGCCGCCCGCGACATGGTCCGCGACGGCGAACTCGCCCCCACCACCTATCTCGACACCGCCCGCAGCCACCTTCCGCACGAGACCGACCTCGCCCTCGCCCAGGGCGTGCTCGCCTTCGCGGGCACCCACATCGCCGGCCACTACCTCACCCCCGAGAACCGGCCCGCCGCTCTCGCCACCATCACCGCACTCTGCCGTGACCTCATCCGCCGCACCGAGGACGGCCACAACCCCGGCCTCCGCCTCATCGCCGTACGCCACCTCATCGACGCCGCCACCCAGCCCGACACCATCCAGGACTGGCTCGCCAACGGCTCCGTCCCCGGCGGACCCGAACTCGATCCCGAACTGCGCTGGCGCATCCTCACCCGTCTCGCCGTCCTCGGCGCCATCGACGAGGCCCACATCGCCACCGAACTCGAACAGGACCCCAGCGCCACCGGACAGGAAGGCGCCGCCCGCTGCCGCGCCGCCCTCCCCACCCCCGAGGCCAAGGCCACCGCCTGGCACACCCTCTTCAACGACGACACCCTCTCCAACTACCTGTTCACCGCCACCGCCCAAGGCTTCTGGCAGCCCGAACAGGCCGATCTCGTACGGGACTACGTGCCGCGCTACTACCCCGAGGCCACCCGCCTCGCCTCCCGCCGAGGCCCCGCCATCGCCGAAGCCGCGGGCCGCTACGCGTTCCCCGGGTACGCCGTCGACGCCGACAACCTGAACCTCGGCGAGCAGGCCCTGAACGACACCGACCTCATCCCGGCCCTGCGCCGCAAGCTCATCGACCAGCTCGACGACCTCCGCCGCGCCCTCGCCGTACGCGAAGCCCACTGATCCGCACCGCCCCACCACCGTCACCCGCCGGCCGGCACCAACCCGTCACCACTGGTGCCGGCCGGGCGCCGATCCATCACCGGTTGCCCGCCGGCCGGCACCACCCGCCCAACCACCGCCACCCACCGACCCGCGGCAGCCCACCAGCCGCACCCCGACCCACTCGCCCCACCCGCACCACGTACAACACCCACATCCGCACATCACCCGCATCACCCATCACCGCCCAACCCCCCGTGCCCGGCGCACCCTCCACCCACGGAGGCGCCGGGCACACCCATGAGCCGCGCCTCCCACCACCGTCACGCCCCCACTACCACCACCACCTGCCACATCGACCCCACAAGCACCCCACATCCCCCTTTCGAGTTCAGATCACCGCGCTCCACGGCCGCGCCCTCCGAATCCCGGACAAGCTGGCATGTCCACCCACGCCACGCACCACATCCGAAGGGCCCCGCCGTCATGCCCACCCCGCCCCTCGCCGGCTCCACCACCGGCCCCGACGCGCTCCGCCCCCTCCTCGACACCGTCCTCACCGCACTCCAGGACGGCGCGCACCGACGCGACGGCCCCCTGCCCACCGGCGGACCCGACACCGTCACCCGCCACACCCGCACCAGCACCCACCCCCTCATCCCCGACCACGGCACCGGCCCCCACGAAGCCCTCCGCACCCTCGTCACCGCCCTCGCCGAAGGCGCCGCGGACCCCGCACACCCCCTCTGCGCCGCACACCTCCACACCCCACCCCTCGCCCTCGCCACCGCCGCCGACCTCGCCGCCTCCGCCCTCAACCCCTCCATGGACTCCTGGGACCAGGCACCCGCCGCCTCCACCCTCGAAGCCGACACCACCGCCGCCCTCGCCGCCGAGGTCTACCCCCGCCACCCCTCACCCGACGCGCTCCTCACCACCGGCGGCACCGAAGCCAACCAACTCGCCCTCCTCCTCGCCCGCGAACGCAACGGCCCCGTCCAGACCATCCACGCCACCAACGCCCACCACAGCATCACCCGGGCCGCCTGGCTCCTCGGCCTCCCCGAACCCGTCGTCATCCCCGCCCCCACCGGCGTCATGGACCTCGCCGCACTCCAGGAAACCCTCACCCGACACCACCACCGCCCCCTCCTCGTCACCGCCACCGCCGGCACCACCGACACCGGCCAGATCGACCCCCTCACCGACATCGCCGACCTCTGCGCCACCCACGGCGCCGAACTCCACATCGACGCCGCCTACGGCGGACCCCTCCTCCTCAGCCCCACCCACCGCGGCAAACTCCACGGCCTCGACCGCGCCCACAGCGTCACCCTCGACCTCCACAAACTCGGCTGGCAACCCGCACCCGCGGGCATCCTCGCCGTCCCCCACCACACCACCCTCCACCCACTCCACCACCACGCCCCCTACCTCAACGCCGACGACGACACCGAAGCCGGCCTCCCCGACCTCCTCGGCCGCTCCCTGCGCACCACCCGCCGCCCCGACACCCTCAAGATCGCCGTCACCCTCAAAGCCCTCGGCCGCGACGGACTCGCCGACCTCATCGACCGCACCGTCACCACCGCCCACCACCTCGCCGACCTCATCACCAAAGCCCCCACCCTCGACCTCTACGACCGCCCCACCATCACCACCGTCCTCTTTCGCCCCACCGACACCGACGACCACACCGTGGCCACCATCCGCCGCACCCTCCTCACCCGAGGCCACGCCGTCCTCGGCCGCGCCCACACCGGCGACCGCCTCTGGCTCAAAGCCACCCTCCTCAACCCCCACACCACCCCCGAGGACCTCCACACCCTCCTCGACCTCGTCGACGACCTCACCCACGAACTCACGAAAGGCAACACCCCCCGATGACCGACCGACCCGCCCCCCGAACCGACCAGCCACACGACCTCGTCGGCATCGGCATCGGCCCCTTCAACCTCTCCCTCGCCGCACTCGCCCACGGCATCCCCGCCACCACCCGCTCCCTCACCACCGCCTTCTACGAACAACGCCCCGCCTTCCACTGGCACCCCGGCCTCCTCATCGACGGAGCCAGCCTCCAAGTCCCCTTCCTCGCCGACCTCGTCACCCTCGCCGACCCCACCAGCCCCTGGAGCTTCCTCAACTACCTCCGCACCCGCGACCGCCTCTTCCCCTTCTACTTCGCCGAACGCTTCCACATCCAACGCGCCGAATACGACGCCTACTGCCGCTGGGTCACCCACCAACTCCCCGGACTCCACTTCAACCACCAGGTCGACGCGATCCGCTGGAACGACCGGCACGACTGCTTCGAAGTCGACTACACCCACCTCGACGCCGACGGAGAAGCCGAAGCCCTGGGCCGCACCCACACCCGCAACATCGTCCTCGGCATCGGCACCGAACCCCACATCCCCGACCCCCTCAAACCCCTCGCCGAAGCCCCCTCGGTCCCCGTCCTCCACTCCGCCGACTACCTCCACCACCGCCAGAGCATCCTCGACGCGGAACACATCACCATCATCGGCTCCGGACAATCCGGCGCCGAGATCTTCCTCGACCTCATCCGTGCCCGCCCCGCCGGCCGAGAAAACCTCCACTGGCTCGCCCGCACCCCCGCCTTCGCCCCGATGGAATACTCCAAACTCGGCCTCGAACACTTCACCCCCGACTACAGCCACTACTTCCACACCCTCCCCGAAGCAGTACGCGACGAACTCGTCCCCCACCAATGGCAGCTCTACAAAGGCATCGACACCGACACCATCGCCGCCATCCACGACGAGCTCTACCGCCGCACCCTCCACGGCGGCTGGCCCAGCACCACCCTCACCCCCGGCGTCACCGTCCGCACCGCAGGGCGCATCGCCGACACCCGCATCGAACTCCACCTGGAACACACCCAACAAAACACCCGCACCACCCTCACCACCAACGCCGTCATCCTCGCCACCGGCTACCACGAACGCCCCCTCGACCGCATCCTCGGCGGACTCGAACCCCACCTCCACCGCGACGACTCCGCCCGCCCCCGCATCGACCACCACTTCCGCCTCACCCTCGACCCCACCATCACCGGCAACATCTACGTACAGAACGCCGGACGCCACACCCACGGCGTCGGCACCCCCGACCTCGGGCTCGCCGCCTGGCGCAGCGCCACCATCCTCAACCACCTCACCGGCACCACCCCCTACCCACTCCCACAACGCACCGCCTTCACCACCTTCGGCCTCACCCCCACCACCCCACCCGTCCCCACCCAGAACCCCGACCGCATCCCGCTCACCCACAACCACTGACCCCGCACACACCACACAACGCGGCCGCCCCTCCCCAGGAGAAGACGGCCGCTCCGCACCGACCCACCGAAGAACCCCCACCGCATCATTCGCCCCGCCAGATGTTGTCGAAGGCGGCCTGCTCGACGGAACGCCGCAACCGCACGGCCTCCAACCGCGTCAACGCGTCATGGACGGCGGCGAGCACGGTGTCCACGGCGTCGTCGTCCACGCCGGGCGAGTCGGCAGCGCCCACGTCCTCCTCACCCTCCCCACCGTCCCCGCCACGGATCCCGAGAGCCGCCGCCAGACCGACCAGGACGGGCTCCCCCGACGCCCAACGACTCGCCGCGTCACTGCGGTCCGGCGAATCCTCCGGCACGATCCGGCCCGCCCCGAAAGGCACCCCGTGACGGTGCCGCCGAGCGAGCTTCCCCTCCGCCACGAGAGCGGCCAGATACGCCGCCGACAAACCCCGCCCCCTGCGCCACAACCAGTCACCCACCGACTCGTACGGCGCGTCACGAACAAGCGACGACGCGGCCCGATCCAGCAACGGATCGGGCAAGGACGGGACATGACCCGGCACGATGCGATCACCATCCAGAGCGACGGCCTCGACACCGAGCAGATCGATCACCTCTGCCCCCGCCAGAGCGAGCGACAAGTCACCCTGCTCCACAGCACCACCGGACACCTGGTCCAGGCTGACGAACAACAGGTCGCGTGACGTGGTCATGGTAGACAGCCGCATCAACGAGCCGCGAGCACCACACGGAAACGGGCAGCACCCGAAACCATCTTCCGATACCCCTCCGCAACCCGGTCCAGCGGCACGACCTCCACCATCGGACGGATACCGTGCAGAGCACTGAACGCCATCGTGTCCTGCACGTCCTGTGCCGTCCCGGACGGATGACCACGCACAACCTTGCCACTCATGATCAGCTGAACCGGACTGATCCCCAGCGGCTCGGGACTCACACCGATCACCACCAGCTCACCCCGATGCGCCAGCCCGTCCACGGTCGCCGCGATCGCATCGGCATTGGCAGCCGTGGCCAGGACCACCTTTGCACCGCCCAGAGCCCGCAGCGCATCCGCGACCCCCGTGCTCCCCGTGCTGTCGACGTAATGCCGGGCCCCGAGCTGCTCGGCCAGATCGGCCTTGTCGCCCCCACGCGCGATGGCCACGGTCTCGAAACCCATCGCGGCCGCGTACATCACCCCGAGATGACCCAGACCACCGATACCGAGAACGGCCACGAGGTCACCCGGCCGGGCCCCACTGCGCCGCAGCCCGTTGTACGTGGTCACCCCCGCGCACGCCATGGGCGCCGCATCGGTCGCCGCCAGCGCGTCGGGGATCCGCGCCAGGGCGTCGACCGGAGCGATCACGGACTCGGCGAAGCCCCCGTCGTACGCCCACCCGGGAACCTTGAGGTTCTCGCACACGATGAAATCACCCTGCCGACAGGGCGTGCAGTGACCACAGCTGCCCCCGAACCAGCCCACGGCCACCCGATCCCCGACCCGCCAACCACTCTCCTGCGCCCCCTCGCCCAGCGCCTCGACACGACCGGCGATCTCATGCCCGGGCACCAGCGGAAACCGCACGCCAGGCACTCCGGCATCCACGAAGAGCACGTCGCTGTGACAGATCCCGCAGGCGTCCACGGCGATCCGCACATGACAAGGCCCCGGCTGCGGCACCTCACGCTCGACGAGCTCGAAGGGCCCGCCCGCCGTGGCGACCTGAGCGACTCGGTACGTACCCATCCACACCACTCCCGAAAGCACGCGAGGCCCCCTCCTCCCCAGCAGATCAGCTCCGGCCCGATCGCGCGCGCCGAACGGGCCGGAGCCGATCCGACCGCCCGAGCCGGGCAGGTCCTGGCCCCACGAACCGGACGCCCCGGGGGCACCCCGCCCGGCCCGCGCGGAGGCCCGGCCACCCACCCCGATGGGACACTGGCAGCAGGGCCGCACCACCCGGCCACCCGCACCCGCCCACACCTCGGAGCACACGATGCCGACGAGGATCCTGCTGGAAGGACGCCCCGGCAGCGGAAAGACCACCGCCATCCGCCGACTGGCGGAGCTGCTGCACGCCCGGCGGGCCACCGGCTTCACCACCCAGGAGATCCGCGAAGGCGGTACACGGGTGGGGTTCGCCCTGGAGACCCTGGCCGGCCGACGGGCCGTGCTCGCCCACGTCGACCTCCCGGGCCCACCACGGGTCGGACGCTACGGCGTCGACCTCGAAGTCATGGAACGACTGGCCCTGCCGTCCCTGTCGTGGCCGCCTCCGACCCCCACCGCCACGCCGACCCCCGGACGCCTCGTCCTCATCGACGAGCTCGGAAAGATGGAACTGGCCCACCGCCCGTTCCAGGACGCCGTCCGGGCACTGTTCGCAGCCGACATCGATGTCGTCGCCACCGTCCAGGCACAGCACGGCCCGCTCACCGACGCCCTCAAGCGCCGCACCGACATCGAACTCCTCCAAGTGACCCCGGCGAACCGCGACACCCTCCCGGAACGGCTGGCAGCACGTCTGGACAGGCCCTGAGGGCTGTCCCGTAATCCTGGCGGGCGCACGACGACGGATCGCCGCCCCTCGCCACCCTCCCGAACCGTCCGACCAGCCCCTCGGACCACCGCCGCAGCCGCTCGGGCCACGGGCCGTACCCGCCGACCGGCGGATACGGCCCGAAGAACTCCCACCCACGTCCCCGGGCGACGACCACCCCACACGGAACGCCCCACCACGGACCACCGAACAGCCCTCAGAACACCGGCGAGCCGTCCCGCGTCAGACGCCAGTCCACCGAAGCGAACTGCGCGGCATCCACCGAACCCTTCGCCCGCACCCAGGAGATGATCGTGTTACGGATCTCCTCCGAATTCGCCCACACCTGCTTGGCACCCGCCACATGCGGAAAATTGCCGCCACCACTCGCCCGGTAGTTGTTCACCGCCAGCACGAACTCCGCCGCAGGATCGATCGGCTTCCCCTCGAACGACAGATTCACGATCCGCGAACCATTCGGCTTCGCGATATCGATCTCATACGTCAGACCCGACACCGCGTCATAGTTGTAATCCGGAATGTTCTCCGCGTTCGTCAGCTTCGACGTGTCCACCGGAGCACCCGCGGCCGTCCGCACGTAATAACGCGCTGAGAACTCCAGATACTCGCGAATCTGCGCACCCGTCAACACCCGAGCCTCCAGGGTGTTCTCGAACGGATACAACCCCGCCGCATCCCTGATCGTCACGTCCCCTTCCGGAATCCGCGCCGTACGCGAGAAACACGACGCCTGTGAAAGCACCGGAAGCGACGCATAAGCACCGCCCGCCAGTGCCGCCTTCACCGTCTCCGTCTGCACCACATTGATCAGATCGATGATCGGCTCGTCCTTCCACGCCGCCTCGGCCGTCGACATCGCCGCCGACGACGTACCGATGACCTGGTTGACGTACGCCACGACCTTCCGGTGCTCGTCCGCCAACAACCTCGTGATCCTCGGGTCCTCGGCCACGGCGTTCGAGTTCAGCACCCGCGAACCCGCCCGCTCCACCACCCAACGACCCCGCTCCCACACCAGATCGAAGTCGAACAGCGTCAGCCGCTGCCCCCACTTCAACGGCTCGGACAACACCACCTTCTTGCCCGTCCGCTCGTTCTCCACGAAATACTCGGGAATCTCCAGGTGCGCATGCCCCACCAGAATCGCGTCGATACCCGGAACCTGCTCGGCCACCAGAGCCGCCGCGTTCTCGACATGCGGAACCTGATCACCGTACGACGACGTACCACTCGTCCCCGAATGAGCCGAAACGATCACCACGTCCGCACCCATGGAACGCAGCCTCGGCACAAACTTCGCCGCCTGCTCCTCCAGACCGGGAAACACGATCTTCCCGCTCACATTCGCCTTGTCCCAGATAGCGACACCCGGATTGGTCAACCCCAGAACCGCCACCCGCACATCCCGGCCGAACGGCGTACGCATCCGCTTGATCACATACGGGGTGAACGCCGGCCGCAACGACTTCGCGTCCAATGCGTTCGCACCCAGCAACGGGAAGTCACACTGCTCCTCGAACTTCCGCAGCACCGGGATTCCGTAATTGAACTCATGGTTGCCCAGAGCCGCCGCGTCATAGCCGATCGCGTTCATCGCCTGCGCCATCGGATGCACCGGACCACGCCTCGCCGTGATCGGATCGACCTTCGCGTAGTAGTACGACAGCTGGGTGCCCTGGATCGTGTCACCCGCATCGATCAACAGGGTGTTGCGACGGCCCTTCTCGCGGCGCACCTGCTCCACCAACGTGGAGATCTTCGCCAGACCCACATCGTTGTGGTCCTTGTCGTCGAACTCCTTGTCCGTGAAGTAGTCCCAGTTGAAGACGTTCCCGTGCAGATCGGTGGTGCCCATCACGGTGAACGAGTACCGCTTCGGCGGACGCCCGTGGCCGTGCCCATGACCATGGGCCGCGGCGGGGACGGCGGAACCACCCGCCATCGCCGCCCCGGCACCCACGGCCGCCGACGTGCCCAGGAACGTCCTACGGTTCAGCGGCATTTCGTCTCCCACATCTCGGTTCTCGTACAGCTCGGTTCTCGTACAGCGCGGTCGCTCATCCAGCGCGGTGCCCGTGCAGCCCCGTCGCCGTGCGGGCCGGCACCCGCGCGGCGCCACACCCCCGGCACACGGCCGACGCGGCCCGGAGAACGACCGGCACACCGCACCGGCCCCACACCGCACCCCGCCCAGCGCACATACAGCGCACAACGCGCGTAGATAATGACGCAGGAGCCATACCGAGCAACACCCCCACAGGGTTGCGATCCGGTGACCAGCCGCTGTCGTACCCGCATGCCACAGTGGAACCATGACCGACACCACGGCCCCCTACGGCACCCCCGAGCACCCCCGCGTCGCGGTCCGGGGCGAAGCCCGCATCGAAGTCGACCCCGAAATCGCCCACTTGAGCATCACCGTCACCGCCCGCGGCAAGGACCGCCGCACCGCCCTCGAAGACCTCACCCGCCGCAACGGAACCGTCCTCGAACTCCTGCGCTCCTACGGCCCGGCGGTCGAGAAACTCGAAACCGGCGCCCTCTCCATCAACCCCGAACTCGCCGAGAAGGGCCGCGACGAAAAGATCCGCGCCTACCACGGCCGCGTCCACATCACCGCCGTCCTCAACGACTTCACCGCCCTCGGTGAACTGGTCACCCGTGTGGCAGCCCTCGACATGACCCGCGTCAACGGCCCCTGGTGGGCCCTGCGCCCCGACTCACCCGCCCACGCGAACGCCCGCCGCCAGGCCGTACGCGAAGCCGTCCAGCGAGCCCGCGAATACGCCGACGCCCTCGGCTCCCACCTCACGGCTCTCGTCGAACTCGCCGACCTCGGAGCCGAGAACGTCGCCCCGGCCCTGCCCGCTCCGCCCGCGGGATTCCGGGGAAGCGCCGGCTACGGCGCCGCGGCAGCGCCGGCCCCCGCCCTCGACCTCGAACCCCGACGCCAGAGCGTCTGTGCCCAGGTGAACGCCCGCTTCATCATGTCGCCGCCCGAACTGTGAGGCGCGACCCGCAAAAAGGAATACCGGAAGGGAGGAATGCTCATCCGAGCGCATCGGCGCCCAATTCAACACTTGTCAACAACCCTTCATTCAAAGGTCGTTGGGTAGTCACGCGCGGCCAATTAACTACCCGTAGGTAAGGTCTAGGGTCGAACCATGCGCCGAGCGAAAATCGTCTGCACCCTGGGCCCCGCCACCACCTCGTACGAACAGATCAAGGCACTCGTCGAGGCGGGAATGGACATCGCCCGCCTCAACCTCAGCCACGGCACCTACAACGACCACGAAGAGCGGTACCGCCGCGTACGCAAGGCCTCCGACGAGTCCGGCCGCAGCGTCGGCATCCTCGCGGACCTTCAAGGCCCGAAGATCCGACTCGGACGCTTCCGCGAAGGACCCGTACTCCTTGAACGCGGCGACACCTTCACCATCACCGTCGAGCCCATGGAAGGCGACCGCCACACCTGCGGCACCACCTACGACGGACTCGCCACCGACGTCACCCCCGGCGAACGCATCCTCGTCGACGACGGCCGCGTCACCCTCGAAGTCACCGAAGTCGACGGCCCCCGCGTCCACACCACCGTCCTCGAAGGCGGCATGGTCTCCGACCACAAGGGCCTCAACCTCCCCGGCGTCGCCGTCTCCGTCCCCGCCCTCTCCGACAAGGACATCGAGGACCTCCGCTGGGCCCTGCGCACCGGCGCCGACGTCATCGCCCTCTCCTTCGTGCGCAGCGGACGCGACATCGAGGACGTCCACCGCATCATGGACGAGGAAGGCCGCCGCCTCCCGGTCATCGCCAAGATCGAGAAGCCCCAGGCCGTCGAGAACATCGACAGCATCGTCGCCGCCTTCGACGGGATCATGGTCGCCCGCGGCGACCTCGGCGTCGAAATGCCCCTGGAACAGGTGCCGATCGTGCAGAAGCGCGCCATCAACCTGGCCAAGCGCAACGCCAAGCCGGTCATCGTCGCGACCCAGATGCTCGACTCGATGATCGAGAACTCCCGCCCCACCCGCGCCGAGGCATCCGACGTCGCCAACGCCGTCATCGACGGCACCGACGCGGTGATGCTGTCCGGCGAGACCAGCGTCGGACGGTACGCCGTCGAGACGGTCCGCACGATGGCCCGCATCGTCGAAGCCGCCGAGGAGGACGTCCTCGCCAAGGGCCTCAAGCCCCTTACCGACCGCAACAAGCCCCGCACCCAGGGCGGCGCGGTGGCCCGTGCGGCGGCCGAGATGGGCGACTTCCTGGGCGCCAAGTTCCTCGTCGCCTTCACTCAGAGCGGCGACACCGTCAGGCGCCTCTCCCGCTATCGCTCGCCCATCCCGCTCCTGGCCTTCACCCCGGACCCGGCGACCCGCTCCCAGCTCAACCTGACCTGGGGCGTCGAGACCTTCCTCGGCCCGCACGTCGACTCGACGGACGCGATGGTGGCCCAGGTCGACGAGGAACTGCTGAAGATCGGCCGCTGCAAGGAGGGCGATGTCGTCGTGATCACCGCAGGCTCGCCGCCGGGGGTCCCGGGCTCGACGAACCTGGTGCGGGTGCATCGCATCGGCGAGGACGACGGCGGGAAGTAGCCGTTCGTCAGTACTTCGGCCCGACGTGGGCGTCCATGAGAGCGACGGACGCCCGTCGGGCGACGGAGATGTTGTACGCCTTGCCCGCGCGGGTGCAGTGCGTCCACTCGACGCCGAGCCTGTCGAGGGTGCCGGAGAAGAGTTCGCGGATGTCGTCGGACTTGTTGGTGAAGAAGTAGCGCGGATACTCGTAACGCTTCCGCTGGCCGCTGATGACACGGGTGGTCCAGTTGATGACACGGCATCCGTCGGAGTGGATCAGACCACGGACGAAATCCCACGGGTGCGCGTCCACGATCTCCTGTTGCCAGGATGCGAGGGCGATCCGGCGCTCGTGCTTCTTGCCGGGGCCGTGCTGGGGGAAGAGGCAGGGCCAGTGCTTGCTGCAGCAGGTGACGTACTGGCAGCCCGGCCGCTGGACCCGGCAGACCTTGTTGCCCGGTCGCACGAGCCGCACGGCTTCGGTGCAGGCGTCGATGAGGCCCGGCCAGGTGTCGGCGCAGGCGATGCGCAGGGAGTACACATCTCGCCCGGACCGGCTGACGCAACCGTCTCCGAGGTAGAGGCCGAGCAAGTAGGAGTACGAGGCGGGCTTCTCCATCTCGGTGGGTGTGTCGCCGCACCGTGGACACGGCGTGGCCCGGCCCCGGTCGAGGGGTTCGAGGCGTGTCTGCCAGGAGCGGATCGCGGCGCGGGATATGCCCGTTTCCTTGCTTACGGAATTGAGGCTGCGCCCCTGCTCGACCAGCGCCAGCGCTCGTTCTCGGGTACCGATGTCGTACATGGGGCCGAGCCTTGCGGGGCTATGGGGTCCCTGGGTGGGAATGATGTCCCCGTACTCAGATCAAGTGAAGTTCGCCGATTCCGCTGAAACCTTGGAATCTAAGGAAAAGTGCCCCAGGTGGGATTCGAACCCACACTGTCCGCTGTTTGAGAGCGGCCTCTCTAACCAGTTGGAGTACTGGGGCCTTAGAAAGCAAGGGGTTTAGCTGCCCTGTGCGTCACTACCTTACAGGAGCTAGGTAGGCTCGTGGGAGCTGTACCTGTCCTGGAACAAGGAGCCCCCGTGACCACCCCCGAGTCGCCCCAGCCCACCGACGACGACAAGTCGCACGTTCCGCCGCTGACGACCCGTGTCGTCATTGCCGAGGACGAGGCGCTGATCCGTCTCGACCTCAAAGAGATGCTGGAGGAAGAGGGCTACGCGGTCGTCGGCGAGGCCGGGGACGGGCAGCGGGCGGTCGAGCTGGCCCGGGAGCACCGCCCCGATCTGGTGATCCTCGATGTGAAGATGCCGGTCCTGGACGGTATCTCCGCCGCGGAGAAGATCGCCGAAGAGTCCATCGCTCCCGTCCTGATGCTGACCGCTTTCTCGCAGCGTGATCTCGTCGAGCGGGCCCGGGACGCCGGGGCGATGGCGTATCTGGTGAAGCCGTTCAGCAAGAGCGACGTGGTGCCGGCGATCGAGATGGCGGTGTCGCGGTTCGCGGAGCTGAAGGCGCTGGAGAGCGAGGTCGCGGATCTCGCGCAGCGGCTGGAGACGCGCAAGCTGGTGGACCGGGCGAAGAGCATTCTGCAGACGGACTACGGTCTGTCGGAGCCTGCCGCGTTCCGGTGGATCCAGAAGACGTCGATGGACCGGCGGATGTCGATGCAGCAGCTCGCCGAGGCGTTGATCGCGGATGCGGCAGAGAAGAAGGCCGCGGAGAAGACGGCCGCGGAGAAGCAGGCCGCCGAGGAGAAGAAGGCGGGCGAGTAGCCGAGGAGCCCGTGTGTGCGTACGGGGGAGGCCCGCAACCGGTTTCGACCGGGTGCGGGCCTCGTCCGTATGCGGCTCAGGTGCCGCGCGGGGTGCCTGTGCGGAGCAGGTGGGGTCAGTCCTCGCCGAGGTAGGCCTTGCGGACGGACTCGTCGTGCAGGAGGTCCGCGCCGGTGCCGGAGAGGACGATCCGGCCGACCTCCATGACGTGGCCCTGGTCGGCGAGGGAGAGTGCCGCCTGGGCGTTCTGCTCGACGAGCAGGATGGTGGTGCCCTGGGCCTTGAGTTCGGCGATGGTCTCCATGATCTTCTGCATCATGATCGGGGAGAGGCCCATGGAGGGTTCGTCGAGCATCAGGAGCTTGGGCCGGCACATGAGGGCCCTGCCCATGGCGAGCATCTGCTGTTCGCCGCCCGAGAGGGTTCCGGCGGCCTGTTTGCGGCGTTCCCCGAGGATGGGGAAGAGGTCGTAGGCGCGCTGGATGTCCTGTTCGATGCCCGCCTTGTCGTTGCGGAGGTAGGCGCCGAGCTGGAGGTTCTCGGTGATCGTCAGCCGGGGGAAGATGTGGCGTCCCTCGGGGGAGTGGGCGAGGCCCAGGGAGACGATCTTGTGGGCGGGGATGTTGCCGATGGGCTGTCCGTCGAAGACGATGCTGCCGCCGGCCGGTTTGAGCAGCCCGGAGAGGGTGCGCAGGGTGGTGGTCTTGCCGGCGCCGTTGGTGCCGATGAGGGTGACGATCTGGCCGGCTTCGACCGTGAAGGAGATGCCCTTGACGGCTTCGATCTTGCCGTAGGCGACGCGGAGGTCCTGGACCTCCAGCAGTGTGGTCATCGGGCGTCCTCCTCGGTGCCGTCGGCGCCGGTGGTGCCGGTGGTGTCCGCCGTGGCGGTGGTGCCGGCCGTGCCGGTGTCGGTCGTTCTGTGGGCCTCGGCGGCTTCGACCTCGGCGACTTCTTCGGCGCCGGGGGCGCCTTCGAAGGGGGTGCCGAGGTAGGCGGCGACGACGCGTTCGTCGCTCTGGACGACGTCTGCGGTGCCTTCGACGAGTTTCTGGCCCTGGACGAGGACGGCGACGCGGTCGCAGAGGTTGAAGATGAACCGCATGTCGTGCTCGATGACGAGGACGGCGATGCCCTGGTCGCGGATGGCGAAGATGAGTTCTTCGGTGACGCGGGTTTCCTGCGGGTTCATGCCGGCGGTGGGCTCGTCGAGGAGCAGGAGGCCGGGCTCGCTGGCCAGTGCGCGGGCGATCTCCAGTTTGCGCTGGTCTCCGTAGGGGAGGTTGCGCGCGAGGTGGTCGGCCTTGTCCGCCAGGCCGATGAACTCCAGGAGTTCCATGGCGCGTTCGCGGCTGGCGTTCTCGGCCTTGGTGAAGCCGGGGAGGCGCAGGAGGGCGGACCAGAGTCCTTCCTTGGTCCGGGTGTGGCGTCCGACGAGGACGTTTTCCAGGACGGTCATGTTGGCGAAGAGCCGGATGTTCTGGAAGGTGCGGGCGATGCCGGCCTGGGTGACGAGGTGGGGTTTGGGCGGCAGGACGGTGCCCTTGTAGCTGACCTTGCCCTCGGTGGGGACGTAGAGGCCGGTGAGGCAGTTGAAGAAGGTGGTCTTGCCTGCGCCGTTGGGGCCGATGAGGCCGACGATCTCGCCGGTGTTGACGGTGAGGTCGACTTCGCGTACGGCGGTGAGGCCGCCGAAGCGCATGGTGACCCCGCTGGCGTCGAGGACGGTGGTGGCGTTGTTCGTGGTGGGGGTTTTCGTGGTGGTCATGGTGTTCACGCCCCCGCCTTGGCGACGCCGGCGCCGGTTGTGTCGGACTGTCGCGGTTCCGGTACGTCGGGCTGGTCGGTCTCGTGGAATTCGAGCTGTTTCCTGCGGTCGGCGACCAGGCCCTCGGGGCGCAGGCGCATCAGGAGGATGAGCGCGACGCCGAAGAGGAAGAGCTGGTAGTCCTGCATGAATTGCAGCTTGGCCGGGATGAGGTAGAGGAGTGCGGCGCCGACGAGGGGTCCGCTGAGGGTTCCCATGCCGCCGAGGATGACGGCGGCGAGGAGGAAGGCGGAGTTGGGGGGTACGGAGCCGGCGAACTGGTACTGCTCGGGTGTCACGGTGTAGTTGACGTGTGCCTGGACGGTTCCGGCGAGTCCGGCGAGGGTCGCGCCGAGGGCGAAGGCGAGCAGTTTGAGGCGGAAGGAGTTGATGCCCATGGCGGTGGCGGCGGTCTCGTCCTCGCGGATGGCGACCCAGGCGCGGCCGATGCGGGATTCTCCGGAGCGGCGGAAGACGAGGACGACGACGGCGGTGAAGAGGAGCATGAGCAGGTAGTAGTTGGCGGACCTGCCGAGGCTGAAGCCGAGGATGTCGTGCTTGGTTCCGAAGTCGAATCCGAAGAAGTTGAGGTCGGGGATGCTGGGGATGCCCTGGGAGCCGTTGGTGAGGTCGGGGCCGCTGTTGCCGTTGAGGTTGTTCACGGTGAGGCGGAAGATTTCACCGAAGCCCAGGGTGACGATGGCGAGGTAGTCGCCGCGCAGCCGGAGCGTGGGTGCGCCGATGAGGACGCCGAAGACGAGTGAGGCGGCGGCGCCGGTGAGTACGGCGGCCCAGAAGGGGAATTCGACGCCGATGGCCGACATGGTGGATCCGGAGACCAGGGCGGCGGCGTAGGCGCCGACGCCGAGGAAGGCGACGTATCCGAGGTCGAGGAGGCCGGCGAGGCCGACGACGACGTTGAGGCCGAGTGCCACGGTGCCGAAGATGAGGATGTTGGCGCCGATGAGCGCGTATTCCTCTTTCTGCTGGGTGAAGGGGAAGCAGACGGCGGCGACGAGGGCGGCGGTGAGGGTGATGTTGCGGTGCTTCGCGGTCAGCGCGGTGAGGCGGGAGACGAGTCCGGCGCGGTGGAGTGCGGTGAAGGCGAAGCCGGTGGTGATGAGGAAGCCGATGAAGAGTTCGGTGTAGTCGGTGTCGATGCCGTAGCTGAAGACGTAGAGGCCGATGCCGAACGCGACGACGATGATGAGGATTTCGGCCCAGTCGGGGAGGGCTTTGGCCCGGGGTGCGGACGGGGCGCGGAGGCTGTGGCGGAAGCGTTCCCAGGCGGTGGTGGTGCCGGCGGGGGTGGGTGTCTGGTCGGCGGGGAGTCCGAGGGCGGCGATGGCGGCGATGAGTGCGCCGATGCCGCTGACCCAGGCGCCGGGTTCCAGGTTGACGATGCCGCCGAGGGCGTAGGAGATGGCGCCGAGGGCGTAGCCGGTGGTGCCGAGGGTGCCGAGGGCGAGGAGGCGGACGGGGCTGTTGGTGCCGGCGGGGGTGAGCCAGCCGAGGCCGCGGATGCCGTATCCGGAGAGTGTGAGGAGGAGGGTGAGTGCGGCGCTGATGAGGGTGAGGACCTGGAGGCCGCCGGGGTAGCCGGTGACGGTGAGGTCGCCGGGGAATTCCTTGGTCCAGGTCCAGGCGAGGAAGGTTCCGGCGAGTGCGAGTGCGGCGCCTGTGAGGGTGGCGATGCGGGCTGCTGCCGGGGGGATGGGGAGGAGGGGGGCGGTGTGGGGTGTGGTGGTGTGGTTGGTGGTCATCCGTATCACGCCCGATCCGCGACGCGTTCGCCGAGCAGGCCCTGGGGGCGGAGCAGCAGGACGATGATGAGCAGGACGAAGGCCCATACGTCCTTCCAGGCGCCGCCGCCGAAGAGTTCCATGCCGGGGACGTTGCTCATGTAGCCGGTGGCGAGGGATTCGGCGATGCCGAGGACGACGCCGCCGAGCATGGCGCCGTAGATGTTGCCGATGCCGCCGAGTACGGCTGCGGTGAAGGCTTTGAGGCCCATGATGAAGCCCATTTTGAAGCCGATCTGGCCGTTCTTGAGCCCGTAGGCGACGGCGGCGACGGCGGCGAACGCGGCACCGATGGCGAAGGCCATGACGATGATGCGGTCGGTGTTGATGCCCATGAGCTTGGCGGTGTCGGGGTCCTGGCTGGTGGCTTGCATGCCGCGGCCGGCGCGGGTCTTGGAGACGAAGAGGCCGAGGGCGATCATGCAGATGGGGGCGGTGATGAGGACGAAGAGGTCACCACGTTGGATGTGGGCGCCGAGGATGTCGAAGGCTTCGCCCTTGAACTGGGGGAAGGAGCGGTCCTTCTTGGCGTCGGGGTACCACTTCCAGATGGCTTGCTGGAGTGCGAGGGAGAGTCCGATCGCGGTGATGAGCGGGGCGAGTCGGGGGGCGCCTCGCAGGGGTCGGTAGGCGAAGCGTTCGGCGGCTGTGCCGACGGCGACGGAGCATATGACGCCGCCGATGATCATGAGTGGGATGATCGCGAGGAGGGAGACGCCGGCCGGCATCCAGAGGTACACGGTGAGAGCTCCGAAGCCTCCGATCATGAAGATCTCGCCGTGGGCGAAGTTGATGAGCTGGATGATTCCGTAGACCATCGTGTAGCCGATCGCGATGAGTCCGTACATCGCGCCGAGGATGAGTCCATTGGCCAGCTGTTGCGGCAGTTCGTTCACCGCAGGGCCTCCGTGGAGTGGTTCGGATATGGCACCGCGCGGGGCGCTGGTGGCGCTCCCGCGCGGTCTGGGTCACTTCGGGTTGCCCGGGAGGGCGGCGGTGGTCAGGGCTTGTAGACCTCGCTGATCTTGGAGACCCACTTGCCGCCGTCGACCTGGTAGGCGGTCATCATGGTGTTGGTGGTGTCGCCGTACTCGTCGAAGGAGACGGGGCCGGTGACGCCGTCGAACTTGACCTTGGCCATGGCTTCGAGGACTTTGGCGCGGAGGTCGTCGGGGGCCTTGCCGTTGTTGTCGGCGACGGCGATCTTGACGGCCTCGATGATGGACCAGGTGGCGTCGTAGGTGCCGCCGCCGTAGGCCTCGTAGGCGTCCTTGTATCCGGCGGTCTTGTAGTCGGCGATGAACTTCTTGGCGGAGTCGAGTTCTTCGACGGGCTTGCCGACGGAGGTGGCGATGTCGCCCTGGGCCTTCTTGTTGAGCTTGATGAAGTCGGCGCTGTACATGCCGTCGCCGCCCATGAGGGGGATCTGGACGCTGTCCTTGAGCTGCTGGCTCAGGGGGGCGCCGGCGGGGTATTCGCCGCCGTAGTAGACGGCCTTGGCGCCGGACTTCTTGACCTTGGTGACGACGGCGTTGAAGTCGCGGTCGTCGGGGTTGACGTGGTCGGTGCCGACGATCTTGCCGCCGAGGGAGGTGAAGGTGTTCTTGAAGGAGGCGGCGAGGCCGGCGCCGTAGGGCTTCTGGTCGTCGATGAGGTAGACCTGGTTGATCTTCGCGTTGTTGTAGAGGTACTTCGCGGCGAAGGCGCCCTGGATCTGGTCCGTGGTGGCGGTGCGGAAGTAGGTCTTGTAGGGGCGCTTCTTGTCGCCGGTCTTCCAGTTCTCGCCCTGGGTGAGTTCGGTGCCGGTGTTGGCGGGGGAGACCTGGGTGAGGCCGGCGTCGTTGAGGGGCTTCTGCATCGACTGGGAGACGCCGGAGTTGAGCGGGCCGACGACGCCGACGACGGTGTCGTCGTCGATGAACTTCTGGGCGTTCTGCTGGCCGACGGAGGGCTGGGCCTGGTCGTCGAGGGGCTTGACCTCGAACTTGATGCCGGGGACGGTCTTTTCCTTGTTGGCCGTCTTGGCGGCGAGGTCGGCGGAGTTCTTGATGCCGAGGCCGAGGGCGGAGAGGTCGCCGGTGATGGGCGCGTCGACGCCGATGACGACGGTCTTGGTGCCGCCGTCGCCGCCGCCGTTGTTGCTGTCGTCGCGCGACCCGCAGGCGGTGAGTGTCAGTGCTCCTGTGGTGAGCACTGCGGTGAGTATGAGCGAAGAACGGTGTCGCACGAAAGGTCCTTTCCCTGGCGCGGCCTCCTCTGCTTGAGGTGCCGTGTCGTTCGCCGGGCCGTACGGGTGGTACAGGGCCGTGCTGGTTGACGCGCCCGGCGGCGCGGTGACTGGCCGTGACTCTAGGCGCAGGTGTGGTGGTGGGGGATGGGTCCGCCGCAGGATGTGACTTTCTTGTTATGCCCTTGAGCAAGGCTTGAGGTGGCTGTGCGGACATGTACGTCTTTTTACCGGTCGGCGAAAGTGACCGCATGGTGAGAACTCGCAGCTCTGCTAAGGGGCTTGAGCAGATCTTGGTGCTGTCGCCCGGTGTGGGCGAGGGGGAGCGGGTGCCGGGTGAGGTGAGGTGCGGCGGTGTTCGCGGGGCCGGATACGGGCGTGTTGTCCGTGGCCTGCACATATCGCCCGATGGTTACTGGGAGTGATGTCGGGCGTGGTGTGGTTGACGCGGTGTCGCGTGTGCGGCCGCCGCGGTCGGGTGTGGTGGGGGTGCCGATTGGGGCGTTCAACGCGTCGTGATGTCAGTGGTGTTGACCATGGTGGACGCTCAACTTGGCTTTGTCGTGCTGGAGTTGTGCGGGAAATGAGAATGCCCGGCCGGATCTCGGTCCGGCCGGGCGGTGGTGCGGGCGCGTGGCGCGCGGTGGTGGTGTGTGGTGTGCGGTGGGTCGCGTGTTGGGTTGTGTTTCGGTCAGGGGCGCGGGTGGCCTGGGGGCCGGGTGGGGTCGGGTTCCGGTCAGGCGGCGTCGGGGCGCGGTGCGTCGCGGAGCAGGCAGGTGAGGCGGGCGGTGCAGACCCGCTTGTCGTGCTCGTCGGTGATGACGATCTCGTAGGTGGCGGTGGAGCGGCCGCGGTGGACGGGGGTGGCGACGCCCGTGACGAGTCCGCTGCGCACGCCCCGGTGGTGGGTGCAGTTGAGGTCCACGCCGACGGCGATCTTCGTGGCGCCGCCGTGGAGCATGGAGCCGACCGAGCCGAGGGTCTCGGCGAGGACGGCGGAGGCGCCGCCGTGGAGCAGTCCGTACGGCTGGGTGTTGCCCTCGACGGGCATGGTGCCGACGACGCGGTCGGCGGATGCCTCGACGATCGTGACCCCCATGCGTTCGCCGAGGTGGCCGGCGGAGAAGAGGGCGGGGAGGTCGACGCCGAGTTCGGCGTATTCGTCGATGATCTCCTGGGGGAACGTGGGGGTGGTGTGCTCGCCCATGCTGTCCGGCTCCGATCGTCTGCGATGCCCGGTGGCTTCGGTCTGTCTGCGTCGTTCATATCAGACGACTGAGCGGGCGCTTAGGTCGTGTGACGTACGGGACGGCCCGGTGTTGGGCGCCGGGCCGTTCCGGCTCGTGCGCCGGCCCCGTGCCGTCGGGCCGGGCGCCGCCCGTCGGGAGGTCCGGCCCGTCGAGAGGGGCGCTCCCGGTGCGGCCGGCCCGGGAGCGCCGCGACGGGCCGGGCCTCGTCCCCGGCGGTCCTCGGCCGCCTTCTGCTGTCCCCGGGAACGGCCGGTCGTGCCCGGAGACGCCCGGTCGCTCCCGGGCGCCCCCTGGTCATCCCCGGTCGTCGCCGGTCATCCCCGGATGTTCTCGAAGCGCACGACGACGGACTTGCTGGCGGGGGTGTTGCTGGTGTCGGCCGTGGAGTCGAGGGGGACCAGCACATTGGTCTCCGGGTAGTAGGCGGCGGCGCAGCCGCGGGCGGTCGGGTAGTGCACGACGCGGAAGCCGGGGGCGCGTCGTTCCACGCCGTCCTTCCATTCGCCGACGAGGTCGGTGTACGCGCCGTCGGCCAGGCCGAGGTCGCGGGCGTCGTCGGGGTTGACGAGGACGACGCGGCGGCCTCCCTCGATGCCGCGGTAGCGGTCGTCGAGGCCGTAGATCGTGGTGTTGTACTGGTCGTGCGAGCGCAGGGTCTGCAGCAGCAGTCGGCCGTCGGGGAGTTCGGGGTGTTCGACGGGGGCGGCGGTGAAGTTGGCGCGGCCGGTCGCGGTGGGGAAGCGGCGTTCGTCGCGGGGGGCGTGGGGGAGGGTGAAGCCGCCGGGGTGCTCGATGCGGGCGTTGAAGTCCTCGAAGCCGGGGACGACGCGGGAGATGCGGTCGCGGATGGTCGCGTAGTCCTTCTCGAACTCCTCCCAGGGGGTGGCCGATCCGGGTCCGAGGACGGCGCGGGCGAGGCGGGCGATGATGGCGGGTTCGGAGAGCAGGTGCGGGCTTGCGGGGGTGAGGTTGCCGCGGGAGGCGTGGACCATGCTCATGGAGTCCTCGACCGTGACGAACTGCCTGCCGCTCGCCTGGACGTCCTTGTCGGTGCGGCCGAGGGTGGGCAGGATCAGGGCCCGGGTGCCGGTCACCGCGTGGGAGCGGTTGAGCTTGGTGGAGACGTGGACGGTGAGGCGGGCCCGTCGCATCGCGGCCTCGGTGACCTCGGTGTCGGGGGTGGCGGCGACGAAGTTCCCGCCCATGGCGAAGAAGACCTTGGCGTCTCCGTCGCGCAGGGCCCGGATGGAGCGGACGACGTCGTGGCCGTGGTGGCGCGGCGAGGTGATCGAGAATTCCTTGTCGAGGGCGTCGAGGAACGCGGCCGGGGGCCTTTCGAAGATGCCCATGGTGCGGTCGCCCTGGACGTTGGAGTGTCCGCGCACGGGGCAGACTCCTGCGCCGGGGCGGCCTATGTTGCCGCGCAGCAGGAGGAAGTTGACGATCTCGCGGATGGTCGGCACGGAGTGCTTGTGCTGGGTGAGGCCCATGGCCCAGCACACGATGGTGCGTTTCGAGGCGAGGACCATGGCGAGGGCTTCTTCGATGGCGGCGCGGTCGAGGCCGGTGGCGGCGAGGGTCCGGTCCCAGTCGGCCTCGCGGGCGGCCGCGGCGAATTCCTCGTAGCCGTGGGTGTGTTCCCGGACGAAGGCTTCGTCGACGGCGCCGTCGGTCTGCAGGACGAGCTTGTTGAGGAGTCGGAAGAGGGCCTGGTCGCCGCCGATGCGGATCTGCAGGAAGAGGTCGGTGAGCGGGGTTCCCCTGAGCATGCCGCGCGGCGTCTGCGGGTTCTTGAACCGTTCCAGACCGGCCTCGGGCAGCGGGTTCACCGAGATGATCCTGGCTCCGGCGGACTTGGCCTTCTCCAGGGCGGAGAGCATCCGCGGGTGGTTGGTGCCGGGATTCTGTCCGGCGATGATGATCAGGTCGGCGCGGTGGAGGTCCTCCAGGGAGACGCTGCCCTTGCCGATGCCGATGGTCTCCGTGAGTGCCGAGCCGGAGGACTCGTGGCACATGTTGGAGCAGTCGGGGAGGTTGTTGGTGCCGAATTCGCGGGCGAACAGCTGGAGGAGGAACGCGGCCTCGTTGCTGGTGCGGCCCGAGGTGTAGAAGACGGCCTCGTCGGGGGAGGCGAGGGCGCGCAGTTCCTCGGCGATGATGCCGAAGGCGCGGTCCCAGGTCACCGGCTCGTAGTGGTCGGCGCCCTCGGGGAGGTACATCGGGTGGGTGATCCGTCCCTGCTGGCCGAGCCAGTATCCGCTGCGGGCGGAGAGGACGGGCAGGGAGTGCGCGGCGAAGAACTCGGGGGTGACGCGGCGCAGCGTCGCTTCCTCGGCGACGGCCTTGGCGCCGTTCTCGCAGAATTCCGCGGTGTGCCGGTGGTCGCCCTCGGGCCAGGCGCAGCCGGGGCAGTCGAAGCCGTTCTTCTGGTTGACCTTGAGGAGGGTCTGCGCGGTGCGCCGGATGCCCATCTGCTGCCGGGCGACGGCGAGGCTGTGGGCGACGGCGGGCAGGCCGGCGGCGGTGTGCCGGGCGGGTCCGACCCGGGGCGCGTCCTGGACCGGGTCACCGGTGGGGGGCTTCGTGGCCATGGTGCGCTTCCTTTCGGGCCGGGTGCGGACCGTGTCGTTCCGTGCGCGTCGCGTGTGTGCCGCGCGGGGCGCCGTGCTCCCCGGCTTCTCCCTTTTGCTCGTCCCTCGATCCTGTCACGCGGGCCGGGCCGGCGGGACGGTCGTGCGTCGTCGAATGCGGCGAGCGACGCCCGGTCGGGCATTGTCAGTGGTCCGTGGCAGGATCGGGGGCGTGGCTGAGACGGCATCGAAGAAGACGGCAGACAACCGACCGCGCCTGCTCCTGATGGACGGGCACTCCCTGGCGTACCGGGCGTTCTTTGCGCTGCCCGCGGAGAATTTCACGACGGGGTCGGGGCAGACGACGAACGCGGTGTACGGCTTCGCGTCGATGCTGGCGAACACGCTGCGTGATGAGGCGCCAACGCATTTCGCGGTGGCGTTCGACGTTTCCCGCAAGACGTGGCGCGCTGAGGAGTTCCCGGAGTACAAGGCGAATCGTTCGCAGACCCCGGACGAGTTCAAGGGGCAGGTCGAGCTGATCGGTGAGCTGCTCGACGCGATGCGTGCGGACCGTTTCGCGGTCGAGGGCTTCGAGGCGGACGACGTCATCGCCACGCTGGCGACGCAGGCCGAGGCGGCCGGTTTCGAGGTGCTGATCGTCACCGGTGACCGGGACTCGTTCCAGCTGATCACGGACAACGTCACGGTGCTGTATCCGACGAAGGGCGTGTCGGAGCTGACGCGGTTCACCCCGGAGAAGGTCGAGGAGAAGTACGGGCTCTCGCCGCGGCAGTATCCGGACTTCGCGGCGCTGCGCGGTGACCCGTCGGACAATCTTCCGGGTATTCCGGGCGTCGGGGAGAAGACCGCCGCGAAGTGGATCAAGCAGTTCGGTTCGTTCGCCGAGCTGGTGGAGCGCGCGGAGGAGGTCAAGGGGAAGGCCGGGCAGAATTTCCGGGACCACCTGGACGCGGTGCGGATGAACCGCCGGCTGACGGAGATGGTCCGTGACGTGGAGCTGCCGAAGACCCCGCGGGACCTGGAGCGCGCTCCGTACGACCGTACGGCGGTGGCGGGTGTGTTGGACGTCCTGGAGATCCGCAACCCGAGCCTGCGCGAGCGGCTGCTGGCCGTCGATCCGGGCGCGGCCGAGACTGGTGCCCCGGTGCCCGCGGCGGGCGTCGAGCTGGACGGTGCGGTGCTGGGCGCGGGCGAGCTGGCGCCGTGGCTGGCGGAGCACGGCGGGGAGCCGCTGGGTGTCGCCACGGTCGACACCTGGGCGCTCGGCGCGGGCACGGTCACCGAGGTCGCGCTGGCGGCGGCGGGTGGCGCGGCGGCCTGGTTCGATCCCGCGGAGCTCGACGAGGGCGACGAGCGGGCGTTCGCCGCCTGGATCGCCGACGCGGCGCGGCCCAAGGTGATGCACAACGCGAAGAGCGCCATGCGGGTCTTCCCGGAGCACGGCTGGCGGGTCGAGGGCGTCACGATGGACACGGCGCTGGCCGCCTACCTGGTCAAGCCGGGCCGCCGTTCGTTCGCGCTCGACGCGCTGGCGGTGGAGTACCTGGGCCGGGAGCTGGCGCCCGCGGCGGCGCCCGACGGGCAGCTGGCCTTCGGCGCGGACGACCGGGCGGAGGCCGACGCCCTGATGGCGCAGGCCCGCGCGGTCCTGGATCTGGGAGAGGCGTTCACCGCCCGGCTGGCGGAGGTCGGCGCGGCGGAGCTGCTGCATGACATGGAGCTGCCGACGTCCGCGCTGCTGGCCCGCCTGGAGCGGCAGGGCATCGCGGCGGACCGGGCTCATCTGGAGGGCATGGAGCAGCAGTTCGCCGGTGCGGTGCAGCAGGCGGTGAAGGAGGCGCACGCGGCGGTCGGCCGGGAGTTCAATCTCGGCTCGCCCAAGCAGCTCCAGGAGGTCCTCTTCGGTGAGCTGGGGCTGCCCAGGACGAAGAAGACGAAGACGGGGTACACGACGGACGCCGATGCCCTGGCCTGGCTGGCCGGGCAGACGGAGCACGAGCTGCCGGTGATCATGCTGCGCCACCGCGAGCAGGCGAAGCTGCGGGTCACGGTCGAGGGTCTGATCAAGACGATCGCGACGGACGGCCGTATCCACACGACGTTCAACCAGACGGTGGCGGCGACGGGGCGGCTCTCCTCCACCGACCCCAACCTGCAGAACATCCCGGTGCGTACGGACGAGGGCCGGGCCATCCGCCGGGGCTTCGTCGTCGGCGAGGGCTTCGAGTCGCTGATGACGGCCGACTACAGCCAGATCGAGCTGCGGGTGATGGCGCACCTCTCCGAGGACGCGGGCCTGATCGAGGCGTTCACCTCCGGTGAGGACCTGCACACGACGGTCGCCTCGCAGGTGTTCGGCGTCGACAAGTCGGCCGTCGACCCGGAGATGCGCCGCAAGATCAAGGCCATGAGCTACGGGCTGGCGTACGGGCTGTCCGCGTTCGGTCTCTCCCAGCAGCTGAACATCGAGGCGGGTGAGGCGCGCGGTCTGATGGACACCTACTTCGAGCGGTTCGGCGGGGTGCGCGACTATCTGCACCGTGTGGTGGAGGAGGCCAGGGCCACCGGATACACCGAGACGGTCTTCGGCCGCCGCCGCTATCTCCCGGATCTCAACAGCGACAACCGCCAGCGGCGCGAGATGGCCGAGCGCATGGCGCTCAACGCGCCGATCCAGGGCACGGCGGCGGACATCGTCAAGGTCGCCATGCTCAAGGTGGACCGGGCGCTGACCGGGGCGGAGATGAAGTCGCGGATGCTGCTCCAGGTCCACGACGAAATCGTCCTGGAGATCGCGGCGGGGGAGCGTGCGCGGGTGGAGGAGATCGTGCGCCGCGAGATGTCCACGGCCGTGCAGTTGCGCGCCCCGCTGGACGTGTCGGTGGGTGTGGGTACGGACTGGGAGTCGGCGGCCCACTGACCCGGGCGCGGCCACCACGCCGACCCGTGGGCGTGGTCCGCAGGGCCGACGGCGCCGGACGGTACGCCCTGGGGCGCTCGGGTGCCGGGAGTTCCGGGCCGCCCGAGGCCGCCGGGGGGTGCGGAGCCGTCCCGAGAGGGGAGTCCGGGCGTCGGGTCAGTGCGGTGACGGGGCCCGTCCGGCCGCGGTGGGGGACGGGGGTGCGGGTGTGCGCGGTCGGCGCAGCCGCATCCACACCCCGTACAGCACCAGGCCCGCCGCCAGTCCGGCCCCGGCGCCGAAGCAGGCCGTCGGGACGATGTCGAGCGGGTCGTGGACGCCGCCGAAGTACGCGTACCAGCGCGCGCACCGGTGGACGACGCCGAGCAGGACGCAGAGGCCCAGCAGGGTTCCCGCCGCCCGTCGTCCCCGGCGGCCCAGTACCGGTACGTCCGGCGGGACCGGCCGCGCCCCGGTCCGCCGCAGGCCCGAGGTCGTGAACCACACGAGCACGGCCAGGGCCACCGCCGAACTGCCGTACTGCACCAGCTGGAACACGGGACGTCCGCCGAGGCTGCCGTCGAGCCCCGGGACCAGTCGCACGCCCCAGCGGTCGTGATGGGTGAAGGCGTCCCAGACGACATGGGTGGTGGCCCCGACGGCCGCCGACACCGCGAACCACGCACCGTCGCGGACCCTGTGCCTCTCCCGTCCGGCCGCGGGCCGGCCCCGCAGGAACGCGTGCACCCGTCCCTGCCAGGCGTCCGGCAGCAGTGCCACCAGCGGCTCGCGCAACAACAGCCACACCGCCACCGCCACCGCGGTGATCAGCACATCGACCGTGAGCACGCCCCGTACCGAGTGGGTGACCTCCCCGAACTCCATGGCACCGGGAACCACACTGTCCGCGAAGTACGTCAGATCAGGGGCGAACGAACCCGCGACGAGCGCCGAGGCGACGAGCGGGCCGCGGGCGGTGCCGCCGCGTCGTATGCCCGGCAGTACGGCCGCGGCGTGACTGAGTGTGAACGGCATGGCGGCAAGTATGCGGGAGCCGTCCTCACCAGCCGGACAGCCGCCGTACAACTTGTGGACCGGAACGTGAAAAACAGGTAACAATCGGTCAGTAGACACTGCGTCAGTCGCATGAGTTGCCGTAGGGTCGCCCGAGAGTCTGTCGGGTGCCCCCCGACCGGGTGGCCACGCCCTGGCGCGCACGCTTCCGCCGTTGCCGAAATGGCCTGGTAGCTCCGCTACGAGACCAACTCGGCGCCTTGGAATCGCACGCACCACACCGCGTCCGCTTCCCGGCCGAAGGCGATCGGACGGGCTCCGAGTCCTGGCGCCGGGGAGCGCGGGCAGCCGACGACGGGAGGGGTCACGGGTATGGCAGCGCAGTTCGGTCGCCGACTTCGCAAGGGGGCGACCACCACCGCCGTGGCCGCCGTCGCCGTGGCGGCGCTGTCCGCCTCGGGTGCTCCCGGTACGCCACTGGCCGGTGCGAGCGGCGACGCGCGGTCCACGGGAGCGGCGCCGCAGCCCGACGAGGGCGCGGCCACCGGGAATTCGCCGTACTACACGGAACTGCCGCCGCTGAACTCGCCCCACAAGCCGGGAACCACCACCGAGTCGCCCCTCACCGGGGGTTCGGAATCCGGCATACCGGCCTCGGTCCTGGCCGCGTACAAGAAGGCCGAACGGACCGTGGCCGACAGCGATGCCGCATGCCGGCTGCCGTGGCAACTGCTCGCCGCGATCGGCAAGGTGGAGTCCGGTCACGCCCGCGGCGGACGGGTCGACGCGGAGGGCACGACCTTCGCCCCGATCCTCGGCCCGGTGCTCGACGGCCGGGGCTTCGCCCTGATCAAGGACACCGACAACGGGGCGTACGACGGGGACGCGACGCACGACCGTGCCGTCGGCCCGATGCAGTTCATCCCGTCCACCTGGGCGACCTGGGGCCAGGACGGCAACGGCGACGGCCGCAAGGACCCCAACAACGTCTACGACGCCGCGCTCGCCGCAGCGCGTTATCTCTGCGCGGGCTCGCGAAACCTGTCCGTCGCCGCCGATCTCGACCGGGCGGTCCTGAGCTACAACCACTCGGACGTCTACCTCCGCACGGTCCGCTCGTGGTTCGACTACTACAAGCGCGGCAGCCACGAGATCCCCGACGGCACCGGCACCCTTCCGCCCGCCCTCGGCAGCGGCACGGGTTCGGACTCCGGAGCCGGCTCGGGCTCCGGCACCACCGGCCCCTTTCCCACGCCGCCGGGGAAGACCAAGCCGAAGCCCGGTTCCGAGCCCAAGCCGAAGCCGCCCACGCCGGAGCCCGGCGGCTCGACCGGTCCGACCCCCACCCCGACGCCGACTCCCACCCCCACCCCCACCCCCACGCCGTCCCGGCCCCTCGCACGGGTGGAGAACGCCGGGACCGGCCCCCTGACCGCCACCGCGGGCAGCGCGTTCACCGAGCGGATCAAGGTGCGGGCCCGGGACACCCTCGGCGGCGCGATGGCCGGGGTGTCCGTCACCTTCACCGTCACCGGCGACACGGACGCCGTCTTCGCCGGCGGCAAGCCCGAGGTCACGGTCTCCACCGGGGCCGACGGCACGGTCACCGCCCCGGTGCTGAAGGCGGGCGAGCGCACGGGGGAGTTCAGGGTGCGTGCCGTCGCCACCGGCCGTGCGCTGCCCGGCGCCGCCTACACCGCCACCGTCACCGCCCGGCAGGCCGACGAGATCACCAGGATCGGTGACAAGGCCCTGACCGCCGCGCCCGGCACGGCGTTCGCCGACACCGTCGAGATCGAGGCCACCTACAAGAACGCGATCGCCGCGGGTGTCGCCGTGACCGCCACCCTGATCACCGATGAGGCCGAGCCCGCAGGGAACGAGCCGACCGAGAACGACAAGGGCCCGTACTTCAAGGACGAGGACGACAAGGCGGTCCGTACGCTCACCGGCCTGAGGACGGGCGCGGACGGCAGGCTGGAGCTCCCCGAGCTCTACGCGGGCGGCACCCCGGGCACGTACAAGCTGCGCCTGACCGCCGAGGGCGGCGCCACGCTCGTCATCGACCTCGTGATCGAGGCCACCGCGACCTGACGCAGTCTCCGCCCGGCACCCCGCGCCCCGACAGCCCCTCCGCCACCACCCGGCGGAGGGGCTGTTCCACGTGTTCCCCTCTCGCGCCCGTGTTGCTACGGTGCCCCAACCCTGACGACCTGTCAGGTCCGTCGCCGTCGGATCCGTGCTCACCGGGAGGACCGGCATGCGTGCCCTCGTCGCCGCCGCCATCGGACTTGCCGCGGCCCTCGCGCTCGTCCTCACCGTCGCCGCCATCGGGGCCCCGCCCGGAGAGACCTCGCCCGAACCATTGCTGACCACCGTCCCGGGACCCAAGAAGCAGTGACCTCCCGGGAACCGGGAACCACCTGAAGCAGCCGCGCGACACGAAACGCACAGCGGAAGCAGCCACGAAAGCTGAGGGAGGGCACCACCATGCGCCGCCGAGCCAGCCTCGTACTCCTGGCCCTCGCCGTCTTCTTCGCCGCCATGGCGCCCCTGCTGCGCTGGTACGCCTTTCCGAGGCTGGCCAAGATCCCGCCCAGCCAGTACCAGGAGATGGTGCTGGAGGCGAAGCCCGCCACCCTCCTCGACTACAACGACGGCATGAAGGTCAAGCAGGTCCCGAAGGTCACCATCGTGCAGACCCTCAAGGGCAACGTGGAGGAGTCCGAGAGGATCGAACGCGACGCCGGACGCGACGTCGTCGTCTGGGACGCCCTCAGCTTCGTCGCCGGACCCGACGGCAAGATGGTCTCCGAGATCCCCGAGCGCTACATCTTCGACGCCCACAGCCAGGCACCCGTCCACGCCACCGGCGAAATGGTCGACGGCGACCCGGTCAGGCGCGAGGGCATCGAGTTCAAGTGGCCCTTCCTCACCGAGAAGCGCGACTACGAGTACTTCGACGCCCAGTCCCGTACCAGCTCGCCCATCCACTACAAGGGCACCCGCACCTTCCGCGGCATGGACGTCTACTACTTCGAGCAGACCGTCCCGTGGACGAAGGTCCCGATGCCGAAGAAGATGCCCATCAAGGGCGTCTCCCCGGAACAGATCGCGAAGACGGGCATGACCCGCTGGTACACCACCAAGCGGATGTTCTGGGTCGACCCGGTCACCGGAGCGCCCGTCAACGGCGAGGAGATCCACAAGGAGGAACTGCGCAACGCCAAGGCGATGGGCCTTCCGCAGGACACCGTCACCGTCTTCGCCGGACACGTGAAGATGCGCGAGGACTACATCGAGTCGACCGTCGCCCTGGTCACCTCGCAGCGCCTGCCGATCCTGCTGCTGACCTCGTACCTGCCGCGGGGGTTCCTGGTCGTCGGCGCCGCGCTGCTCGCCCTCGCGCTGTGGCTGGAAGCACGCTCCCGGCGCCCGGAGGGGCCCGCCGAACGGCGCGCCGGCGCGACGACGCCCGCCCCGGACACGCCCCCTACTCCTGCCTGAGCCGGGCGTTGGTCAGCCGGGTCGCCGTCGCCGTCGCGGGGTCCTCCGGCCACGGATGCTTCGGGTAACGGCCCCGCAGTTCCGCGCGCACCGCCCGGTAGCCGTCCCGCCAGAACGACTCCAGGTCCGCGGTGACCGCCGCGGGCCGCCCGGCGGGGGAGAGGAGATGGACCAGCACCGGCACCCCGGCCACCCTCGGCGTCCGATCCAGGCCGAACAGCTCCTGGAGCTTCACCGCGAGTACCGGCCGCTCCCCGCCGTACTCCAGCCTGACCCGGGATCCGCTCGGCACCTCGATCCGCTCCGGCGCCAGCTCGTCCAGCCGGGCCGCCTCACCCGTCGCCCACGGCAGCAGCCGCCGCAGCGCCTGCCCCGCGTCGATCCGCCCCAGGTCGGAGCGGCGCCGGGCCCGCGACAGCTCGGGTTCCAGCCAGTCCCCGGCACGCGCCGCCAGCGCCTCGTCCGCCACATCGGGCCAGGGCGCCCCCACCGTCCGGTGCAGGAACGCGAGCCGCTCCCGCAACTGCCCGGCCTCCCGCGTCCAGCGCAGCAACCCGAGCCCCTCGCGCCGCAGGCCCTCCACCAGCGCCTCGCGCACCACTGCGGGATCGGGCTCCGCCAACGGACGCACCGACAGCTCCACGGCGCCCAGCCGCTCCACCCGGCGGGCCACGACGTCGCCGTCCGCCCAGCGCACCTCCTCGCCCGCGTACCGCAGGTGTCCGGCGGCGGCCCGCGCCGTGGACTCGTCGATCACGGCGGCGAGCCGCACCCGCGCGGACGCCGCGTGCGCGGGCCGGTCGGCGACCGCGACCGCCAGCCACGGCGCACCCCGCAGCCCCGAACCCCCGCGGGTCTCCGCACCCGTGCCCGACACCATCAGGAACGCCCCCTCGCCGCGCGCCCGTGCCACCCGCTCGGGGAACGCCAGCGCGGCCACCAGGCCGACGGCGGCGTCGTCGGTCATGCCGGCCGGGGAGCCGCCCCCGGTCTCCCCGACCGGCGCGGACAACCGCCGGACCTCCTGCCGCCAGCGCGCCGCGTACCCGTCCCCGCCCCGCCGGGCGGTCCGCAGCGCCGCCGCCAGATCGTCCCCGTACTCCCGGGGCGGCTCCTCGCCCAGCAGCGCCACGACCTCGGCCGCCCGTCGCCCGCCGACCTCCGCGGCGCCGTCCAGCAGCGCCCGCGCCAGCCGGGGGTGCAGGCCCAGCCGGGACATCCGTACGCCCCGGTCGGTGACCCGACCCCGGGCGTCCACGGCGCCGACCGCCGTCAGCACCTCGCGTGCCGCGCCCATCGCACCGGCGGGCGGCTGATCGAGCAGCGCCAGCCGCGACGCCTCCGGATCGCCCCAGCAGGCCGCCTGCAACGCGAACGCCGTCAGATCGGCCACCGCGATCTCCGGGGACGGGAACCGCGCGAGCCGCCCGTTCTCCGCCTGCTCCCAGCAGCGGTACACCACCCCGGGCGCCTCACGCCCGGCCCGGCCCGCCCGCTGCCGTCCCGTGGCCTGCGAGGCGCGCACAGTCGTCAGGGCGCTCAGCCCCCGCGCGTGATCGGTACGGGGCTCCCTGGCCAGCCCCGAGTCGACCACGACCCGCACCCCGGGCACCGTCAGCGACGACTCCGCGACGGAGGTCGCCAGCACCACCCGCCGGCCGCCGGACGACCCGGCCAGCACCGCGTCCTGCACCGCCGCCGGGGCCCGCCCGTGCACCTGGAGCACCTCGGCGTCCACCCCGGCGAGCTGCCCCGCCACCCGTCCGATCTCGCCCACACCGGGCAGGAAGCACAGCACGTCGCCGTCCTGTTCGGCGAGCGCCCGGCGCACCGTCGCCGCGACGTGCGCCTGAAACGCCGGATCGACCCTCATGCCGTGCGGCGGCCGCACCGGCCCGGCGGGCGGCGCCCACACCACCTCCACCGGATGCGAGGCGCCCCGCGCCTCCACCACCGGGGCATCGCCCAGCAGCCGTGCCCAACCCGCCGCGTCGGTGGTCGCGGACGCGGCGACCAGCCGCAGATCGGGGCGGAGGGTCTCCCGCACGTCGAGGAGGAACGCGGCGACCGTGTCCGCGTCCAGGTGCCGCTCGTGGCACTCGTCGATGATCACCGCGTCGACCCCGGTCAGCTCCTGGTCGCGCTGGAGCCGCTGGAGGAGCACCCCGGTGGTCACCACCTCCACCACGGTGTCTCGCCCCGCCACCCGCTCGCCGCGGACCGTGAACCCGACCCGCCCGCCGACCCGCTCCCCGAGGAGCCAGGCCATCCGCCGCGCCGCCGCCCGCGCCGCGATCCGGCGCGGTTCGGCGACCACCACGCGGCGGGCCGGCCCGCCGCCGGTCAGCCCGGCCAGGACCAGCGGCACCAGGGTCGTCTTGCCGGTGCCGGGCGGTGCGCACAGCACCGCGGTGCCGTGGTCGTCGAGCGCCCGCTCGAGGGCGGGCACGGCGGTGCGTACGGGCAGCTGTTCCAGGGCGTGGGCGCGGATCACGCCCCCAGTCTGGTACGAGGCCGCGCGGTGCCCGCAACCGGTCTCGTACGCGGCCGGTCGGCGGCCATGAACCGGGACCGGCGCCGGCTTCCGTGTGGGCGGGCCGGGGCCCGGGGCCGGAACGGGCGCCCCGTGGCAGGGCGGCGGCCGCGGTCGGATCCGGGGCTCAGTCCCGTTCGCAGACGAAGATCGCCGTGCCCGGGATCAGGTGGCCGCGCAGGGGGGACCAGCCGCCCCACTCCTGCTGGTTCCAGGCGGGCCACTCCGGTTCGACCAGGTCGACCAGCCGGAACCCGCCGGCCACCACGTCCCGCACCCGGTCGCCCAGCGTCCGGTGGTGTTCGACGTACAGCGCCTCGCCGCGCTCGTCCTGCTCGACGTAGGGCGTGCGGTCGAAGTAGGAGGCCGCGACCGACAGGCCCTCGGGCCCCGGCTCGTCCGGGAACGCCCAGCGGACCGGGTGCGTCACCGAGAACACCCAGCGCCCGCCGGGCCGCAGTACCCGGCGCACCTCGCGGAACACGCGCACGGGGTCGGCGACGAACGGCACCGCGCCGTACGCCGAGCACGCCAGGTCGAACGCGCCGTCGCGGAACGGCAGCACCCCGGCGTCGGCCTCCACGAGCGGCACCCCGCCGCCGATCCGCAGGGCGTGCTGCAGCTGCCGGTGCGACAGGTCCAGGGCGACCGGGCGGGCCCCCTGCGCTGCCAGCCAGCGCGAGCACTGCGCGGCGCCGGCGCCGATCTCCAGGACATCGAGGCCCTTCAGCGACTCGGCCGGGCCCAGCAGACCGGCCTCGGCCTCGTCGAGCCCCTCGGGACCCCAGACGAAGCGGTCGTCGCCGAGGAACGCGCCGTGGTCGCTCTGGTACTCGTCGGCGTTCCGGTCCCACCAGCCGCGACTGGCCCGGCTGCTCTCGGTCTCCGAGGCCGCGCGGCGGGTCGCCTCCGGCTCGGGCAGGTGCATCTCTTGGCTCATCGTGTCCGTCGTTGTAGTTTGCCTTCACCCCGTCGTACGCGATATGCACGCAGGGGCCGTCCGACCAGCGGGGCTCCGTACGAAGGGAACGCGCCCTGCGGCCGACGCGGCCTCGTGGAACACGAAATGTGCCGGAATTGGGCTGATGCGTCGCGGGTGTGCGCCTTCGTGCATTGACCGTGCCCGGCTGCCCCCGTATGCTACAAGTTGCGCTGCGAGCCTGCGCGCCTCAGACCTAGCAGGTCGCGCTCGCATCTGTTGTATGTCCCCTCGGTTCACGAGGCGCCTCCCGTACGGCGGGTCCGGTGCTTCCCGGGCTGTCCGGCTTCTGCAGAGGCGATACGGGCTCCCGGCGTAGCAGTACCTACGACTCACTGTCCGTACCGGAGCCCTTTCCCACATGACGAGCAGCACCGAGACCACCGCCACCACCCCGCAGGTAGCGGTCAACGACATCGGTAACGAGGAAGCTTTCCTCGCCGCGATCGACGAGACGATCAAGTACTTCAACGACGGCGACATCGTCGACGGCGTCATCGTGAAGGTCGACCGGGACGAGGTCCTGCTCGACATCGGTTACAAGACCGAAGGCGTCATCCCCTCCCGCGAGCTCTCGATCAAGCACGACGTCGACCCCAACGAGGTCGTCAAGGTCGGCGACGAGATCGAGGCCCTGGTTCTCCAGAAGGAGGACAAGGAAGGTCGCCTCATCCTGTCCAAGAAGCGCGCTCAGTACGAGCGTGCCTGGGGCACGATCGAGAAGATCAAGGAAGAGGACGGGATCGTCACCGGTACCGTCATCGAGGTCGTCAAGGGTGGTCTCATCCTCGACATCGGCCTCCGCGGCTTCCTGCCGGCCTCCCTCGTCGAGATGCGCCGTGTCCGTGACCTCCAGCCCTACGTGGGCAAGGAGCTCGAGGCCAAGATCATCGAGCTGGACAAGAACCGCAACAACGTGGTCCTGTCCCGCCGTGCCTGGCTGGAGCAGACCCAGAGCGAGGTCCGCCAGACGTTCCTCACGACCCTGCAGAAGGGCCAGGTCCGCTCCGGCGTCGTCTCCTCGATCGTCAACTTCGGTGCGTTCGTGGACCTCGGCGGCGTCGACGGTCTCGTGCACGTCTCCGAGCTGTCCTGGAAGCACATCGACCACCCCTCCGAGGTCGTCGAGGTCGGCCAGGAGGTCACGGTCGAGGTCCTCGACGTCGACATGGACCGCGAGCGCGTCTCCCTGTCGCTCAAGGCGACGCAGGAGGACCCGTGGCAGCAGTTCGCCCGTACGCACCAGATCGGGCAGGTCGTTCCCGGTAAGGTCACCAAGCTCGTTCCGTTCGGTGCGTTCGTGCGCGTCGACGAGGGCATCGAGGGCCTGGTCCACATCTCCGAGCTGGCCGAGCGCCACGTGGAGATCCCGGAGCAGGTCGTCCAGGTCAACGACGAGATCTTCGTCAAGGTCATCGACATCGACCTGGAGCGCCGCCGCATCAGCCTCTCGCTGAAGCAGGCCAACGAGTCCTTCGGTGCCGACCCGGCGTCGGTCGAGTTCGACCCGACCCTGTACGGCATGGCCGCGTCCTACGACGACCAGGGCAACTACATCTACCCCGAGGGCTTCGACCCCGAGACCAACGACTGGCTCGAGGGCTACGAGGCTCAGCGCGAGGCGTGGGAGACGCAGTACGCCGAGGCGCAGCAGCGTTTCGAGCAGCACCAGGCCCAGGTCATCAAGTCCCGCGAGGCCGACGAGGCCGCCGCTGCCGAGGGCGCTGCCGCCCCGGCCGGTGGTGCCCCGGCCGCCTCCGGCGGCAGCGGTGGCTCGTACTCCTCGGAGTCGGCGGACAACTCCGGCGCCCTGGCGTCGGACGAGGCCCTGGCCGCTCTGCGCGAGAAGCTGGCGGGTGGCCAGAGCTGACGCTCTGCCCCCTGGCCCCTCCGGTCGGTGAATGACCGGAGCAGCTGACGGTGAGGCCCGTTCCCTTCGGGGAACGGGCCTCATGCGTGTGCGCGGGGCGGCTCCGCGCGGGGCGGCTTCGGGCGCCCGCTGAGGGGGTGGTCCGCGTGGGTGGTTCCGTTCCGTGCGGGTGGCCTCGTTCCGCGCGGGGCGTTTCTACGGGGTGACGGTGATGTTGGTGAGTCCCTGGCCTCCGGTCACCGTGTTGCTGCTGTAGACGGTGGTCGGGCAGCTCGCGCCGTAGTTGGTGACGTTGATCGCGATTCGCTTGTCGCCCGTGGAGCCGGACAGGTCCGAGGCGTTGTCGCGGAACACGGTGCCGCAGCCCCAGCCCTTCTGCTGGGTGTGGGTCTCGTAGCCGTTGTTCGTGGTACGCGAGCCCCGGTTGCCCTGGACCAGGACGTCGTTGCCCTTCACGTCCACCCAGGAGTCGTCGTAGTTGGCGCCGGTCAGGCCGCCGCCGTCGAAGGTGTTGCCGATGACCCTCGCCCCGGTGGTGCCCTCCTTGATGTCGATGTTCTCGCCCCCGACTCCGGGGCCGATCGTGTTGTTCAGGATCTGGACCCCGTCGCTCCGGTCAGAGAGATCCCCCGCCGTGCCGACGTACACCCCCTCGCCCATGCCACTGCCGTCCTGCCCGGTGTCGTGGATCCGCGAGTTCTTGATGACGCCGTTCCCGCTGGACCTGCGGAAGTGGACGCCTTCCATGTCCAGATCGTGCACGGTCACGGAGTCGATCACGACGTCCGTGGCGGCGTCGGCCATGATGCCCTTCTGACCGCCGGTGACGGTGATGCCCCGGACGGTCCAGTAGGAGGCGCCGTCGAGATGCAGCCCGTAGCCGCCGCCAGCCGTGAGGACCGCCCTGGCGGAGCCGGTGAGGGTGATCCGGGCGGAGGCGGCGGCGGGGACCGTCGCCTTGAAGTTCCCCTGGTACGTGCCGTCGGCGAGGCGGATCGTGTCGCCGGGGGTGGCGGCGGCGAGGGCGGACTTGAGCTGGGCGGCGGTGCTCACGTCGATGACCTCGGCCGTGGTGGCCGCGTCCACGTCGGTGGTGGCCGCGGCGGCCGGGGTGGGGGCGCCGGCGGCGAGTGCGGAGGCCAGCAGGGCGGGGAGCAGGACGCGGGTGCGCATGTGGGGTGCCTTCCCGTCGAGGAGTCCAGGGCGTGCTCGCCTCACGTCGCTCTCGGACATGAGCGCTTCATGCCATTCTCGTACATGAACATCGGGTGAGTCCGTGAACTTTTGCTCAGCGGCGGTAGGGATGTGGTGGGGGAGTGTCAAGGTATGGACCAGGGTTCGCGGCGGTGGCCGGTGCTGTGATGTGGTGTGAACTCGTCCGGCACACGGGCGAGTTCAGCGACGTGAACGCCAACGCCCCGGCTGTCGCCGCCTGATCGTGCGGCGGCGTGCGGGAGTCCTGGCGGAATCGCGCGGGGCCCGGCGGGCCGGCGGTGTGTGCCTTCCCGGTGGGGAGAGCGTCGGCGCCGGGGACGCTCGCGTTCGCGTACGGGTTCTGGAGTGAACGGTCCCGTTAACCCTCGTCCGAGGAGCCGCGGCCCGGGAATGCTCATGTCCCGTCGGATGTTCTTGTCCAGGAACACGAGGAGGAGCGGTAACCGTGCCTGATCCGCAGAGTTTGTACGAATGGGAGCCGAAGGGACTGGCCGTCGTCGACATGGCGCTCGCCCAGGAATCGGCCGGTCTGGTCATGCTCTACCACTTCGACGGGTACATCGACGCGGGTGAGACCGGCGAGCAGATCGTCGACGGCCTGATCGAAACGCTGCCGCACCAGGTCGTCGCCCGCTTCGACCACGACCGGCTCGTCGACTACCGCGCGCGTCGGCCGCTGCTGACCTTTCGGCGCGACCGGTGGGCGGGCTACGAGGCCCCGGTGCTGGAGGTCCGCGTCGTGCAGGACGCCACCGGCGCGCCGTTCCTGCTCCTCTCCGGGCCCGAGCCGGACGTGGAGTGGGAGCGCTTCGCCGCCGCCGTCGAGCAGATCGTCGAGCGCCTCGGTGTCCGCCTCGCGGTCAATTTCCACGGCATTCCGATGGGCGTCCCGCACACCCGCCCCGTCGGCATCACCCCGCACGGAAACCGCACGGACCTGATGCCCGGCCACCGCAGCCCGTTCGACGAGGCGCAGGTCCCTGGTTCGGCCGAAGCCCTGGTGGAGTACCGGCTGATGGAGGCCGGGCACGACGTCCTCGGCGTCGCGGCGCATGTGCCGCACTACGTCGCCCGCTCCGCCTACCCGGACGCGGCGCTCACCGCCCTGGAGTCGATCACGGCCGCGACCGGGCTGGTCCTGCCGTCCGTCGCCCATGCGCTGCGCACCGAGGCGCACCGCACCCAGACCGAGATCGAGCGGCAGATCGGCCAGGGGGACGAGGAGCTCGTCTCGCTCGTCGAGGGCCTTGAGCACCAGTACGACGCGGTCGCGGGTGCCGAGACCCGGGGCAGTCTGGTCGCCGAGCCGGTCGAGCTGCCGTCCGCCGACGAGATCGGCCGCGAATTCGAGCGTTTCCTCGCGGAGCGTGAAGGGGATGCCTGACCGTTCGTCCCGGGCCGCCTCCATGGGGGCGCCGGTCACGGCACTAGGCTGCCCGGCATGCTGAAAGTGGGCCTGACCGGCGGTATCGGTGCCGGCAAGAGTGAAGTGTCGCGGCTGCTCGTCGGCTACGGGGCGGTACTGATCGACGCGGACCGGATCGCGCGCGAGGTCGTCGAGCCGGGGACGCCCGGTCTCGCGGCCGTCGTCGACGCGTTCGGCACGGACGTGCTGACCGCCGAGGGCGCCCTGGACCGCCCGAAGCTCGGCTCGATCGTGTTCTCCGACGCCGACCGGCTCGCCACGCTCAACGCGATCGTCCACCCGCTGGTCGGCACCCGTTCCGCCGAACTGGAACGGGCGGCGGGCCCCGACGCGATCGTCGTGCACGACGTCCCCCTCCTCACCGAGAACGGGCTCGCCCCGCTCTACGACGTGGTGGTCGTCGTGGACGCCGGTCCGCGGACCCAGCTCGACCGGCTCGTACGGCTGCGCGGCATGACCGAGTCCGAGGCCCGCGCCCGGATGTCCGCGCAGGCCACTCGGGAGCAGCGGCGTGCCGTGGCCGACCTGGTCATCGACAACGACGGCCCGCTGGAGGAACTGGAGCCGCAGGTCCGCGCGGTGTGGGCGGAGCTGACCCGGCGGGCCGCGGCCAAGGGCTGAGGCGACCGCGGCCAAGGGCCGGGACGGCCGCGGTCGTTGGGCCGGGACGAGCAGCGAGGCCGGCGGCCCGTGCCCGGCGTACGCCGTACCGGAACAGCGGGCCGCGGCCGGGTGTTGAGAAGGGGGAGACGAAGGGAGGGCCTGATCGTGCCCGAGAGGACCCCGGAGACCGACGTGATCGACTTCCGCGCCGCCGAGCACCTGCTGGCGGCTCGTGACCCCCGGGGCGCGGTCAAGCTCCTGGACTCGGTGATCGCGGCTCATCCGGAGAACACGGCGGCCCGTCTGCTGCGTGCCCGCGCGTTCTTCGCCGCAGCCCAACTGCGCGCGGCCGAGCTCGAATTCGAGCTCGTGCTGGAGCGTGAACCGGACAACGCCTTCGCGCACTTCGCGCTCGCCCGCACCTTCGAGCGGTCCGGCCGTTCCGAGCGGTCCTTCCGTCACTTCCGGCTGGCCGCCGCGCTGGATCCGAAGCCGGAGTATCTGGAGGCGGCCCGCTTCCGGACCGGGAACTGACGTTCCGGGAACGGCCGAGCTTCCGGCGCGGGCCGACGGCCCGGGAAGGGCACACGACGGGCGAGGGCGCCCGCCCGCCGCAGGGCCGCCGGGTCAGTGACCGTACCGTCCGCGTCCGCCGTGGTCGGGTTCGTACGGAGGGATGTCGCGGCCCGGCTGGTAGTGCGGGCCCTGGTGGATGTGGTGGACGATCACCACGATGTCCGCGAGGACCAGCAGGAGCAGCAGACCGCAGGCGGCGGCCCAGCCCGGGTGGTCGGCCAGCGTGAAGGCGGTCAGACCGAAGACGGCCCAGGCCAGCCCCCATAGACTCAGGCACAGCCGCAGTCGCAGAGGACTACGGGCGGTCGTCGGTTCGTTACCGGTACGCATGATGATCGCCTCTCCTACCAGGATGGACCCGCGACGGCGTTTTGGGGACATGTCGACACCGATCCGGGTCGGCAGCGAGTCGAGGGGATCATGCGTGAACGGCGCGTCATGGGAGGACCGCACAGGCCGCAGGGCGCGGGTGCGGGGCTGTCTGTTGGGCGGGGCGATAGGGGACGCCCTGGGGAATCCGGTGGAGTTCCTTTCGCTCGCCGGTATCCGGCGCGCGCATGGTGAGCACGGCGTGCGGGGGCTCCTCGCGGACGAGGAAGGCGTCGTCGGCCGGGTCACGGACGACACCCAGATGACCCTGTTCACGGCCGAGGGGCTGATCAGGGCCCACTCCCGGGCGGCGGCGAAGGGCATCGGCGGCGCCGAACCCGCGATCCTGCGGAACGCCTATCTGCGCTGGCTGGACACCCAGAATCACCCCGCCCCGCCGGCTCGCGGCGGCGACGACCCGGTGCGGACCGGGCGGCTCAGGCTGGAGCCCTGGCTGTACGCGCGCCGGGCACCCGGCAACGCCTGCCTGACCGGTCTCGCCACCGGTCATGTGCCGGAGCCGATGGCCCGGCTCGGCGGGCCGGGCCCCGTGAACACCGGGTCCAAGGGGTGCGGCACCGTGATGCGGTCGGCGCCGTTCGGCCTGGTGGGGGCGGATGCGGAAGAGGGTTTCCGGCTCGCCTACTGGTGCGCGCAGATCACCCACGGTCATCCGACCGGCGGGTACGCGGCCGGGGCGCTCGCGGCGATCGTCGCCCATCTCCTGGAGGGCGACTCGATGGCGGGCGCGGTGCTGCGGGCCATGGAACTGCTGGGCCGCCATCCCGGGCACGAGGAGACCACGGCGGCGTTGCGCGCTGCTGTGGACCTGGCCGCCGAGGGGCAGCCGACGGCCGAGAAGGTGGAGACCCTGGGCGCGGGCTGGATCGCGGAGGAGGCCCTGGCCATCGCCGTGTACTGCGCTCTGGTGCTGCCGGGCGCCGATCAGGTGGCGCAGGCGCTGCTGCTCTCGGTCAACCACTCCGGCGACAGCGACTCCACCGGGGCGGTCTGCGGCAATCTGCTAGGCGCCCGCCACGGCGACGTCCACCTTCCGCCGTCCTGGCTGGTGGCGACCGAGGGGCGCACGGTGATCGGCGGGCTGGCCGACGATCTGTGCCTGGAGTTCGAGCAATCGGTCGTGTGGCCCGCCGACCGCTATCCGATGTGCTGACGGAACCCGTCCGTCGTCCGCCGCACACACCGGCCGGGGAGCGGGTGTGTGCGGCGTTCGGCGATGACCCCCCGCATGAGGGCCGGTGACGTCGGGTCAGCTGCTGTGCGCCGGTGACCGCGGGGCGGTCGGTCGTGTCAGTCGGTCAGCAGCTTGGCGCGCAGCGCGGCCACCGTCGCGTCGTCGATCTTCAGCCCTTCCCGTACGTAGGTGTCGAAGTCGCCGTACAGGTGGTCCACCTCGGCGAAGGCCGCGCGCAGCCAACCGAGCTCGACGGCCTTCGGGTTGCCGGTGTACTGGTTGCTGGCGAGGAAGTCCGCCTCGACGGTGTCACGCGGGACACCGAGCACGGTGAGCAGGACGGCCGTGCCCCAGCCGGTGCGGTCCTTGCCCGCGCTGCAGTGGAAGACGGTCGCGCCGGAGCCGTTCGTGGCGACGGCGGTGAGCAGATCGCGGAACGCGTAGTCGGCGCCCACGAAGTCGACCATGAACGGGTAGCCGATGGACTGGCCGAGGTCGGACGAGCCGGAGAGCAGTCCGGCCGCGATGGCCTTGGCCAGGGTGGTCAGGGCCGAGTCGTGGAAGCGGAGGCCGTGGCTGAGCGACGCGACGTCCGCGACCTGGTACTTCACGCCCGCGGGCAGCCGGTCGGGGTCCTCGTGCCGTTCGATCGCGTTGCGCAGGTCCACGTCGAGGGTGACGCGCTGGGAGACCAGCCGCTGCTGCTCGGCGTCGGTGAGGCCGCTGAGTTTGTTGGAGCGGTAGACCAGGCCGGAGCGCACCCAGTGGCCGTCGGTGGTGCGGTAGCCGCCGATGTCACGGAAGTTGCGGGCGGACTCGATGCCGAGCGAGCGGTCGGCGACGACGAGGGGCGAGCCGCCGTCCGGCGTCAGCCGGAAGTACCAGCGTCCGGCCTCGGGGAGCGTCCCGGCGGGGACGGTCAGCGAGCCGGTGCCGGGCGCGGTGCCCACCGGGATGCCGGTGGTGGCGTCGGGGGAGGTGACGGCGGTGACGGTCACCGATGCGGCGGGGGACGACCAGGAGAGCGTGTGTCCACCGTCCGCGGCGCGCTGGGCGGTCGCCGCGGTGAACGGCACGGCGGCCCGTACCGTGGCGGCGGCCCCCGCCTTCGGCGAGGCGTCCGGCGCGGCGGCGACGGCGGGCGGGACCAGGACGGTGCCGGCGAGCAGGGCGGCCAGGACGGCGGCGTGGGTGATGCGGTGCGTGCGCATGGTGCTCCTTGTCTGCGTTCCCTGGGGGAGGTCTGTGTTCCCTGGGCAGGAGGTCGGCTTTTCCTGGAGGCTGGCGGTGTTTCCCTGTACTGGAGCGGGGTGTCAGGAAGCGGGGGCGGCGGTGCACGGTGTGTCGCCGCAGACATTGATGACACGGCCGGTGGTCAGGAAGGTGGCCTTCTGCTGACGGGCGGCCGACGAGTTGCGGGGATCGGAGTGCGGGTCGCGGCCGTACTGCGGCCCCATGGGCGGGGTGTTGGTGACCGGCGGGCTGGGCGTACCGCTGTCCCACACCGTCATCGCGGAGCCCCGGTGGGGGAGTTGACCATGGTCGATGGTCCGGATGCCCCAGTATGGAACGGTGTCCGGGCTGCGGCCGGCCGTGAGCGCCGGGGTGAGGAGACGGGCGCCGATGGTGCGCGCCTCCACGTCGGCCGCCGCGTTCGCGACCTGATGGTCCCCGTAGGCGATGTGCAGCAGGACCTGGTGGCGGTCGGTGAGATGGTTCGCGTACCCGTTGGTCTCGCCGCGGTCCCACACCATCTGGAACAACTGGAGGACGATCTGCTGCCGCAGCTTGTCCGGGTAGGAGAGGTTCATGACCTGCTGGAACGGTGCGAAGTCGACGCTGCGATTCAGGAGCAGGCCGTAGTTCATGCCGGTGACACCGAGGACTGCGCGGCGGATGTCGGGCGAGGCGGCGACGAGGGCACCGCCGAGGATTCCGCCCTGGCTGTTCCCGTCGTACGCGATGCCGTGCCGGATGTCGACGAGCGGGCGTCCCTCGCCGTCGCGGAAGGCGGCGTCGGCGGTCAGCCCGTCGGGGTGGATCAGGGCGCGGGCCAGGAACAGGGCGTTGAGCATGCCCTGTTCGCTGCGTTCCGGAATGGCGGGGAAGAGGTTCGGGTCCGCGAGCGCGCCGAGGACCACGGGGACGTCCTCCTCGGCCATCCCGATCCAGTCGGTCGCGCAGAACGTGAACCCGCCTTCCGCCGCCATCGCCTTGACGTTGCCCGCGCCGACCTCGGAGCGGCGGCCGAGAAGGCCGTGCCCGTACAGGGCGGGGCGGGAGGGGGCGCGGAACGCGGAGCGCGGTATTTCGCAGCGGAACTCGGCGACCTGGGTGTTCGAGGGGAGCCGCCGCGGGGTTCCGTCGTGGCCCCGGTCGAGGACGGAGCCGGGCGGTCCGCCCGGTGGGTTCAGGTACCCGGGCACACTGATCCGGCCCGTCACCTCCCGGGCGATCCTCGGGTCCTGTTCGGCCGTGAGGTCGGTGACACCGGTGACGGTGAAGGCGGGGGCGCGGCGGCCCAGTCGGCGGAACGCGTCGTCGCGGATGGTGAACAGATCTCCGGTGAGAGAGCGCGTGCTCGCGACGGTGAAGTCCCAGGCGAGGTGGAGATCCTCGGACCCCACCCCGGCGCGGCGCAACGCCCTGAGAGAGGGGCGGATTTGGCGCTGACGCGCGTGCAGCGGATCAGTGGTGGGGAGCGGCTTGCCGACGACGGCGGCGAACGGCGCGGCGGCGGGGATCGTGTGCCCGGCGCCGTCCTTGAGCCGCCGCAGGGCGACGACGTAGTGATGGCCGTCGCGGAAGTTGCGCGCCGGGTGGATCAGCAGCGCTCGGCGTGCCGGGTCCGTCGCGTTCGCGTCCGACTCGGCCCAGTACGGCCAGCGTTCGCCGGTCCGGGTGTCCAGCAGGACGACGGGTGCGTCCGGGGCGAGGGAGCGGCCGATGTCGGTGAGCGGGGCCGCGCCGGTCGCCGCCAGGTCGAGGCCGGGCACGTGGGCGATGAGCGCGGAGCCGGGGGAGAAGCCGTCGGACCGGTTCCAGGCCGTCGGGTCGATGGGAAGACCGGCCGCGGCCTGCGGCAGCCCCGCGGAGGTGAAGGCCACCCGGCGTCCGGTGTCGGTGCTCGGATCGGGCCGGGTGTACCAGTCGTTGGGGAACGGCAGCAGGCACTCGGTGGGTGCCAGCGGATCGCAGCCCGGTCCGTGCGGCGTGCCGGCCTGTGCCTGCGGTGCGGTGTGCTGTGGCCGCAGTGGTGCGGTGATGGCTTGGGGCGATGGCGATGGCGATGGCGATTGTGGTGCGGTGGCGGTCTGTGCCGGTGGCGTGGTCGCGTGCGGTGAGGTGGCCCGTGCCGTCGGCGCGGTCGGCACGAGCGCGGCGGCGACGCAGAGCGCCACCGCCGCCGGCCCGCGCAGCAGTCGGTGCCGCAACGGGGTCAACTCCCCTTTATGCGGGCGCCGATGATGGCGGCGTAGTTCGCCTCGCCGTTCCGGTTCGGGTGCAGCGGGGCGGCGGCCGCGGTCGGGACGTACCCCTCGACCCACTTGTCCGACGGGGCCTGGCAGGCGTCGTGTCCCACGCTCGGCGTGGCCAGGTCGATGTACTCGGCGCCGTGCGCGGCGCTCTGCTCGGCGATCGCCGTGTTCATCCGGTCGACGCTGCCCTGCAGGAAGTCGGCGTCCACCGGGAGGACCGGCTGCAACGGCCAGCAGCCGCCGGGCTTGATGTAGAGGCCGTACCCCGTGACGACCACTCGGGCGTGCGGCGAACGCTGGTGGATCGTGTCCAGCACGACACCCAGCTTCGGCGCGAACTCCGCGATGCGTTGCGCCACTTGGTCCACGCCGCCCTCGGTGTACTTCTCCTTGCACGGGGTGGCGTTGGGGTCGAGGGTGGTGCACTTCTGCGCGATGCCGACGAGCCCGGCGTCGTTGCCGCCGATGGTCAGGGTCACCAGGTCGGTGTCCGGACGCAACGCGTCGAACTGGGGCGGGGCCGATCCCATCGGGATGTCGAGGAGCGAGAGCGACTGTTTCTCGGTCATGTGTTTCGACGCGGCGCCACTACATGTGACGTCCCGGAGCGAGGCGCCGAGCCGCGCCGCGAGTTCGTGCGGGTAGTTGTGTGTCGAACGTCCGCAGGCCACCGGGCCCGTGATGTCCGGGATGAGCGGACCAGAGGCCATCGAGTCGCCGAGCGCGACGTAGGACATGGGGCCGTCGGCGGCGGCTGCGGACGCCGGTGCCGCTCCGGTCCCCACAGCCAGACCGGCCAGGGCGACCGCACTCAGGAATGTTCTGATGGAACGACAGAAACCCTTGTTCTGCGGTGAGTTCACAGATTCCTCCGGCGGTGGGGGGTGAGGTGGGGCATGGCGTGTGACGCCGGTCATCATGCAGACTCGAGTGCCGTCGTTTAACTGGTGGGTAGCGCAGACTTCCGCGGGAGAACTTGTGACGCGTGACAATCAGCGGCTCGTCGCGTGCGGTGAACGGCACGGCTCCGGGCGGCCGGATTCCGCCCCGCTGACCATCGCGGGCCGTCCGGTGGCCGCACGCCTGCGGGCCCGTGCCCCCGCCCTGACCGGGCGGGTCGTCGCCCGGCTCCTCTCCGACCTACCGGTCTACGCGGACCTTCCCCGCGAGGAGATCTCCGGCGACATCGCGGACATCGTCCAGCACAACCTGCGCCTCTTCGCCGACATCGTCGAATACCGGCGTCATGCGACCGAGGCGGAACTGGCCCAGCAGCGCGACTCCGCGGCGCAGCGGGCGGAGGAGGGCGTCCCGTTGGACGCGATCCTCACGGCGTACCAGGTCGGCACGGCCATGTGCTGGCAGGAGGCGGCGAAGGAGGCACTGCCCGGCGATCTCCCCGTCGTCCTGGAGATCACGGACCGCATCATGGTGCTCCAACGGCAGTTGACGTCCGCCGTCAGCGGCGCCTATCTGGAGGCGCGGCGGATCCTCGACAGCCAGGAGCACGGCGGACGGCACGCCCTGATGGCCGCACTGCTGGCCGGTGAGCCGCTGGACCGCTTCACACATCCCACCGGGCCCCGCCCGGCCGCGCGGTACCTCGCGCTGACCCTGGCACTGGCGCCGCACCCCGACGAACTGGCCCAGTCGTCGGGAGCGGGAGCGGGAGCGGGAGCGGGGTCTGGCGGGGCTGGACCTGAGGCTGGGGCGGGAGTGGGCTCCGGGGCTGAGGGTGGGGCTGAGGCGGGGTCAGGGGCGGGAGCGGAGCCCGGGACGACCTCGGGGGCGGGGTCCGTCCTGACGTCGGGGGCGGGAACCGGACGAGGGTCGGGTGCCGGTGTCGCGGCCCGGCGCAAGATCCGCCGGATCCGTACGGTCCTCGACCACTACGCGGGTACGCCGGTGCTCACCGCCCTCGACGCGTCCGGCGGCACGGTGCTGCTGCCCGTCGAGGAGCCGCCGGAATGGCATGGTCCGGGCGGGCTGTGCACGCTGATCGACGAGGCGGCCCGTGCCGCCGGGGTCCCCGTCACGGCAGCGGCGGAGACCGTGGAGCCGGAAGCCGTTCCGGCCGCCGTGGCCCGCAACTCCGAGATCGTCGACCTGGTCGCCCGAACGGGCCGCCCGCCCGGCCTGTACCGGCTCGCCGATGTCCTGCTGGAGTACCAGCTCAGCCGGCCCAGCGAGGCGCTGCCCGGGCTGGCGCGCCTGCTGGGGCCACTGGAGACCAAGCCCGAACTGCTGCACACCCTGGAGACGTACCTCGAACTCGGTCTGGACCGGAGGACCACCGCGGCCGCCCTGCACATCCACCCCAACACCGTCGACTACCGCATCCGCCGCATCGACCGCCTGACGGGCCTCTCGCCGTCCCGTCCTGCCGACCTCCAGCACATCAGCGCGGCGCTGGTGGCGCGCCGCTCGGTGTGACGGACACCGCAAGGAGACGGAACACCGTGAGAGGGAGGAGGAAGGGGGAAGGCGGGAGGCGGGAGAACCGGCGGCGTCGAAGCGTACGGTGCGGGTCAGTGAACCGTACGGAAACTGTGCCACGGAGGCGCACTGGCGGCGTTGACGTCCGTGAGCGTGGTCGCGAGGTACGTCGAGCCCGGCCCGGTGCAGTCGGGTGTGGGGTACAGGATGATGTCGACCAGGGTGCTGTTGCTCACCGCCTTGGCGCCCGCGGGGTCGAGCTTGTGGCAGCCCCGCACCAGCGGGCTGTGCAGCGTGACCGTGGCATCCCGCCCGGTCGTGTACGTGACCGGTCCGACCGCGGTCCGGCCGAGACCGGAGCAGCCCGCGACGGTGAGGGCCAGGAGCGTGGTCACGGCGGCGATGCCGAGACGGCGGCGTCGGTGATCGATCACGGGCATGGGCGGATCCTCGTCTGTCTCGTCCGGTCGTTCGTCGGCGCCATCGGATGCGTCGGCATCACCGGAACCGGCGCGTGCCGATGCTGGCCACCCTGCCCGTCCCCCGACGCCCCGGCATCCGGTGTGCGGCCGGGCGGGCGAAGGGGCCCTCTCGTAGCTGATCCGGTTGTGGGCGTGGGGGCGCGTGTGGGCGGATGCGCTGCCACATGGATGCCTTCATATCGGCGGATACTGGGCATACCGTGGTATCAGGTGTTCCGACTTTCAGGGGGCCGTCATGGTCCAGGATCTCGTGATCGCGGTAGTGACGGCGGCCTCGGCGGGTGTGTTGTACCTGGCCGCGGCGGCCAAGATCGTCAAACAGTACGAGCGCGGAGTCGTCCTGAGGCTCGGCAGGCTGCGCGACGATGTGCGCGGGCCAGGATTCACCATGGTGGTCCCCGGTATCGACCGGCTGCGCAAGGTCAACATGCAGATCGTGACGATGCCGGTGCCGGCGCAGGACGGCATCACCCGGGACAACGTGACGGTACGGGTGGACGCCGTCATCTACTTCAAGGTGGTCGACGCCGCGAGTGCGTTGATCCAGGTGGAGGACTACCGGTTCGCGGTGTCGCAGATGGCGCAGACCTCGCTGCGGTCGATCATCGGCAAGAGCGATCTGGACGATCTCCTGTCCAACCGCGAGAAGCTGAACCAGGGCCTGGAACTGATGATCGACAGCCCGGCGGTCGGGTGGGGCGTGCAGATCGACCGGGTGGAGATCAAGGACGTCTCGCTTCCGGAGACGATGAAGCGTTCCATGGCCCGCCAGGCCGAGGCCGACCGTGAGCGTCGCGCCCGTGTGATCAACGCGGACGCCGAGTTCCAGGCGTCGAAGAAGCTCGCCGAGGCGGCGAGCGCGATGTCCTCCCAGCCCGCCGCGTTGCAGCTGCGGCTGCTGCAGACGGTGGTGGCCGTCGCCGCAGAGAAGAACTCCACGCTGGTGCTCCCGTTCCCGGTGGAGCTGCTCCGCTTCCTGGAGCGGGCCCAACCGTCCGCACCTCAGGACGCGGCGCCCGCCTCGCAGCAGGCCCTCCGCCCCTCCCAGCCCTCCGCGTCCCCGGCACAGGCGCCACGTCCGGCGCCGACGCAGCGTCCCGCGCAGGCCCAGGCCCAGCGTCCCGCCCAGGGGCAGCGCACCGCGCAGACACCGCAGGCGCACCCGAGGCCGCGCCCGCCGCAGCGTTCGCCCGCTCCGCCTCCCGCGCCCCCGGCGTCCGTGTCCTCCGCGCCCGCGTCCACGCCTTCGCCGCCCTCCGGGGCCTCGTCGGCGGCCCCGTCCTCCTCGTCGGCGGCCCCGTCCTCCCCGTCCTCCCCGTCCCCGTCCTCGTCGTCCGATTCCACGCGACCCCCTCGTTCGAAGCCGCCGAAGCCGTCGAAGCCGCTCGCCCCGCACTGATCCGTTGATCCGGCCCCCTCGCACGCATCGCCCCCGTTCCGGGACCGGCGGCGGACAGGGTGCATATGGCTTCCCACCTGCGGGAACGCCACCGCGAAGCCGATTGTCGGACCCCCCGCCTAGACTCGCAGGAGTCATGAGGATCAGGGTGATCGAGACGACCGGAGCGGTGGGGGAGGGGACCGATGACCACGGCACAACGCCAGCCGGACACCGACGCCTCCGTCGTCCGCCTCCTCGGGTGTGCCGCCGTGTTCCTGCCCGCGCCGTTGCCGAGGGACGGACGCGTCGCCTTCTGGGACCCTGACGGCGGCGCGCTCCCGCCCATGGATCGCTTGGATCCCGGGAGCGGGAGCGCGGCCGCCGCGTGCGGGGCGGCCCCCGCACGCGGCGCCACCACCGCGGAGATCACCGTCGTCCGCAGGCACGGACAGCGGGGCGGAGCCCGTCGGAGCGCCGTGCCGGCGATCCTGCTGCCCGTGACCGACGCGCTGCCCCTGCTCGTGCGTGCGCGGCACCACGGGCTCGCGCATCCCGCCACTCGCTGCTGGGGCGCCGCCGCGCTCCAGGCGCTCAATCTGGTGGCGCGCGGCAGGCTGCTCCCCGGCCTGACGGGTGACGGCTTCGACGCCTGGCGGGCCGGTCCGCGTGACGCCGAGGACATCGCCCATCTGCGGGCCATCGCCGCCGCCATGCCGTCGGAGGGGTACGTGGTCCCGGTCCCGGACCTTACGCCGCTCCGGCTCCCCGACCCGGAATGGCTGCTCGGGGCGTTCCTCGACGCCGTGGCCGACACCCTGCCCCGCACGCCGGCCGCCGCCTACGCGCTGGGCGCGCCCTTCGCGGCCCGAGAAGCCCAGCACCTGCCCGGGGCCCGCGCCTGGGCCGTCGACGTCGCCGCCGGACTCGACGCGGGCGTACGGGTCTCGCTGCGTCTCGACCTGTCGGCGTACGAACTCTTCGACACGGCCGATACGGCCGCCGCATCCGACAGGACCGACACGGCCGCCGCGACCGACCCGGTCGTCCCGTACGGGACGACCGGCGCGGCCGAGACGATCAGCGCGGCCGGAACGATCAACGCGGCTGGGAGGGGCAGCGCGACCGAGGCGGTCGACCCGCATGGGAAGGTCGGCGCGGCCGAGACGATCAGCGCCGCGCGCCACGCCGCCGCGGCGATCACCCAGGTGCACAGCCTCGCCGACCCGACCCACGTCGTCGACGCGGCCACACTGTGGCACGGCGGGGCGGGGGAGCCGTTCGGCCCGCGGGCCAGGATCGACGCCGTGCTCGCGCTGCGCCGGGCCGCTCGCGTCTGGGCGCCGTTGGAGCGGCTGCTGGATCAGCCGGTGCCCGATGTGCTGGCACTCGACGAGGACGAGTTGTACGAGCTGCTGGGCGAGGCCGGGACGCGGCTGGCCGCGGCCGGGGTGGGCGTCCACTGGCCAAGGGAGCTCGCCCGTTCCCTGACCGCCACCGCCGTCGTGCGGCCCGCGCCGGGCTCGGCCACCGACGGCACATCGTTCTTCGAGGCCGAGCAACTCTTCTCCTTCAACTGGCAGTTGGCCCTGGGCGGCGAGCAGCTCACCGAGCAGGAGATGGACGTCCTCGCGGAGGCGCACCGACCCGTGGTCCGCCTGCGCGACCAGTGGGTCGTGGTCGACCCCGCGCTCGTCCGCAAGGCGCGCAAGCGGGAGCTCGGCCTGCTCGATCCGGTCGACGCGCTCTCCGTGGCGCTCACCGGCAGCGCCGAGGTCGACGGCGAGCGGGTCGAGGCGGTGCCCGTCGGCGCGCTGGCCGCACTTCGAGCCCGCATCACCGCCGACACCACCGTCGTCGCTCCGCCCCCCGGTCTCGCCGCCACACTCCGCGACTACCAACTCCACGGCCTCGCCTGGCTGGACCGGATGACCTCGCTCGGTCTCGGCGGCTGTCTCGCCGACGACATGGGGCTGGGCAAGACGATCACCCTCATCGCGCTCCACCTGCGCCGCGCCCATCCCGCGCCCACCCTGGTCGTCTGCCCCGCCTCCCTGCTGGGCAACTGGCACCGGGAGATCAATCGATTCGCCCCCGGAGTGCCCGTCCGCCGCTTCCACGGCACCGACCGCACGCTCGCCGAGCCCGACGGCGGTTTCGTCCTCACCACCTACGGCACGATGCGTTCCAGCGCGGCACAACTGGCCGATCACAGCTGGGGGATGATCGTCGCCGACGAGGCCCAGCACGTGAAGAACCCGCATTCCTCCACGGCGAAGGCGCTGCGCACCATCCCGGCCCCGGCCAGGGTGGCCCTCACCGGTACCCCCGTCGAGAACAACCTCTCCGAGCTGTGGGCCCTGCTCGACTGGACCACGCCCGGCCTGCTGGGCCCCCTCAAGGCGTTCCGGGCCCGCCATGCCCGTATCGTCGAGAACACCGGGACGGCAGCCGGGCTCGCCAACGACGAAGCGGTCGAACGGCTCTCCCGCCTGGTCCGTCCCTTCCTCCTGCGCCGGAGGAAGTCCGACCCCGGGATCGCGCCCGAGCTGCCGTCCAAGACGGAGACCGACCACCCCGTCTTCCTCACCCGGGAGCAGGCGACGCTCTACGAGGCCGCGGTCCGCGAGACGATGGGAGCCATCGAGGCATCGGAAGGCATCGCCCGACGCGGCCTGATCATGAAGCTCCTGACCTCGCTCAAGCAGATCTGCAATCACCCCGCGCAGTATCTGCAGGAGGAGCCGACCCGCCTCGTCGGCCGGTCGGGAAAGCTCGCACTGCTCGACGAACTCCTCGACACGATCCTCGCCGAGGACGGCTCCGTCCTCGTCTTCACCCAGTACGTGACGATGGCCCGGCTGCTCTCCGCCCACCTCGCGGCGCGGGCCGTCCCCTCCCAACTCCTGCACGGTGGAACGCCGGTGGCCGAGCGGGAACGGCTGGTGGACCGCTTCCAGTCGGGTGAGGTCCCGGTCTTCCTGCTCTCCCTCAAGGCGGCGGGCACCGGACTGAACCTCACCCGGGCCGCCCATGTCATCCACTACGACCGCTGGTGGAATCCCGCCGTCGAGGAACAGGCCACGGACCGGGCGTACCGCATCGGCCAGACGCAACCCGTCCAGGTGCACCGGCTGATCGCGGAAGGCACGGTCGAGGACCGGATCGGTGAGCTGCTGAAGGCCAAACGGGATCTGGCCGACGCCGTCCTCGGCAGCGGCGAGACCGCGTTGACCGAGCTCAGTGACCGTGATCTGGCCGACCTCGTCTCGCTCAGGAGGCCGGAATGACACCTCGCCCGGAGGCCCGTCGGCCCTCCACCGCCGATTCCCGCACCGTCGACTCCCGTGCCGAGGCCCGTCGGCTCACCGCTGCCGACCCGCGTGCCGAGGTTCGCCGCCTCGCCGCCGATGCCCGCGCCGATGCCCGCCGGCTCGCCGTCCCCGATTCCCGCCCCGGAGTCCGTCGCCCCACCGGTCCGGATCCTCGCCCCGAGGGCCGCAGGCCGACCGGCCCCGATGCCCGTACCGAGACCCGTCGGAGCGTCGTCGGTGACAACCGTTCCGCCGTGCGCCCGCGTCCCGGTCCGGACGATCTGCGCCGTACCTTCGAGGCCGTGCCGCCCCGCACCTCCCAGGGCGACGAACCCTTCGCGGACAGTTGGTGGGGACGCGCCTGGGTGGACGCCCTGGAATCCCTGTCGATGGACGAGGCACGGCTCGCCCGCGGCCGTACGTACGCCGACAGCGGCAAGGTCGCCGCGATCACGGTCACCCCCGGTCGCGTTGTCGCCTACGTGCACGGCAGCCGTCCCCGCCCCTACCGCACCGAACTGCGCCTGCGGGTGCTGACCGACCCGGACTGGGACACCTTTCTCGACGCGGTCGCCGCCCGTCCCGGTCACCTGGCCGCACTGCTCGACAAGGAGATGCCGCACTCACTGGTCGACGCGGCGGCCGAGGCCGGTGTCGTGCTGCTGCCCGCCCCCGACGACCTCGACCCCGGCTGCACCTGCCCCGACCGCGGCTGGCCCTGCAAGCACGTGTCCGCGCTCTGCTACCAGATGGCCCGGCTCCTGGACGCCGACCCGTTCGTCCTCCTGCTGCTGCGCGGCCGTGGCGAACGCGAACTCCTGGAGGAGCTGGGTCACCGCAACGCCGCGCACGAGGCCCGGGAACGCCCCTGCGCCGCCACGACACCGTCGGTGCCCGCCCGCGAGGCCCTCGCCGACCGTCCCCTCCCGCCGCTTCCCGCCCCGCTCCCGGTCCCGCAGCACCCGGGGCAGCCGCCCGCGTACCCGGGCCTGCCCGGTGCCCGGGACCCGCTCGCCCTCGACCATCTCGCCACGGACGCGGCGGCACGCGCGCACACGCTCCTCATCACCGGCGTCGACCCGCTCGCCCGCCTCACCCCGTGGCAGGACGCGGTACGGCTGGCCGCGTCCCGCCCCACCGCCGGGCTCACGGCGACCACCCGCGCCCTCTACCGTGAACTCGCGTACGCCACCGGCCGTACCCCCACCGATCTGGCCCGAGCCGTCGCCGCCTGGCGCCAGGGCGGTGCCGAAGGGCTGGCCGTCCTCGAAACGCCCTGGGACCCTCCTGCCGGCCCCTTCGACCGGGCCCGTCCCGCGCTCGCCGCGGCCGACTTCCCCCGCTTCCACCCTTGGCGCAACCGCCTCACGCACCCCGACGGAACACTTCAGCTCCGCTTCGGCCACGACGGCCGCTGGTACGGCTACGAGTCCGAGCCGGGTGAGGACGACTGGTGGCCCCGCGCCACTCCGGACATCGATCCTGTCGGCACGCTCACGGCACTCGGCGGAGGCTGACACCGCTTTTCCCGCCTCCGACTCGTGAGGCCGAGCCGCGCTCCGGTGCGGGCTCGCGCCCCGGGGCCGCCCCGGCACGGCCCGTTGCGAAGCCGTGCCCCGGATCCGGCCTTCAGCTCGTGGCGATGACGGCGTTCAGTTCGTGGCGATGCCGGCCCTCAGCTCGTGGCGATGATGAGGAGGACGACCAGCAGGACGGCGACGAGCGGCAGTACGATCAGCCGCGCTTTGCGGAACGACTCGTCCTCCTGCCAGGACGCGGCGCGGTTCGCGCCGTGCGCCGAAGCCAGGTGCTCCCAGGCCATGTCATCGATCCTCTTCATGGTCAGGAGCGACGGCGACCAGTCGCAGTGCGTGCAGACGAGGAAGTCACGGTACGGGTCGTACCGGAAGTCGCGCTCCACATCGACCGTGAACACCTGCCCGTCGGACGTCGTGGCTGTGTAGTGGCGTACCGGCGCACCCATGCGTATCGCTCCCCGTTCCGTGTAAGAGATCCGTGCCAGAGATCCGAGCCTGAGATCCGCGCCCGGGAATCGTCCCGGACGCGGTCGCGGCACGTTACCCGACCGCTGCCTCGACCGCTGCCTCGACCGCTGCCCCGTCCGCCTTCAGCGCGGCGGCCTTCCGTCGCTCCGGCGAGCCCGCCCGCCCTCGGCTCGGGGCAGTACCGCGTCGACGATGTCCTGTGCGAAGCCGGGCGGCGGCGGTTCGCGGCGCAGCAGCACCCGCATCCACACCGCGCCCGCGACCAGATCGAGCAGCAGCATCGGGTCGGCGTGCTCCGGAAGTTCGCCGCGGGCGGTGGCGCGGACGAACACCGGCTGCTCGCGGGAGAAGCGGTCGGCGAAGAAATCGCGGGTGAGGGCGGCGAGTTCGTCGTCCGGCAGGCCGGTGCCGGAGGTCAGGGCGCGCGCGACCGATTCGGTGCGCCCGTCGGTGAGCAGGGCGATGATCTGCTCGGTCAGGGCGACGAGGTCACCGCGCAGGCTGCCCGTGTCGGGGATGTCGACGTCCAGGGCCCGGGCGTGGACCAGGGCCGCCCGCAGCAGTGCGGGTTTCGACGGCCACCAGCGGTAGATCGTCGTCTTGTTGACCCCGGCGTCCTGGGCGACGGCCTCGATGGTGAGACCGGCGTAGCCGCGCTCCGCGAGATGGCGCAGCGTGGTGCCGAAGATCGCCTCGGCAGCGCGCGGGCCCTTGCCGCGGCGACGGACCACGGTCGGGTCGGCCATGAGTACTCCTCGAAATGCAACGCAACGTTGCGTTGCGCTATAAGGTGATGCCGTCATCGTACTGCGAGGCAGGGGGGCCGACATGGCGGAGGCAAGGGTTTCGAAGGCGGTGACCTGGGGGCTGCTCGCCGCCTGGGTGGCCAATGATCTGGAGGAGTTGGTCACCATGGCGGGATGGGCGCGCTCCGCCCGCCCCCGACTCCGGGAACGGTTTCCGAGGGTGCCCGAACGGGTCTGGGCGCGGATGGACCTCTCGCGGCGTGAAGTCGGCGTCGCCATCGGCCTCGTGGGTGCGGTCGTGGCCGCGGCCTCGGCGGACGGTGCGCGCACCGGCGGGCGGAGCCCGTTCTTCCGTACCGTGCTCGCCGGGTTCGGGCTGCACGGAGTCGCGCACGTGGCCCAGTCGCTGGCGTACCGCGGTTACACACCGGGCGTCGCCACGGCGCCGACCGTGGTCGTCCCGTACTCGCTCTGGGCGGCGCGACGGCTGAAGGCGGCCGGCATCGGGATCGGCGCCGCCCGCGTTTCGGCGGTGGCACCGGTGCTGCTTCCGGCGGTCGTCGCGGGCGCCCACGTGCTGGCACGCAGGATCACGCGTCCGGGCGGATGAGGGCCCGGCACGGGTGGGAGTCCGCTCGTGCCCACGGACAGGTGGCGATCGAGGGAGGGGCGGGGCCCGGCGGGCCGGGGCACGGGCACGCTGCTGGGTGTCGCGTGCCCGGGCTTCCCCGGCCAGTTGGTCGAGGTCGACCTCACTGCCGCCCTGGCCGACCGGACCGAAGGCCTCGCAGGCACACCCTGATCATCGCCGACGGTGGACCGACGGGCGGGCCCGACAGCGGACCGACGGGCAGCCCCGGCGCGCAAGCCGACGGCGGTCCCATGCCGGTCCTGAGCCGGTCGCGAGGGACGTAAGTCCTTCGAACGAAGGTGCGGGAAACCCGTGGCAGTCGCGGACTTGACGCTGCTAACTTTCTCGACGTGGCGAAACTCAATCAGATCATCGCAGTGGAGAAGGGCGTCAAGTCCAAGGCACACCAGGACCTGACGGCGGCGCATCACGGCCTTCAGAAGACCGGTCTGCTGGCCGGTATCTCCCGGACCTACCAGCCGAAGGACGAGGAGGGCGAGCAGTTGCCGCCCGAGTCGACCCTGGTGCAGGTCAAGGCCGAGGACGTGCTGAGGCAGACCGCGACGACGCTGACCCGCCTCTTCGATGTGACCGCCACGAAGGACTGGGCGAACTGCACCGCCCGTGCGGACGTGAAGGTCGACGGGCAGGTGCTCGTGAGCGACGTGCCGGTGTCGTATCTGCTCTTCCTGGAGAAGCAGTTGACGGACATCAACACGTTCGTCCGCAAGCTCCCGGTGCTCGATGCCGCCGAGGCGTGGGTCCAGGACCCGTCGACGGACTCCTGGAAGACCGAGCCGGTGCGGACGCTCCGTACGAAGAAGGTTCCCCGCAACCACGTGAAGGCGGAGGCGACCGACAAGCACCCGGCGCAGGTCGAGGTGTACTACGAGGACGTTCCGATCGGTTACTGGACGACCGTGAAGTTCTCCGGTGCCCTCCCCGCGCGGCGCGTCAACGAACTGCTGGACCGGGTGGAGAAGCTCCAGCAGGCCGTGAAGTTCGCCCGTGAGGAGGCCAACGGCGTGGACGTCACCGACCAGCGGGTGGGTGATGCGATATTCGGTTACCTCTTCGGGTGACCGACCATGGACTCCCCGGCCGTCCACTACGGCCGGGGTGCGCGAGGAGCGCAAGCTGAAACTGAGGCTTGTCGTGACGACGCGGTTCCAGTGGAGGTTCGAGTCCTCCCCCCGGCACTCGGTGCGCCCGTCGCACCAACGGGCCGGGGTGGCCCAACTGGCAGAGGCAGACCGCGATCAATCTCAGACTCTTGCTCCAGGCTCAGCATTCGCCACCCATCGCCGAATCGCTCGGGCCCGTGCCCATGGGCGTCGAAATGCCGGTTCGACTCCGGCTCGGAGAGCTTCGGTCTCCGATGGTCTAAAGGCAGGACGCGACGACATAAACCTGACGCGGGTTCTTAAAAGTGTCGGCGTGCCGCATGGGTGGCACTCTCAGGGCCCGGGGGCCGGCTACGCCTCCGGGCCCGCTCCCGTTCCTGATCACGTGTGCGGTGCGTCCCGCCGCACACGCACCACCTTCGGCGCACCGCACCCCGCCGACGGGGTGTCGCGTGCCCCCAGCGACACACCGCGCCCCGCGAAGAATCGCTCGAAGTCGGGCAGGGAAAGGTCCGCGGCGCGCGTTCCGGCCGTCGTGCCGGACGGGTTGTGGAAGTGGACGCCGGTGCCGTCGGCCGTACGGGACGTCAGCAGTACCAGGTGCCCGCCCCGTCCCGGAGGAGACAGTTCCGGCCTCCGGATGCCGTAGTGCACCGATGCCAGGACCGTACGGCCGCCGTCCAGCAGGTCGAGGATCTCCCGCGACGACAAGGGACGGTGGACCGTGGCGTCGAGGCCGTGCACCTCCCGGGCGTATTCCGCGAACGGGGCGTAGACCAGCCCCCGGATCACACCCTCCGCGTCCTGTGTGTACGCGCCGTACCGGACCGCCCCGTCGCGCAGCGCGAACAGGGACGGGGCCCCGGTGCCGAGCACCATGCGCAGGCAGGTCATACCGCACAGATGACCGGACCAGCGCGCGTACTCGTCCCGTGACGCGGCACCCGACTCCGCCCAGGCAGGGTCCGTCGCCGGATCGACCCCGCCTTCGACGATCGGTCCGACGAGGTCGGGCGAGGCGAACTGGGTGAGGACGGGAACACGGCATGCGGAGCAGGTCACCAGGGGCATCCGATCACTGGCGGTATCCGGTCAGGAAGCGGCCGATGCGGCTGATGGCCGCGTCGAGGTCGTCAGCGTACGGGAGCGTCAGGATCCGGAAGTGGTCGGGCCGCGGCCAGTTGAAGCCCGTGCCCTGTACGACCTGGATCTTCTCCCGCAGCAGCAGGTCCAGGACGAACTTCTCGTCGTCGACGATCGGATGCACCTTCGGGTCGATGCGCGGGAACGCGTACAGCGCACCCTTCGGCTTCACGCACGACACACCGGGGATCTCGTTCAGTTTCTCCCAGGCCCGGTTCCGCTGCTCGTGCAGTCTGCCGCCGGGCGCGACCAGTTCCCGGATCGACTGCCGGCCACCGAGCGCCGCCTGAATGGCGTACTGCGCCGGCGCGTTGGGGCACAGGCGCATGGAAGCGAGGGTGGTGAGCCCCTCCAGATAGCCGCGGGCGTGCTGCTGGGGGCCGGAGATCACCAGCCAGCCGGAGCGGAAGCCCGCGACGCGGTACGTCTTCGACAGGCCGCTGAACGTGAGGCAGAGCAGGTCGGGGGCGAGGGACGCCACGGTGTGGTGCTCGGCGTCGTCGTAGAGGATCTGGTCGTAGATCTCGTCGGCGAACACCATCAGGCCGTGCCTGCGCGCCAGATCGAGGATGCCTTCGAGGAGCTCGCGCGGATAGACGGCGCCGGTCGGGTTGTTCGGATTGATGATCACTACGGCCTTGGTGCGGTCGCTGATCTTCGAGGCCATGTCCTCCAGGTCGGGATTCCAGTCCGAGGCCTCGTCGCAGGCGTAGTGCACCGCCTTGCCGCCCGCGAGGGTCACCACCGCCGTCCACAACGGGTAGTCGGGAGACGGGACGAGGACCTCGTCACCGTCCTCCAGCAGTGCCTGGACGGCCATGGAGATCAGCTCGGAGACGCCGTTGCCGAGGAAGACGTCGTCGACGCCGACATCCGTCAGTCCCATCGCCTGGTAGCGCTGCACCACCGCTCGGCGCGCGGAGAGGATGCCGCGCGAGTCGGTGTAGCCGTGCGCCTGCGGAAGCATCCGGATCATGTCCTGGACGACTTCCTCGGGCGCCTCGAAACCGAACAGCGCGGGGTTGCCGGTGTTGAGGCGGAGCACGCTGTGGCCCGCCTCCTCCAGGGCGTTGGCGTGCTCGATGACCGGGCCCCGGATCTCGTAACAGACCTCGTCGAGCTTGCTGGACTGCCGGAATTCCATGCGGTGGCCTCCCCGACCTGATTGCGATACTTGGTTTTACCAAGCTCGGGCTTGGAAAGTCCAACAACATGTCTAGACTGCGTCGCATGCCACGTCAGCAGCAAGCCGCAACGCGTCCGCCCCGCCGCCGGAGTTACGACCAGTTCTGTGCCGCCGCACGCTCCCTCGATTCCGTGGGCGACCGGTGGACCCTGCTGATCGTCCGTGAACTGCTCGCGGGACCGCGCCGCTACACGGACCTCCACGCGGACCTGCCGGGCGTCAGTACGGACGTCCTCGCCTCCCGGCTCAAGGACATGGAACAGAACGGCCTGGCCACCCGCCGCCGGCTTCCGCCGCCCGCCGCGGCCTCGGTGTACGAACTGACGGAACGCGGCCGCGGGTTGCTGCCCGTGCTCTCCGCGCTCGCCGAATGGGGGGCGCCCGCGCTCGACGAACGGCGGCCCACCGATGCCGTACGGGCGCACTGGTTCGCGCTGCCGTTGTTGCGCGTCCTGGACGGGACGACGCATGCGGGGGTTGTCGAAGTCCGCCTGGACGAAGGGGAGTTCCATGTGCGTGCCGGTGGCGGGACGCCCGGCGCGGGGCGCGGTGCGGGAGGCGGCACCGCGGACGTGGACGGCGGTGCGAGGGACCCGTCGGTCGATGCGACGGTGTACGGGGACGGCCCGGCCGCCCGTGCAGATGCCCGCATCGCGCTCGACGTCGAAGTGTGTCTCGCGCTCGCGCGGGGCGAGTTGACCCTCGCCGAGGCGGTCGGGAACGGGCGCGCCGAGGTGACCGGCGACGGACCGCTCGCCGCCGAACTCCGCGGGGAGTGAACGGCGGGCCGGACGCGGTGCGGTTCCGGCGTGGACGCGTTCGAGGGTGCGCGGGCGGCGGCCCGTGGGGCTCGGCGGACGAGGGGGTTCGGTGGGGCAACAGGTGGGTAGCGTGGGGGCGTTCGAAGGACCCAGGAAGCCTCCGGATGGCCGACGCGTCCGGAGTGGTCGGTACGTCCGGAGCGGTCGGCGCGCCCCGGTGTGCTGATGTGCCCGGTGTACTCACGTGCTGATGCGCTCGGAGCGTTGCGGCTTCCGGATGCCGAGGCGAGGAGTCGTACGTGAGGATCGGCGGACAGCGCACAACCGGCGGACGGCCGGGAAGCGAAGGACGGCGCGGCCGTACGGGAGCGTGGATGCGACGGGGACGAGGAGCACGCCTTGCCCGGGTCCTGGTCACGGGCGGCTGCGTGGCCGTGCTCGGGTTCGCGTCGTCGTCGGCCGTGGCCACCCCGGGCAGTGGTGTGAGTGGCACGGTGGTCGCGAAGGGCACGTCGGAGGGGAAGCTGAAGGTGAAGACCCCCGACGGCCGTACCGATGTGACCTTCCGACCATCACGGTCGAGCCCGGCGGTTCCACAGGCTGGCACACCCACTGCGGTCAGCTGATCGCCGTCGTCAAGTCCGGGACGCTGACGCGCACGCTGCACGACTGCTCGGTCGAGGCGACGTCCGCCGGTTCGTCGTTCATCGAGCCCTCCGGAGCCCGTCACCGCCATATCGGGCGCAACCTGGGGTCGGAGCCGGTGGTGCTGTGGGTGACCTACCTGCTGCCCCGGGGGCAGCGAGCTCTCCGACGACGCCGAGGCGCCGGACTGCGGCACGACGTAGTGGCGCGTCCGAGGGGGATCCGGCGCGGCGTGTTCGCGCGTCCCGTGCAACGACCGGGTCCGGCGCACCGAGCGGGAGCGATGACGGTGGCGCGTGGTTCGAAGTGATGCGATGCGATGCGATCCGACGGGACGTACTCGACGCGATCGGACTCCGCGTGACCGGAAGCGACGGGACCGGACTCGATGTGACCGGAAGCGACGGGGCTGGACCCGACGGGACCGGAAGGGACGGGGCTCGACGTGACGGCCTCCGGCGTGATGCGATTCCGCGTGATGCGATTCGAAGCGATCACCTGGGAGCGGCTGGCCGAGTCGTTCGCCGCGCGTGCCGACGGCCTGGAGCCGGCCGGTGCCGGCCCCTGGACGAGGATCGCCGTCGACGGGGCTCCGGCGGCCCGCACGGGTGAGCTGGCGCAGAAGGTCGCAGAGGCTCTGCGGGTCCGGGGACGTGCGGTGCTCGTCGTGTCGACCGAGGGATTCCTCCGGCCGGCGAGCCTCCGGTACGAGTACGGCAAGGAGGACCCCGACTCGTACTACAGCGGCTGGTTCGACACGGGCGCGCTGTGGCGCGAGGTGCTCGGTCCGCTGGAGGCGGACGGCAGCGGGCGCGTGCTGCCCGACCTGTGGGATCCCGTGACGGACCGGGCCACGCGCAGCCCGTACCGGCTCCTGCCCGAGGGAGGCGTGCTGGTGGTGCACGGTCCGTTGCTGCTGGGGCACTGGTTCCCGTTCGACCTGAGCGTCCATCTTCGGTTGTCGCCGGGCGCGCTGCGGCGGCGCACCGAGGAGGGCGGGCGCTGGACCCTGCCCGCGTTCGCGCGGTACGAGGAAGAGGTGGCGCCCGGCGATCGTGCGGACGCGGTGGTACGGGCCGACGACCCGCTGCGCCCCGCGTGGACCGGATGGCGGCGGAACGAGTGACGAGTGGCGGGCGGGAGCCACCCGGCGACGGCGGGGCACTCACGTCCCGGTCCGCGGGCAGCCTTCGCGGGTCCGGCCGTTCGACACCGCGCCCCACCCGGTCGTCGGTCAGCCTTCACGGGCCCGGGCGGCCGCCCACCCTGGTGACCGCCTCGGCCCCCGAACGACAGCCCGCCGCCACGGCCGAGGCGTCGTCAGCCCCCGACAGCAGGGCAGCGAGGAGGCCGCCGGTGAACGCGTCGCCCGCGCCCGTCGAGTCCACCGCCCCCTGTACCGGAACGGCCGGAATGCGCCTCGTCACCGTGCCCGACACGGCCAGCAGCGCGCCGCCCTCGCCGAGCGTGACGACCACCCGGGGCACCCGGAGGCTCAACTCGACCGCGGCGTCCGCCGGTTCCGTGAACCCGGTGAGCAGGTGGGCCTCGTCCGTGTTGGGCAGCAACAGGTCCACGCCCTCCACCGCGGTCAGGAAACGGTCCACGCCCAGTTCGGCGAGAAATCCGGCCGAGGCCGGGTCGACGCTCACCGTGATCCGCCGCCGTCGTGCCTCCCGCAGCGCGAGCAGAACGGTCGCCCTGCTCGTCGCGGCGAAGAGGAGGTACCCGGAGAGGTGGAGATGACCGATTCCGTCGAGCATCGACGGCGACCAGTCGCCGGGGGAGAGGCGCAGCACGGCGCCGCTGTCGGTGAGGAAGGTGCGCTCGGCGGTGGAGTCGACGAGGGCGACGACGGTGGCGGTCGGTGCCTCGTCGTCGACGGCCAGCAGGCAGCGCACGCCCGCCCGGCGCAGCGCCTCCCGGTGCCAGGCCGCGCTGTCGGCGCCGACCCGTGCCAGCAGCCGTACGTCGGAACAGCCCGAACGCGCCGCCCAGCAGGCGACGTTGGCGCCCGCGCCGCCCGGCAGGGTGCGGATCAGGGCGGCGGTGTCCGTACCGCGGGCCAGCTCCTTCGTGTGCCGTGCCACCACGTCGGTGACCACGTCTCCGATGACGAGAAGCCCGCCGCGGGCCGTCGACCGGCCGTCGGGCGCCGTCACGGCACGGGAACCCACGGGCGTCGGCACGGCGCGGGAACCCATGGTCGTCGACGCGGTACCGGGACCCGTGGGCGCCGTCACGGCGCGGGAACCCACGGGCGTCGGCACGGCGCGGGAACCCATGGTCGTCGACGCGGTACCGGGACCCGTGGGCGTCGGCACGGCGGGGACTCCCGCACGTCCCGGTCCGGCTCCGGACCTCGCGCGTTCCGGACCGGTCCTGTCGCTCGCGCCGTCCGACGCGCGGCGCTTCCCGTACCTCCGGGGCCCGCCGCGTCACCTTCCGGTCCGGCCGCTTTTCTCGTGCCTCCTGGTCCGGCGACGTTCCCCGTACCTCTCGGTCCGGCTCCGTTCACTGCGTACCGTCGCGGCGCGACGTGTTCCGGTCGTCGGAGTGCTCCGCCGTGTCGTGTGCGCGGGCCGTCCAGGCGGTGGCGATCCGGGCGGCGAGCGACACGTTTCCGCGTACGGCCGCCAGATTCGCCTCCAACGAGGCCCCCTCGGTCCGTCGCATCAGCCTGTCCAGCAGGAAGGGGGTGACGGCCTGGCCCACGATGCCGCGCTCCCGGCAGGCGTCGAGGGCCTCCGCCAGCACGCGGTCGTGAAGCCCGGGATCCAGTTGGTCCCGTACGGGCACGGGGTTGGCGACGATCAGTGCGGAGGCGGGGCCGTCCAGCGCGTCCTGGGCCCGCATCACCTCCGCGACCTCCTCGGGCGTCCGCACCGTCCAGTCGACCGGTTCGCCCGAACTGTGCAGGTAGAAGCCGGGGAAGTGTTCGGTGCCGTAGCCGAGGACCCCGACACCCAGCGTCTCCAGCCGCTGCAAGGTGGCGGGGACATCCAGGATCGACTTCACCCCCGCGCACACCACCGTGATGCCGGTCCGTGCGAGGAGCCGCAGGTCCGCCGACTCGTCCTGGGTCCGTGTCCATTCCCGGTGGACGCCCCCGAGCCCGCCGGTCGCGAAGACACGCAGTCCGCCGCGGGCGGCGAGGAACGCCGTCGCGGACACGGTCGTCGCCCCGCTCGCACCCGTCGCCAGGGCCGGGGCGAGATCGCGGTGGCCCAGTTTGCGCATCGCCGGATCGGTGGCGACCCGTTCCAGCGCGTCCTCGTCCAGGCCGATGTGGGCCCTTCCGTCGAGCACGGCGATCGTGGCGGGGACCGCGCCCGCGGCCCGCACCAGTCCTTCGAGCTCTTCGGCGACCCGCAGGTTGCGGGGACGCGGCAGGCCGTGGGCGATGATCGTCGATTCCAGGGCGACGACGGGCTGGTGCGTGGCGAGAGCCGCCCGTACCTCGGTGGAGAGGACGGGGGTGTAGGGGTGCGCGGCGTCCGACGCAGTCAATGACATGTCCACATCCCTGTCGCGGGTGTGTCGTCCTCAAACGTGCCGTCCTCAAACGTACGGACGCTCCGGCCTCCCCATGCGCGTGCTCTTCGGGCGCTCTTCCGGCCCTGGTGGCGAGAAGCTTTCGATCCTGGTGGCGAAACGTCGGGAAGGGGCCGCTATGGTGACCGGCCATGACTACACATGATCAGTCTCCGGCCTCGTTCGTCGTGCACATCCCGGACGCGGAACTCGAACCCGAACCGCTCGACCCTGCTCAGATCGTCTCGGGCGAACCTGTCGTGACGGGCAAGGTCCTGTGGGAATCGCCCGACGGCAAGCAGGTGCGAGGCATCTGGCAGATCACGCCCGGCGTCGTCACCGACACGGAGGCCGACGAACTGTTCGTGGTCGTCAGCGGCCGGGCCACCGTGGCGGTCGAGGGCGGGGCGACGCTGGAGATCGGGCCGGGGGACGCCTGCGTACTGCGTGAGGGCGACCGTACGACGTGGACCGTGCACGAGACGCTGCGCAAGGCGTACCACATCTGCCTCTGAAGCCTCTGAAGCCTGAAGCCCCTGGAGCCCCTGGAGCCCCTGGAGCCCCTGGAGCCGCTGAAGCCTCTGAAGTTGCTGATGGATCGGCGGCCACCCCCGACGCTTCGGTCGAAGCCGTACCGATGGTGACCTCGCACCGCCCGTGGCGCCCTCGCACCGACCGCGAGGGCGCCCGGAACGTGAGGTCGCTCCGCTCGTGAGGCTTCACGGGCGCCTCCGAGGCGTCGGCGATCGTTTCGGTGTGACGTCAGAGCTCGGTGGCGGGCGGCACGGGTGCCGCGGTTGTCGTGGGCGCCGACGTGCCGGGCGCCGGAGTACCGGGCGCGTCGGGGGTCGGCGTCCCGGGTGCTTCGTGCGCGGCGGGCCGGGCGAGGGACCGGCGCAGTGCCATCGCCGCGAGCGGGAGCAGCAGGCATGCCGCCACCGCGTTCAGCCAGCCGTAGCCCGCCCGGGCGACGATCAGCCCGGCGATGGCGCCGCCGACGCCCGCCGCCGTGTTCATGGTCAGGTCCGAAAGCCCCTGCACGGCGGCGCGGGCGGGCTGCGGTACGGAATCGGTGAGCAGCGCCGAACCGGAGACCAGCCCGGCCGACCAGCCCAGGCCCAGCACGAACAGGCCCGCAGCGGTCCGGCCGTGGCTGGCACCCGCGGTGCCGGCCAGAAGCGCGGCGCAGAAGAGCAGCCCGATCGCCAGACCGATCACGGCCAGTCGGCCGAACCGGTCGGACAGCCAGCCCATCACCGGGGAGAACGCGTACATCCCCGCGATGTGGCCGCTGATGACGAGCCCGATCAGTTGGAGTCCGGCGCCGTGGTGGCCCAGGTGGACGGGCGTCATCACCATGATCGACACCATCGCGGTGTGCGACACGGCCACCGTCACCAGAGCCAGGCGCGCCCTCGCCGATCCCCGGACCGCAGCGAATCCGGCCCGCAGCGACCGGCCCGCGGGCGACGTGTCGCCCTGCGGAGCCAGGGCCCGAGCGGTCAGCAGCGGGTCCGGTCGCAACAGCACCGCGACGAGGAGGGCGGCGAACAGGAAGATCGCGGCCGCGAAGAAGAACGGGCCCGCATGCTCGGATATCGCCGTGCCGCGGAAGAGCCGCCCCACCGGGGCCGCGATGTTCGGGCCGAGAACCGAGCCGATGGTCGTGGCCCAGATGACGGTGGAGATCGCCCGCCCCCGGCGGTCCGGCTCGACCAGATCAGCGGCGGCGAACCGGGCCTGCAGATTGGCCGAGGATCCGGCACCGAACGCGGCCATCCCGAACAGCAGCAGCGGAAAGTTCTCCACGACGGTCGCCGCGACCACGAGCCCCGCGCCGAGGGCACCGATCAGATACGCGAGCACGAGACCGGGGCGCCGGCCGCGCGAGGTCATCAGCGCCGCCAATGGCAGCGAGAGCAGCGCGGTGCCCGCCACCGACGCGGTCGGGGCCAGACCCGACAGGGCCTCGGAACCGCTCACCTCGGAGGCCAGGACCGGTGCCAGCGCGATACCGATGGGCACGCCGAGGCCGCCGAGTATCTGGCTGGCTATCAGCACGGCGGACGTTCTGCGTCGCAGCGCGGGAAGATCGCCCGCGGAGACCCGGTCCGCGGACCGGGCGGACCGGGCGGGCCGGGTGGATGTGTCAGGAGCATCGAGGGGGTTGGTCACTGACGCAGTGTGCCAGCCCGCACCAGGTACGAAATACGACCGTGCGACGCGGGCGTGGAACGGGGACGTGCGCGATCGGGCCCCGTACGGCGTACGGCAGGGCGCGCGGCCTCACCCGCCCGGAGCGAAGCACGGGAGCCAGCCGTTCAGGAGTGCCGGAGCAGGGGCGCGCCGGAGCACGTGAGCAGAAGGTGGCGGCCCGCGCCAGGACGTCAGAACAGCGGCTGCGGCAGCACGCCTTCGAGGGCCAGCAGCTCCCGCTTGGTGTCGAGCCCGCCGCCGAACCCGCCCAGCCCGCCGTCGCTCTCCACCACCCGGTGGCACGGCACCACCACCGGCAGCGGATTGGAACCCATGGCCGCCCCCACCGCCTGTGCCGCCCCCGGCTGTCCCACGCGCGCGGCCAGGTCGCCGTAGCCGACGACGGTCCCGTACGGCACGCCCACCGCCAGTTCGCGCAGCACCTGGCGGTTGAAGCCGGAGGTCAGCGACCAGTCCAGTTCGAGCGAGAACTCCCGCGACGAACCCGCGAAATACGCCGCGAGCTCGCGTATCGGCCCGGCGAGCCGTGCGGAACCGGGATTTTCCACCGGTTCCGCACCGAGCCGCGCCCGCAACTGTGCGAGTGCCTTCTCCCGCACCTCGGGGCGGGCGTGGAACACCACGTTCACCAGACCCGTACCGGTCGCGGCGAGCAGCAGCGGGCCGATGTCGCTCTCGACGACGGCCCACTCGACAACCCCGTTGCTGTTCATGGGAGCCACCGTACGACCGACCACTGACACCGGCCTCCGGCCCGGCTGACACCGCCCCCGGCCCCGGCCCGGCGGACCGTGGGCCGCCGACGCGCGCCGCGGACAACCGCGCGCCCCGCCAACGAGCGTGCGTGCCGCCGCCCGCGGCTGCGCGCCGCCGTCAGCCCGTTGCCTCGCGCACGACGTCCGGCCTGTTCGTGATGATCCCGTCGACACCGAAGCCCGCCGCCCTCACCGCGTTCGTCGCGTCGTCGACCGTCCAGGTGTTGACCCGGAGCGCCTTGCCGTGGGCGCCCTTCAGGGCGTGCACCGCCTCCACGTAGTCCGCCGAGACCGACGTGAACGAGGGGTTGATCTGATCGGTGAACGTCGCGTACGAGGGCAGGTCGGCCACCGGAGGCGTCCCGAGGAAGCCGGTCGTGACGTCCGGTCGCTGCTGGTGCACCCGCTTCACGCTGTCTGCGCCGAAGCTCTGGACGACGAGCCTCTTCCTGACGTGCGCGCGGTCGAGCCACCCCTTCTGGCGCAGCACCCGAAGGGTCTCCTTCTCGATCCCCGGGTAGATCTCCGGGCTCTTGATCTCCAGCAGCAGCTTCTGGTCGTTGCGCTCGACGCGCTCCAGGTACTGCGTGAGGGTCGGCACCCGGGTGCCGGTGAACTGCGGACCGAACCAGCTGCCCGCGTCCAGTCGGGCGATCTCGGCCGCCGTGAAGTCCCTGACCGCCCAGGGGGAACGGTCCGGGAAGACCTCCTCGGCATCGGTGGTCCGTGTCAGATCGGTGTCGTGCATGACCACCAGCACGCCGTCGCGGGTCAGCTGGACATCGTTCTCCACCCAGTCGAAGCCGAGCGCGTCGGCCTTGTCGACGGCGGCCAGGGTGTTCTCCGGAGCGTAGGCCGAAGCACCCCGGTGGGCGAGGACGACCGGAGCGACCGCGTCGGCCGGGGTGACCGGAGCGGTGTAGACGGTCGAGGCAGCCGAGACGATCGGGACGGTCGAGAGGGCCGAGGCGGCCGGGCTGAGCGGTTCGGTGACGGGGGTCCGGGCGTCCCCGGCCCGTAAACCCGTGACCGGGCTCGTTCCCGTGGGGCCGGCTGTGACCGTGGGCCCACCCGTGGTCCGCGCGTCGGCCGTGGTCCGCGCGTCGGCCGCCGATATCGGCAGCGCGCCGACGCCCAGCAGGACGGCGGCGACGAAGGCGGTTGCGGTACGTGCGTGCACGTGTACTCCTCGCGTCGGAGTTACGGACGGGCCGAGAGTGCCAGTGGTGACCCGGCGGGCGACAGACGAAGGACGGCCACAACCCGAGGCCGCCGTCGGGACCGGGTCACGGGCCGATCTCCGTGTCGATAAAATGCAGCTCTTCTGTTTGTTTGCCGGGCCTCGCGGCTTAGGGTCACCCCCGGACCCGGGCTTCCGCGAAGGGCGTACGAGCATGCAGGGCACGATCGATGGTTTCAGCTACGGCGCGGTGACGCCCGTCGCGGCCTTTCTGATGGCCTGTCTCGGCGCGGCCCTCGGGCTGCGCTGCACGACCCGTTCGCTGCGCACCGAGCGTTCCTTCAAGGCGGGCTGGCTGGCCCTCGGCGCGACCTCCATCGGCTCCGGCATATGGACGATGCACTTCGTCGCGATGATGGGCTTCACCATCGACGGGGTGACCATCGGCTACGACAAGCCGATCACCTTCGCCAGCCTCGCGGTCGTCATCGGCATGGTCGCCGTCGGCATCTTCGTCGTCGGATACCGGCGCGCCACCCGCATGGCGCTGGTGACCGGCGGCACCATCACCGGGCTCGGCATGGCCACCATGCACTACCTGGGCATGGCCGGAATGCGACTGGAGGGACGGCTCGAGTACGACACGCTCACCGTGGTGCTCTCCGTCGTCATCGCCGTGGTGGCCGCCACGACCGCGCTCTGGGCGGCCGTCTCCGTGCAGGGCTTCCTGGCCGGTCTCGGTGCCAGCGTCGTCATGGGCGTCGCCGTGAGCGGCATGCACTACACGGGCATGGCCGCGCTCAGCGTCCATCTGCACCCGGCCGCCCTGACCGGCGACGCCGCCACCGACAGCTCGACCGTGCCCCTCCTGCCGTTACTGGTCGGCCCCGGCTGCTTCCTGCTGCTCGCCGCCGTCGTCGTGATGTTCGACCCCCTGATGGTGATGGGCACCCCGGACTGGAACGACACCAGGACCGGGAGCGGGGCCGACGGACCGGCCGGAGCCCCGGCACGGCGGCAGGTCCCCAGCTTCGGCACGTACGCCGACCCGGCCTCGTTCCACTCCCGCCCGCGCGACCCCGCACCGCCCGGAGACTGGTGACCCCGGCCCCGGCCCGGCGTCGGCCGCGGGTTCCGTGACCGGCGTGACGGCCGAGCCGACCCGGTTGTCAGTGGGGGGTCGTACCGTGGTGTCATGCGGCCCGTTTCGAAGATCGAACGTACGGTGGCGCCTTTCGAGGTCGTCAGTCCCTACCAGCCCAGCGGCGACCAGCCCGCGGCCATCGCCGAGCTGGACCGGCGCATCCGCGCGGGCGAGAAGGACGTCGTCCTGCTCGGCGCGACCGGCACCGGCAAATCGGCGACCACCGCCTGGATGATCGAGAAGCTGCAGCGCCCCACCCTCGTGATGGCGCCGAACAAGACGCTCGCCGCCCAGCTGGCGAACGAGTTCCGTGAGCTCCTGCCCAACAACGCCGTCGAGTACTTCGTCTCGTACTACGACTACTACCAGCCCGAGGCGTACGTCCCCCAGTCGGACACCTACATCGAGAAGGACTCCTCGATCAACGAGGAGGTCGAGCGGCTGCGCCACTCCGCGACGAATTCGCTGCTCACCCGGCGCGATGTCGTCGTGGTCGCCTCCGTCTCCTGCATCTACGGCCTCGGTACGCCGCAGGAGTACGTGGACCGGATGGTTCCGCTCAAGGTCGGCGACGAGATCGACCGCGACGAGCTGCTGCGCCGCTTCGTCGAGATCCAGTACACCCGCAACGACCTCGCGTTCACCCGCGGCACGTTCCGGGTCCGCGGCGACACCATCGAGATCTTCCCGGTCTACGAGGAGCTCGCCGTCCGCATCGAGATGTTCGGCGACGAGATCGAGGCGCTCTCCACCCTCCACCCGCTCACCGGCGAGGTGATCAGCGAGGACCAGTCCCTCCACGTCTTCCCCGCCAGCCACTACGTCGCGGGCCCCGAGCGCATGGAGAAGGCGGTCAACGGCATCGAGCGGGAGCTGGAGGAGCGCCTCGCCGAGCTGGAGAAGCAGGGCAAGATGCTGGAGGCCCAGCGCCTGCGGATGCGTACCACGTACGACATCGAGATGCTCCGGCAGATCGGCACCTGCTCCGGCGTCGAGAACTACTCGATGCACTTCGACGGCCGCTCGCCCGGGACCGCCCCCAACACCCTTCTCGACTACTTCCCCGAGGACTTCCTCCTCGTCCTCGACGAGTCGCACGTCACCGTGCCGCAGATCGGTGCCATGTACGAGGGCGACGCGTCCCGGAAGCGCACCCTCGTCGACCACGGCTTCCGGCTGCCCTCCGCGCTCGACAACCGTCCGCTGAAGTGGGAGGAGTTCCTGGGCCGGATCAACCAGACGGTCTACCTCTCGGCCACCCCCGGAACGTACGAGCTGTCCCGGAGCGACGGCTTCGTGGAGCAGATCATCCGTCCCACCGGCCTCGTCGACCCGGAGGTCGTGGTCAAGCCCACCGAGGGTCAGATCGACGACCTGGTGCACGAGATCCGCAAGCGCACCGAGAGGGACGAACGCGTCCTCGTCACCACCCTCACCAAGAAGATGGCCGAGGACCTCACCGACTACTTCCTGGAGCTCGGCATCCAGGTCCGCTACCTCCACAGCGACGTGGACACCCTGCGCCGTGTCGAGCTGCTGCGCGAGCTGCGCTCCGGCGAGTACGACGTCCTGGTCGGCATCAACCTCCTGCGAGAGGGCCTCGACCTCCCCGAGGTGTCGCTCGTCGCCATCCTCGACGCGGACAAGCAGGGCTTCCTGCGCTCGGGCACGTCCCTGATCCAGACCATCGGGCGCGCCGCCCGCAACGTGTCGGGGCAGGTCCACATGTACGCGGACACGATCACCCCGGCGATGGCGCAGGCCATCGACGAGACCAACCGTCGCCGCGAGAAGCAGATCGCCTACAACACCGAGCGCGGCATCGACCCCCAGCCGTTGCGCAAGAAGATCAACGACATCGTCGCGACGATCGCCCGCGAGGAGGTCGACACCGAGCAGCTGCTCGGCACCGGCTACCGCCAGGCCAAGGGGGCCAAGGCCCCTGTCCCCGCACTCGGTGCCAAGGCGTCCGGCTCCGGGAAGAAGGCCGCCGCCGTGGTCACCGACCGCCCCGCCACCGAACTCGCCGGAATCATCGAGGAGATGACCGAACGCATGCGGGCGGCCGCCGCGGACCTGCAGTTCGAGGTGGCGGCCCGGTTGCGCGACGAGGTCGGCGAGCTGAAGAAGGAGCTGCGCCAGATGCGGGAAGCGGGTCTCGCCTGACCGCCATGCGGTCGATGTGTTGCAGGACCGACACAAAAACACCTCAAGCGGCCTCGTTGTCAGTGCGACTGCGTAGGGTGCTGAGAACACCGCGCACGGATGGTTGCGGGGCAAGCCGAGAGGGGACAGCGCGTGACGGTCAATATGACCAAGGGCCAGGCCATCAGCCTGCAGAAGAGCGACGGGGGAACCCTGACCGCGGTGCGGATGGGGCTCGGCTGGCAGGCGGCACCGCGCCGCGGCCTGTTCGGTTCGCGCACGCGGGAGATCGACCTCGATGCGTCGGCGGTGCTGTTCGCCGACAAGCAGCCGGTCGACGTGGTCTTCTTCCGTCACCTCGTCAGTGACGACGGATCGGTCAAGCACACCGGGGACAACCTGGTCGGAGGCGCCGGTTCGGGAGGCGACGACGAGGCGATCCTCGTCGACCTCCAGCGCGTGCCGGTCCACATCGACCAGATCGTCTTCACGGTGAACTCCTTCACCGGCCAGACGTTCCAGGAGGTGCAGAACGCCTTCTGCCGCCTCGTCGACGAGACCAACGGGCAGGAGCTCGCCCGCTACACGCTGGACGGCGGCGGGCAGTACACCGCCCAGATCATGGCGAAGGTGCACCGTTCGGGGAACGGGTGGCAGATGACCGCCCTCGGCAACCCGGCCAACGGCCGTACCTTCCAGGACCTGATGCCGGCGATCCTGCCGCATCTGTAACGACCTGGGGCGGCAGGGGGCGGAGCTCCCGCTCCTTGTCCGCCCCGGGTTCGTGAGCACGGCCGGACCAGCCGGCCGACAGGGATACGCGCAGCTCCCGGAGGCAACGGCCGCCGGGAGCTGCACCACATGATGCCGCACGGCACCGGGCGACACCGCACAGCGCAGCAGCAACTCGTCGAGGGGACAGGGCAATGACGGCCGAGCTGGTCCGGGGGCAGAACCACACCTTGCCCCAGACCCGACTGGAGATCCGGGTATCGGCCGGCACGCCCGTCGTGGCAGGTGTCACGCTCGCCGACGAGAACGGCACCGTCCACGGCGCAGAGTGGGTCGCCCATCCCGGCGCGCCCCGGCTGCCCGGGCTCGAAGTGCCCCGTCAGGCCGCCGCCGGTCACCGGCTCGCCGCCGACCTCGACGCCGTGCCGGCCCAGGTGCACCGGATCACCGTGCTGCTGGCCCTGCCCACGGGCATCGGCGGCCCGGTCCGCTTCGGCGCGGTCGCCGCGCCCTTCGTCGCGGTCACCGGGCTCGACGGCGACGAGATCGCCACCTTCACCCTCACCGGGCTCGACACCGAATCGGCCGTCGCGGCCCTGGAGCTCTACCGCCGCCAGGGCGCCTGGAAGGTCCGCGCCGTCGGTCAGGGCTACGCGGGCGGCCTCGCCGCCATGCTCGCCGACCAGGGCCTGAACGGGGCGGCCGAGCTGGCCCACTCGATCCAGGACGCCGTCACCCGCGCGACGGCCCGCACGGTCGCACCGCCCCCGCCCCGTACCCCGGACGGTGATCGCGTCGGCCACTGCCCGCGCCCCGCACCGGCCCCGGACGTCCCCCCGGTGCCTGCCGCACCGCCCACGACCCCCGGGGCCGAGCCACTCACCCAGCCCGCTCCGCCGCCGGGCACCGCCGCCACGGGCGGCCCCGTCGACTACACCCACCCGCGCCGCCAGACCTCCGCACCCCCGCCGCCCCCTCCCACCGCGCCGCCCGCCGCGCCCGGCAGCCCCGCCCAGCCCGTCGCCGGGGACGCCACCGGCTGGTCCATGGAGGAGCGCCTCTACAACCAGATCTGGGGCATGTTCGAAGACCTGGCCCGCACCACCGCCGCGTACCGCAGCGCCGTCGAATTCGCCGAGTCCCGCATGGACCAGGAACTCGACCGGACGCTGTCCGACCCGCGCAACCGGATCGGTGGCGCCGGGGACCGGGCCCGTGAACAGGCCCGTGCCAAGCGCGACGAACTCACCTCCCGGGCGAAGGAGGCACTCGACCGCGACATCGCGCAGCTCACCGCCGAAGCCGCCGTGGTGGAACCCGCGCTCCCCACCGCGTACGCGGGATGGGACAACCCCGTCTGGCACGCCTACCGCGTCCCGATGGAGATCCCCATGGCACTGCGGATCGGCGACCTCCATCTGCCCGAGGCCACCGGTCTGCGCATCCCGCTGCTGGTACGGCTCCCGCTGGAGCGCGGCATCTGGGTCGACAGCGGCCGTACGGCGTCCGGGGCGGCGGCCCTGGCGGACACCGGGCAACTGCGCCGTCTGGCCGTGGAGAGCGCCGTCGCGCACGCGGCCCGGCTGCTGGCCGTGTACCCGGCCGACGAGTTCTCCGTGCACGTCATCGACCCCGCGGGCGCGGCGGCCGGACCGCTCGCCCCGCTGGTGCGGTCCGGGGCGCTCGTCGAGCCGCCCGCCGCAGGCCCCGGCGGGGTCACCTCGGTCCTCACCCGGCTCACCCGGCGCGTGGACCTGGTCCAGATGGCCATCCGCGCGGGTGCCGCCGACTCGCTGCCGCCGGACGTGGACACCGGCCAGCACCTGCTGATCGTCAACGACTTCCCCCACGGCTTCGACGACCGGGCCGTCACCCAGCTGCGCTACCTGGCCGACGAGGGGCCCTCGGTCGGCGTCCATCTGCTGATGGTCGCGGATCGCGAGGACGCCGCCGCCTACGGGCCGGTGCTCGACCCGCTGTGGCGCTCGCTGCTCCGGCTCACCCCGGTCGCCGACGACCACCTGGCCGACCCCTGGGTGGGTCACGCCTGGACGTACGAGCCGCTCAGGGTGCCGCCCGGCAGCCGGGTGCTCGACGACGTCCTGGCCCAGGTGGCCGCGGCCCGCCGTACCTGGCGCCGCTGAGCCGAGGCGCCCCGAGCGGCCTCTGACCACACCGCCCCACTCTCCTTCACACCGCCTCCGACCTGGTGTTTTGGTGATTCTTTAGCTATCTCTTTACCTCCCTTTGGTGTTTCCTGTACTGTTTCTTGGGCGGAGGGGAGTACTCCCACACGCGGCGTTCCCGTCAGTACGGACCCTGACCGGTCCCGGGGCGCCGGTCCTGGTGCGCATCGCGCGCCCGGGCGGAAGAGACCTCCGGCAGCGACGACGCTGAATCAGTAGCCGTAGTGAACTGCCGGAGGCGCAGTGGACGTTTCATGGACCCTCTGGGCGCTGACCATTCTCGGTCTGTCGGCCCTCATCGCCGTCGACTTCTTCATCGGGCGCAGGCCCCATGACGTGTCGACCAAAGAAGCCGGAATCTGGACGATCATCTGGATCACGCTGGCCGTGCTCTTCGGGCTCGGCCTGCTGGTCTTCGGCGACAGCCAGGCGTCGGGCGAGTTCTTCGCAGGCTTCATCACGGAGAAGTCGCTCAGCGTCGACAACCTGTTCGTCTTCGTCCTGATCATGGCGAAGTTCTCGGTCCCCTCCCATCTCCAGCAGCGCGTGCTGCTCGTCGGCGTGCTGATCGCGCTGGTGCTCCGAGCGGTCTTCATCGCCGCGGGTGCCGCGGTCATCGCCAATTTCTCGTGGGTCTTCTACATCTTCGGCGCGTTCCTGATCTACACCGCCTGGAAGCTCGTCCAAGAGGCGCGGGCCGACGAAGAAGGGGAGGAGTTCGAGGAGAACCGCCTGCTCAAGTCGATCGAGCGCCGCTTCGGGGTCGCCGACCGGTATCACGGCACCAAGCTCTTCATACGCGACAAGGGCAAGCGCGTCCTGACGCCGCTGATGGTCGTCATGCTCGCCATCGGCACCACCGATGTGCTGTTCGCCCTGGACTCCATCCCCGCGATCTTCGGCCTGACCCAGGACCCGTACATCGTGTTCACGGCGAACGCCTTCGCCCTGATGGGGCTGCGGCAGCTGTACTTCCTGATCGGCGGCCTGCTGAAGAAGCTGGTCCACCTCAGCTACGGGCTCTCGGTGATCCTCGGCTTCATCGGCGTGAAGCTGGTGCTGCACGCGCTGCACGAGTCCGGGGTGCACGTCCCCGAGATCTCGATACCGGTCTCGCTCGGCGTCATCTGCGGTGTCCTGGTGATCACCACGATCACCAGCCTGATCGCGGGCCGGAAGCGGAAGCGGGCCGAAGCGGCCGTGGAGGCGGGCGGGGCCGCGGACGAGAAGGCCGGCATCGACGCCTGACGCGGCTGTCGGCCGACGCGGTTGCCGTCGGCCGACAGCCGTGAGGGGCGCGCCCCCGTGCCCGTGCCGCTTGCGACGGGGACACGGGGGCGCGCCCCGGCCCGTGTCCGCCGGGAGGCGGGAGGGGCGGGGCGCTCCGGAATCACGTGCGTGTCCCGCGTGGACCCGATGGGCCCGGCACGGGCGAAGCGGCCGCGGGAGCGGCCGGGTGTCACCAGCCGCGTGCGTGCCACTCGGGCAGCCGCGGGCGTTCGACGCCGAGCATGGTGTCGAGACCGTGGCCCGGGTAGACCCAGGTCTCGTCGGGCAGTTGGTCGAAGAGCTTGGTCTCCACGTCGTGGATCAGGCTCGCGAACGCCTCGGGGTCCTTGCGGGTGTTGCCGACACCGCCGGGGAAGAGGCAGTCCCCGGTGAACAGGTGGGGGGCGCCGTGCGGGTCGTCGTAGACGAGCGCGATGGACCCCGGGGTGTGGCCGACGAGGTGACGGGCTGTCAGTTCCACCCTGCCCACCCGGATCGTGTCGTTGTCGTCCACCAGGACATCGGTCGGGACCGGGATGCCCTCGGCGTCGTACCTGCCGGCGAACGTACGCGCTCCGGTGGCGGCGACGACCTCGCCGAGCGCCTGCCAGTGGTCGGGGTGCCGGTGGGTGGTGACGACGGAGGCGATGCCGTCGTCACCGATGAGCCGCAGCAGCGTCCCGGCCTCGTCGGCCGCGTCGATGAGGAGCTGCTCGTCGGTGGCCCGGCAGCGCAGCAGATAGGCGTTGTTGTTCCCCGGCCCCACGGCGACCTTGGAGATCATCAGATCCGTCAACTCGTGTACGTCAGCACGACCGCCGACCTTGACCGCTCCGCTGTACGTCATGCGTTCCAGCCTATAGCGGAGGCAGTGCGGGGAGGAGCCCGCCGTCGACGGCCAGCGCCGATCCGTCGCGGCGTCCGCAGAGCCAGCCGAGCAGCTCGGGCGCGGTGCCGCGGACCACGACGGGGGCGCCCTCGGCGCCGCCGCCCGTGGACCAGGCACGGCCGTCGTCGGCGGTGATCCGCGTGGCCACGACCTCGGAGTGTCCGGCGAACCGTTCGGCGAGGAAGTCGATCTCCCGGGCGACGAACTCGTCCGGCAGGTCCTCCAGCTCGTAGCCGACGTCCAGGTCGACATGGTGCAGCTCGACCTCGCCGCGGCGGCGGAAGGGGATCCGGGAGGCCGAGTCCGTCACGCCGTTGCGCAGTGTGACGGTGCGGGACCAGTCGGCCGGGGCCGAGGCAGCGTCCGCGAAGCGGGCCGCGCTGTCGGCGAGGTCGGTCAGCTGCTCCGCCTTCGGCCGGGGCGCGCCGCGTTCGATGTCCCGGTCGCGGGTTTCGCTGTCTGCGTACATCGGGCGGCCCTGGAGAACATTTACGAGCGCGTCGGCGTTACGAGAGAGGTGCGCGACGACATGGCCGCGGCTCCAGCCCGGCAGGTGCGAGGGCTCGGCAAGCGCGGCGTCGTCCAATTTCCGGGTGGCGCTGAGCAGCCGATCGGTCGCTTCACGTACGGCGCGCAGGTCGTGCGCGTGATCAGTCATGGCGCCGAGCGTAGCCCGCCCACTCATTCGGGTGAAGGGAGCGACAGCCGTCCGTAAATCGAATGTGCGTGCTATACGCTCGGAGTCGAAAAGCTTCGTACACCGCTGTGGCGCCCCCCATACCCTGGGACAGGGGCTCAGTTCCCCCACTTCTCTCTAGAAAGGTGCGGACCGGCGTGGTCGACCGTCTCATCGTCCGTGGCGCTCGCGAGCACAATCTCAAGAACGTCTCCCTCGACCTTCCCCGCGACTCGCTCATCGTCTTCACCGGGCTTTCCGGGTCGGGCAAGTCGTCCCTCGCGTTCGACACGATCTTCGCCGAGGGCCAGCGGCGCTACGTGGAGTCCCTCTCCTCGTACGCCCGGCAGTTCCTCGGCCAGATGGACAAGCCGGACGTCGACTTCATCGAGGGCCTCTCGCCCGCCGTCTCCATCGACCAGAAGTCGACCTCGCGCAACCCGCGCTCGACGGTCGGCACCATCACCGAGGTGTACGACTACCTCCGGCTGCTGTTCGCCAGGATCGGCAAGCCGCACTGCCCCGAGTGCGGCCGGCCCATCGCGCGCCAGTCGCCGCAGGCCATCGTGGACAAGGTGCTGGGTCTCCCCGAAGGAAGCCGCTTCCAGGTGCTCTCGCCGCTGGTGCGCGAGCGCAAGGGCGAGTTCGTCGATCTCTTCGCCGATCTCCAGACCAAGGGTTACAGCAGGGCCCGCGTCGACGGCGAGACGATCCACCTCGCCGAGCCGCCCAAGCTGAAGAAGCAGGAGAAGCACACCATCGAGGTGGTCGTCGACCGCCTCACGGTGAAGGAGGGCGCCAAGCGGCGGCTGACCGACTCGGTCGAGACCGCGCTCGGGCTCTCCGGCGGCATGGTCGTGCTCGACTTCGTCGACCTCCCCGAGGACGACCCCGAGCGCGAGCGGATGTACTCCGAGCACCTCTACTGCCCGTACGACGACCTCTCCTTCGAGGAGCTGGAGCCGCGCTCCTTCTCGTTCAACTCGCCCTTCGGCGCCTGCCCCGACTGCACGGGCATCGGCACGCGGATGGAGGTAGACCCCGAGCTGGTCGTCCCCGACGAGGAGAGGTCGCTCGACGCCGGCGCCATCCACCCCTGGTCGCACGGCCACACCAAGGAGTACTTCGGCCGGCTGATCGGAGCCCTCGCCAAGGCCCTGGGCTTCCGCACGGACATTCCGTGGGCCGGGCTGCCGCAGCGTGCCAAGAAGGCACTCCTCTACGGTCACAAGATCCAGACCGAGGTCCGCTACCGCAACCGCTACGGACGCGAGCGCGCGTACACCACCCCCGCCTTCGAGGGCGCGGTGCAGTTCGTCAAGCGGCGTCACTCCGAGGCCGAGAGCGACTCCAGCCGGGAGCGCTTCGAGGGGTACATGCGCGAGGTGCCCTGCCCGACCTGTGAGGGCACCCGCCTCAAGCCGATCGTCCTCGCGGTGACGGTGATGGAGAAGTCCATCGCCGAGGTCTCCGCGATGTCGATCAGCGAGTGCGCGGAATTCCTCGGCCGGCTGACGCTGAACGCCCGGGACAAGAAGATCGCCGAGCGGGTGCTGAAGGAGGTCAACGAGCGGCTGCGGTTCCTGGTCGACGTGGGTCTCGACTACCTCTCGCTGAACCGTGCCGCGGGCACCCTGTCCGGCGGTGAGGCCCAGCGCATCCGGCTGGCCACCCAGATCGGCTCCGGCCTGGTCGGTGTGCTGTACGTGCTGGACGAGCCGTCCATCGGCCTGCACCAGCGGGACAACCACCGCCTCATCGAGACCCTCGTCCGGCTCCGCGACATGGGCAACACGCTCATCGTCGTCGAGCACGACGAGGACACCATCAAGGTCGCCGACTGGGTCGTCGACATCGGCCCCGGCGCCGGTGAGCACGGCGGGAAGGTGGTCCACTCCGGATCGCTGAAGGAACTGCTGGGCAACGGCGAGTCGATCACCGGCCAGTATCTGAACGGCACGAAGGCGATCACGACGCCCGACTTCCGGCGCCCCGTCGACCCGTCCCGCAGCCTCACGGTGCACGGTGCCCGGGAGAACAACCTCCAGGACATCGACGTCTCCTTCCCGCTCGGTGTGCTCACGGCCGTCACGGGCGTCTCGGGGTCCGGGAAGTCGACGCTGGTCAACGACATCCTCTACACCCACCTGGCGCGCGAGCTGAACGGTGCCAAGTCGGTGCCGGGACGGCACACCCGGGTCGACGGCGACGACCAGGTCGACAAGGTGGTGCACGTCGACCAGTCGCCCATCGGACGTACGCCCCGGTCCAACCCGGCCACGTACACCGGTGTCTTCGACCACATCCGCAAGCTGTTCGCGGAGACGATGGAGGCGAAGGTGCGCGGCTACCTGCCGGGCCGCTTCTCCTTCAACGTCAAGGGCGGCCGCTGCGAGAACTGCTCCGGCGACGGCACGATCAAGATCGAGATGAACTTCCTGCCGGACGTCTACGTCCCGTGCGAGGTCTGCCACGGTGCGCGGTACAACCGCGAGACCCTGGAGGTCCACTACAAGGGCAAGTCCATCGCCGAGGTGCTGGACATGCCGATCGAGGAGGGCCTGGAGTTCTTCGAGGCCGTCCCGACCATCGCCCGGCACCTCCGTACGCTCAACGAGGTCGGCCTGGGATACGTACGGCTCGGCCAGTCCGCGCCGACCCTCTCCGGCGGTGAGGCCCAGCGGGTGAAGCTGGCGAGCGAGCTGCAGAAGCGCTCCACCGGCCGCACCGTCTACGTGCTGGACGAGCCGACCACGGGCCTGCACTTCGAGGACATCAGCAAGCTCATCAAGGTGCTGTCCGGGCTGGTCGACAAGGGCAACTCGGTGATCGTGATCGAGCACAACCTCGATGTGATCAAGACCGCGGACTGGGTCGTCGACATGGGCCCCGAGGGCGGCAACGGCGGTGGCCAGGTGGTCGCCGAGGGGACACCGGAGCAGGTCGCCGGAGTTCCGGCGAGCCACACCGGCAAGTTCCTCCAGGACATCCTGGACCCGGACCGGGTGAGCGAGGCAGCGGTTCCCGCGGCCCGCAAGCCGATGCGGAAGGTCGCCGCCAAGAAGGCGGTCGCCGCGAAGGCGACCCCGGCCAGGAAGACGGCCACGGCCAGGACGAGCGCGGGGCAGGCCGCCAAGTCCACCACGGCCAGGACGGCCAAGACGACCGCGGCGAAGAAGCCCGCGGTGAAGAAGGCGACCGGCGCGCGCAAGTCCTGACGACCGCGTCCCTGGCCGGCGGCCTCCGACGAAGGGGGCTGTCGGCCTCGTCGCTGTAGCGGGACTTCCCGGGCCGGCCTCGTCGCTGTCGCGGGCCCGCCGCCGTCGCCGGATCCACGGGCCGCTCCCGGCGTCGTCCCCGGTCCCGTCGGCACAGCGCAAGCCGTACCGATCCGGGCCCGAATGTGCCCCTGACCAGCGGGAACCGGTCTCGGGTGGCCCGCGCGTCGGCCGCTCGGCCCTCGCCGGTATCGTCGGTTCCGTCACCGATGGCGCCGATGCCCGTGTACCTCCGGTACTCCCGTGTCCCCGTCGCCGGGCGACCTCCGTACCTTCCACCCCTCCGACCAGTGGAGACCGCATGCCCGGCCAGCCCGCCGCCCGCCGTACCGTGCTGAAGGGCGCCGCTCTCGTCGGCGTCGCCGGGCTGGGAGCGGCCGCCTGCTCGACCGAATCGGTGCTCGGCCACGCCGGGCCGCCCACGCCCACCGCCCCCGTCGGCCTCGGCGCGCCGGAGGAGATCCCGGTCGGCGCGTCCAAGCTCTACCGCGAGCAGCGGGTCGTCGTCAGCTGTCCGGCGAAGGGGCAGTACAAGGCGTTCAGCGCCCAGTGCACCCACGGGGGCTGCGTGCTGGACAAGGTCGAGGACAACGTGGGCAGCTGCCCCTGTCACGGCAGCCACTTCGACACGACGACCGGCACGGCGACGAAGGGACCGGCGACCGCGCCGCTGCCCGAGGTGCCGGTCAGGATCGAGGGCGGCAAGCTCGTCGCCGGCCCCAAGGCCTGAGACCCGCCACGACCGCCCCCGGGACCGGGCGTCCCCGCCACGGCGGCGACCGGCCATCCGCGTCGCCCGTGCCGGCGATCCGCCCGGTCCCGCCGCTCCGCCCGGCGCCGACCCGTCCCGGGCCGCGCCGGGCGAAGGGGCGCGTCCGGACAGGCCGCACTGTCACTGCCCGCAAGTAGGGTGGGACACATGGCAGACCCCTCCAGCTACCGACCCAAGCCGGGACAGATCCCCGACTCCCCGGGGGTCTACAGATTCCGCGACGAGCACCGCCGGGTGATCTACGTCGGCAAGGCCAAGAACCTGCGCCAGCGTCTGGCCAACTACTTCCAGGACCTGGCCTCCCTCCACCCGCGTACGCGCACGATGGTCACCACGGCCGCGTCGGTGGAATGGACGATCGTCTCCACGGAGGTCGAGGCGCTCCAGCTGGAGTACTCCTGGATCAAGGAGTTCGACCCCCGGTTCAACGTCAAGTACCGCGACGACAAGAGCTATCCCTACCTCGCGGTCACGCTCAACGAGGAGTTCCCGCGCGTCCAGGTCATGCGCGGTGCCAAGAAGAAGGGCGTGCGCTACTTCGGCCCCTACGGGCACGCCTGGGCGATCCGCGAGACGGTCGACCTGATGCTCCGGGTCTTCCCGGTGCGCACCTGCTCCGCCGGGGTCTTCAAGAACGCGGCCAGGACCGGCCGCCCGTGCCTCCTCGGCTACATCGGCAAGTGCTCGGCCCCCTGCGTCGGCCGGGTCACCCCCGAGGAACACCGCGAACTGGCCGAGGACTTCTGCGACTTCATGGCCGGTCGCACCGGCACGTACATCCGCCGCCTGGAGAAGGACATGATGGCGGCGGCCGAGGAGATGGAGTACGAGCGGGCGGCCAGGCTCCGCGACGACGTGGAAGCCCTCAAGCGGGCCATGGAGAAGAGCGCCGTCGTCCTCGCCGACGCCACCGACGCCGACCTGATCGCCGTCGCCGAGGACGAGCTGGAAGCCGCCGTCCAGATCTTCCACGTGCGCGGCGGCCGGGTGCGCGGGCAGCGCGGCTGGGTCACCGACAAGGTCGAGAACGTCGACACCTCGGGTCTGGTCGAGCACGCCCTGCAACAGCTGTACGGCGAGGAGACGGGCGACGCCGTCCCCAAGGAGGTCCTCGTCCCGGCCCTGCCCGAGGACCCGGACGCGGTCTCCCAGTGGCTCGCCGGCCGCCGGGGCTCCCAGGTGAGCCTGCGCATCCCGCAGCGCGGCGACAAGAAGGACCTGATGGCGACGGTCCAGCGCAACGCCCAGCAGGCCCTGGCGCTGCACAAGACGAAACGTGCCTCCGACCTGACGACCCGCTCCCGCGCGCTGGAGGAGATCGCCGAGGCGCTCGGTCTCGACACCGCCCCGCTCCGTATCGAGTGCTACGACATCTCGCACCTCCAGGGCGACGACGTGGTCGCCTCCATGGTCGTCTTCGAGGACGGGCTGGCCCGCAAGAGCGAATACCGACGCTTCCAGATCAAGGGCTTCGAGGGTCAGGACGACGTCCGGTCGATGCACGAGGTGATCGGTCGCCGTTTCAAGCGGTACCTCCAGGAGAAGGAGCGGACGGGGGAGTGGGGGGAGACGACCGACCCGACGGACTCCACCGCGTTCCCGGACGGCCTCGCCGCGAAGGACCCCGTCGCTCCTTCCCCGGACGGACTTCCGACCGCGTCCGGACCCGTCGGTCCCGCCCCGGACGCCGAGACCGGTCCGGGGAGCGAGCCCCGTGAGGACGACGGCCGTCCCAAGCGGTTCGCCTATCCGCCCCAGCTCGTCGTGGTCGACGGCGGGCAGCCCCAGGTCGCGGCGGCGAAACGGGCCCTCGACGAACTGGGCATCGACGACATCGCCGTGTGCGGCCTCGCCAAGCGGCTCGAAGAGGTCTGGCTGCCGGACGACGACGACCCCGTCGTCCTGCCCCGGTCGAGCGAGGGGCTCTATCTCCTCCAGCGCGTGCGCGACGAGGCCCACCGGTTCGCGATCACGTACCAGCGCACCAAGCGGGCCAAACGCATCCGCTCCGGTCCCCTCGACGCCGTCGCCGGACTCGGCGAGACCCGGAAACAGGCGTTGATCAAGCATTTCGGCTCAGTGAAGAAGCTGAGGCAGGCGACAATCGACGAGATCTGCGCGGTCCCGGGCATAGGCCGCCGGACGGCGGAGTCCGTGGCCGTCGCCCTGGCCACGGCGGCCCCGGCCGCGCCCGCCGTGAACACGGCGACCGGAGAGATCATCGAAGAGGACGACGGGGGCAGCACGACATGACTGAGCACGAACACGAGAATCAGCACAAGACCGGTCACGAGTACCGGGTCGAGCACGGCGGCACCGACCGAACAGACGGAGCAGGACACGTGAGTACGGGCACCACGATCGACAACGGCGACGGGGCCATCCCCGAGTTGGTGATCATCTCCGGGATGTCGGGCGCAGGCCGCAGCACCGCGGCCAAGTGCCTGGAGGACCTCGGCTGGTTCGTCGTCGACAACCTGCCGCCCGCCCTGATCCCCACCATGGTCGAGCTCGGCGCCCGATCGCAGGGCAACGTGGCGCGCATCGCCGTCGTCGTCGACGTGCGAGGCCGCCGCTTCTTCGACAACCTCCGCGAGTCCCTCGCCGACCTGGAGGCCAAGCACGTCACGCGGCGGATCGTTTTCCTGGAGTCCTCCGACGACGCCCTGGTCCGCCGCTTCGAGTCGGTCCGGCGCCCGCATCCCCTCCAGGGCGACGGCCGGATCGTCGACGGCATCGCCGCCGAGCGCGACCTGCTGCGCGAGCTGCGCGGCGACGCCGACCTGGTGATCGACACCTCCAGCCTCAACGTGCACGAGCTGCGCGCCAAGATGGACGCCCAGTTCGCCGGTGAGGAGGAGCCGGAGCTGCGCGCCACGGTGATGTCCTTCGGCTTCAAGTACGGCCTGCCGGTCGACGCCGACCTGGTGGTCGACTGCCGCTTCCTGCCCAACCCGCACTGGGTCCCCGAGCTGCGCCCGTTCACCGGACTCAACGAGGAGGTCTCCGCCTACGTCTTCGACCAGCCCGGCGCCAAGGAGTTCCTCAACCAGTACACGGAACTGCTCCATCTCGTCGCCGCCGGATACCGTCGCGAGGGCAAGCGCTACGTGACGATCGCCGTCGGCTGCACGGGCGGCAAGCACCGCTCGGTCGCCATGTCCGAGAAGCTCGCGGCCAGGCTCGCGACCGAAGGGATCGAGACCGTTCTGGTGCACCGGGACATGGGGCGCGAGTGACCAGCCGCAACCAGCGCCTGCGCCGACTGCGCAGAGCCACCTCCGCGCTGTCCGGCCGCAAACGCGGTACGCAGCCCAAGGTCGTCGCCCTCGGCGGCGGCCACGGGCTGTCCGCCTCGCTGGCGGCGCTCCGCCGGATCACCGGCGACCTCACGGCGGTGGTCACCGTCGCCGACGACGGCGGCTCCAGCGGCCGGCTCCGTGAGGAGCTGGGCGTGCTGCCGCCGGGTGATCTGCGCAAGGCGCTGGCCGCCCTGTGCGGCGACGACGACTGGGGCCAGACGTGGGCCCGGGTCATCCAGCACCGCTTCCAGTCCAAGGGCGACCTGCACGAGCACGCCGTCGGCAATCTGCTGATCGTCGCCCTGTGGGAGCAGCTCGGCGATCACGTCCAGGCCCTGGACCTGGTCGGCAGGCTCCTCGGCGCGCACGGCAGGGTGCTGCCCATGTCCGCCGTGCCGCTGGAGCTCCAGGCGCTCGTACGCGGACACGACCCGGCCCGCCCGGACGACGTGGACACGGTGCGCGGCCAGGCGACGGTGGCGTTGACCCCGGGCGAGGTGCAGTCCGTCCATGTCGTCCCGAACGACCCGCCGGCCGTCCCCGAGGCCGTCGCCGCGGTCCTGGACGCCGACTGGGTGGTGCTCGGCCCGGGGTCCTGGTTCTCGTCCGTGATCCCGCACCTGCTCGTCCCGGAACTGCTCGAAGCACTGGTCGAGACCAGGGCCCGCAAGGTCCTCTCGCTCAATCTCGCTCCGCAACCCGGCGAAACTGATGGCTTCTCCCCGCAGCGTCATTTGGAGGTTTTGGGACGACACGCCCCTAAACTCGCCATGGACGTGGTGCTGGCCGACGAAGCCGCCGTGCCCGATCGTGAGTCCCTCGTCGATGCCGCCAAGCGGCTCGGCGCCGCGGTCGAGCTGGCGCCGGTGGCCTCACCCGACGGCGTTCCGATCCATGATCCGGAGCTGTTGGCCGCCGCGTACGACCGTATTTTTCGGATGCATGGAAGGATCGGCCCATGGCGATGACGCCGGCGGTGAAGGACGAAGTCTCCCGGCTTCCGGTGACCCGGACCTGCTGCAGGAAGGCGGAGGTCTCGGCGATTCTTCGGTTCGCGGGCGGGCTCCACCTGGTGAGCGGCCGGATCGTGATCGAGGCGGAGCTGGACACCTCGATGGCGGCGCGCCGGCTGAAGCGGGACATCCTGGAAATCTTCGGGCACAGCTCGGAGCTGATCGTGATGGCCCCCGGCGGACTGCGGCGCGGCTCCCGCTACGTCGTACGCGTGGTGGCGGGCGGCGACCAGCTGGCCCGCCAGACGGGCCTGGTGGACGGCCGCGGCCGTCCCATCCGCGGCCTGCCCCCGCAGGTGGTCTCGGGGGCCACCTGCGACGCCGAGGCCGCCTGGCGCGGTGCCTTCCTGGCGCACGGCTCGCTCACCGAACCCGGCCGCTCCTCCTCCCTGGAAGTGACATGTCCGGGTCCGGAGGCCGCGCTCGCCCTGGTCGGTGCGGCGCGCAGGCTCTCCATCGCGGCGAAGGCCCGCGAGGTCCGGGGGGTGGACCGGGTCGTCGTCCGCGACGGCGACGCGATCGGCGCCCTGCTCACCCGGCTCGGCGCCCACGACTCGGTGCTGGCCTGGGAGGAGCGGCGGATGCGTCGCGAGGTCCGCGCCACCGCCAACCGGCTCGCCAACTTCGACGACGCCAACCTGCGCCGCTCCGCGCGGGCCGCGGTCGCCGCGGGCGCCCGGGTCGGGCGCGCGCTGGAGATCCTGGGCGAGGACGTGCCCGAGCACCTCGCCGCGGCCGGCCGGCTGCGCATGGAGCACAAGCAGGCGTCCCTGGAGGAGCTGGGCGCGCTCGCCGATCCGCCGCTCACCAAGGACGCGGTCGCGGGCCGGATCCGCCGGCTGCTGGCGATGGCCGACAAGAGGGCGCAGGACCTGGGGATCCCGGGTACCGAGTCCACTCTCAGTGACGAGCTCGCCGACGGTCTCGTGGGATGACCTGACAATCGCTTGGTGAGGTGAGCCGAAAGGCGAGAAACCGGCTGAATGCGGAACAGGCAACACACGTACGTGTATTGACGCTCCGTGACACCCACCCGATGAGCGGCCATGTCTCCGGAGGCCCGTACCCCTACCGTGGAGTACGGGCCTCCGCGGTTTCGTCCGGACCCGTTCGATGTCACTCCCCGCCCCTCGGAGAGGTAGGGTCGGAGGCGGTCGGGGACATCCGTATACAACTCGCCGATTCCTAGGAATCGGCGTACCTGACGAGGAGATCGGTTTCGTGACGATCCGCGTAGGCATCAACGGCTTCGGTCGCATCGGTCGTAACTACTTCCGCGCGCTGCTGGAGCAGGGGGCGGACATCGAGATCGTGGCTGTCAACGACCTGGGTGACACTGCGACCACGGCTCACCTTCTGAAGTACGACACCATCCTGGGTCGTCTGGAGGCCGAGGTCAGCCACACCGCCGACAGCATCACCGTCGGCGACCACACCATCAAGGTCCTCTCCGAGCGCAACCCGGAGCTCATCCCCTGGGGCGAGCTGGGCGTCGACATCGTCGTCGAATCGACCGGCATCTTCACCAAGAAGGCGGACGCCGAGAAGCACCTCGCCGGCGGCGCCAAGAAGGTCCTCATCTCGGCTCCGGCCAAGAACGAGGACATCACGATCGTGATGGGTGTCAACGAGGACACCTACGACGCGGCCAACCACCACGTCATCTCCAACGCTTCCTGCACCACCAACTGCGTCGCGCCGATGGCGAAGGTCCTGGACGAGAACTTCGGCATCGTCAAGGGCCTGATGACGACGGTCCACGCGTACACCAACGACCAGCGCATCCTGGACTTCCCGCACTCGGACCTGCGCCGTGCCCGTGCAGCCGCGCAGAACATCATCCCGACGACCACCGGTGCCGCCAAGGCCACCGCCCTGGTGCTCCCTCAGCTCAAGGGCAAGCTCGACGGTCTCGCGATGCGGGTTCCCGTACCGGACGGCTCGGTCACCGACCTCGTGGTCACGCTGGAGCGCGAGGTCACCCGCGACGAGGTCAACGCCGCCTTCCAGAAGGCGTCCGAGGAAGGCCCGCTCAAGGGCAAGCTGTTCTACACCGAGGACCCGATCGTTTCCTCGGACATCGTCTCGACCCCGGCGTCCTGCACCTTCGACTCCCTGCTGACCATGGCGGAGGGCTCGCAGGTGAAGATCATCGGTTGGTACGACAATGAGTGGGGTTACTCGAACCGCCTCGTCGACCTGACCGTCTTCGTCGGCAGCCGTCTCTGACCGTCCGGTCGGCAGGCACCTCGATGTGAGTACGGGGCTCGAACGGCGCACTGGCGCGCCGTTCGGGCCCCGTCGCATGTTCTCTCGTCCTCCAAGGAGTCCAGCAGGAATGAAGACGATCGACGAACTCCTCGCCGAAGGGGTCACCGGCAGGCGCGTATTCGTCCGCGCCGACCTCAACGTGCCGCTGAGCGGCACCACCATCACCGACGACGGACGCATCCGCGCCGTCGCGCCGACCGTGGAGAAGCTCGCCGCGGCAGGTGCGCGGGTCGTCGTCGCCTCGCACCTGGGCCGCCCCAAGGGCGCTCCCGACCCGGCGTTCTCCCTGGCGCCCGCCGCCGCCCGGCTCGGCGAGATCATCGGGGCCGACGTGGCCTTCGCGACCGACACGGTCGGCGAGTCCGCGCGCGCCACGGTCGCCGGGCTCGCCGACGGCCGGGTCGCCGTCCTGGAGAACCTCCGCTTCAACCCCGGTGAGACGTCCAAGGACGACGCCGAGCGCGGCGAGTTCGCCGACCGGCTCGCCGAGCTCGCCGACGTGTACGTGGGCGACGGTTTCGGTGCGGTGCACCGCAAGCACGCCTCGGTCTTCGACCTCCCCGCCCGCCTCCCGCACGCCGCCGGCGACCTGATCGCCACCGAGGTCGGCGTCCTGAAGAAGCTCACCGAGAACGTCGAGCGTCCGTACGCCGTCGTGCTCGGCGGCTCCAAGGTCTCCGACAAGCTCGGAGTGATCGACCACCTGCTGGAGCGCGCCGACCGCATCCTCATCGGCGGCGGCATGGCGTACACCTTCCTCAAGGCCAAGGGCCACGAGGTCGGCAGCTCCCTCCTCCAGGAGGAGCAGATCCCGGTGGTGCTGGAGTACCTGAAGCGTGCCGAGGACAAGGGCGTGGAGTTCGTGCTCCCCGTCGACGTGGTCGTCTCCGAGCGGTTCCCCGACCTCGGGGCCAAGGCCCCGACCGAGCACCGCACGGTGCCCGCGGACGCCATCCCGGCCGGTTTCATGGGCCTCGACAACGGTCCCGAGACCAACCGGCTGTACGCCTCGAAGCTCGCCGACGCGGCCACCGTCTTCTGGAACGGCCCCATGGGTGTCTTCGAGCACCCCGACTACGCCGAGGGCACCAGGGCCGTGGCCCAGGCCCTCGCCGACTCCCCGGGCTTCACCGTGGTGGGCGGCGGCGACTCCGCCGCGGCCGTCCGCACCCTGGGCTTCGACGACAACGCATTCGGACACATCTCGACCGGTGGTGGCGCCAGCCTCGAATACCTCGAGGGCAAGACGCTTCCCGGCCTCGCCGCTCTGGAGGACTGAACTTTCATGACCACCCGCACCCCGCTGATGGCGGGCAACTGGAAGATGAACCTCAACCACCTGGAGGCCATCGCCCACGTCCAGAAGCTCGCCTTCGCCCTGGCCGACAAGGACTACGAAGCCGTCGAGGTCGCCGTCCTGGCGCCCTTCACCGACCTGCGCTCCGTACAGACCCTGGTCGACGGCGACAAGCTGCGGATCAAGTACGGCGCCCAGGACATCTCGGCGCACGACTCCGGCGCGTACACCGGTGAGATCTCCGGACCGATGCTCGCCAAGCTGAAGTGCACCTACGTCGCCGTCGGGCACAGCGAGCGCCGCCAGTACCACGGCGAGACCGACGAGCTCTGCAACGCCAAGGTGAAGGCCGCCTACAAGCACGGCCTGACCCCGATCCTCTGCGTCGGCGAGGAACTGCCCGTCCGCGAGGCGGGCAACCACGTCCCGCACACCCTCGCCCAGGTCGACGGCGGGCTGAAGGACCTGCCCGCCGAGCAGGCCGAGTCGATCGTGATCGCGTACGAGCCGGTCTGGGCGATCGGCACCGGCAAGGTGTGCGGCGCCGACGACGCGCAGGAGGTCTGCGCGGCGATCCGCGGGCGCCTCGCCGAGCTGTACTCCCAGGACCTGGCCGACAAGGTCCGCATCCAGTACGGCGGCTCCGTGAAGTCCGGGAACGTCGCCGAGATCATGGAGAAGCCCGACGTGGACGGCGCCCTGGTCGGAGGTGCCTCGCTCGACACCGACGAGTTCGTCAAGATCGTCCGCTTCCGCGACCAGTGAGTATGCGGTAGCGCGGATCCGTCGTACCCTTGCGGGGGCCGGGAAGGGCTCAGCCTCCCGGCCCCCGTTGCTCGCACATGCAGTCCAGAGGACTCCGGAAAGTAGGGACCAGCCGTGATTTTGGGGTTCGAGATCGCCCTGATCGTCTTCAGCCTGCTGCTGATGCTGCTGGTGCTGATGCACAAGGGGAAGGGCGGCGGCCTCTCCGACATGTTCGGTGGCGGCATGCAGTCGTCCGTGGGCGGCTCCTCGGTCGCGGAGCGCAACCTCGACCGGATCACGGTGGTCGTGGGCCTGCTCTGGTTCGCGTGCATCGTCGTGCTCGGTCTGCTGATCAAGCTGGACTGACGCGTCGTGAGCGAATCCCGGTGAGGGTGTAACTCCTTTCACTGGACGCGCGTTGGGCCTTACGTAGACTGGGGCATCTTCGAGCACCATCACGCAGGGGAGTTACGACCGTGGCAAGTGGCAACGCGATCCGGGGGAGCCGGGTCGGGGCGGGGCCGATGGGGGAGGCCGAGCGGGGCGAGTCCGCGCCGCGTCTCCGCATCTCCTTCTGGTGCTCGAACGGGCACGAGACGCAGCCGAGCTTCGCCAGTGACGCGCAGGTACCCGAGACGTGGGACTGCCCGCGCTGTGGTTTCCCGGCCGGCCAGGACCGGGACTGCCCGCCCGACCCGCCGCGCACCGAGCCGTACAAGACGCACCTCGCGTACGTGCGCGAGCGGCGCAGTGACGCGGACGGCGAAGCCATCCTCGCCGAGGCCCTGGCGAAACTCCGGGGCGAGATCTGAAAACCACCGGCCGGGTACCCATGAGGGGCCCGGCCGGAGTGCATCCACCGGTGCCGCACTTCGCCGTTGCCTCGTCGGCCCCTTCGATCAATTAAGTTGGGGACTCGGCGGGGCATCTGCAATCACGAGAAGAAGTGGGCCGACAACCGGGATGAACACACCGAACCGAACCAGTCTCAACCGGACCCCCGAATGGGCGGCTCTGGGCAAGCACCGTGAGCAGCTCGGGGAAGCGCGTCTGCGGCAGCTCTTCGCCGACGATCCGGAACGCGGCGCCCGCTACACCCTCCAGGTCGGCGACCTGTACATCGACTACTCCAAGCACCTGGTCGACGACACGGCGCTGCGTCTTCTGCGCGACCTCGCCGCCGCCACCGGAGTGGCGCAGCTGAGGGACGCGATGTTCCGCGGCGAGAAGATCAACACCACCGAGGACCGCGCCGTCCTGCACACGGCGCTGCGCGCCCCGCGCGACGCGGTGATCGAGGTCGACGGCGAGAACGTGGTGCCGGGCGTGCACGCGGTGCTCGACAAGATGGCGGCGTTCTCCGACCGCGTCCGGTCGGGTGAGTGGACCGGCCACACCGGCAAGCGCATCAGGAACGTCGTCAACGTCGGCATCGGCGGTTCCGACCTCGGCCCCGCCATGGCCTACGAGGCGCTGCGCTCCTTCGCCGACCGCTCGCTCACCGTCCGTTTCGTGTCCAACGTGGACGGCGCCGACCTCCACGAGGCGGTGCGCGACCTCGACCCCGCCGAGACGCTGTTCGTCATCGCGTCGAAGACCTTCACCACGATCGAGACGATCACCAACGCGACCTCCGCCCGCAACTGGCTGCTGACCGGCCTGAACGCCGGTCAGGAAGCGGTCGCCAAGCACTTCGTGGCGCTGTCCACCAACGCCGGCGAGGTCGCGGACTTCGGCATCGACACCGCCAACATGTTCGAGTTCTGGGACTGGGTCGGCGGTCGCTACTCGTACGATTCCGCCATCGGCCTCTCCCTGATGATCGCGATCGGCCCGGAGCGGTTCCGCGAGATGCTCGACGGCTTCCACCTCGTCGACGAGCACTTCCGCACCGCCCCCGCCGAGGCCAACGCCCCTTTGCTGATGGGCCTGTTGGGCGTCTGGTACGGGGCCTTCTTCGACGCCCAGTCGCATGCCGTGCTGCCGTACAGCCACTATCTGTCCAAGTTCACCGCGTACTTGCAGCAGCTGGACATGGAGTCCAACGGCAAGTCCGTGGACCGGGACGGCCGCCCCGTCGAGTGGCAGACCGGACCGGTCGTCTGGGGCACCCCCGGCACCAACGGACAGCACGCCTACTACCAGCTGATCCACCAGGGCACCAAGGTCATCCCGGCGGACTTCATCGGCTTCGCCGAGCCGGTCGAGGACCTGCTGCCCGGTCTGGTCGCCCAGCACGATCTGCTGATGGCCAACTTCTTCGCACAGACCCAGGCGCTGGCCTTCGGCAAGACGCCGGACGAGGTCCGTGCCGAGGGCGTCGCCGAGGAACTCGTGCCGCACAGGACCTTCAAGGGCAACCACCCGACGACGACGATCCTCGCCGACCGGCTGACCCCGTCCGTCCTCGGCCAGCTCATCGCGCTCTACGAGCACAAGGTCTTCGTCCAGGGAGCCGTCTGGAACATCGACTCCTTCGACCAGTGGGGCGTCGAACTCGGCAAGGTCCTCGCCAAGCGGATCGAGCCGGTGCTGACCGACGGCAGTGGTGGCGAGGGGCTGGACAGCTCCACCGCGGCCCTCGTCGGGGCGTACCGCGCCCGCAGGGGGCGTTGAGCCGGTGAGTGCGAGGGAGCGGACGGTGCGGCTGAGGCCGCCGAACAACACCCTGGATCCGAGGGCGGTCGACTGGTGGCGCGCCCAGTGGCTGCTGCTGACCGCGCTACCGGTGGTGGTCCTCGTCGTACTGGGTGTGTTCATCGAGCCCGCCAGGTTCTGGCTGCTGCTGCCCGCCGCGGTTCTCGCGGTGCTCGGTGCCGGCTGCGCCGTCCTCTTCCCGCTCTGGTGGTTCCGTACCCACCGCTGGGAGGTCACCGACGAAGCCGTCTACGTCAGGACGGGCCTCCTGTGGCAGGAGTGGCGGATCGCCCCGATGTCCCGCATCCAGACCGTGGACACCGTGCGCGGACCGCTCGAACAGCTCTACCGGCTCGCCACCGTCACCGTGACCACCGCCTCGTCCAAGGGCGCGGTACGGATCGCGGGGCTGGGTCACGAGTCGGCGGCCGAGCTGGCCGAACGCCTGACCAGGATCACCCAGGACACCCCCGGGGACGCCACATGAGCACGGAGGCGACCGTTCCGCCGCCCGGAGCGGGCGAGGACGGCGTCGACACCGATGCCACCGGCGCGGTGACGGCGACCGGCGACGGCATCGCCTGGCGGCGGCTGGACCGGCGCACGGTCCTCGTCAGCGCGTTGCTCACGGCCGGTGTCGCGGTCGGCGCGTCCGTGCCCGTCACGCTCGGGCTCTCCGGGCGGTTCGGGCTCGGGGCGGCGGTGGCCCTCGTGGTGGCCGGTGCGCTCGCGCTGGTCGGCTGCGCCGCGGCGGGCGACTACGTGCGGTGGCGTCGCACCCGTTACCGCGTCGGTGCCCAGCGGGTCGAGCTGCACACGGGGCTGCTCATGGTCAAGAAGCGCTCGCTGGCCCGTGAGCGCGTCCGCAGCGTCGATCTCACCGCCCATCCGCTGCAACGGGTCCTCGGCCTGGTCACCGTCCGCATCGGTACCGGCGAGCACTCCGGAAACGACTCCACCCTGGAACTCGACCCGGTCGCACGGGCCGAGGGCGAACGGCTCCGCCGCGAACTGCTGGAGCGCGCGGACACGGGCGCCCCGGGCACTCATGGCGAGGGCGAGCTCGCCGTCCTGGACCCGCGCTGGATCCGCTACGCGCCGGTGTCGTTCGTCGCCCCGGCGCTCGGCGGCGCGGCGGCCGGTGCGGTGATGCAGGTCAGCGACTGGTTCGGGGCGCAGGGCAAGGTCATCGGCTGGGTCGGTGACCGGTTCCGGGACACCGCGCTGCCGGCCGTGATCGGGGTCGTCGCCCTCGTCGTGCTGGCCGCCGGTGTCGTCGGCGCGCTCGGTCTGTGGATCGAGATGTGGTGGAACTACCGGCTGGAGCGCGAACCGGGCGGCACCCTGCGCATCCGGCGCGGGCTGCTGACCTCACGTTCCGTCTCCATCGAGGAACGCCGACTGCGCGGTGTCGATCTCGTCGAACCGCTCGGCGTCCGGCTGTTCGGTGCCGCCCGGGTCGACGCGATCACCACCGGACTCGCCAAGGACGACGAGGAGCGGCACCGAGACCAGGACACCCTGCTGCCCGTCGCGCCCCGGCCCGTGGCCGACGCGGTGGCCGCCGACGTCCTGCGCGAGTCCGTCTCCCCGACCGGTGCCGCGCTGACCCCCCACCCCACGGCGGCGCGGGGACGGCGGCTGCGCCGGGCCCTGTGGGCCGTCGCCGTGCCCGTGCTCGTCCTGGTCGTGCTGGGGCTGCTGCTGACCCCCGTCCTGCTGTGGGCGGCGCTCGTCTGCGCGGTCGTGGGGCTGCCGCTCGGGCTGTTCCTGGCCCGGGACGCCTACCGGGGCCTGGGGCACGTGCTCAGCGGCGACTACCTGGTGGTCCGGTCCGGCACGCTCAGGCGTTCCACCGCCGCGCTGGAGCGGGCCGGGGTCATCGGCTGGACGGTCCGGCAGACGTACTTCCAGCGGCGGTCCGGGGTGATCGGCATCACCGCGACCACGGCCGCCGGGGCGGGCGCGTACACGGCCTACGACGCCGACGAGAGCGAGGGCCTGGACTTCGCCTTCCGGGCCGTCCCGGGCCTGCTGGAGCCCTTCCTGGAGCGCACCCCGCCCACCGGCTGAGACCGCGAGGACGGCTCCTCTGCCGGTACGGGCCGAGGCCGCGAGGACGGTGTGCCCGGCGCGGCCCCGCTTCCGGTACGCCCTGGGCATGGCCGCCTCCCGGAACGCCCGCGGGCCCGGTCGCTCCGAGGAGCGGACCGGGCCCGCGGGCGTCGGTGCCGGGACCGATCAGGACGAGGCCGGCGGATACAGGGCGCGCGGCAGCCGCGAGGCCGCCGCCGCGTCCAGCAGCCACAGCGTTCGGGCGCGTCCGTACGCACCGGCCGCCGGGGACTGGATCTCCCCGGCGCCCGAGAGCGCGATCTCCGCGGCCTCCGCCTTGTCCTCGCCCGCGGCGAGCAGCCACACCTCGCGCGCGGCCCGGATCGCGGGCAGCGTCAGCGAGACACGGGTGGGCGGCGGCTTGGGTGCGCCGTGCACACCGACGACGGTGCGCTCGGTCTCCCGTACCGCGGGCAGCTCCGGGAAGAGCGACGCGACATGCGTGTCCGGGCCGACGCCCAGCATCAGCACGTCGAACGTCGGCACCGGCCCGTGGTCCTCCGGACCGGCCGCGGCGGCCAGCTCGGCGGCGTACGCGGCCGCCGCCGTGTCGGCGTCGTTGCCCCAGGGGCCGTCCGACGCGGGCATGGCGTGCACCCGCGACGGGTCCAGCGGCACCGTGTCCAGCAGTGCCTCACGGGCCTGCGTGACATTGCGCTCCGGGTCGCCCTCCGGCAGGAACCGCTCGTCGCCCCACCACAGGTCGAGCCGCGACCAGTCGATCGCGTCCCGGGCGGGCGCGGCGGCGAGGGCGGCCAGCAGGCCGTTGCCGTTGCGCCCGCCGGTGAGGACCACCGAGGCGTGACCGCGCGCGGCCTGGGCGTCCACCACCTTCGTGATCAGCCGGGCCGCGGCGGCCTGTGCCATCAGCTCCTTGTCGCGGTGCACGACGAGTTGAGGGGCACTCACTTCGACGCCGCCTTCTTGGCCGGGGACTTGGCCGTGGCCTTCTTCGCGGCGGGCGGGGCGGGGGCGGCCCCGGCGGGCTCCGGGTCGGCCGGCTTCGGATCGGCGGGCTTCGAGCCCTCCGCCTTCGGCCGTGCCGGTCCGCCGAGCCTGTCCACGCCGAACTTCACCGTCGCCTCATAGGTGTTGTCCGGGTCCAGACGCCGCAGCTCCTCGGCGAGCAGTTCGGCGGTGTCCCGCCGCTTGAGCGCCACCGCGCGGTCCGGCTGGCCCTCCATCGAGAGCGTGGCCATCGAACCGTCCGGCCGGTCCAGGACGATGACACCGCTCCTGGTCTCCATCCGCACGGCCGTCAGGCCGGGACCGTCGGACTGGGTGCGCTCGACGGGGACGCCGAGCCGGTCCGCCAGCCACATGGCGAGCAGCTCGCAGCTCGGGTTCTCCGACTCGCCCTCGACCGTCGCCGAGACGATCTCGGCGTGCTGCTGGTCGAGCGCGGCGGCCAGCATCGAGCGCCACGGCGTGACGCGGGTCCAGGCCAGGTCGGTGTCGCCGGGGGCGTACGACCGGGCGCGCAGGGTGATCTCGTCGCAGGGGTGCTCCGCCGAGTAGGCGTCCGTGATCCGGCGCTGCGCGAGCGCGCCCAGCGGGTCCTTCGCCGGCTCGGCGGGCGCGTCCTGCGGCCACCAGACCACGACCGGGGCGTCCGGCAGCAGCAGCGGCAGGACGACCGACTGGGCGTGGTTGGCCAGCTCGCCGTGGAGGCGCAGCACGACCGTCTCGCCGGTGCCCGCGTCGGAGCCGACCCGCACCTCGGCGTCGAGCCGGGCGTCGCGGCGGCTGCGCGGCGAGCGGCTGAGCCGCTTGATCACCGCGATGATCCGCGAGGGGTGCTCGCGCGAGGCGTCACCGGCCGACTTGAGGGCGTCGTACGCGTTCTCCTCGTCGGTGACGATGACCAGGGTCAGCACCATGCCGATGGCCGGGGTGCCGATGGCACGCCGGGCCGACACCAGCGCCTGGTTGATCTTGCTGGAGGTGGTCTCCGTGAGGTCGATCTTCATGGCCGGCGCCAGCTCCGTCCGTCTCGTGCGAGCATCTCGTCCGCCTCGGCCGGGCCCCACGTGCCCGCCGGGTACTGCGCGGGCTTGCCGTGCTCGGCCCAGTACTCCTCGATCGGGTCGAGGATGTTCCAGGAGAGCTCGACCTCCTGGTGCCGCGGGAAGAGGTTGGCGTCGCCGAGCAGCACGTCGAGGATGAGCCGCTCGTACGCCTCCGGACTCGACTCGGTGAAGGACTCGCCGTACGCGAAGTCCATCGTGACGTCCCGGACCTCCATCGAGGTGCCGGGCACCTTGGAGCCGAACCGGACGGTCACGCCCTCGTCCGGCTGGACCCGGATGACCAGCGCGTTGCCGCCCAGCTCCTCCGTCGCGCCGGACTCGAACGGCAGATACGGAGCGCGCTTGAAGACGACCGCGATCTCCGTGACCCGGCGGCCGAGCCGCTTTCCGGTACGGAGGTAGAACGGCACGCCCGCCCAGCGGCGGTTGTTGATCGTCAGCTTGATCGCGGCGAAGGTGTCGGTCGTCGACCCGGGGTCGATGCCGTCCTCCTCCAGATAGCCGGGGACCTCCTCGCCGCCCTGCCAGGCGTGCACGTACTGGCCGCGCACCGTGTGCTTGCCCAGGTCCTCCGGCAGTTCCACGGCCGCGAGCACCTTGAGCTTCTCGGCGACCAGGGCCTTGGGGTGGAAGGAGCCGGGCTCCTCCATCGCGGTCAGCGCCAGCAGCTGGAGCAGGTGGTTCTGGATGACGTCACGGGCGGCACCGATGCCGTCGTAGTAACCGGCCCGGCCGCCGATGCCGATGTCCTCGGCCATCGTGATCTGGACGTGGTCGACGTACGACCTGTTCCAGATCGGCTCGAACATCGTGTTGGCGAACCGCAGCGCCAGGATGTTCTGGACCGTCTCCTTGCCGAGGTAGTGGTCGATCCTGAAGACCTCGTTGGGCGGGAAGACGTCGTGCACGATCCGGTTGAGCTCCTGCGCGCTCTGCAGGTCGTGTCCGAAGGGCTTCTCGATGACGGCACGCCGCCAGGAGCCCTCCTTCTGGTCGGCCAGCCCGTGCTTCTTGAGCTGCTGGACGACCTTGGGGAAGAACTTCGGGGGCACGGACAGGTAGAAGGCGAAATTGCCGCCCGTGCCCTGTGCCTCGTCGAGCTCCTGGATCGTCGCCTTCAGCGTCTCGAACGCCTCGTCGTCGTCGAAGTTGCCCTGGACGAAGCGCATCCCCTGGATGAGCTGCTGCCAGACCTCCTCGCGGAACGGGGTGCGAGCGTGCTGCTTGACGGCGTCGTGGACCTCCTGTGCGAAGTCCTCGTCCTGCCACTCCCGGCGCGCGAAACCGACGAGCGAGAAGCCCGGCGGCAGCAGGCCGCGGTTGGCCAGGTCGTAGACGGCGGGCATCAGCTTCTTGCGGGACAAATCACCCGTGACGCCAAAGATCACCAGGCCCGACGGCCCCGCGATGCGCGGGAGCCGTCGATCCTGGGGGTCACGAAGCGGATTGGCTCCGGGAACACCAGACAAGGCGGTCAGCCCTCCGAAGGGGCGAGGCGCTTGAGCTCCGCCTCGGTCGAGTTGAGCAGGTCGATCCAGGACGTCTCGAACTTCTCGACGCCCTCGTCCTCCAGCAGCTGGACGACGTCGTCGTAGGAGATGCCGAGCTCCGCCACGGCGTCGAGCTCGGCGCGGGCCTGCTCGTAGGTGCCGGCGATGGTGTTGCCGGTGATCCGCCCGTGGTCGGCGGTGGCGTCCAGGGTGGCCTCGGGCATGGTGTTGACCGTGCCGGGGGCGACCAGTTCGTCGACGTACAGGGTGTCCTTGTACGCGGGGTCCTTGACGCCGGTCGAGGCCCACAGCGGGCGCTGCTTGTTGGCCTGCGCCTTGTCCAGGGCGGCCCAGCGCTCCGAACCGAACACCTCCTCGTACGCCTGGTAGGCGAGGCGGGCGTTGGCGAGCGCCGCCTTGCCCTTGAGCGCCTTGGCCTCGGGAGTGCCGATCGTGTCGAGCCGCTTGTCGATCTCGGTGTCCACCCGGGACACGAAGAACGACGCCACCGAGTGGATCTTGGACAGGTCCAGGCCCGCGGCCTTGGCCTTCTCCAGACCTGCCAGGTAGGCGTCCATGACCTCGCGGTAGCGCTCCAGCGAGAAGATCAGCGTGACGTTGACGCTGATGCCCTTGCCGATGACCTCGGTGATCGCCGGGAGGCCGGCCCTCGTCGCCGGGATCTTGATGAGCGTGTTGGGCCGGTCCACCAGCCAGGCCAGCTGCTTGGCCTCGGCGACGGTGGCGGCGGTGTGGTGGGCCAGACGTGGGTCCACCTCGATGGAGACCCGGCCGTCCTGGCCGTCCGTGGCGTCGAAGACGGGGCGCAGGATGTCCGCCGCGTCCCGCACGTCGGCCGTCGTGATCATGCGGATGGCCTCGTCGACGGTGACCTTGCGGGTGGCGAGGTCGGTCAGCTGCCGCTCGTAGCCGTCCCCGCTCGAAATCGCCTTCTGGAAGATCGACGGGTTGGTGGTGACGCCCACCACGTGCTGCTCGTCGATCAGCTCGGCCAGATTGCCCGACGTGATCCGCTTGCGCGACAGGTCGTCGAGCCAGATCGCCACGCCCTCGTCGGAGAGGCGCTTGAGTGCGTCTGTCATGAGAGTTGCATCTCCTACTTGTCTCTATAAGGGCGTCAGCGCGCGGCGGCGGCGAGAGATTCCCGCGCGGCGGCGGCGACGTGCTCGGCGGTGAAGCCGAACTCACGGAAGAGGACCTTGGCGTCGGCCGAGGCACCGAAGTGCTCCAGCGAGACGATCCGGCCGGCGTCCCCGACGTACCGGTGCCAGGTCAGGCCGATGCCGGCCTCGACCGCGACCCGCGCCTTCACCGACGGCGGCAGGACGCTGTCCTTGTACGCCTGGTCCTGCTCCTCGAACCACTCGACCGACGGCATCGACACCACACGGGTCGGGATGCCGGCCGCCTGCAGCTCCTCGCGCGCCTCGACGGCGAGGTGCACCTCGGAGCCCGTGCCGATCAGCAGCACCTGGGGCGACGCGTGCTGCCCTTCGGGCCCTTCGGCGTCGAGGAGCACGTAACCGCCCTTGGCCGCGTCCTCGTTCGCCTCGTACGTCGGCACGCCCTGGCGGGTCAGCGCCAGACCGTGCGGGGTCCCCTCGCCGAACACCTTGGTGTGGCGGCGCATGATCTCGCGCCACGCGATGGCGGTCTCGTTGGCGTCGGCCGGACGGACGATGTTCAGACCCGGGATGGCGCGCAGCGAGGCCAGGTGCTCCACCGGCTGGTGGGTCGGGCCGTCCTCGCCGAGACCGATCGAGTCGTGCGTCCACACGTACGTCACCGGCAGGTGCATCAGCGCGGAGAGCCGTACGGCGTTGCGCATGTAGTCGGAGAACACCAGGAAGGTGCCGCCGTAGACGCGGGTGTTGCCGTGCAGCGCGATGCCGTTCATGGCCGCGGCCATGGCGTGCTCGCGGATGCCGAAGTGGATCGTGCGCCCGTACGGGTCCGCGCCGGGCAGCGGGTTGCCCACGGGGAGGAACGACGACGTCTTGTCGATCGTCGTGTTGTTCGAGCCCGCCAGGTCGGCGGAGCCGCCCCACAGCTCGGGGACGATCTCGCCGAGCGACTGGAGCACCTTGCCGGAGGCGGCGCGGGTGGCCACGCTCCTGCCGGGCTCGAAGACCGGGAGCCTGTCCTCCCAGCCCGCGGGCAGTTCGCCCGCGGAGATCCGGTCGAACTCGGCGGCGCGCTCCGGGTTGGCGGTGCGCCACGCGGCGAGGGACTTCTCCCACTCGGCCCGGGCCTCACGGCCGCGGTCCAGCGCCTTGCGGGTGTGCGCGATGACCTCGTCGGAGACCTCGAAGGACTTCTCGGGGTCGAAGCCGAGGACCTTCTTCGTCGCGGCGACCTCCTCCTCGCCCAGCGCCGAGCCGTGCGACGCCTCGGTGTTCTGGGCGTTCGGCGCGGGCCACGCGATGATCGAGCGGGCGGCGATGAAGGACGGGCGCCCGGTCTCGGCCCTGGCGGCCTCCAGCGCCCGGTACAGACCCGCCGGGTCCAGATCGCCGCTGGGCAGCTGCTCGACGCGCTGGACGTGCCAGCCGTACGCCTCGTACCGCTTCAGGGTGTCCTCGGAGACCGCGGTCTCCGTGTCGCCCTCGATCGAGATGTGGTTGTCGTCCCACAGCAGGACCAGGTTGCCGAGCTTCTGGTGCCCCGCCAGCGAGGACGCCTCGGCGGCGATGCCCTCCTGGAGGCAGCCGTCACCCGCGACGACCCACACCATGTGGTCGAACGGGGAGGCTCCGGGGGCCGCCTCCGGGTCGAACAGCCCGCGCTCGTAGCGGGAGGCCATCGCCATGCCCACGGCGTTGGCGACGCCCTGGCCCAGCGGGCCCGTGGTCGTCTCCACGCCCGCGGTGTGTCCGTACTCCGGGTGGCCCGGGGTCTTGGAGCCCCAGGTCCGGAAGGACTTGAGATCGTCGAGCTCCAGGCCGTAGCCGGCCAGGTAGAGCTGGATGTAGAGGGTCAGGCTGCTGTGGCCGGCAGAGAGCACGAACCGGTCGCGGCCGGTCCACTCCGGGTCGGCGGGGTCGTGCCGCATCACCTTCTGGAAGAGGGTGTACGCGGCGGGAGCCAGGCTCATCGCCGTGCCCGGGTGGCCGTTTCCGACCTTCTGAACGGCGTCGGCGGCGAGGACGCGAGCGGTGTCCACGGCCCGCTGGTCCACTTCGGTCCACTGGAGATCTGTGGTGGTCGGCTTGGTGCTCACCCTGAGTCAGGGCTCCTCTCCACTGTTGTCAACCGGTGTCTGTGACCGCACCGGGGATTCCGGTGTCTGTGACCGCACCGGGATGGTCGAGCCTACCTGTGTCGGAACGCGCGTTTTCCGCTGCTTTCCAGGGTGTGGGCGGCCCGACGGGTCCGCCTCCCGTATGAGCGCGGGGGCTCACTTCTGCGCCGCTCCGGTGAGCGGGCGAGGGCCCTTCCGTGCCGCTCCGGTGAGCGGGGTTCCGCGTTTCCGTGACCGCTCCGACGAGTGGCGTCCGGAGCCTGCGTGCCGCTCCCGCGGGCGAGGCCGCGGGAGCCGTACCCGTACCGGTACGCGCGCCGGACCGTCCGTCCGTGTGTCGATCCGGTGGGCGTGTCCCGCCGGGGTGCGCGGGGGCACGGCGCCCGGAGGTGTGCGGAGTGTGCCGCTCCGGTGGTCCTCCCGCGTCGCCGCGAGGGGCGCCCGTCGCCGCCCCGACACCGCCGTGACGGGCGTGATTCCCCGCTTCCGTGCCACGCCAACACGATCCGACCCCCACGAAGGACGGCATGTTCCCAACGTCTACAGTGGTCTGGTTCGCGCAAGTCTTTACCGGGTCCTCACGCCCGGAGCTTGCTGGATTTCTCTGTCAGGGGTGTGCGTGACGGCCGTCGAGTCCCGACCCGCAGGGGTCGCCTTGACTTCCAGCCCGGGGGGCCATCGCCCGTTCGGGACTCGTGTCAAGGCATTCGTGGCGCTGACCAAGCCTCGGATCATCGAACTGCTGCTGATCACCACCGTGCCGGTGATGTTCCTGGCGGCCCAGGGCGTACCCGATCTGTGGCTCGTGCTCACGACCACCATCGGCGGATACCTCTCCGCGGGCGGCGCCAACGCCCTGAACATGTACATCGACCGCGACATCGACGCGGTGATGCACCGTACGTCGCAGCGCCCGCTGGTCACCGGCATGGTGAGCCCGCGCGAGTGCCTGGCCTTCGGCATCGTCCTCGCGGTGGTCTCCACGGTCTGGCTCGGGCTGCTGGTCAACTGGCTGTCGTCCGCGCTCGCGCTCGGCGCGCTGCTGTTCTACGTCGTGGGCTACACGCTGGTGCTGAAGCGGCGTACCGCGCAGAACATCGTCTGGGGCGGCATCGCGGGCTGCATGCCGGTCCTCATCGGCTGGTCGTCCGTGACGAACTCGATGTCGTGGGCCGCGGTCATCCTCTTCGTCGTGATGTTCTTCTGGACGCCGCCGCACTACTGGCCGCTCTCGATGAAGGTCAAGGACGACTACGCCCGCGTCGGGGTCCCGATGCTCCCGGTCATCGCGTCCAACCGCGTGGTGGCCCGCCAGATCGTGCTCTACAGCTGGGCGATGGTGATCGTCTCGCTGCTGCTGACCCCGCTCGGCTACACCGGCTGGTTCTACACCGCGGTGGCGCTGCTGACCGGCGGCTTCTGGCTCTGGGAGGCGCACGCCCTGCTCAACCGGGCCAAGGCGGGGGTGACCGGCGCGAAGCTCAAGGAGATGCGGCTGTTCCACTGGTCGATCACCTACGTCTCGCTGCTCTTCCTCGCCGTGGCGATCGACCCCTTCCTGAGGTAGTCCCGCCCCGCTCCACCGAAGCGGTCCCGCCGACGGGCGGGGTACGTGGCCCACGCCACGTACCCCGCCCGTCGCACGTCGATCTGCCCATCGATAGCATCCTGACCATGGCAGAGACGGCTGAGACCCAGGTGGAGAGCGGCAAGCGGGCGGCCCGCGCGGAGCGCAGGGCGGCGAAGCTCGCCAAGCAGATCGGTGCCTTCTCCAAGGCGCACGGCGGCGCGGAGGGGCAGCTCGCCTACCTCGGGCAGATGGGCGCCCGCATCGTTCTCGTGGGCGAGGACGGCGGCTGGGGCGATCTGGTCGCCCCTTCGTACGCGGTCGCCGAGAGCGCCGCCCGGAAGGCCGGGATCACGATGCACGAGTCCTTCGACGGGGAGCTCGCGGCGAAGGTCCGCACCGGCCGGTACGAGTGGACGCGGATGGCGGGGATCCAGGTGGGCGGCCCGTCCAACAAGGACTGAGAGCGGCCCCGATACGTCTGTACGCCGATGCCGGGCGGTCCTGATCAAGGACCGCCCGGCATCGGCGTACAGACGTATCGGGGCCCGCGCGGGCCCCGCCCCGGCTCACCCCGCGGCGGCCGGCTCCGGCTTCTCGGCGGCGGGGACGGCCGTCGCGGGTACGGCCTCCGGGCGCTCGCGCAGCGACAGCAGCACCCGCACCACCGCGATCCACACCAGACACGAACCGAACATGTGCAGGCCGACCAGGATCTCCGGGGTGTCCATGAAGTACTGGACGTAGCCGATCACGCCCTGCCCCAGCAGCACCAGGAACAGGTCGCGGGCCCGGCTCCGCGGGCCGACCGGCGCGTCCACGGCCTTCAGCACGAACCAGAGGGCGACGGTCAGCGCCACCACGACCCAGGCCAGGTCGGCGTGCAGCTGCGCGACCATCTTCCAGTCGACCGGGATGCGGTGCACGTCGCTGGAGTCTCCCGCGTGCCGCCCGGCGCCCGTGACGACCGTACCGACCGCGATCAGCAGTCCCGCGGCCACCACGAGCAGCCAGGTCAGCTGGGACACCGCCTTGCCCACCAGCGGCCGGGGAGCCTCGTCGCCCTCGCGGACCCGCTGCCACATCACCATCGCGACCGTGATCAGCGTCGTGGAGAGCAGGAAGTGCGCCGCGACCGTGTACGGGTTGAGGCCGACCAGCACCACGATGCCGCCGAGCACCGCGTTGCCCATGACCACCCAGAACTGGGCCCAGCCGAGCCGGGTGAGGCTGCGCCGCCAGGGCTTCGCCGAGCGGGCGGCGATGATCGCCCAGCCGACCGCCGCGCACAGGACGTACGTCAGCAGGCGGTTGCCGAACTCGATGACACCGTGGATGCCCATCTCGCTCGTCGAGGTGAGGCTGTCCTCGGTGCACTTGGGCCAGGTGGGGCAGCCGAGGCCGGAACCGGTCAGCCGTACCGCACCGCCGGTGACGACGATGACGACGGACATGACGACGGCCGACATGACGGCGCGGCGGACGATGCGTTCCGTCGGCGTCCACCGTTCGGCGATGTAGGGAAGCGGGTTCCGCGCGGCTTGAGCGACTTCGGCTCGGGTCAGCTTGGGCACGCGCACCATCGTAGGCGGCGGCTTGTGCAAGCTTTCACGAGGGGGACGAGTAGCGCGAAACGGCGACGGTGCGCTGCAGAGGACTCACGTCGAGCACCCGGACCCGGGCGCCCCCGCACCCGTCCGGCTCACTCCCAGCGGAAGAACTTCGCCGCCGCGCCCAGCCCGAGCACCGCCCACACCGCCAGCACAGCGAGCTCGCCCCACGGCATCCCGGCGCCGTGCTGGAGCACGTCGCGCAGCCCGTCCGACAGGGCCGCGATGGGCAGCAGCCCGAGCGCCGACTGCACCGCGTCCGGGAACTTGTCCAGCGGCACGATCACCCCGCCGCCGACCAGCAGCAGCAGGAAGACCAGGTTGGCCGCGGCCAGCGTGGCCTCCGCCTTCAGCGTCCCGGCCATCAGCAGCCCGAGCCCGGAGAACGCGGCGGTGCCGAGCACCAGCAGCAGCACCACGGCGAACGGGTCGCCGTGCGGCGACCAGCCCAGCGCGAACGCGATCACCGTCAGGAGCACCACCTGCAGCACCTCGGTGACCAGCACCGAGAGGGTCTTGGCGGTCATCAGCGCCCAGCGCGGCAGCGGCGAGGCACCGAGCCGCTTGAGCACCCCGTAGCGCCGCTCGAAACCGGTGGCGATGGCCTGGCCGGTGAAGGCCGTGGACATCACGGCGAGCGCCAGGACGCCGGGCGTGAGGAAGTCCACGGACCGCCCGGCGCCGGTGTCCACGACGTCGACCGCGCTGAACAGCACCAGCAGCAGCGCCGGGATGATCACGGTCAGCAGCAGCTGCTCGCCGTTGCGCAGCAGCATCCGCGTCTCCAGCGCCGCCTGCGCGGCGATCATCCGGGAGAGCGGGGCGGCGCCCGGCCGCGGGGCGTACGTACCGGCGCTCATGCGCGCAGCTCCTTGCCGGTCAGTTCGAGGAAGACGTCCTCCAGGGTGTGCCGCTGGACGGAGATGCCGGACGGCATCACCCCGTGCTGCGCGCACCAGGAGGTGACGGTGGCCAGCAGCTGCGGGTCGACGTCGGCCGTGATGCGGTACGTGCCCGGGGTGGGCTCGGCCGCCTCCGCGCCGTCGGGCAGTGCCTTGAGCAGGGAGCCCAGGTCGAGGCCGGGGCGGCCGGTGAAGCGCAGGGTGTTGTCGGCGCCGCCGCGGCAGAGTGCCTCGGGGCTGCCCTGGGCGATGACCCTGCCCGCGTCGATGACGGCGACGTCGTCGGCGAGCTCCTCGGCCTCGTCCATGAAGTGCGTGGTCAGGACCACGGACACGCCGTCGGCGCGCAGCTCGCGCACGAGGTCCCAGGTGGAGCGCCGGGCCTGCGGGTCGAGCCCGGCGGTCGGCTCGTCGAGGAAGACCAGCTCGGGGCGGCCCACCACGGCCATCGCCAGGGAGAGGCGCTGCTGCTGGCCGCCGGAGAGCCTGCGGTAGGTGGTGCGGCCGCAGGTGCCGAGGCCGAGGCGGTCGATCAGCGTGTCGACGTCCAGGGGGTGGGCGTGGAGCTTCGCCATGTGGCGGAGCATCTCGTCCGCGCGCGCCCCGGAGTAGATGCCACCGGACTGGAGCATCACGCCGATCCGAGGGCGCAGCCGGGCGGCGTCCGCGACCGGGTCGAGGCCGAGGACCCGCACCGTCCCGGCGTCGGGGCGGCGGTAGCCCTCGCAGGTCTCGACGGTGGTGGTCTTGCCGGCGCCGTTGGGGCCGAGGACGGCGGTGACCGTACCGGCGCGGACGCTCAGGTCGAGGCCGTCCACCGCGGCCCTGCGGCCGTACCGCTTCACCAGCCCGCGGATCTGGACGACCGGCTCGCTCTTCATGGCCGGTAAGTCTAAGGGCTGCCACTTTGCCCCCGGCGGGCGCGGGGGCGTCCCGCCGGACCCCCGTCGGGAGGGGCTCGCGGCCCGGTTCCCGGACCGGTGCGCGGAGGTGGATTAGGTGACCCTAAGTGATGAAGCGCACCGTAGATCGTTCCGGACCGTGGTTGTCAGGGCCGGATTAATTACGCAACAATGGCGTTGTGAAAAACGGCGAGACCAAGCGGGAGACACCCCAGGAGGAACTCGCGACCGGCGAGCGTTCGACGCGCAACAGGGTCGCGCGCTCCATCCTGGACCACGGCCCGTCCACCGTCGCCGAGCTGGCCAAGCGCCTCGGTCTCACCCAGGCCGCGGTCCGCCGCCATCTCGACACCCTCGCGTCGGACGGCGTCGTCGAGGCCCGTGAGCAGCGGGTCTACGGAGCACGGACGCGTGGCCGTCCGGCCAAGGCGTTCGCCCTGACCGACTGCGGACGGGACGCATTCGACCAGTCCTACGACAAGCTCGCGGTGGACGCCCTGGGGTGGATCGCCGAGACCTCGGGCGAGGCCGCGGTCGCCGCCTTCGCCCGAGCGAGGATCGCGGCCCAGACCGAGGCCTACCGGGCGGCGATCGAGGCCGCGGATCCCGATTCGCGCACCGAGGCGTTGGCCAAGGCCTTGTCCGCCGACGGGTACGCTGCTACGGCGCGTAGCGCGCCCGGCCCGCAGCAGGGCGAGCAGTTGTGCCAGCACCACTGCCCGGTCGCTCATGTCGCCGAGCAGTATCCGCAGCTGTGCGAGGCGGAGACGGAATTCTTCTCCAGCCTTCTCGGTACGCATGTGCAGCGTCTGGCCACCATCGCCCACGGCGACGAGGTGTGCACGACGTACATCCCGCGCAGCGGTCGCCGCACAGCACCGAAGACCACTCATTCAGCATCTGCAAGCAAGGCCGGGAGGAACCCCGCATGACGCTCCCCACGGAGACCGCCCACCCCGAACTCGAGGGGCTGGGCAGGTACGAATACGGCTGGGCCGACTCCGACGCGGCAGGCGCCGAGGCCAAGCGCGGGCTCTCGGCGGACGTCGTCCGCGACATCTCCGCGAAGAAGAACGAGCCCGAGTGGATGCTGAAGCTGCGCCTCAAGGGCCTCAGGCTCTTCGACAAGAAGCCCATGCCCACCTGGGGCTCCGATCTGTCGGGCATCGACTTCGACAACATCAAGTACTTCGTGCGGTCCACGGAGAAGCAGGCGGAGTCCTGGGAGGACCTGCCCGAGGACATCAAGAACACCTACGACAAGCTCGGCATCCCGGAGGCGGAGAAGCAGCGCCTGGTCGCCGGCGTCGCCGCGCAGTACGAGTCCGAGGTGGTCTACCACCAGATCCGTGAGGACCTGGAGTCGCAGGGCGTCATCTTCCTCGACACCGACACCGCGCTGAAGGAGCACCCCGAGCTCTTCCAGGAGTACTTCGGGACCGTCATCCCGGTCGGCGACAACAAGTTCGCCTCGCTGAACACGGCCGTGTGGTCCGGCGGCTCGTTCATCTACGTGCCCAAGGGCGTCCACGTCGACATCCCGCTCCAGGCGTACTTCCGTATCAACACGGAGAACATGGGCCAGTTCGAGCGGACGCTGATCATCGTCGACGAGGGCGCGTACGTGCACTACGTCGAGGGCTGCACCGCTCCGATCTACTCCTCGGACTCGCTGCACTCCGCGGTCGTCGAGATCATCGTGAAGAAGGGCGGCCGCTGCCGCTACACGACGATCCAGAACTGGTCGAACAACGTCTACAACCTGGTCACCAAGCGCGCCGTGGCCTACGAGGGCGCGACCATGGAGTGGGTCGACGGCAACATCGGCTCCAAGGTCACCATGAAGTACCCGGCCGTCTACCTGATGGGCGAGCACGCCAAGGGCGAGACCCTGTCCATCGCCTTCGCGGGCGAGGGCCAGCACCAGGACGCCGGCGCCAAGATGGTCCACATGGCGCCGAACACCTCCTCCAACATCGTCTCCAAGTCGGTGGCGCGGGGCGGCGGCCGCACCTCCTACCGCGGTCTGATCGAGATCGGCGAGGGCGCTCCGGGCGCGAAGTCGAACGTGCTCTGCGACGCGCTGCTGGTCGACACCATCTCGCGCTCCGACACCTACCCGTACGTCGACGTCCGTGAGGACGACGTGTCCATGGGGCACGAGGCGACCGTCTCCAAGGTCTCCGAGGACCAGCTGTTCTACCTGATGAGCCGCGGTATGACGGAGTTCGAGGCGATGGCGATGATCGTGCGCGGCTTCGTCGAGCCGATCGCCAAGGAACTGCCGATGGAGTACGCGCTCGAACTCAACCGGCTGATCGAGCTGCAGATGGAGGGTTCGGTCGGCTGACCCGGCCCACGACCGAATCCCCGGACACTTCACTGAGAAAGCGAGCACTACGACAGCCATGGCTGAGGCTCAGAACATCCCGGCGGGATCCACCACCACCGGTTCCATCGCGGTGGCCGCCGAATCGACCGTCGCCACGCGTATGAGCGCGCCGCCGTCCTTCGACGTCGCGGACTTCCCGGTCCCGCACGGCCGCGAGGAGGAGTGGCGGTTCACGCCGCTGGACCGGCTGCGCGGGCTGCACGACGGCACGGCGGTGGCCACCGGCGACGGCGTCAAGGTCGCCATCGAGGCCCCCGAGGGCGTCACGGTCGAGACCGTCGGCCGCGACGACTCCCGGCTCGGCCGGGCCGGTACCCCGGTGGACCGCGTCGCCGCCCAGGCGTACTCGTCCTTCGAGCAGGCCTCCGTGGTCACGGTCCCCAAGGAGGCCGTGCTCACCGAGCCGATCCGCATCACGGTGCACGGCGAGGGCGGGGTGGCCTTCGGTCACCAGGTCGTGGAGCTGGGTGCCTTCGCCGAGGCCGTCGTCGTCATCGACCACACCGGTGATGCGGTGCTCGCTGCCAACGTGGACTACGTCCTCGGCGACGGCGCGAAGCTCACCGTCGTCTCCGTGCAGGACTGGGACGAGAACGCGGTCCACGTCGGCCAGCACAACGCCTTGGTGGGCCGGGACGCCTCGTTCAAGTCGATCGTCGTCACCTTCGGCGGCGACCTCGTCCGCCTCCACCCGCGCGTCAGCTACGCGGGCACCGGCGGCGAGGCCGAGCTGTTCGGCCTGTACTTCACCGACAAGGGCCAGCACCAGGAGCACCGCCTCCTGGTCGACCACAACACCCCGCACTGCAAGTCCAACGCCGCCTACAAGGGCGCGCTCCAGGGCGACGACGCGCACGCGGTGTGGATCGGCGACGTGCTGATCCGGGCCGCCGCCGAGGGCACCGACACCTACGAGATGAACCGCAACCTCGTCCTCACGGACGGCGCGCGCGTCGACTCCGTGCCGAACCTGGAGATCGAGACCGGCGAGATCGTCGGCGCCGGCCACGCCTCCGCGACCGGCCGCTTCGACGACGAGCAGCTGTTCTACCTGATGGCGCGCGGCATCCCGGCCGAGGAGGCCCGCCGACTCGTCGTACGCGGCTTCTTCGCCGAGCTCGTCCAGCAGATCGGCCTGCCGGACGTCGAGGCGCGGCTGCTCGACAAGATCGAGACCGAGCTGAAGGCGTCCGTCTGATGGCCTTCGTCAAAGTCTGCACGCTCAGTGAGCTGGAAGAGGACACCCCGAAGCGTGTGGAGCTCGACGGCGTCCCGGTGTCCGTCGTCCGTACCGAGGGCGAGGTGTTCGCGATCAACGACATCTGCTCGCACGCGAACGTGTCGCTGTCCGAAGGAGAGGTGGAGGACTGCATGATCGAGTGCTGGCTGCACGGCTCCAGCTTCGACCTCCGCACCGGCAAGCCGTCCGGCCTTCCCGCGACGCGCCCCGTCCCCGTATACCCCGTCAAGATCGAAGGGGACGATGTGCTCGTCTCCGTCACCCAGGAGTCCTGAGTCACCCATGGCAACGCTTGAAATCCGCGACCTGCACGTCACCGTCGAGGCCGACAACGCCACGAAGGAGATCCTCAAGGGCGTCGACCTGACCGTGAAGCAGGGCGAGACCCACGCCATCATGGGCCCCAACGGGTCCGGCAAGTCCACCCTCGCGTACTCGCTCGCCGGTCACCCCAAGTACACGGTCACCGGCGGTTCGGTGACCCTGGACGGCGAGGACGTCCTGGAGATGACCGTCGACGAGCGCGCCCGCGCGGGCGTGTTCCTCGCGATGCAGTACCCCGTCGAGGTCCCCGGCGTCTCGGTCTCCAACTTCCTGCGCACCTCCGCCACCGCCGTCCGCGGCGAGGCGCCCAAGCTGCGCACCTGGGTGAAGGAGGTCAAGGAGACCATGGAGCGGCTCCAGATCGACCCGGCCTTCGCCGAGCGCAACGTCAACGAGGGCTTCTCCGGCGGTGAGAAGAAGCGCCACGAGATCCTCCAGCTGGAGCTCCTCAAGCCGAAGGTCGCGATCCTTGACGAGACCGACTCCGGTCTCGACGTCGACGCCCTGCGGATCGTGTCCGAGGGCGTCAACCGGGTCCGTGAGACCGGCGAGGTCGGCACGCTGCTGATCACGCACTACACGCGGATCCTCCGTTACATCAAGCCCGACTTCGTGCACGTCTTCGCCAACGGCCGCATCGCCGAGTCCGGCGGTGCCGAGCTCGCCGACAAGCTGGAGAACGAGGGCTACGAGGCATACGTGAAGGGTGGCGCTTCCGCGTGACACAGCTGCCGGGCCTCCTCGACACCGAGGCGATCCGCAAGGACTTCCCCCTTCTGGATCGCACGGTCCACGACGGGAAGAAGGTCGTCTACCTGGACAGCGCGGCGACCTCGCAGAAACCGCGCCAGGTCCTCGACGCACTCAACGAGTACTACGAGCGCCACAACGCCAACGTGCACCGCGGTGTGTACACGATCGCGGAAGAGGCCACGGCGCTGTACGAGGGCGCCCGTGACAAGGTCGCCGCGTTCATCAACGCGCCCAGCCGCGACGAGGTGATCTTCACCAAGAACGCCTCCGAGTCGCTGAACCTCGTGGCCAACATGCTCGGCTGGGCCGACGAGCCCTACCGGGTGGACCATGACACCGAGATCGTCACCACGGAGATGGAGCACCACTCCAACATCGTGCCCTGGCAGCTGCTCTCGCAGCGCACCGGCGCGAAGCTGAAGTGGTTCGGCATCACCGACGACGGCCGTCTCGACCTGTCCGACATCGACGAGATCATCACCGAGAAGACGAAGATCGTCACCTTCACGCTGGTCTCGAACATCCTGGGCACGATCAACCCGGTCGAGAAGATCGTCCGCCGCGCCCAGCAGGTCGGCGCGCTGGTCTGCATCGACGCCTCGCAAGCGGCCCCGCACATGGTGCTCGACGTGCAGGCGCTCCAGGCCGACTTCGTGGCCTTCACCGGCCACAAGATGGTCGGCCCGACCGGCATCGGCGTGCTCTGGGGACGGCAGGAGCTCCTGGAGGACCTGCCGCCGTTCCTCGGCGGCGGCGAGATGATCGAGACCGTGTCGATGCACTCGTCGACGTACGCCCCCGCGCCGCACAAGTTCGAGGCCGGTACGCCCCCGATCGCGCAGGCCGTCGGCCTCGGCGCGGCCGTGGACTACCTCTCGTCGATCGGCATGGAGAAGATCCACCGCCACGAGCAGGCGATCACCGAGTACGCGGTGAAGCGGCTGCTGGAGGTCCCCGACCTGCGGATCATCGGTCCGGCGACGGCCGAGGACCGCGGCGCCACGATCTCCTTCACGCTCGGCGACATCCACCCGCACGACGTGGGCCAGGTGCTCGACGAGCAGGGCATCGCGGTCCGGGTCGGACACCACTGCGCACGGCCGGTCTGTCTGCGGTACGGAATTCCCGCGACGACGCGAGCGTCATTCTATCTGTACTCCACGCCCGCCGAGGTCGATGCCCTGGTGGCCGGCCTGGAGCACGTACGGAACTTTTTCGGATGAGGGACGAGCGGCTGAGGTTGACTGGTGAAGCTTGATTCCATGTACCAGGAAGTGATCCTGGACCACTACAAGCACCCCCACGGGCGCGGCCTGCGGGACGGCGACGCCGAGGTGCACCACGTCAATCCGACGTGTGGCGACGAGATCACTCTCCGGGTGAAGTACGACGGCGAGACCATCGTCGACGTGTCGTACGAGGGTCAGGGCTGCTCCATCAGCCAGGCCAGTGCGTCCGTGCTGAACGACCTCCTGGTCGGCAAGGAGCTGGGCGAGGCGCAGAAGATCCAGGAGACCTTTCTGGAGCTGATGCAGTCGAAGGGCCAGCTGGAGCCGGACGACGCCATGGAGGAGGTGCTGGAGGACGCCGTCGCGTTCGCCGGTGTCTCCAAGTACCCCGCCCGGGTGAAGTGCGCGCTGCTGAGCTGGATGGCGTGGAAGGACGCGACGGCGAAGGCGCTGTCCGAAGGGAAGACGGCATGAGCGAGAACACGGTGACTTCCGAGGAGACCCCGGTGACCTCCGAAGAGACCCCGGTGAACAAGCCGGCCTCCGAGGAGGAGGTCCGCGAGGCCCTGTACGACGTCGTCGACCCCGAGCTGGGCATCGATGTCGTCAACCTTGGGCTGATCTACGGCATCCACATCGACGACGCCAACATCGCCACCCTCGACATGACCCTGACGTCCGCGGCCTGTCCGCTGACCGACGTCATCGAGGACCAGGCGAAGTCGGCGACCGACGGCATCGTCAACGAGCTGCGGATCAACTGGGTCTGGATGCCGCCGTGGGGTCCGGACAAGATCACGGACGACGGGCGGGAACAGCTGCGCGCGCTGGGCTTCAACGTCTGATCCCACCGCGTCGTACGCGGAACCCCCTTGCGTGTCACCCCGTACGCGTCGCCGCGTTCGCTGTCGTGCCGCGTCGCACGATGTGGCAGCGCGGGGCGGCGCGTGGCATCCGTACCGACCGACGAACGGCCTCCGGTTCACACCGGGGGCCGTTCGCCGTGGTGGGCGAGGACGGCGTGCGGGTCTCCCGCGACGGGGGCGTGGTCCATGTGCACGGTCGCGGCGGTCAGCCGGGGCACGGCGTGGACGAGGGCGTGCTCGGCGGCGACGGCGATGCGGTGGGCCTCGACGACGGTCAGCCGCGGATCGACGACGACCTCGGTCTCGGCGCGCAGCTCATGGCCGATCCACCGCATCCGCACGCGCCCGGTGTCCAGGACGCCGTCGACGTTCCGCAGGGCGGAGTGGGCGGCGGTGACGAGGCCGGGGTCGACGGAGTCCATCAGACGTCGGCAGACCTCGCGGGCGGCGTCCTTGAGGACCATCAGGATGGCCACGGCGATGAGCAGGCCGACCACGGGGTCGGCGGCGGGCAGGCCGAGCGCCGCGCCGCCCGTGCCCAGCAGGACGGCCAGCGAGGTGAATCCGTCGGTCCGGGCGTGCAGCCCGTCGGCGACCAACGCGGCGGAGCCGATGCGGCGCCCGGTGCGGATGCGGTAGCGGGCCACCCATTCGTTGCCGATGAAACCGATGAGCGCGGCGGCGGAGACGGCCCACAGGTGGGTGATGTCGCGGGGGTGGAGCAGCCGGTCCACCGCCGCGCAGGCGGCCAGGACGGCGGAGGCGGCGATGGTCGCGACGATCAGGACGCCGGCCAGGTCCTCCGCCCGGCCGTAGCCGTAGGTGTAGCGGTGGTTCGCCGCCCGTCGGCCGAGGAGGAAGGCGACCCCCAGCGGGACGGCGGTCAGCGCGTCGGCGGCGTTGTGGACGGTGTCGCCCAGCAGGGCCACCGACCCCGACAGGGCGACGACGGCGGCCTGGGCGACGGTCGTGGCACCGAGGACGACCAGTGAGATCCACAGCGTGCGCATGCCCTCGCGGGAGGCTTCCATCGCCGTGTCGACCTTGTCGGCCGTTTCGTGGCCGTGCGGCGTGACGAGGTGCGCGAGCCGGTGCCGCAGACGCGCGGTGCGGGAGACGCCGTGACCGGGCCGGCGTCCGGCCTCGCCGGGCGTGTGGCCGTGGCTGTGCGTGCGGCTCCCTGCGTGGCCGTGTCGGCCGTCGTGGCCGTGGTCGGGGAGCCGTCCGTGGTCGTGGCGGTCGTGTGCGTGAGTGTGCCGATTCCCCTCCATGCGGTTCACGGTGGCACACGAATCCGATTGCGGCTACAGCCGTCGTACGCCCTGTGACCAGGTGCGATGTGCTCGCAACAGCGCTGCTGTGGCGCCCGGTGCCGACGGCCGGTACCGGCCCGGCGCGCCGAACCGGACACAGAACGTACGCCCGAAGTCTGCTCGGTGTGCCCGGTGTCGTCGCGGGTATCGGAGCCTTTCCGCACCTTCCGCACCTTCCGCGCCACCACGCCGACGAGAGGCATGCCGTGCTGCACACGTCTTCGTTACGGAACCGCCGGACGGCCGCCGCCACGGGCGCCGTTCTCGCGCTGACCGCCTTCGGGCCGAACGCCCCCGCGCACGCCGCGAGCTACGGGACGCCGACCATCGGGCTCTCAGTCTCCTACCTCTCCGGCGCCGTCGGTGCGACCGGCGACCCCGTGGTCACCGTCACCGTCGCGCAGAGCGGTGCCGACGCCGGGGCGCTCACGGTGGCGGCGTCCGCCAGCTCCAAGCCGTCCGTCGCCGGGGCCGGCGATGTGACCGTGGCCGGGACGGGCACCACCCGGACCCTGTCCGTCGCCGCCCGCGGGCGCGGTTTCACCGACCTCACGATCAAGGTCACCGGACTCGGCGGCAGGACCGCCACCAAGAAGCTGCACTACGCGGCGTCGGCCGCCGTGCGGGACGCCGCCGACACGCGCTACCTCACCGGCTCGTCGGACGCCTCGGCCGCCGTGGACGTCGGCGGCGGCTACGCGGTCGTCGCCGACGACGAGTCCAACACGCTGCGCCTGTACGACCGTTCCGTCTCCGGCGCGCCGCTCAGGAGCTGGGACGTCGGTCCGGAGCTCGGGGTGTCGAAGGAGATCGACATCGAGGCCGCGGCCCGGGTCGGGAACACCATCTACTGGACCGGTTCGCTCGGCAACAACAAGAGCGGCGAGTACAAGGCCGACCGCAACACGGTGTTCACCACGACGGTGACCGGGACGGGGGCCGACACCCGGCTGACGATGGGCGGCTCGTACAAGAGGCTCCGGGACGACCTCGTCGCCTGGGACGAGGCGCACGGCGACCGGTTCGGATTCGCGGCGGGGACGGCGGACGGCGAGGTGCCCAAGCAGATCGACGGGTTCAACATCGAGGGCCTGGAGTTCGCGCCCGGCTCCACGACCACCGCGTACCTGGGCTTCCGGGCCCCTCTCGTGCCGCCGAAGACGGGCGGCAAGGCGCTGATCGTGCCCGTCACCAACTTCGACAGGGTGGTCGGCGGCGGGGCGAAGGCGGTCATCGGCACGCCGATCGAGCTGGACCTCGGCGGGCTCAGCATCCGCGACATCCGGAAGAACGCCGCCGACCAGTACCTGATCGTGGCCGGTTCCTGGGCGGCCGACGACAACTCCGATCCGTACGCCCTCTACAGCTGGGACGGGGTCGCCGCCCACGCCCCGGTCAGGCGGCTGGACCTGCCCACAGGCGACCCGGGCGGCTGGGAGGCCGTCGTCGACGTCCCGGACCTGACGGTGCCGGGCGCCCGGGTCCAGCTGATCACGGACTCGGGGTCGGCCGATCTGTACGGGGACGGCACGGAGGCGAAGGACCTCGACCACGCCGAATGGAAGAAGTCGCGCGCCGTCCGGTTCACCGTCGGCGACTGACGGCACGACGGGCACCGGCCCGGTCCCTGGTCGCCGGGCCGGAGGCCGCTCGGAAGTGCCGGGCGCCGGGTCCCGGGCGCCGCGAGCACCGCTACGGGCCGTGCGGGCCGTACGGGGTCGGAGCGGCGGCCGCCGCCTCGGCCAGGACCGGGCCCAGGTTCTCCGTACGCATGCGCCGGTCGACGTAGAGAAGCCCGATCACCAGCTGGGGGAACGTCGCCGAGATGAACTGGCCGACCAGCTGCCCCAGCAGCATGATCACCATGTAGCCGCTCATGGCGAGGACGACCGAGGCGGGGTTCGGGTCCGCGTCGAGGGTCGCGCCGCCGATGGCGCCGGAGAACATGCCGAGGAACGAGAACGGCATCTGGATCATGTAGCTCGCCACCGCGGCCATGGCGAGGCCCAGCAGGGCGATTCCGAAGATCCGCCACCAGTCGCCGCGCACCAACTGCGCCGAGCGGCGCATGGCCGCCACCGGTCGCAGGCCCTCGAAGACCACGGCGGAGGGGGCCAGGCTGAACTTCACCCAGAGCCAGGCGGCCAGCGGGGCGGTGGCGAGGGCGCCCAGGAGCCCGAAGGCGGACCACAGCACGGCGGCGCCGGCGCTGTCCGACAGGGTGATCACACTGACCACGAGGGCGATGAAGCCGACCATCGCGAGCACGACGGGGATCATCACGACCAGGGACACGAGGATCACCGTCCCGGCCACCGACGGTACACGGGACCAGGCCCGGCGCCAGACGGCGGAGAAGGTCGTCGGCCTGCCCAGCACCGCTTCCTGGAGGACGGTCGGCACCGCCGCGTAGACCAGGGCCGTCGCCAGCACGAAGGTGACCACGCCGACCAGCCAGACGGCGCCCAGACCGGTCAGCACCGGTACGACATCGCCCGCCGCCGGGTCCTCGTCCGCGCTGAGCTCCAGGAGCCGGCGCAGGTGCTCACCGGCCGCCGCGTACGCGACCAGGGCCGTCACCGCCACGACGGCCAGCGTCCCGCCGTACGCGGCCCCGCCGACCCCGAGCAGCTGCTTCCAGTAACGGCCCGTCGTGCCGAAGGCGCCCCCGAGTATGTCCGCGAGCTTCAGGGGCGCCAGCGGTATCACTCCGGGCTTCGGCGGCGGCATCCAGCCACCCCAACCGGGCGGTCCTCCGTAGGGCGCTCCTCCGTACGGTGCCCCGCCACCCCACCCTGCGTCCTGCGTCACTGCTGCTCCGTCGTGTCTCGTGTCCGTTGCCGCCGTCCGCGCCCCGGTCCGGGACACCGTAGCTCCCCATCGGCGAGAAGTCGTCGTACCGTATGAGGAGCGGCGATGCGTACACTCGTACACATGGGTTACGGACTGCTTGCCGCGGCGATCGCGGCGGAGGTCGCCGGCACGACGGCGATGAAGTACAGCGAGGGCTTCACCCGGCTGTGGCCCTCGCTGATCACCGTCGTGGGCTACCTCACCGCCTTCACGCTGCTCGCCCGGGCGCTGAAGACGCTCTCGGTGGGGACCGCCTACGCGATATGGGCCGGTATCGGCACCGCCGCGGTCGCCGCCATCGGCGTCCTCTTCATGGGAGAGTCCGGCGGCCCGGTCAAGCTCGCGGGCATAGCGCTCGTCATCGCCGGAGTGGTGGTGCTGAACCTGGGCGGGGCCCACTGATGGCCCGCCGGTACGACCCCGAGCGGCGTGATCGCATCATCGACGCCGCGATCCGCGTGGTCGGCGCCAAGGGCATCGCGGGCCTCAGCCACCGTTCCGTCGCCGCCGAGGCCGATGTGCCGCTGGGCTCGACGACGTATCACTTCGCCTCGCTGGACGAGCTGTTGATCGCCGCGCTGCGCCGGTCGAACGAGAACTTCGCGAAGGTCATGCGGGAGAGCCGGGCCCTCGCCGACCCCGCGGCCGACCTCGCCGAGGAACTGGCCCGGCTGCTGGGGGAGTACTTCCGCGGCGGGCGGGGACGCGCGGAGCTGGAGTACGAGCTGTACCTCGCCGCACTCCGCAGACCCGCGCTGCGGCCCGTCGCCGCCGAGTGGACCGAGGGCGCGGCCGAGCTGCTGTCCCGGCGCGCCGATCCGGCCACGGCGCGTGCCCTGATCGCGCTCATGGACGGGATCTGCCTGCAGGTGCTGCTCACCGGTGGGGAGTACGACGAGGCGTACACGCGGGAGATGATGGGGCGCGTCGTCGGCTGACCGGTCCTCGGCGCGTGGTGCGTTGCCGACGTGTGGCGTCCGGTGTGCGCCGACCATGGCGGCTGCCCGCCGACCGACGACAACGCCGCCAGGCGCCGCCCATCGGCACGCGACGCCGCCCCGCCTCTGCGCGCGACCTCTTACTCGTCCGGCCGGGCCGCTCCTCGTACGGCCTGCAGCGCCGCCCGTACGCTCGCCTCGATGTCCGTGACCGGGTACAGCGCCTCGCGGATCGTCCGGTCCCGGTCGACCACCAGCGTCAGCCGCTTCAGCCGGCTGACACCGGCCGCCCGGAAGGTCGGCAGCCGCAGGGCCGCGGTCAGATCCAGCTCGGCGTCCGAGAGCAGCGGGAAGCGCAGCCGCTCCGCCGCCGCGAACGCCCGCTGCTCGTCGGGCCGTTGGGTGGACACGCCGTGCACGGTCGCGCCGGCCTTCGTGAACTCGGCCAACTGGTCGCGGTATGTGCAGGATTCGAGCGTGCAGCCGCTCGCGCCCGGGATGCCCGCCCAGCCCGGCGGATAGGCGTCGCGGCGGGCATAGGCGCCGGGGAAGCAGTACAGGACGGTGCGCGGTGTGTCGGCGACCGGGTCGCGCCACTCGCCGTCGTGGTCCAGCAGGCGCAGTTCGGGCAGGCGGGTGCCCACCAGGGCGTGCACCCGGGCCGCCTCCTTCGAGTTCTCCGCGGCCGTCGCCATCACGTCCCCTTCCCCCATGACCCAGGTGTCGCCCCAGTCCTGGAGCGCGATCAGCACGGGCAGCAGCGCGTGTCCGCGCGGGGTGAGCCGGTACTCGTACCGGGGCGGCCGGTCCTGGTACGGCTCGCGCGACAGCACGCCCGCGTCGACCAGCAGCCGCAGCCGCTCGGTCAGCACCTTGCGGGACACGCCCAGTTCCGACTGGAGCGCGTCGAAACGGCGCACTCCGCGTGCCGTGTCCCGCACGACCAGCAGGGTCCACCAGTCGCCGACGACGTCGAGCGCCTGGGCGATCGCGCAGTCGGCGTCGGCCAGGCTGGTGCGCTGGGGCATGGGATTCTCCGTGGGTCTCCGGTTCTCCGGGTCTCCGGGTCTCCGTTCCCGGCCCGTCGCCCGGATCGGCGCCGGGGAACCATGATGCCATGGTCGGTTCCCAAAAGAGACCGAGTGCGGTCCGGGAAAGGTCCGGGAGTCCCGGTGAGCCCTGCGGGGAGCGGGCGCGGCCTTCCGGGGGGCTTGCCGCGACCACCCGGCGAGACCGGTTGGCTCCGATCACACATGCCCGGTTAGGTTTCGTGCATGAGCGATACGACTTCTCCCCGCACCACCGGCGCCGTCGCCGCCGGCCTCGCCACCGTCGCAGGTGACGGTTCCGTTCTCGACACCTGGTTCCCCGCGCCCGAACTCGCCGACGCCCCCGGCCCGGCCGGGACCGAACGGCTCACTCCCGACCAGGCCGTCGACCTCCTCGGCGCGGGTGCCGCCAAGGCCATCGGGGTGGACGCCCGGCGCGGTGTCGAGGTCGTCGCCGTACGCACGGTCATCGCCTCGCTCGACGACAAGCCGCTCGACGCCCACGACGCGTACCTGCGTCTGCACCTCCTCTCGCACCGTCTCGTCCGGCCGCACGGCCAGAACCTGGACGGCCTCTTCGGGCTCCTCGCCAACGTCGCCTGGACCTCGCTCGGCCCGGTCGCCGTGGACGACGTCGAGAAGGTGCGGCTGAACGCCCGCGCCGACGGTCTGCACCTCCAGGTCACCTCGGTCGACAAGTTCCCCCGGATGACGGACTACGTCGCCCCGAAGGGCGTCCGGATCGCCGACGCCGACCGGGTCAGGCTCGGCGCGCACCTGGCCCCCGGCACCACCGTCATGCACGAGGGCTTCGTCAACTTCAACGCGGGCACCCTGGGCACGTCGATGGTCGAGGGCCGGATCTCCGCGGGCGTCGTGGTCGGCGACGGCTCCGACATCGGCGGCGGCGCCTCCACGATGGGCACCCTCTCCGGGGGCGGCAAGGAGCGCATCGTCATCGGCGAGCGCTGCCTGATCGGCGCCGAGGCCGGGGTCGGGATCGCGCTCGGCGACGAGTGCGTCGTCGAGGCCGGGCTCTACATCACGGCGGGCACCCGCATCACGATGCCGGACGGCCAGATCGTCAAGGCTCGTGAGCTCTCCGGTGCCTCGAACATCCTCTTCCGCCGCAACTCGGTCACCGGCACGGTCGAGGCCCGTCCGAACAACGCGGTGTGGGACGGTCTCAACGACATCCTGCACAGCCACAACTAGGGCGTGTTTCGAAAGTCCCGTCCGGCCCGCGACGCCCGGCACGGCGCCTCGCCACGTTGTCGGGATCGTCCACGTACGCCCAGTACGAGGACGACCCTCCGCCTTGCGATGCACCGCACCGGACGCCGCAGGCCCCGCCCTTCGGGCGGACGACGCTACTTCCGAAACACGCCCTGGGGCCCCCGGGGCAGGAGAGAGAGTGCCCGTCCTCCGCTCCGTGTCGGCGAGCAGTTCCTCGTAGGCTCCGCCCGGCCCGTCGGTCGCCCCGCGCCCGGCGGGCCTCCTGGGCTCCGGTGGGCTCTGGCATGATCGAACGCCTATGCGGCAGGCCGACGTGGGGGCGGGTGCATGAGCGTGTGGGCACGGAGACGGGCACGGATGCGGGCAGGCGCGATCGCGGGGGCAAGGGCACGAGAACGGGCGGGAACCGGGGCCGGGAGACGGGGACCGGCGGCGGCCGTGCGCGTGGCGCTCACGACGGGGGCTCTGGGGCTGTCGCTCTCGGCATGCGCGGGGTTCCTCGTACCGGCGGGCGAGGGCGAACCGGAGTCGGCTCCGGCGGCGATGCCGAGCGCGTCGTATCCGCCCGGCTCCGTGCACGCCGACGAGCTGCCCTCGCCCTTCCCGAGCGTTCCCGCGGAGCTCCTCGACCGGCCGTCGCCCCCGTCGGCGCAAGGGCCCGCCCCCACGCCCACCGCGAGCGGCCGGGCGGACTGTCCGTCCTCCGGGGTCGTCGTCGGCATGGGCGGGATCGAGGCCGCGCTGGGACATCGGGCCGTCGGGCTCACCCTCACCAACTGCGGCGGCAAGCCGTACCGCGTCCACGGCTACCCGTCCGTCCGGGCCCTGGACGGGGCGGGCGACCCGCTGCCGGTGCCGGTGAACCCGGCCTCCTCGTACATGGGGACCGATCGGGGCCCGCAGGAGGTCGTGCTGAAACCGGGGCAGACGGTGCGGTCGCTGCTCGCCTGGGTCTCCACCCCGACCGGCGGCGACCTCGTCGAGGGCGACGCGCTGGAGATCGCACCGGCCCCCGGCATGGAGGCGCGCGTCTTCCCGCTGGAGGGCAGCGACGTGCGGCTGCTCGACGAACTGAACATGACCGCCTGGCGGACCGGCCCCGCGTAGTGCGGCACGGGCGCCGCGCCCCATGGATGGTCGGTGTCGCGTCGCGCGGGCGGGGTCAGCGGCGTGCCATGTAGAGCGTGAAGGCCCGGTGGAGCAGCTTGTTGATGGGGTAGTCCCATTCACCGACGTACTCGGCGGCCCGGCCACCGGTGCCGACCTTGAAACGCAACAGGCCCAGCAGATGATTGTCCTCGGCCAGGGTGTCGGTGATCCCGCGCAGGTCGTACACCGCCGCGCCCCGCTCGTGCGCGTCGCTCATCATGCGCCACTGGATCGCGTTGCCGGGCTGGACCTCGCGCTTGCGGGCGGTCGAGGCGCCGTAGGAGTACCAGACGTGGTTGCCGACGGTCAGCATCGTCGCGGCGGCCAGTGTCTCGCCCTCGTGCTGGGCGAGGTAGAGCCGCATGCGGTCGGGGTCCTCGGCGCGCAGCGCGGTCCACATGCGCTGGAAGTAGCCGAGCGGGCGGGGGGCGAAGCGGTCGCGCTCGGCGGTCTCGCGGTACAGCTCGTAGAAGACCGACAGGTCCTCGTAGCCGCCCTCGTCGACCTTGACGCCCGCCTTCTCCGCCTTCTTGATGTTGCGCCGCCACTGCTGGTTGAGACCGGTCCGGACCTCCTCCAGCGACCGCCCGGCGAGCGGCACCTGGAAGACGTACCGGGGCTGCCCGGCGGCGAAGCCGTCCTCGCCGTCCTCCTCGCCCCGTCGCCAGCCCATCCCGCGCAGCCGGTCGACGAGCGCGGCGGCCCGCGGATCGTCCGCGTCCGCCCGTACGTCGCGCAGGCGCCGGGCCGCCGGGTCCGCGACGGCCTCCTTGACGGTCTCGGCGTCCCAGTACCGGGCGATCACCGGGGGGCCCATGCGCACCGCGAACGCGCCGCCCGACTTCAGGTGCGCCAGCATCGGCCCGAGCCACCGCCCCGGGTCGGGGTCGTTCCAGTCGATGACGGGGCCCTCCGGCAGATAGGCCAGTGTGCGCCTCGTCCGGGGGATCGGACGGTGGAGCACGAGCGCCGCTCCGGTGAGCTGTTCCCGGCCGGTGCTGTCCGGTTCGAACCAGCCGATGCTCTCCGCGCGCCAGTCGGATTTCACATCGCCCCACGACGGAACCTGCATATGGCTCACGGCGGGCCTGCTCGCGACGAATGCCAGATGTTCCTCGCGGGTGATCGCCCTGAGGTGCGGGTTCATGCGGTGCTCCGATCGTCTTCCGGTTCCGGCCGTCTTCCGGCTCATTCGGTCATCCGGCCCGGTTCGCCATCCGGTTCTGCTCGCCATCCGGTTCGGTTCGTCTTCTGGTCCGCTCGCTCTTCCGGTCCTCTGGTCCTCTGGTCCGCTGGGTCCTCTGGTCCGCCCCGTTCGTCCCATCGGTTCCGGCGGCGGGAGCGCCGTTGACCTCGAGCGTGCTTGACGTAGCAGTGTGGCCGTCGGCGGCGTACCGCACGGGTGCGCCGGGTCAGGAGGACCCGTCATGAGTGTGCGTTTCGAATCCCGTCCCGATCCTGCCCGCAATGACGTCGGACTGGTCAAGGCGAGCACCTGGGACGTCGGCACTCCGGAGCGCCAACGGCGGACGGTCGAGGCGATCCGCGAGGCGTGGGACAGCAGGGAGTGGCCGCATGCGGGACTGCTTTCGTACACCGTCCATACCGGTGAGGACGGAAAGACCTTGTTCCATTACACCCAGTGGAGTGGGGAGCAGGCGTACCAGGACTTCTTCCGGCACGGCCGGGACGCGCGCAACGCGGACATCGACGCCGCCGTGCCGGGCATCCGGCGGCTCGGGCTGCACAGCCTCGAAATGTACCGCTCGACGGGCCCGGGGGAGGGGGACGGGCGGGAGCCGGGATGCGTGGTGATCGTCGACGTCGAGTTCGAGGGGGCGGACAAGGCCCGCCAACGGGACTGGGTGGACACGGTGTTCGAGGCACTGGGGACCGACCCGGCGCTCGCCCCCGGAGGGATCTCCGCGCACTTCCACGTGAGCGTCGACGGGACCCGAGTGGTCAACTACGCCGAATGGGAGAGCGCTCGGGCCCACGCCGACGCGCTGGCCGCGCCCGGTGACGGGATCGGGTCCAGGACGCCGCAGTGGGAGCGCGTGCGGTCCTACCCGGGAGTGGCCGCGAGCACCGTGAACCGCTACGCGCCCGCGCTCAGCATCGGGCCGAGGACGGGCGCGTAGCAGGTGGTGCGTGGGGTACGCGGGGCGCGGAACGGGCGGGAGGGCCGTGAGCCGCCGGGGTGAACGCGGTCGGCCGCGCCCGGCCGGCAAGGGACCGTCCCGGCCCGCCACGGCCGGCTCGGGACCGTCCCGTCCGGTTCAACCGTCCCGTCCCGTTCCGCTCCGGTCGGCTCGGGGCCGTCCCCCCGCCACGGCTCACGGACGGAAGCGGAGCACCTGCGGGTCGTGGTCGCTGTTCTGCGCGGCGAACTCGGCGTTGATGTGCACGCTGTCGTACTCGAAGTCGTCGATCGACGGGCTGGTCAGGATCTGGTCGAGGACCTGGCTGTTGCCCTGGTAGACGTACGAGTAGCGCTCCGCGCGCGGCAGCGACCTCACGGCCGGGTACAGCACGCCACCGGCCGTGAGCGCCTTGGTCGTACCGGAGAACTCGAAGTCGTTGATGTCGCCGACGACCAGCACGTCGGCGTTCCTCTGGACGCTCAGCAGCTTCTTGACGAAGGTGTTGACGACCCCGGCCTGTGCGTGCCGCTGCACCTCGGACGAACGGGTCGGCGGCTGGTGCCGGGAGACGAGGGACTCGTCGCCGCCCTTGGACGCGAAGTGGTTCGCGACGACGAAGACCGTGCGGCCGCGGAAGGCGAACTCCCCGACGAGCGGCTTGCGGCTGTTCTCCCACGCCGCGTTCGCCGGGTCGATCCGGCCGGGGGAGTGGGTCAGCGCCGCCCGGCCCCGCTCCCGCACGACGCCGGTCGCCGTCGTGGCGTCGCCGCCCGCGCGGTCGGTGAACGACACCCGCTCCGGGTTGAAGAGGAACACCTGGCGGATGTTGCCGCCGGGCTCGCCGCCGTCCTTCTTGTCCTGCGGGTCGACGGAACGCCACTGGTACGCCGGACCGCCCGCGGCCACGATCGCGTCGACGAACTTCGCGACGGTGCGGTCGGCGGAGACCGTGCCGTCGTCCTTGGCGCCGTTGTCGTCCTGGATCTCCTCCAGCGCGACGATGTCGGGCGAGGCGAGGTTGTTCACCACCGCGGCGGCGAGCGCGTCGAACTTCTCCCGCGGGTCGGTCGGGTCGAGGTTCTCGACGTTGTACGTCGCCACCGCCAGTTCGCCGCGGCGCTGCTCGCGGGTCGTCTCCCGGCGCAGGCCCTTGCCGGTGACCTCGCCCAGTGTGCGGGCGGTCAGCGTGTAGCCGCCGTACTGGTTGAAGTCGAGCGGCCCCTCGGTCGTGCCGGACAGCACGTCACCGACGTCGGCGGTCGGGAAGGGGCGTTCGGCGAGCGGAACCAGCGACTGGATCTGGAGCCGGCCGGTGTTCTGCGCGTCGTACGAGCCGTAGACGGTGCCGCCCCTCCGGTTGGCGTGCTCGCGCGGCTTCACCGTCACCCACAGCTCGGCGTACGGGTCGGTGGCGCCGACCACCCGCGCGGAACCGATCCGGACGTTCATGCCCTCCAGCGACTCGTAGTGGTCCAGGGCGTAGCGCGAGGGAGCGAGGAGGAGCGCGTCGATGGAACCGCCCGCCGCCGGGTCTCCGGCCGGCGCGTACCGGGAGGGGACCGAGCGTGCGGAGATCGTCACCGGCGCGGGCAGCGGGTTGCCGGAGGACACCACCTCGACGGTGGGCCTGCTGATCTGGGTGAGCGACTGGTTGCCCGAGGCGACACCGCCCGGGACGTACTCGGTGACGGTGCCGGAGACCGTGACCGCGTCTCCGACCGCGACCGTCGGCGCGGACGAGGTGAAGACGAAGATCCCCTCGCTGGTGGCGGGGTCGGCGTCCGGGCGCGGGTCCTGGAACCAGAAGCCCTTCGAACCGTAGGTCCGCACCCCCGTGACGATGCCGGTGACACCGCTCACCTGCCGGCCGACGAGCGGGGATATGCGGGTGGAGCCCTGGATGTCGTGGATCCTGACCGGGCCGTCGGCGGAGGAGCCGGAGGGGCCGGAGCTGGGGGAGGACGGAGAAGCGGCGGATGCGGAGGAGGCGGCGGACGCGGAGGTGGTGGCAGCGCCGGTGAGCAGGCCCGCCGCGAGCGCGGCGGTGACTACGGCGGAGACGGCGGTCGTTCTGGACGATGCGGCGGGCATCACGGGCTCCGGGAGGTCGAGGGTCGTCGAGGAAGGTCGGGGGAGGCCAGGGGTTGTGACAGATGTCGGCGGTGTCGAGGGAGGTCAGGGGCTCGGGAGGAACGGCGCGGACGGGCGGGACCCCGCGCGGATCGGGAGCGCGCCCGGACAGGGTTGTCCCCGGGTTCGGGGCCGCCTCCGGTACGGGAGCGCGTACGGGCCGTAGCCCGTACGGTCGGTTGTCCGCGCGAGGGACCGACGGCCTGCGAGAGGAGCCGATGGCCTCCAGGTGGATCTACGCGCGTCAATCTCGTGTGTGCGCCGGGCAGTTGTCAAGGGCCCCCGGGAGTCCCGCCGTCGTCCTTCGCCCGAGCCGGGCGGCATGGGACGAAATGCGTCTACGCTGGGCCGCCTGACCCGGTACGCCCCGTACGCCCGAGGAGAATCACCAGATGTCCGCAGAGCGCCCCACCCTGCCGCCCGTACGGCTGCACACCGAGGCCGAGCTGGCGCGGGACGCGCTCGCCGCACCGCTGCTGGCCCGCGCCGTCCGGCTCGCGCGCTGGGCCGGCCCGGAGACCAGGGTCGGTGCCGGTGGAGAGCTGGTCGAGGCACAGCTGCCGGCTGCGGCCGAGTACCTCGGCCTCGCGGCGGACGAGGAGGGCGCGGCGGAGGCGAGCGAGGCGTGGCGGCTCGCGGTCGACACGGGGCTCGTCGACGTCGAGGACCCGGACGAGGACGCCGGACCGGACGCGGAGGGGACCGCCGCCGCGGGCGAGAACCTGGCGCTGATCATCGGAGGTTCCCCGCGGGACGTCCTCTCGATCTGGCTCGACGGCCTGGAGGCCGTCTACGCCGATGCCACCGCGCCGGTCTTCGACGACCTGGCCGACCTCGTCTCCGAGGACGGTTCGGTCGATTTCGACGCCCTGGACTGGGACCCGGAGGCCGAGGCGGAGTTCCTCGACGGGGTCCTCGGCAACCTGTACCTGCTCACCGTCGGCGACGGCGCCGGTGACGGCGGCGCACAGACGCCCCCGGTGCCGCTGCCCGCGCTCGCCGCCTCGGTGATCGTGCCGGACGACATGGTCGAACCCACCGACGACATCCTCGAAGAGGTGTCCGAGGCGATGATGCGGCTCGACGACCAGTTCCGGGTCCTCGAACCCATCGGGATCGTCGAGTACCAGCCGGTGGACGAGGCGTTGCTGGTCGAGGAGGGCGAGGACGCCGACCCGCAGGCCGACGACGAGGACGTCACCCGGTACGGCATGGTGAAGCTGACCCCTCTCGGCCTGTACGGCATCCGGGCCCGGATGCTGGAGGCGGGCGTGGACGCCCCGGCGGTCGGTGACCTCGTGGACAAGGGGGCCGACGCGCTCCTCGGCGGCATCGCCCACTACCCCGAGGCGGCGGCCCGCGCCGAGTCCGAACTGTGGCTCGCCCGCCGCGGCGCGGACGGTGCCGCGGCCGAACTCCTCGCGGCGGCGCGGGGCACGGACCAGGAGGCGCCCCTGCGTCGGCTCCACTGCCAGCAGGCGCTCTCCCTGGTCGGCGCGGAGGCGGAGCCCGCGGTGCGCGCGGTGCTGGACGATCCCGAGCTGGGCGGCCTCGCCCGGGTCTGGCTCGTGGAGCTGGGCGCGGCGGACGTGCCCGCGCCGCCGGAGCCGATGATCTTCTGGCTCGCGGTCGACACCATCGCGGCCCAACTGGAGGCCGAGGGCGATCTGGACGAGCTCCAGGGCCTCGTCGAGAGCCTGGCGGACCGGCACAGCGGCTTCTTCGACGAGGTGTGGCGGGTGGAGCACCCCGCGACGGCGGACGTCCTCGACGCGATGGGGCAGCTGCACAGCGACAAGAAGAAGGCCAAGGAGGCCCGCAAGGCGGCGTTCAAGGCGCGCTCGCGCGCGGGCGCCTGAGGCAGGCCGCACGATCGAGCGAGGCGCGAACGTCTCACGTCCCGCTCGTGGGCGGGCGCCTGAGGAACGTCGACGACCGGCGCTCGGGGGTGAACAGGGCGTGACGGGCGGGTCCGGCAGCTGCGGCGACCGGACCCGCTCGGCCGTCGCGGCGGCCGTCCGGTCGCCCGAACGCGGCAGCCGGACAAGGACTTTCGGCCGTTCGCATACTTTCGGCCGATCGCATTCGGTCAACTGCACAGGAAGGATGCCCCGGGGCGTCGCCCGCAGTTCAACTGGAGTTGGGGCAGGAGCGTCACTGTGGGCGCGCCAACAACCCGCACAGTCGTTCCAGGAGTGACGTGATGTCCTTCACGCGCAGGGAATTCACCAGACAGTCCGCCCTCACCGGTGCCGGCATCGCGCTGACCGGTACGGTCGCCGCGCTGGCCACCGCTCCCGGCGCCCTGGCCGCCGGGGACCCGAAGCACGGTCACGGCAACGGCCATGGACACGGGCACGGGCACGGTCACCCGGACGAGCCCGGCTACGGACCGCTGGTCTCCGACCCGAAGGGCGTCCTGGCGCTGCCCGCCGGGTTCTCCTACGAGGTCATCACCCACTGCGGTGTCACCAGGCTGGAGACCGGCGAGTACACCCCGTCCAACCACGACGGCACGGCCGCCTTCGAGGGCCCCCGCGGTGTCACCCTGCTCGTCAACAACCACGAGCTGAGCGGCACCCGCGCCGGCTGGGAGCACCCCGTGCCGCTGACCGAGGGCCTGGTCTACGACCCGGTCGCGGCCGGTGGCTGCACGGTCGTGGAGACCCGCCGCGACGGCCGTACCGCCGAGTGGGTCGGCATCGCCGGAACCTCCACCAACTGCGCGGGCGGCGCCACCCCGTGGGGCACCTGGCTCACCTGCGAGGAGACCGAGGACAAGGCGGGCAAGAACGGCCTGCTCAAGGACCACGGCTACGTCTTCGAGGTCGACCCGTACGACCGGCGCGCCAATCGCGACCCGCGCCCGATCAAGGCGTTCGGCCGGTACGCTCACGAGGCCGTCGTCATCGACCCCAGGCGCGGCCACGCCTACCTGACCGAGGACGCCTCGGGCCCGAACGGGCTGCTCTACCGCTGGGTGCCGCCGCACGGCTTCCGGCACGGCCGCGGCAGGCTGCGCACGCTCGCCGACGACGCCGGTGTGCTCCAGGCGTTCAAGTGCTTCGACCGCAACGGGGCGTTCGTCGACGACCTGTCCCGGGCCACGCGGATCGGCACGGTGTACGGGGTGGACTGGGTCGACGTCCCCGACCGCGACGCGAAGACCGTCTCGGTGCGCAAGCAGTTCGCGGACGGCGAGGTCACCCGCGCGCGCAAGCTGGAGGGCATGTGGTGGGGTGACGGCGGCGCGTACATCGTCTCCTCGTTCGCCCGCGCGGAGAGCCCTGGCCGGCACGACGGCCAGGTCTGGTTCTACGAGCCGAAGCGCCGCACGCTGACGCTGAAGGTGCTGCTGGGCGTGAACGCGGATCCGTCGAAGGAAGGCGCCTTCGACGGCCCGGACAACATCACCGTCTCGCCGTACGGCGGTCTGGTCATCGCCGAGGACGGCGACGGCCTCCAGCACCTGTTCGGGGCGACGGAGAGCGGCCGCACGTACCCGATCGCCCGCAACGAGCTGAACATCGGCAGCGAACAGGAGCCGGAGTACAGCGAGTTCACCGGCGTGACGTTCTCGCCCGACGGCCGGACGCTGTACGCCAACATCCAGGACCCGGGCATCATGCTCGCCATCACCGGCCCCTGGAAGCGGCAGCCGAACCGCCACTGACGCACCGTCCGCGCGGCCGGGCCCGTACGGACCCGGCCGCGTACGATTCCCCTTCCGCGTACGGGCCACTCCCGCGATGCCTACGAGCTCGCACGCGTGTGCGCTCGTACGTGCGTGCGTAAATCCCTCGCGTCCGACGCGGCTTCCCCTTTAGAGTCCTGTTCGTGCCCAGGTGCGCAGGCAGGACCTACTTCCACTCTTAATGGGGAGGCCGCGGGTTCGATTCCCGCCACCGGATCTCGATCCGGTGTAGCTCAGTGGCAAGAGCACCATCGTCGGTTCCGCCGACCTGGTTCTCTGGGCACCACAACTGCATCAGCAATGACTGCATGCACCTCCCGGTGCGCGGGCTGCGGCTCCTTCCTCAAACGAAATCGCCGCCGCCGACTCTGATCTCGGGAGGCACAGAGCCGGGAGGGTGCCCGGTGCGAAGACGACGGATACTTCCCGGATCCGACGGTTGCGGGTTCGAATCCCGCCCGGCCCCGGTCGGTAGCTCAACTCGGAAGAGCATCGGACAATTCCGTCGTCGATCCTGATCTCGGGCGCCCTCCCCTCGCTGTGCCTTCTCCCAACGAATTCGCGGGAATTCACATGGCACGCTTCAACCTCCGCCCCACCAAGTCCCGTACCAACCCGTCCCGTTCGGACAGCCGCCGGGCCGCCTCGCCGGTGAGGACGACCGGGCGCACCGCGCCGAACCATCAGGGCGGCCTGGGCTTCCTGCGCGACAACCGCTCCGAGCTCTTTCTGCTCGCGGTCGCCAACTTCGTCTCGCAGCAGACCTTTTACGAGGACGGCGAGCAGCGCGACGACCGCTTCGCCGAGCTGGTACGGATACTCGCCGTCGGCGATCCGGAATGGACCGCCGGTCTGCTCCACTGGCTGCGCCGCGACGGACAGATGCGTACCGCTTCGCTCGTCGGCGCCGCCGAGTACGTGAAGGCGCGTCTCGACGCCGGTGCCGAGGACGGCCCTTCCAACAGGCGGGTCGTCGACTCCGTCCTCCTGCGCGCCGACGAGCCCGGCGAATTCCTCGGGTACTGGACCTCGCGCCACGGCCGTGCCGTGCCCAAGCCGGTCAAGCGCGGCATCGCCGACGCCGTGCGCCGTCTCTACGACGGCAGGTCGCTGCTGAAGTACGACACCGCGTCCAAGGGCTACCGCTTCGGCGACGTCCTGAACCTGGTGCACGCCTCGCCCGACCCGGCCAAGCCGTGGCAGGGCGAGCTGTTCCGGTACGCCCTCGACCGCCGCCACCACCCGGAGACGGCCGTGCTGCCCGCCGCCGACCGCACCCTCACGGCCCACCAGGCGCTGAGGGAGATCCCGGTCGGGGAGCGGCGAGCCGTGGTCACCGGAGCGGACGGCGCGGACCGGCTGGCCGCCGCGGGCATGACCTGGGAGGCGCTGGCGGGCTGGTTGCAGGGACCGATGGACGCCGCGGCCTGGGAAGCGATGATTCCGTCCATGGGCGCGATGGCGCTCGTCCGCAATCTGCGGAACTTCGACGAGGCCGGCGTCTCGGACGAGGCCGCCGCGCGGGTGGCGGCGAGGATCAGCGACCCGGAGGTGGTCGCCGCGTCCCGGCAGTTCCCGTTCCGCTACCTCGCGGCGTACCAGCACGCGCCCTCGCTGCGCTGGGCGCACGCGCTGGAGAAGGCGCTCGGGCACTCCCTGGCCAGTGTGCCCGGACTGCCGGGGCGGACGCTGATCCTGGTGGACCGCTCGGGATCGATGTGGTCGCCGCTCTCGGACCGTTCGCAGCTCAACCGTGCCGACGCCGCCGCGATCTTCGGCACGGCGCTGGCGCTGCGGGCCGAGGAGGCGGACCTGGTGCAGTTCGGCACGAGCAGTGCGCGGGTGAAGTTCCGGCGCGCCGAGTCCGTGCTGAAGGTGCTGGAGCGCTTCGGGGACCTCGGCGGCACCAACACCGCGGAGGCGGTGCGCCGCCACTACCGGAAGCACGACCGGGTGCTGATCGTGACCGACGAGCAGGCGTCGTTCTCGTACGCGGCGGACGCCACGGCGGCCGTGCCGTCCACCGTGCCCGTCTACACCTGGAACCTGGCCGGGTACCGGAGCGGGCACGCCCCGTCGGGCGGCGCGAACCGGCACGTCTTCGGCGGCCTGTCCGACGCGGCGTTCCGCATGGTGCCGCTGCTGGAGGCCGGTCGCGACGCGGACTGGCCCTGGAGCCGTCCGGAGCCGGACCGGGCCTGAGCGACAACCCCGCGGGCGGCCGGTGCGGGCCTCACGGCCCCGCCCCGGCCGTCTCGACCACGGGCGGGGCGGTGGCCGGGCGTCGCGACGGGGCGAACGTTGCCTGATGCGGCACTACAGCGCCTGGGCGGCGGGCTTCACCATGCCGCGGACGGTGCGGGCCTTGATGAATTCGCCCATGGCCGTCATCTCCCATTCGCCGGAGAACTGCCTGATCAGCTTCGCCATCATCACGCCGGTCTGCGGCTGAGCACCGGTCAGGTCGAAGCGGACCAGCTCCTCGCCGGTGACCGCGTCGATCAGCCGGCAGTACGCCTTGGCGACCTCGGTGAACTTCTGGCCCGTGAACGAGTTCACCGTGAAGACCAGGCCGGTCGCCTCGGCCGGGATCCGGCCCAGGTCGACGGTGATCACCTCGTCGTCCCCGGCGCCCTCGCCCGTGAGGTTGTCGCCGGAGTGCTTGATCGCCCCGTTCAGGATGGAGAGCTTGCCGAAGTAGCAGCTGTCCAGGTGGTTGCGCTGGGGGCCGTAGGCGATCACCGAGGCGTCCAGGTCGATGTCCTTGCCGCGGAACGCGGGTTCCCAGCCGAGGCCCATCCTGACCTGGGAGAGCAGCGGACGGCCGCCCTTGACCAGGGACACCGTCTGGTTCTTCTGGAGGCTGACCCGGCCCTTGTCGAGGTTGATCCGGCCGGAGGGCGCAGGGGCGGGTGCGGGTGCGGCCGACGGGGCGGCGGGGGCCGGGGGAGCGGCGATCCGCGGGTCCACGGGGGGCGCGGAGGGCATCGGGGGCGCGGCGGCCGGAGCGGGCGGCGCGCTGGGCACGGCAGTCGGTGCCGGTGCCGGTGCCGGTGCGGGTGCCGGTGTGGCGGTCGGCGCGGGCTCGTCCTCGACCGAGACGCCGAAGTCCGTCGCGATGCCTGCCAGGCCGTTCGCATAGCCCTGACCGACCGCGCGGGCCTTCCAGGCGCCGTTGCGGAGGTAGACCTCCATGACCACCAGCGCCGTCTCGGTCGTCAGCCGGGGCGGGGTGAACGTGGCCAGCACGCTGTTGTCGTCGGCGTTGCGCACGGTCGCCGTGGGCTCGATGCCCTGGAAGGTCTGTCCCGCCGCGTCCGGGCTCGCCGTGACGACGATCTTCTCGATCCCGGGCGGCACCGCGGCGGTGTCCACCACGATCGCGTCCGGCGACGTACCGCCGCCCGAGCGGTACGTCACGCCGGGGCCGACGGGCTGGTTGTAGAAGACGAAGTCGTCGTCGGAGCGCACCTTGCCGGAGGCGGTGAGAAGCAGGCCCGAAACGTCGAGCCGCACCGGGGCGGAGACGTCCACTGCCACGCGGGCGGCGGACAGAGGGATGTTCGAGCCAGGGGTCATAGCGGTCATGCACCGGGTAACGAACGACCCGGCTTTGCCGTTCCCTTACCTTCACCCGCCTTGACGTACCCGTGACCCTGCTTCCCCGTTCCGCCGCGACGCGAGCCGACCCGCGCCCCGTGCCGTCCGCCGCCCCGTGAGCAGCAGGACCGGAGCCAGCAGCGCCGCCGCACCGGTCAGCGGCAGCAGCACCCGGACGTCCACCAGCGCGATCAGTCCGGCGCCCAGCGCCAGTGCCACCGCGTTCGGCACCATCATCAGCGTGTTCGCGGTGGCCGAGGTCCGGCCCAGCACCGCGTCCGGGGTCTCCCGCTGCACCGCCGTCATCGCGGCGATCAGCACGCACGGCAGGCCGAATCCGATGATCGCGCTGCCCGCCAGCGCCACCGCGTCGTAGGGCAGCGCCCGCAGCGCGATCGCCCCCGCGAACACCACGGTTCCGGCCGCCGCGAACACCCGCTCGTCCATCCGCCGCAGCAGCGGCCCCGCCAGCAGTCCGACGGCGACGGATCCGGCGCCCTGCACCGCGTAGAGCGCGCCCGCGTACGAGGGGGAGTGCCCGAGGGTGTCGATGAAGGCGTAGATCGCCGCCCCGTTGATCCCCGCGCACAGCATCGTCGCCGAACCCGTCAGCACCAGTGGCCGCAGCACCGGGGACCGCCACAGCTCGCGCATCCCGGAACGGCGTTCTGCGTCGCGCCGACGGGCCGCGCCGTCGTCCCCGGCCGGCTCACGCACCGGCAGCAGCGCGCAGATCCCGGCCGCCAGCGCGAACGACATCGCGTCCAGCAGCGCCACCGCACCGCCCCCGAACCGGGTGTACAGCCCCGCACCGGCCAGCGGGGCCAGCAGCTTCATGCCCTCGTTCGCCGTCATCCGCAGCCCGTTGAAATCGCCCAGCAGACGGGCGTCGACGGCCCCGGTGACCAGCGCGGACTCGGCCGCCTCCGTCAGGACGGAGACCGCTCCGTACAGGACGAGCACGACGAAGACGATCCAGACCCGCCCTGCCGAGTCGACCAGGAGGAGCGTGGTCATCAGCCCTGCCATCAGCAGGTTCGCCCAGATCAGCAGAGGCTTCCGGGGGAGCCGGTCGGCGACCGCCCCGAGCACGGGTCCGACCAGCACCGGGAGCCACATCGCGAAGACGGCGAGCGCCGCCAGGCTGGCGGAGCCGGTGAGCGACTTCACCCAGACCCCGGCCGCCAGCCACATCGCGGACGTCCCGAACCCGGAGACGACGACCGCCGTCAGGAACAGCCCCGCCGTACGGTCCCGCAACACCCTCACCGTCGCCGGACCCGGCCTCGTACCCACCACGACAATCCTCCGGAACCCGTTCCTGTGTGACGCGTCCAGGCTGGTGACTGAGGAAGCCCGGGGGCATCGGGAGGATGCCTTATTCCGTACCGGCCGCGCCCGCGGTCCCGGTATCGCCCGTAAGGCGGATGCCCGATACGGCCCCGGCGCGGGCGTGCGCCCGGGGCTTGGGAAAGGAAGCGGAAACGGAATCGGAAGCGGAGGCGGCACGGGCGGAGCGAGAGCGGGGAGGAGAAGGGGGGAAACCGCGCCGGGACCGGCGTACGCACCGCCCTGCCGACCCCGCCCCTCCCTGCCGGCCCGCCCGGCTGTCAGCGCGCCAGGGCGGCCTTCATCATCTTCTGGGCGATCGGCGCGGCCAGGCCGTTGCCGCTGACCTCCGAGCGGGCCGCGCCCGAGTCCTCGACGATCACCGCGACCGCGACCTCCTTGTCGCTGGTCCGGTCCTTCGCGTACGAGGTGAACCAGGCGTACGGCGTCCTGCTGTTGCCCACACCGTTCTGCGCGGTCCCCGTCTTGCCGCCGACCTCGGCCCCGGCGATCCGGGCGTTGCTGCCCGTGCCCTCCTCGACGACCGTCACCATCGCGCTGCGCAGCTGCTCGGCGGTGGACTTCGAGACCACCCGCTTCGTGTCCCCGTCGGCGTACTCCTGCAGGGTGTCGCCGTCGGCGTCCATCACCTTCGACACCATGTGCGGCGCGGCGAGTTCGCCGCCGTTGGCGAGGGTGGCCGACACCATGGCGATCTGCAACGGCGTCGCGGTCACCTCGAACTGCCCGATGCCCGACAACGCGGTCTGCGCCTTGTCCATGCCGGACGGGTAGACGCTCTCGTAGGCGCGCACCGGCACGTCGAGCTTCTCGTCGTTGAAGCCGAACTTCTCAGCCATCGCCCTGACCTTGTCCTGGCCGAGATCGACGGCCATCTTCCCGAAGACGTTGTTGCAGGAGTACTGGAGCGCGGTGCGCAGCGTGGCGTTCTCGCAGGGGGCGGAGGCGTTCTCGTTCTCCAGGTCCCTGCTGCTGCCGGGCAGGCGGTACGGATTCGGGCTGTCCGTGCGCTCGTCGACGGAGTCGTACAGTCCGTCCTCCAGCGCCGCGGCGGCCACCACCAGCTTGAACGTCGAACCGGGCGCCAGCGGCTGCCGCAGCGCCCGGTTGACCAGTGGCTTGTCCTTGTCGTGCAGCAGTTCCTGCCAGGCGTCGCCGTCCGTCGTCCCGCTGATCGTCGACGGATCGTAGGACGGGGTGGAGACCATGCCCAGGATCTGCCCGGTGCCCGGGTCGATCGCGACCGCCGCGCCCTTGTCGTCGCCGAGCGCCTCGTACGCGGCCTTCTGCACATCGGGGTCGATCGTGGTCAGGACGTCGCCCGGGGCCGCTTGCTCGTTGGTCAACGCGTCCAGCGGGTTCTTCAGCCGGTCGTCGGTGCCGTCGAGCACATGGCTGTAGATCCCTTCGAGCTGCGTGGTGCCGAAAGCCTGCGAGCTGTAGCCGGTGACGGCCGAGTAGAGCGCGCCCTGGGTGTAGGTGCGTTTGTACGCGAGGTCGCTGTCCACCGTCCTCTTCGAGCCGGTGACCGGTTTCCCGGCCACGATGATGTCGCCGAGCGGCTGCGCGTACTGCGCGATGATCTTCCGCCGGTTGTGGTCGTCGTCTGCGAGTGCCTGTGCCTGATACGCCTGCAGCCAGGTCGCCCGCACCAGCAGGGCGAGGACCAGGAGCAGACAGAAGACCGAGGTCCGCCTGATGGTCTTGTTCATCCCGCAGGAGGACGTGCGGGGTATCGCGCGTCGTTCCAGGTCGCGCCGATTCTCACCGATTCCTCATGAACGGTGCGACCAGGTCGGAACGGGCACGACGGGGCGGGGCAGGACGGTACGCATGCGACCGGAGCCGGACCCCCCCGACCGGGACCTGCACGGGGCACACACGACGGAACCGCACGGGGCGCGGGGCCGCACACGAACGGAGCGGGCACGATCCGGCCCGTGGGGAAAGCCCGGCTCACAGCCTCCGGGTGGCGAGGGCGAGCCGGTCCCGCGCGTCGAACAGCGCGTCCTTCACCATCTGCTCGTGCGCGGGCGTGAGCCGGGCGACCGGAACCGAGCAACTGATGGCGTCGCGCGCCGGGGTGCGGTACGGGACGGCGACACCGAAGCAGCGCAGGCCGAGGGTGTTCTCCTCGCGGTCCACCGCGTACCCCCGCTCGCGTACGGCGTGCAGCTCCTCGATGAGCCTCTCGCGGTCGGTGATGGTGTGCCCGGTCGGCGCGGGCAGCGTTTCCGGCAGCATCTCGCGGACCTGCTCGTCGCTGTGGGTGGCCAGGAGCGCCTTGCCGAGCGCGGTGGAGTGGGCGGGCTGCCGTCGGCCGACCCGGGTGAACGGACGCAGATGGTGCTGGGACTGCCGGGTCGCCAGGTACACCACGTCCGTGCCGTCGAGGCGGGCCAGGTGAATGGTCTCCGTGGTGTCGTCGGCCAGCCGGTCCAGGGTCGGCCGGGCGGCAGCGACGACCTCGTCGCCGTCGATGTACGAGGTGCCGACCAGCAGGGCCCGTACGCCGATCCCGTACCGGGTGTCCGTCGCGTCGGTCTCCACCCAGCCCAGCTCCACGAGCGTGCGCAACAGCATGTAGAGGCTGGACTTGGGGTAGCCGACGGCCTCCTGCACCGTGGCGAGCGAGTGCATGCCGGGCCGTCCGGCGAAGTACTCCAGCAGTTCCACCGTGCGCACGGCGGACTTGACCTGTGCCCCACCCGATTCGGCGGCAGACATCGTTCCGCACCCCTCCCCGTCCCACGCCGTCCGTCCGCTGACGAGCCCCGTGGCTTCCCGCCCCGGCGCCTTCGGCCCCGGCCTCTCCGGAATCCGGGGGCTCCTTGGCCGTACGGCTCCTTGCCAACTCCCGAAGCCCGGAAATAGAGTCGGCCATATTCAAGATCGCGAACTGTGTTCAGAATACCGAACGAATTCTGATGTGTGGCAGCGGAGCGGAAGGAATCACGGTGGCAGCAGCACCCGTCCTGAGCGTCGACCCCCGCACCGGCAACCCGCGCGAGCAGGTTGCGGTGGAGGCATCGTCGGAGGAGGTCGACCGCGCCGTCCGGGCCGCCCACGCCGTACGCGGCACCCTCGCCGACCGTGCCGTACGCGCCGCCTTCCTGCGCACCGCGGCCGACCTGCTGACCGAGGCGGGGGAGCGCGTCATCGAGGCCGCCGACGCGGAGACCGCGCTCGGCCCGGCCCGGCTCACCGGCGAACTCGCCCGGACCGCCGCCCAGTTGAGGGCGTTCGCGGAGGTCGCCGACGAGGGCGCCTACCTCGACATCCGCATCGACCACGAGGACGCCACCCAAACCCCGCCATGGCCCGACCTGCGCCGCTACAAGGTTCCGCTCGGGGTGGTCGCCGTGTACGCGGCGAGCAACTTCCCGCTCGCCTTCTCCGTCCCCGGCGGTGACACCGCGAGCGCGCTGGCCGCCGGCTGCCCCGTTGTCGTCAAGGCGCACCCGGACCACCCCGCCACCGCCGAACTCTGCGCCTCCGTACTGCGCCGGGCGGCCGCACGGGCCGGACTGCCCGAGGACGTGCTGGTCCTGGTGCACGGCTTCGACGCGGGCCTCGAACTGATCAGGCACCCGCTGGTGGCCGCCGCCGGATTCACCGGCTCGGTACGCGGCGGACGCGCCCTGCACGACGCGGCGGCCGCCCGCCCCGTCCCCATCCCCTTCCACGGCGAACTGGGCTCCCTCAACCCCGTGGTCGTCACCGAGGCCGCCGCCGCCGAGCGCGGCGAGCGGATCGGTGCCGGGCTCGCGGGCTCGATGACCCTGGGCCTGGGCCAGTTCTGCACCAAGCCAGGACTCGTCCTGGCCCCGGCCGGGGAGAGCGGCGACCGGCTCCTGAAGGCGCTCACCGACGCGGTCAGCGGCAGCGAGGCCGGGGCCCTGCTCGACCACCGGATGCGCGACGCCTTCCTCTCAGGGGTGGGCGAACGGGCCGCGCTCCCCGGTGTCGAGGCCCCGGTCATCCCCGGCGCGGGCGGCGACCACACCGTCGCACCCGGCTTCCTCACCGTTCCGGCACACCTCCTCGCCGCCGACGGCCCGCACGACGCGCTCCTGGAGGAGTGCTTCGGGCCGGTCACGGTCGTCGCCCGCTACACCTCCGACGACGAGATCGACGCCGTCCTCTCCCGCCTCCCCGGCAACCTCACGGCCACCCTCCACACCGCCACCGACGGGCCCGACACCGACGCCCCCGCCCTCCTCGCGGCCCTCACCCCGCTGGCCGGGCGCGTCCTCGTCAACGGCTGGCCGACCGGCGTCGCCGTCGCCCCCGCCCAGCACCACGGCGGCCCCTACCCGGCCACCACATCCACATCCACCTCGGTCGGCGCCACCGCGATCGAACGCTGGCTGCGCCCGCTCACGTACCAGTCGACCCCCGACGCGCTCCTCCCGCCGGAACTCCGCGAGGGCAACCCGCTGAACCTGCCCCGCAGTGTGGACGGCCGCCGCGCGTGACCCTCGCCGTCCCGCCCGGCGGACGACGATGCGGAACCAACGACCGGGCGATGCGGGAGGTCGGGCTCAGATGGCAAGCCTGATCAGTGCCCAGAGAACGATGAGGTCCAGCGTCATCACGCTGATGGCCCATAGCGGGTAGTACGGGATGAACATGAACTGGGTGACCAGGCTGATGGCGGCGAGCCCGATACCGGCCGAACGACCCCAGCTCATGGCCCGCAGCACTCCGAAACCACCGACCAGCAGGGCGATTCCCACGATCAGATGGATCCAGCCCCAGGTGGTGAGGTCGAAGCGGTACTCGTAGTGCAGCGGTACGCCGTACAGCCTGTCGCGGGCGATGCCGGTGATGCCCTGGAGCACGCTCAGCACCCCGCTGAGGACCAGCGCCACGCCGACGAACATCGCCGGTCCGGCCACCCGTCCGCCGTCCCGGGAGCCCGTCGTGTCCTGTCGCACACCACTGGGCATGCTCGCCATGGCTGTCACCTTTCGTCGCCGGCGCGGTCGTCGCCGCACACCGTGGTGCGGAAGCGGAACCCGGCCGCGCTTCCGCCACGTTCACAGCGTGAACCCGCGACCACCGCGTGGCGACCGCACCAGGCCAGCCGAGTGACCCGGCCGCCCGGCCCCGTCGGCCGACGAGCCTGCCGCGCCCTGCCATGGCGTCCTCGGACGCCGGACTCACCTCAGTGGGGGCGCGAGGGTGGCAGTTTTCTGTCGGGACGGGGACGCCGGGGCGTGCTCACTTCGCCGCGTATCGCACGAAGTGCGTCCAGGCGGTCGGGGTGAGGGTGAGGTGGGAGCGGGCGGTGTCCTTCGAGTCGCGGACGAGGACGGCCTGTTCGGCGACGGATACCTCGACGCACTCGCCGCCCTCGTTGGAGCTGTGACTGCTCTTGAACCACGAGTCGTCTGCCGGGCGCTGAACCCGGATGTCGGGCTTCATCGGTCTTTCAGCAACCTTTCGATCAGAGCCAAGGACTCACGCGGTGTGAGCGCCTGCGATCGGATGCACCCGTATCGTGCGGCCAGAATACGAACTTCCTCCGGGTCGGTGATCAACCGGCTGATGTTCTGTACCTCAAGGTAGCCGACCTGTGGTTTACGTGTCGGAGTGAGGAGGATGAACGGGCCACCGAGGCCCGCGTGTTCGGGCCGGTCCAACGGCATGACCTGAAGCTCCACGTTTCGCAAACCGCCGAGCCTGACCAGCTCTTGGAGCTGCTCCTCGTGAACGTCCCATTCACCGATGGGGCGTCGGAGGATCGCTTCCTCGACGACGCAACTCACCATTGGGGCGGGGCGCTTCGTCAGGACGGTCTGTCGAGCCAGGCGGGACGTCACCCGCTGTTCGATGAGCTCGTCGTCCAGCAGGGGCTTGCGCATGGCGTACAGGGCACGTGTGTGCGCCTCGGTCTGAAACAGGCCAGGCACCGTGTGATTGCTGTAGTAGCAAAGCTCGACAGCGTCCGCCTCCAGCCTCGCGTAATCCTTGAACCACGCCGGATGCTTCACGCGTGCCCGCGCCTTCGCGCGCTTCACGTCCTCCATCGTGGACCGGAGCAGTCCGCCCGCGCTCAGCAAGTCGTCGGCCGCGTCCAGGAATTCGGGCTGTGGCGTTCTGCGTCCGCGTTCCAGCGAACGGATCAGCTCCTCGCTGTACCCGAGGCGTTCGCCCAGCTCCCGCTGTGTGAGGCCGGCCCGTTCGCGCAGCAGCCGGACTTGACGGCCGACCACACGGAACAGGTCCGCGGCTTCCTCCGAGTCGTCGCTGCCGTCGATCGCGCCGTCCAACTCCATCGTGCTGCCCGCCTTCGTCGCTCATCGGCCCACCGTGCCCGTCACAGCCCATCCCTTCGTCACGGGGGACGGGCGGTACCGGTCGCCGTGCGTACCGGTACATGCACGCTGCGTACCGTCGTCGTTGCTGGTCAGCGTACGGCCGCTCGACCACGCTGAGTGGCGTGACGAGTGAATCCGTACAGATCGATGCCCCGCAACCAGCGGCATCCGCACAGCAGTTCACGCAGTTGTTCAGTGCCACGCGCCGAGGTGCCCGCCTGGCCCGGTTGCTCGCGGTGGAGCAGTTGGCGGCGTGGGGATGGCCGCGTGACGGGGAGCGCACCGACGCTGCCGCGCTCGTCGTCGCCGAACTGGCGGCGAACGCGGCCGTGCACGGGAGGCTGGAGGGGCGGGGGTTCCGTCTCGGGCTGGCCATGCTGCCGAACGGCCGGCTGCGGATCGAGGTCACCGACCCGCGCGGTGAACGCGACCTCTCCGCCGTGCCCCGGGAGGCGGACGAAGGCGGGCGAGGGCTGATCATCGTCGAGGCGCTCGCCGCGGACTGGGGCGTGGACCCGTGCCCACCGTCCGGGAAGACGGTATGGGCCGAGGTCCGTGCCGTGACCACCGGGGCGCGGGGGCAGGCCCTCAGTGTTTGAGCATCGCCATGAGGTCACGCATGTCACTGATCATGGCCGAGTGGTAGGCGGACACTTTGGGCACCTCCGGTTCGTCGTCGGTGGGCTGTTCGTGCGAGCCGTCGTCCATGTACTGGGTGGAGATGTAGAGATTCAGGGAGAAGACCGCGCCGCCCTCCCGCACCCGGAGTTCCGAGGATCCGTCGTCAGCGGTCAGCAGGTAGGCCCGTTCGCCGAGATTCGGCACCGTCTCCAGCTTCACTTCCGGGTCGATGCCCGTGTCGGTCACCCGTCGTAGGGCTTCGAACTCGGCTCCGGGGTCCGACTCCTTGTGCAGCGACACCGTGATTCCGACGCCGTACCCGATCGACCAGCCCTTGCCGGGCTCGTCGGCCGCGCCCGTCGGCCTGAGCGAGATGAAACACCGCGCCTGGTCGAGGGCGGCATGGTTCAGAAGCCGTGGTCCGGGATCGGCCTTCTCTCTCGGTCCGATCGCCGCGCCCATCGACTTCAGCCGCAGGGACGGGCAAGGGTCCTTGTCCAGCCGGTACCCGTGCAAGTCCGGTCTCCGGTCGCCGAGTCCGTACTGGAAGAACGCCCCGGCCCAGAGGACAGTGGCCATGACGGCCCCGCCCAGCGCCCACAGCCACGGTCGGTGCTTCCCGGATCCCCCGGCGGGTTCGCTTCCGAAACCGTCCATCACCTCGCGGGAGGCGGTGGGGGCGAAGTCGCCCGTCATCTCCGGCTCGGAAATCATCAGGCTCCCCCTCGATCGTGACCTTCGTCCCCGTTGGATCACATCACGCACCCTGCGTTCGCGCAGGTGTTTGGAGCCCTCTGTCCGTGCCGTGATGGTTCAGGCGCCGATGAGGCTGTTGAGTTGTGGGGGCGAGCGCACGAAGGCCATGCCTGTGCGGCCCGGGAGAGATCGCTTGGGCCGGGGCGCCCGGAGGTTCCTGCCGCGCGTCGCGTCGTCGTAGTGGTCCAGGCCGCCCCGGCCCTTCGCTTCCTGGAAGCACCCCGGAACGGTCGTGATCCCCCCGTCCGATCAGGGGCGTGGCGTTCTGGTCGTCGGCGGCTGCTCGATGCCGCAGTACCGACATTTGGTGGCAGCGGCCGGCAGATCCTCGGACAGGCAGGCCGGGCACGTCTTGACAGGCCCCGGCTCTTCGAAGACCACCACACCGTGCCGCGCCGAATATCGCTTGTACGGTACGACGATGAGGAAGTAGACGACGGCCATGAAGATGATGAAGTAGATGACTGCCGAGATGAAGGAACCGATATCGAGATACGTAGCCTTGTTGCCCGCCTGGCCGAGTTGCCACCCCAATCCGACTGAACGGCCGCCCTGAGCGCGCGCAATAATGGGATTGATCACGGAATCGGTGAACGCCTTGATCAAGGTACTGAAGGCCAATGCGACAATGAGGCCTACAGCTACGACGACGACATCGCCGCGCATCATGAAGTTCTTGAACCCCTTGAGCATTTTCGGCTCCTCGCGACTGGGCCCCCGGTCTGGACCGGGCAGCACGCTACATTCCTCGGCGTGCATTGAGTATTACGGCGCAGGCGCGGGAGGATTTCTTCCCTCGACTGCCGAACTCCTTCGGCGGCCAGTACATCAATCGGGTGAATATCCGCATCTGAGGAACGAACAGTTCGTGTCATTCACCCGCGTCAGTCAAAAGGCGGCGGCAAGTGGGCACCTCACGGCACAACGCGGCCACTGCCGACGCGACGACACGAGCCTGTAGCCCGACAACGCGTCGGCCGACAGGGCCCGCGTCGCGACGGCTGCGCCGAGGCGCGCGGGGTGCCCGTGCCTCGCACTGGCCGGTTCGTGTTCCGGGAATGCGCGGGGCCGTCGTGGTGTTCGTCCCGGTGCGCGGAGAAGTGCTTCGCGCTGCCCGGCCCCGGCCACCGGACCCCGGATTCCGGGGGCCGGACCCCAGCCCCCGACTCCCGGAGAGAAGAAGACATGCGCGTCGAGATCTGGAGCGACATCGCCTGCCCCTGGTGCTACATCGGCAAGGCCCGCTTCGAGAAGGGCCTGGCGGGGTTCGCCCACCGTGATCAGGTCGAGGTCGTGCACCGGTCCTTCGAGCTCGACCCCGGACACGCCAAGGGCGACACCGTGCAGGTGGTCGACATGCTGGCGCGGAAGTACGGTCGCACCCCCGACGAGGCGCGGGCCATGGAGGAGAACGTCGCGGCCAACGCCCGGGCCGAGGGGCTCGGCTACCTCACCGAGGGGCGCGACCACGGCAATACCTTCGACATCCACCGGCTGCTCCACCTGGCCAAGGCCCGCGGTCGCCAGGACGAGCTGCTGACCCTCGCCTACCGGGCGAACTTCGCCGAGGAGCGTTCCGTCTACGACGCCGATGTGCTGGTCGAGCTGGCCGTCGAGGCCGGACTCGACGCGGACGAGGCGCGGGCCGTGCTCGCCGATCCGGAGGCCTACGCCGACGAGGTGCGGGCGGACGAGCGGGAGGCGTCCGAGCTGGGGGCCAACGCGGTGCCGTTCTTCGTGCTCGACCGGCGGTACGGGGTCTCCGGCGGTCAGCCCGCCGAGGTCTTCGCGCAGGCGCTCGAACAGGCGTGGAAGGACCGGCCGCTGACCGCGATCGGCGGGGACGCCGCGGCCTGCGACGCCGACGGCGCCTGCGAGGTCCCGCAGAACGGCGGCGGCGCCTCCTGAGTCCCGGCAATCCCGGCAGTTCGGGTGCGTGGGCGGCAGTCCCGGCCGTCCCGGCGTGGGCGGCGGACCCGGGCCGCGTCTGTGTGGCGAGCGTGGACGGGGGAGTGTCGTTCTGGATTCCCTCTGATCGTCGGCGATCTTCGCTGATCGTCAGTGATTGACGGGCGTTCAAGTCGGCTTCAGGCTGGACGCATGGAGACTGATTCGCTCAGCCGTGTGGCGGAAGACCAGTTCGCTCCGGAGACCACGTACCTCAACACCGCCAGCTGCGGCCTGCTGCCCCGCCGTGCGGTGGAGGCCGTGAAGAAGCTCGTCGACGAACTCGCCACGGGGCGCAGGGTCGGTTCCGGCGACTTCGAGGCGGTGGAGGCGGCCCGGGCCGGATTCGCCCGCCTCGTCGGGGTCGACGCCGACCGGGTGGCCACCGGCGGTTCCGTCTCCGTGCACGTCGGGCTGATCGCGGCCTCGCTCCCGGCGGGGGCCGAAGTCCTCGCACCCGAGGGGGAGTTCAGCTCCATCGTCACCCCGTTCGCGGTCCGTGGCGACCTGCGGGTGCGGTACGTGCCGCTGGAGGCGCTGGCCGATGCGGTGCGGCCCGGGACCGCGCTCGTCGCCTTCTCCTCCGTGCAGTCCGCCGACGGCCGGATCGCCGACCTCGACGCGGTGCGGAAGGCGGCGGCGGCCCATGGCGCCCGGACCCTGCTCGACGCCACCCAGTCGGCCGGCTGGCTCCCGCTGGACGCCGGGGCGTACGACTACGTCGTCGTCGGCGGCTTCAAGTTCCTGCTCGGTCCGCGGGGCACTTCGTTCCTCACCGTCACCGAGGAGGCTCAGCGCACCCTCCCGGCCCTCTTCGCCGCGTGGGCCGCCTCCGACGACCCCTGGAACAGCACGTACGGCCCGGTTCTGCGGCTCTCGCGGAGCGCCCGCCGCTACGACGAACCGCTGTCCTTCCTCTCGTACCACGGGGCCGAGCACTCCCTCGCCCTTTTGGGCGAGGTCGGTGTCGACGTCGTCCATGCGCACGTCACGGGGCTCGCGGCCCGCTTCCGGGAGGGGCTCGCCGGGCTGGGGCACGAGGCGGTGCCCGGGGAGTCGGCCATCGTGGCCGTGCCCGGACTCGGCGGACGGGCGGCCGAGCTGGCGCGGGCCGGGGTGGTGGTCTCGGACCGGGCGGGGAGTCTGCGCGCGGCCTTCCACCTGTACAACACGCAGGCCGACGCGGACCGGGCCCTGGACGTGCTCGCGCGCTGAGTCCGCGAGGGCGACCGGGCCGTGCTCGCGTCCCCGGTTCGGCAGGGGACAGCGGCGCCCGGGGCAGTCCGCGGACCCCGCGGCCTCCCGGCAGAGGTTCTCCTCAACGCGCACACGGACGGACCGACCGGGCCGGACGACCACCCGCTGGTCGACGACGGGACCGCCGACGTCATCTCCTACGGCGCGCTGTTCATCGCCAACCCGGACCTGCCCGCCCGGCTGAGGGCCAACGGCCCGTTCAACACCCCCGACCCGTCCACCTTCTTCGGCAGGGACACCAATCGATACGTCGACTACCCGGCGCTGGACACCGTCCGGTCCTGACGGCCGCGAGAGGGCGGCACCCGGTTGCGTGAACGGGCCCGCCACGACGGCGGACCGCCGCGTCACCCGTACCGTCCCGGAGCCGGTCCGGCCCCATGGCCGCCGGACCGGCGCGGGCGCCGTCGCGCGCTCCCGCACCGGGCGGGCGCCGACCGGATCCGCCGCACGCGCCTTCGACCCCGCGGTGTTAAAAAGGGCAATGTGGTCAGTCGTCGCGGCCGATTCCGGAGCGCTCAGCTTCGGTCACTCGTGGGCAAGCACCCCCGGAGCCTCGCGGGCCAGGTCTTCGCCCTTCAGGTGGCCGTGGTCGTGCTCCTGGTGGCCGCCGCGATGCTGGCGCTCGTCGTGGGTTCCCGGTACGACAGCGAGACCGAGGCGAGGCGCCGCTGCATCGCCGTCGCGCAGACGTTCGCGCACGCACCGGGCCTCCCGGCCGCGCTGCGCGACCCCAACCCCTCCCGGGTGCTCCAGCCGCTCGCCGAGGCGGGGCGGAAGGCGGCGGACGTCGACTTCATCGTCGTGACGGACACGCAGGGGATCCGCTACACGCATCCCCGGCCGGAACTGATCGGGAAGCGGATCGTCGGCGACATCGGACCGCCGCTGGCCGGCCAGGTGTACACCGAGAGCGTCAACGGCCCGCTCGGCCGCGAGGTGCAGGCGATCGTCCCCGTCCGCGATCCCGCGCACAAGGTCGTGGGCCTGGTGGCCGCCGGGATGAAGGCCGAGAACGTGGCCGGAGCGGTCACGCGCCAGATCCCGATCATCCTGGGCGCGGGCGCGACCGCGCTCACCATGGCCACGGCCGGGACGGCGCTGGTGGCCAGGCGGCTGCGGCGGCAGACCCACCGGCTCGGCCCGGCCGAGATGACCCGAATGTACGAGCACCACGACGCGGTGCTGCACTCCGTGCGCGAGGGCGTGCTCATCGTCGGCAACGACGGCCGGCTGCTGCTGGCCAACGACGAGGCCAGACGGCTGCTGGACCTGCCGCTCGACGCCGAGGGGCGGCACATCTCGCAGGTGCCCGGTCTCGACCCCGGCATGGCAGCACTGCTGACCTCGGGGCGCACGGCCACGGACGAGGTGCACCTCGTGGGGGACAGGCTGCTCGCGGTGAACCAGCGGACCACGGACCGTCACGGCGGACCCAAGGGGACGGTCGCGACCCTGCGTGACTCCACGGAACTGCGGGCGTTGTCCGGCAGGGCGGAGAGCGCCCGCGAGCGGCTGCGGCTGCTGTACGACGCCGGCCTCGGCATCGGAACCAGCCTCGACGTGGTGAGCACGGCCGAGGAGCTGACCGAGGTCGCGGTCCCCCGGCTGGCCGACTTCGCCACCGTCGACCTGGCCGACCCGGTCCTGCGGGGGGACGAGCCGACCGGTACGGACGCGGACATGCGCCGCACCGCCGTCCACGGCATCCGGGACGACCACCCCCTCTACCGCCCCGGCCGCCTGACCAGCTTCCTCCCCTCCACCCCGCAGGCACGGGCCTTCGCCACCGGCCGGCCGGAGCTGGTGCCCGACCTGTCCGCCGCGCCCGGCTGGCTCGCCCAGGACCCGGAGCTGACCCGGAGGATCGTCGATTACGGCATCCACTCCCTGATCACGGTGCCCCTCCAGGCACGGGGCGTCATCCTGGGCATGGCCAACTTCTGGCGCTCCGGGAAGCCCGAGCCGTTCGACGAGGACGATCTGTCCCTGGCCGAGGAACTGGTCGCCCGGGCGGCCGTCAGCATCGACAACGCCCGCCGCTACACCCGTGAGCACGTCATGGCCGTGACGCTGCAGCGCAGCCTGCTCCCGCGGGCCCTGCCCGAACAGAGCGCGCTCGATGTCGCCCATCGCTACCTGCCCGCGATCTCCGGGGTGAGCGGCGACTGGTTCGACGTGATCCCGCTCCCGGGCAGCCGGGTGGCGCTGGTCGTCGGGGACGTCGTCGGCCACGGCCTGCACGCGGCCGCCACGATGGGACGGCTGCGTACGGCCGTGCACAACTTCTCCACCCTCGACCTGCCGCCCGACGAGATCCTCGGCCACCTCGACGACCTGGTCGCGCGCATCGACCAGGAGGAGGCGGAGACCGCCGTCGGCGCGGGCGTCATGGGAGCCACCTGCCTCTACGTGATCTACGACCCCGTCTCCCACCACTGCGCCGTGGCGCGGGCCGGGCATCCCCCGCCCGCCCTGGTCCGGCCCGACGGCGACGTCTCCTTCCCCGATCTGCCGGCCGGCCCGCCCCTGGGCCTGGGCGGCATGCCCTTCGAGACCGCGGAACTGACGGTTGCGGAGGGCACCCAGTTCGTCCTCTACACCGACGGGCTCATCGAGGACCGGACCCGGGACATCGACGTGGGGATCGAACTGCTGCGCCAAGCCCTGGCGGGCCACCCCGGCCGGTCGCCGGAGGACAGCTGCCAGGCGGTGCTCGACGCGCTCCTGCCCAGTCGGCCGAAGGACGACGTGGCGCTGCTCATCGCCCGGACGCGGGCGATCCCGCCCGACCGCGTCGCCGACTGGGACGTACCGTTCGACCCCGCCGCGGTGGCGGGGATGCGCGCCGCCGCGGCCCGGAAGCTCGACGACTGGGGCCTGCCCGCGCTCGCGTTCCCGATGGAGCTGGTCCTCAGCGAGTTGATCACCAACGCCATCCGCTACGGCTCCGCGCCGGTCACCGTACGACTGCTGTACGACCGCACCCTGACCTGCGAGGTGGCCGACGCCAGCAGCACCTCGCCCCATCTGCGCGACGCCGCTCTGATGGACGAAGGAGGCCGTGGCCTGTTCCTCGTCGCCAGAGTGGCCGAACGCTGGGGCACCCGTTACACCCCGCAGGGAAAGGTCATCTGGGCGGAGCTGTCGCTGCCCCGGGCCGGCGGGGGCGCGGACGGCACGGCGTGGCTGGACGTCCTCGGCGCGGGGCTCTGACCGCCGCGCCGACGGGCCCCGAGGGGGCGCGCCTTCCCGCCACGGGCGCGCTGCCGTACCGCCCTCGGAACTGACCCGAGCCCGATTGGCGCGAGACCTTCCGCAGCGTGAGCGATCCGAAACAGGAATCGGTGAACTCCCGCTGCCGTGCGGTCGCCTCGCGCGAATGGCAGCGCGTCGTCCCTGTGCTGAAACTCGCGGTTGGACTCGGTGAGGTAGACACCACTGTCCTTAGGGACTACCGCATTTCTGCCGCGCGGATCGACCAGTGCGAACGGAAGCTATCCGAAAACGGCTCGCTCGTCCGGGGCGAGCGTGGATGGCAGAAGAACGGCGCTACCACCATCGCAGGCCAGTACCGGGCGCAACTCGCATGGAACGTACGGGAGTTGGGCCTTTCGCCAAGCGCCCGCCGCCATCACGGCCCCCGAGCCCGACCATGACGACTCGGACGTCTGGGACTGACCCGCAGCACCACAGAGCCCCCGCGCTCGTCACCCACCAGGGCGACGGGTGCGGGGTTCCTGCGTTCTCAGGTGTACGCGGACCATTCAGTCTCCCTTTGGGAATGCCTTCAATCCCTGGTAAGCCTCTCGCAGGTCGGATGCTTCCGGAAGCTGTCGCCGCTCCACGGCCCTCACGACCTCAAGCGCGCGCCAGTGATTCGACGGAACGATACGGCCGGAAAGTATGGCCCGCTGTGCTGCGTTGCACGCCTCGTCCAGTCGGTCGCCGCCAAGCAATGCCAGCGCCAAGTCAATATTCGCTGAAGCCACTCGACGTGGCCATTTCTCCACGTCATCAACGGGTGCCAGTCTGGCGATTACCTGACGGGCGTAGTCCTCCGCTGCGGAATCTCCGATCCATGCAAGGGTTGTCGCCGTATAGGCCAGCGCCTTACCCGGATCGTATTGGTAGTGATGTTCAGTGCCCTTGCGTGGGGACATCGCAGACGACATTCGTTGAACTCTGTCTATGGCCGCGTATGTTTCGGGCCCCTCTCCGAGCCGCGCTCTCGCCCGCCCCTCTTGCGCCGTCGCCTGGATTGCAGCGGAGGTTCCGGCCGGTGCCAATTCCTGTGCGGTCAGGGAGAGTTCTAGCGCGAGGGAATAGTCGCCATCCGTGAGCACTCGCCAAGCATCTGTCTCATAACACCACGCCTCAATTTCGCGGTGCTCTGCGTGCTGCGCGAGGGTGGCCGCAGTCTGCAATCGGGCCGTCGCGGCGTGCTCCTGGTCTAGGTCAATGTGCAACGTGGCGCCCAAAAGTTGGAACCAGCCTCCGACCACATAAAGGTGGCGCTGTTCCGCAAGCGTCATGCGTGCATCCATGAGGTGAGCCACATACGCAGAATGCTTGCGTACTCTTTCGAGCAAGTCTTGCGGGGGAGACACGGGGTATTTCATAGCCAGTTCATCGAACGCAACTTCGAGACGATTTAATGTCTCCCTTGGGTGCGCTCACTGCGACAACATCGCCATGGAGCGCGACCGGGCGAGGCGAACGGCGACGGGACAAGCAGAGCGACTGCAACGTCAGGATGACTCGCCACCTCGCGGACGCTCACGGATGACCGGACCCGCAGTGCGCCCGCAGCAGCCTCGTACGCGGCCTCTCCCGCCGCCGGATCTGGTCAGCCTCGTGGACGATCCCCATGGGCCGTACGCGGACTCTCCGGCCGGCTGGTGGGACCAGTACGGCGGGGCGGTCAGCGCTACCGGCGTGGTCTAACTGCCGGGTCCGACGCACCCCACGAACGCCCGTCACCACGACTGCCCCAACTGCGTACCGCTCTGGGGGAACTCGTGAAACATGCACGCCGGTTCGGATGGTCCGTGTTCGTCTCCACCGTCGCCGCGCTGGCCACGGCGATTCCGACGCTGGCGGCTACCGGTCGCCTCTGATCCCCCGTCCCCCTCACGGTGCCGCACAGCTCCCCCCGTGCTGATTGCGCAGGCCCCCGAGGGGGACGGGCTCCAACTCCACCCCCGGTGATTCCTCAATGGACGGTCGAGTCATCGGGGGTGGGCCAAGATCCCGCCCCGGTGGTGGAAACCCTGGACAGGTCGAGCGGCCGGGGCGGGCTCGCGGAAGCCTGGGCGTGACCTGCACCCCACGGCATAGGTTGAGCCAGCATCGCAAGCGCTGGACACGCTTGCCTTATCGAAAGGGTGCATATGAAGCGAATCATTGCCCGGATGTGGAAGCTCATCCGCGGCCCGCTGCAATGGCGCGTTCTGTGGTTCGCGCACGCCAAATTCATGGTCGGCGTCACGGGCATTGTGCGAAATGAGGCGGGAGAAGTCTTGCTTCTGAAACACCGAATGTGGCCCGCTGACCGCCCGTGGGGTCTTCCTACCGGATACGCCATCAAGAGTGAGGAATTCCCGAAGACCATCGTTCGGGAGGTCCGGGAAGAAACGGGCCTTGACGTGGTGCCGGGGCGGCTCGTTCAGGTAACCAGCGGCTACAAACTCCGCGTGGAGATCGCGTATGAGGCTCTGCACGTGGGTGGAACGCTCAAGATCGACGGCTTCGAGATTCTGGAGGCGAAGTGGTTCAGCCCGGACATGCTCCCGGAGGGGATGCAAGAGTCTCACATTCAGCTCATCAAGTCGGGGTCCCCGACTTAACGGAACTCGCGCCGAACGAGTCGGTCACGGGAGCGCGGGCAATGGCGGCCCTTGCCGTCATGCGTGCCGATGCGTCCCAGCTCACGGGAAGGCACCCCGCCCACGTGTTCCGCCCGCTTTCGGAAATACTCAGCCGATGGGCGGCGGACGGTATCGACACCACGCCTTTCCACGCTGGTGTGGGGGATTCCAAGCGCCGGTACGCGGGCTATGGGCTGTCGCGGATGCTGCCGCTCGACCGCGTGTTGGTCGGTTGCGATTCCTCGCGCGCCGGGGCCTTTGGCGGATTCCACCACCCGGACCAGGGTTACCGGCATCTCCAAATGGTCGCCGTCATCACCATGCACGGCCCCATGGAACGGCGAAATCCCGAGCACCCCGCCCTGGCGCTGCTCGACCTGCTGCGCGCGTACGCCCATGACTGCCTTCATTACGGATCGCGTCGGCGGTACGTGGAAGTGGCAGGCTTGCCCGTCCGCACCCAGTACGGAATCAACTACCGCCGCGCAACCGGACAGTCCTACTCGGTTGCCGACGAACGCGGAAGCCGCCACACGCGGAACCTGGGAATCGTCATGGAGGGCGCGTGCGACAGGGAAGCGCGCTCCATCACCTGGAAGACCGCTGAACGGTTTGGCATCACAGAACCCTCAGACGTTCTCGGCGCACTCGCTTTCCGGGACGTGACAGGAACGCTCACCGAAGAGGACAGCCGGCGAGCGGTGGACGTGCCGGAAAGCGCGGAGCGGACGCAATACGCCGCAGCGCTCCGGAACTACGAAATAGGCGTGAACCGCCGGTACTTGCGTTTCCTCGGGGAGTTCGCCCCGGGGGAGGAATACGAGTGCCACACGCGCTTGCTCGCGGCCATCATCAGCGGCGACACGACGACGCTCGGGGCATGGCTCGACGACCGCCACCGCCCTGGCACGTTCGCGGGTCTGTTCCGGACGCCGGGCTACTTCGAGCCCATGACCGCGTAAGCGGTCGCCTGGTCGGCCCCGTCCGTGCCTGACCGCACGGCGGGCGGTGTCCCGCGCCACGCCCCATCGCTGGATCAACGCGGACTCCGAGGGGATCGGGCGGTCCACGGCGAGAGTGCCCGACTTGATATCCCGGATGATCTCCGCCGCGATCTGCTGATACAGCGGTGCAGGGGCTTCGTAGTCAATGCTCGGACTCATAGGGGAAGCGTGGACAACCGGACACGGCGGGGCCCGTTTCCGTACGTGGGTAGACCCGTGATCATCGGCGAAGTGCAGAGCAACAGCGGGGCAGGGTTCACGCACTGGGCGTGCGCCGACCACGCCCGCCAGTACCCGCAGCGCGCACAGTGGAACGAGCTTCCCGCGATGCGCTGGACCCCTCGGCGCTGACCACGCAGACAACAAAACGCCCCGTGCGGCCAAGGGCGGATTCCAGAGGTCGTCGCAACACGTGATCACTGACGTGTGGTGGCGAGCAGTTCAGACAGACGCTCGGCTGGGGTTTCCCAGCCGAGCGTTTTGCGTGGTCGGCTGTTGAGTTCGGCCGCGACGGCTCCATCGAATTGCGCGCGGGGCGGGGGCGTTCGCGCCCCCGCCCCTGTCCGGCCCGCCGGGGGCGTCACCCCACCGGCGTGAAGTCCCGTGCCCCGATGAACTCCGGACGCCGCGCCGGTGCCGCGAACGGCTCCTCGGCGGCGTTCTCCACGCTGTTGAAGACGATGAACACGTTGCTGCGCGGATACGGGGTGATGTTGTCGCCCGAGCCGTGCATGCAGTTGCAGTCGAACCAGGTCGCCGAGCCCGCCGGTCCCGTGAAGAGCTTGATGCCGTGCAGGTCGGCCAGCCCGGTCAGCGCCTCGTCGGACGGGGTGCCGGCGTCCTGCATGCGCAGGGACTGCTTGTAGTTGTCCTGCGGGGTCGCGCCGGCGCAGCCGAGGAACGACCTGTGCGAACCGGGCATGATCATCAGCCCGCCGTTGGTGTCGTGGTTCTCGGTCAGCGCGATCGACACGGACACCGTCCGCATGCGCGGCAGACCGTCCTCGGCGTGCCAGGTCTCGAAGTCCGAGTGCCAGTAGAACCCCGATGCGCCGAATCCCGGCTTCACGTTGATCCGGGACTGGTGGACGTACACGTCCGAGCCGAGGATCTGACGGGCCCGGCCCACCACCCGCTCGTCGGCGACCAGCCGGGCGAAGACCTCGCTGATCCGGTGGACCTCGAAGACCGACCGGACCTTCTGCGACTTCGGTTCGATCACCGAGCGCTCGTCGGCGCGCACCGCGGGGTCGGCGATCAGCCGGTCCAGCTCGGCGCGGCAGGTGGCGACCTCGTCGGGGGCGATAAGCCGGTCCACGGAGAGGAAGCCGTCGCGGTCGAAGTCCTGGAGGTCCTTCACGGCGATCGGCCCCGGGGTGCCGGGCGCGGACCAGACGACCGGGTCCTGCCGGGGGGTGACCATCTCGGCCGTGCCGCGCGTGGGGTAGAGGTCGGGGCGTGCGCCGGTGCGTACGGCCGTGCGTGTGTCGGTGGTCATGGGGTTCAGCCCTCCTCGGTCAGGAGCGGGTAGACGCCGTTCTCGTCGTGTTCCTCCCGTCCGGTGACCGGCGGGTTGAAGACGCAGACGCAGCGGAAGTCGGTCTTCGGCCGCATGGTGTGGCGCTCGTGGCCGTCCAGCAGGTACATCGTGCCGGGGGTGATCCAGTGCTTCTCACCGGTCTCCTCGTCGGTGAGTTCGGCCTCGCCCTCGACGCACAGGACGGCCTCGATGTGGTTCGCGTACCACATGGTCGTCTCGGTGCCCGCGTACATGATGGTCTCGTGGAGGGAGAAGCCGACCTTCTCCTGCGCCAGCACGATGCGCTTGCTCTCCCAGGTGCCGGAAGCGGCCTTCACGTGCCGGTCGGTGTTCTCGATGTCGCTGAAGGATCGGACGATCACGGTGGATGGGTCGCCTTTCTCTGTTCTCTGTTCTCTGTGCTCGGTTCTCTGTGCGGCGCCGCCCGGTGCGGGACTCGTCCTCGCGGCCGGGCCGGGGAACTGCGGGACGGTGCGGGCCGGTCCGGTACGGGGCGGGATCCGACGCGTCCCGTACCGGTGCGGCCCGGGGTCAGGCCGTCTCGCGGATCGCGCGGGCCAGTGTGCGCAGCCCCTCGTCCAGTTCCTCGGGAGTGACGGTCAGCGGCGGCAGCAGCTTCACGACCTCGCTCTGCGGACCGGAGGTCTCGACCAGGAGGCCCAGTTCGAACGCGCGGGCGCAGACCGCGGCGGCGCGCGAGGGGTCGGTGAACTCCACCCCCCAGACCAGACCGCGGCCCCGGTACCGCGCCCCGAGCCCGGCGTGTTCGTCGCAGATCGCGAGGAGCGCCTGTTCGACCTGCTCGCCCCGGGCCAGGGTCTGCTTCTCCGTCTGGCCGTCCGCCCAGTAGGCGTCCAGCGCGGCGGCGGCCGTGACGAACGCCGGGTTGTTGCCGCGGAACGTGCCGTTGTGCTCGCCCGGCCCCCAGATGTCCAGCTCCGGCCTGAACAGGCAGAGCGACATGGGCAGTCCGTAGCCGCTGATGGACTTCGACAGGGTGACGATGTCGGGGACGATGCCGGCCTCCTCGAACGAGAAGAAGGCCCCCGTGCGCCCGCACCCCATCTGGATGTCGTCGACGATCAGCAGCATGTCGCGGCGCCGGCACAGGTCGGCGAGCGCTCGCAGCCACTCGGCGCGCGCCACGTTGATGCCGCCCTCGCCCTGTACCGTCTCGACGATCACGGCGGCGGGCTGGTTGAGACCCGACCCCTGGTCCTCCAGGAGCCGCTCGAACCAGAGGAAGTCGGGCACCCGGCCGTCGAGGTAGTTGTCGAACGGCATCGGGGTCCCGTGCACCAGCGGGATGCCGGCCCCGGCCCGCTTGAACGCGTTGCCGGTGACGGCCAGGGAGCCCAGCGACATGCCGTGGAACGCGTTGGTGAACGAGACGATCGACTCGCGCCCCTTCACCTTGCGGGCCAGCTTCAGCGCCGCCTCGACCGCGTTGGTGCCGGTGGGGCCGGGGAACATCACCTTGTACGGGAGGTCGCGCGGGCGCAGCACATGGTGCTGGAAGGACTCCAGGAAGGCGCGTTTCGCGGTGGTGGCCATGTCGAGGCCGTGGGTGATCCCGTCGCGCTCGACGTAGTCGATCAACGCGCGTTTCAGCACGGGGTTGTTGTGGCCGTAGTTGAGGGATCCCGCGCCGGCGAAGAAGTCGAGGTAGTCGTGGCCGTCCTCGTCGGTCAGACGGGAGCCCTGCGCACGGTCGAACACCGCGGGCCAGCCGCGGCAGTAGCTCCGTACCTCCGACTCCAGGGTCTCGAAGACGCTCAGCGCGGGCGGGGTGATGGTCACAGGGGGTTCTCCTGCTTGAGGGGGGTGACGGGTGGCGTCATGCGTTCCGGATCGCTCAGGAGGGGAACGGGCCGATGCGGTACAGGACTTCGGGCAGATGCGTTCCCTCGGGGAACAGCTCGCCGTCGAAGAGCACCTCGCGCTCCAGGGCGACCGCGTGGCGTCGTGCGTACGAGGTGAACAGCCGGTCCGACGCGGAGTTGTCCGGGGTGATGGTCGTCTCGACACGGGACAGGCTCAGCGCGTCGGCGACCTGCGAGGTCAGCGCGTCCAGCAGCCTTCCCGCCAGTCCGGATCCGCGGTGGGCGCGGTCGACGGCCACCTGCCAGACGACGAGCGTCCCGGGGCGGTCCGGCCGGAGGTAGCCCGTCACGAAGGCGACGGGCTCGCCGGAACCGTCGCGGGCCACCACGGAGGTGGCGGCGAAGTCACGGCACCACAGCAGGTAGCTGTACGAGGAGTTGAGGTCCAGGACCTCGGAGTCGCGGGCGATGCGCCAGATCGCGGCCCCGTCCTCCACTCGTGGGGTGTCGATGGTGAGGAATTCGCTTCGGGCACGTGCAAAATCTGCTGGTGCGGCGGTCATGCAAATTGAATTTACCCAGCAAATTCTCAAATTGCATCGACGTGAGGGGTTGGACAGGAAGATCGCCTGTGTTATCAGGCGGGCGCGCGCACTGGCGCGACCGGGCTGCGCTTTCCACCGTTTTGAGGTCATTTTGTCCGGCATAACGGTCGCGCTGTGGAGTCGGTCACAAGGTCGTAACTCTCGGATCACGCAACGGAATTGTGTGGATCGGCGCCGGGAGAAGTCCCTGGGAAGTCGGGTGTTTAGGGTCGAGGAAAGCGGGCAGAAGAATGCGGGGAGCTGCCCTGGATAAAGCAGCTCCCCGCATTTATTGAATATCGCGTGAACGGCGCGTATTTATGCGCTCGGCCAGGTTTCCGAAACGGCCTTGCGGGCAGTTTCGAAGTCGACCTGCCGGCCCGTGTCGGCCAGCGCCGCCCCCAGGGCCGCGAGCGAGGACTGCACCGCGCCCCGCGTCGCGTCCACACCGTAGTGATTGACCCGGATCATCTCCTTGGACAACGCACCCCCGCCCGCGATCAGCGGCAGCGAAGGATCGGCCGCCAGCGCCCGGGCGACCAGCTCCGCCGCGTCCGTCCCCTCGGGCGCGCGCAGGGTCGTCGCGACCGGCGCCGCGTCCCTCGCCTCGTGGACGTACGGCGTCAGCCCGCCGCCGAGCGCCAGCGCGCCCGCGCGCGTCGCCGCGGCGGCCGAGGCGTGCCGGGCCATCAGCGCGTCCAGCCCCTCGCCGTCGATGCGGTCCACGCACGCCTCCAGGGCCAGCATCTCCAGCTGGGCGGGGGCGTGCAGCAGTGCCTTGCGGCCACCGTCGATCCAGCGCTCCTTCCAGTCCAGGAGCGAGAGGTACGAGCGGCGCGGGGCCCTCGGGTTGGCCGCGATCCGCTCCCAGGCGCGCCCGCTCACCGACACCGCCGACACCCCGGCCGGGCCGCCCATCGCCTTCTGGGCGCCGATCACGCAGAGGTCGACGCCCCATGCGTCGGGCAGCAGCGGCTCGGCGCCCACCGAGGCGACGGCGTCCAGCATGAACAGCGCCCCGTGCGCGCGGACGACCTCGCCGATCTCCGCGACCGGGTTGGTGTTGCCCGTCGCCGCCTCGGCGTGGACCAGGGAGACGAAGTCGATCTCCGGGTGCTCGTCCAGCGCCCGCGCGACCTGGTCGGCGGTGACCGCGGTGTGGAACGGGACCACCAGGTCGACGACCTCGGCGCCGCAGTCCCGCAGCCAGTTCCCGAAGGTCTTCCCGTACGGACCGGTGACGACGTTCAGCGCGGTCGAACCGGGCCGGGCGCCGCCCCGGATGCAGCCTTCGAGCGGGAGCAGCGCCTCGCCCTGCATGATGACGACGTCCTGCTCGGTGGTCAGGAGGCCGGCCACCCGCTGCTCGATGGCCGCGAAGCGCGCGGCGGTGAGCGGGGCGAGGTCGAGGAACGGGTGCGTCACGGTGGTGCTCTCTTCGGATCGGGGGCCGTGCGCGGCGGTGCCGTGAACGGACGGGGCTACCGTCGAAGCGTACCGAGGGGCCTGGAAGGGGGCTCGTACAGTGCTGTTCATGAGTGATCGCAGAGCAGCGAGGGTGCTGCACGTGAAGGGGCGGGTGCTCGTCGGACCCGACGACGTCCGGGACGAACTCTGGGCCGTCGACGGGCGGATCACCCACGAGCGGCCGGCCGGGGCCGACGAGGCGGTGACGGTCACCGGCTGGGCGCTGCCGGGGCTGGTCGACGCCCACTGCCATGTCGGGCTCGACCTGCACGGCGCCGTCGACGCCGTGACCAGCGAGAAGCAGGCGGTCGACGACCGGGAGGCGGGGGCGCTGCTGCTGCGGGACGCGGGTTCGCCCGCCGACACCCGGTGGATCGACGACCGCGAGGACCTGCCGAAGATCATCAGGGCCGGGCGGCACATCGCCAGGCCGCGCAGGTACACCCGGAACTACGCCCACGAGATCGAGCCGGAGGACCTCGTCGCGTACGTCGCGCAGGAGGCGCGCCGGGGCGACGGCTGGGTCAAGCTGGTCGGCGACTGGATCGACCGCGAGGTGGGCGACCTGGCCGCCTGCTGGCCCCGCGGGGCGGTCGAGGCGGCCATCGCCGAGGCGCACCGGCTGGGCGCCCGGGTCACCGCGCACTGCTTCGCGGAGGACTCGCTGCGCGATCTCGTCGAGGCCGGGATCGACTGCGTCGAGCACGCAACGGGGCTGACCGAGGAGACGATCCCGCTGTTCGCCGAGCGCGGTGTCGCGATCGTCCCGACCCTGGTCAACATCGCCACGTTCCCCTCGCTCGCGGCGGGCGGCGACGCCAAGTTCCCGCGCTGGTCGGCCCATATGCGGCGGCTGCACGAGCGGCGCTACGACACGGTGCGCGCCGCCTACGACGCCGGGGTCCCGGTCTTCGTCGGCACGGACGCGGGCGGGGTGCTGGCCCACGGTCTGGTGGCGGACGAGGTCGCCGAACTGGTGAAGGCGGGCATTCCGCCCCTGGACGCGCTGTCCGCGACCACCTGGGGCGCCCGCGCGTGGCTCGGGCGGCCGGCGCTGGAGGAGGGGGCCCCGGCGGACCTGGTCGTCTACGACGACGACCCGCGGGCGGACGTGCGGGTGCTGGCGGCGCCGCGACGCGTCGTGCTGAACGGCCGCGTGATCGGCTGACGGCGGCCGGGGACGCGCGGCGTCGACGGACGGTCGCCGAACGCGTGCCGTCCCGTCGAAGCACTTTCGCGTGCTCCCCGTCGCGGTCGGCCTCCGCGCCGTCCGCGCTCGGCGGAACGGGTGAGCCGGAGGAACGGGCGTACAGAGATATTCGAATAGAGGCGCGGAAACGCCCCTTTAGGGTGAACTCACGTCAGGTGTCTGCCGGTTCACCCTCTGTGCGTAAAGCTGTCGGGGTCGAGGCCACCGGTGCCCGCGATGTCCCCCATTGGGCGGTACCGGTGGCTCCATGTCTCTTGTGGGGGTTCCACCATCTTGAACAGCAACACCTTCCGCCTGGCCGCCCTGGCGGTCGCCGCCGCTCCGGTCGCCCTGCTGGCCGCCTTCCCGGCGCAGGCCGCCGCCGCGACCACCGCGACCGACGGCGACGGGAAGGCGAGCGCGGTCGTGCTCCGCGCCGCGCTCGACGTCTCTCTTCTGAACAAGGCGGTCGAAGTGCCGCTCAGGGCCTCGCTCAACGAGGTGCACGCACCGGCCGACGCCAAGCAGACCGCGCTCAGCGTGCGGCTCGACGGGGTGGACGGCGGCCGGCCGGTCAACGTGCTCAGCGCCGACGTGGCCACCTCGGACGCGACCGTCGACAAGCGCCGGGCCGAGGGCTACAGCAACGTGGTGAAGGCCCGGATCCACGTGCCCGGGCTGCCGGCGCTGCCGCTGGTCGAGGTCGAGAAGGTCACGTCCAAGGCGGTCTGCGAGGTGGGCCGCAAGCCGGTCGCCGAGTCGAATGTGCTGGGCCACGTGACGATCCTGGGACAGCGGGTCGACCTCTCCGCGGGCGGCACGACGCACATCGAGGTGCCGGCCGTGGGCGAGGTGACCCTCGACCTGTCGAAGAAGAGCACCACCTCGCGCACCGCGGCGGCGACCGCGCTGCGACTGAAGGTCTCCGTCAACCCGCTCAAGCTGAACGTCGCCGACGTGCAGGGCGAGGTCACCCTCGTCCAGGCGACCTGCGAGACCCCCAAGGACACCGGGACGGGCGGCGGCAGCGACGGCGGCTCCGGCAACGGGGGGAGCGGAAGCTCCGGCGGATCGGACAACGGCGGATCGGGCAACGGAGGTACGGACGGCGGTGGTTCGAACACCGGTGGCGCGAACAGCGGCGGCTCCGGGAACGGCGGGTCGGGCAACGGCGGCGGTTCGAGCGACGGCGGCGCCTCCGGGAACGGCGGCGGCAGCGCGGGTTCCACCGGCGGCGACGTGAAGCCCCAGACCGGCACCGGCCACGCCCCGGACGGCAACCTCGCCGAGACCGGAGGCAGTTCCGCCACGCCGTACATCGCGGGCGGCGCCGCCGCGCTGCTGGCGGTGGGCGCCGGGGCGACGGTCCTGGCCAGGCGCCGCGCGCGGAACTGAACGCGTCCGTGACCGAACGTGCCCGTGGCTGAGCGGGCTCGCGAGCGACCCCGGGGCCGGCCGGTCCCTCCGGCCCCGGGGTCCGCGACGGACGTCCCCGTCCACGCGTGACGTCATGTGCCCCGTCCGCGGGCGACGGTGGTCGGGTCCGGCCGTGCCCGGCGGTGCCCGGAGCCGTCCGTGCGCGAGGGCGGGGAGCCGGCCGTCCGCCGTGGCGGACGGGTCCGTGCGTGACGGCGGTCGGCGCACGGACACCGGCGCACGGACGTCAGCGCACGGACGTCAGCGACTGCAACGCCTGGTCGAGCGACTGGAGGAAGCAGTTGGTCGTCGTGCGCCCGCGCACCGCCAGCCGCAGCCACTGCGGCCCGAGCCCCGGGAACGTGTCCCCGCGACGCACCGCGAACCCCAGCACCCGCAGGCGTTCGCGCACCTCGGCGGCCCGTTCCAGCCGCATCAGAACGAACGGGCCCTCGGCCGGTTCCGCGACCTCCACCTCGGTGAACTCCCGCAGCCCCGCGACCAGATGGGCCCGGTCCACCGCGATCCGCTCCGCCGCGGCGGCGGCCTCGGCCAGGGCCCGCGGCTCCATGCACGCCCCGGCCGCGGCCAGCGCCGGGGACGACACCGGCCACAGCGGCTGCGCCGCCTCCAGCGCGGCCACCGTCTCCGGGGCGGCCAGCACGTAACCGATCCTGAGCCCCGCGAGTCCCCACGTCTTGGTGAGGCTGCGCAGCACCACCAGGCCCGGCACGTCCGTCCGCCCGCACAGTGCCTCGCGTTCGCCCGGCACCGCGTCCATGAACGCCTCGTCGACCACCAGCGTCCGCCCGGGGCGCGCCAGTTCCTCCAGCACGGCCGCCGGATGCAGGACCGAGGTGGGATTGGTCGGGTTGCCGACCACCACCAGGTCCGCGTCCTTCGGCACGGCCGCCGGGTCCAGCCGGAAACCGTCCTCGGCCCGCAGCAGCACCCGCCGCACCTCGTGCCCGGCCGCGCAGAGCGCCGCCTCCGGCTCCGTGAACTGCGGGTGGACCACGACCGGGCGGCGGGCCGGCAGCGCCCGCGCGATCAGCACGAACGCCTCCGCCGCGCCCGCCGTCAGCAGGACCCGCTCGACGGGCAGCCCGTGCCGGGCCGCGACCGCCGCCCGCGCCGGACGCCCGTCCGGGTAGGCGGCGAGCGAGCCCAGCGCATCGGCGATCCGCTCCCTCAGCCAGGCCGGGGGAGTGTCCGCCCGTACGTTGACGGCGAGATCGGTCAGATCCCGGCCCCGTCCCCGTACCTCCGCGTCACCGTGGTGCCGCAGGTCGTACGTGCCCGCGCCTGTCGCGTCGGGACTTTCAGTGGGAGTGTGCATGACCGCCGTGGTGGTGGTGATGGTGGCCGTCGTCATCGGGGTGGAAGTGCGGCTGCTGTGGCAGCCCCACCTTGTCCTCGAAGCCCGGCAGCGCGATTCGGTACACGCATGAGTCGCAGTTCATCCGCAGATCGCCCTCGACCGCCTCCCCGTAGCGCTCCATGACCAGGTCGTACAACTCCTCGGCCGCACCGATGACCTCGGCGCAGCGGACGTCGGGCTCCGGGTGGGCGGCGGCCCACTCCTCGGCCTGATGACGGACCCGGTCCGGCAGGACACCCGTGAAGAGGAAGTACGGCAGAACGACTATGCGCCGGGCACCCAGCCTGACGCAACGGTCGAGACCCGACGGCACGTCCGGCGCCGCGAGCGAGACGAACGCCGTCTCCACGCCCGCGTAGCCGCGGCCCTCCCAGAACAGCCGCGCCGCCTTGAACACCTCGGCGTTGGCGTCCGGGTCGGTGGAACCGCGCCCGACCAGCAGCACGGTCGTCTCCGAGCGGTCGGTGTCGCCCAGCACCTCGTCCACCCGGCGCTCCAGCACCTTCAGCAGCTCCGGGTGCGGGCCGAGCGGACGGCCGTAGGTGTACGCGATGCCGGGGTGGCGGTCCTTCTCGCGGGCCAGCGCCGCGGGGATGTCCCCCTTGGCGTGCCCGGCCGACACCAGCATCAGCGGCACGGCGGCGAAGCGCCGGACACCGCGCTCCACCAGCTCGGTCACGGCGTCGCCGAGCGGCGGCGGGGACAGCTCGATGAAACCGCCCGCGACGGGCAGTTCGGGCCTGCGGCGGCCCAGTTCGGCGACGAACTCGCGGAACGCGGCGGCGCCGCCGTCGTCCCTGGTGCCGTGACCGGCGACGAGCAGGGCGGGCCGGTCGGGCGGGCTGGCGGGGATGGTCACAGGTTCTCCTCGGTGTGATTCACGGTGGTTCACGGGGATTCGGGGGAGTGGTACAGCAGGGCGTTGAGCGCGGCCGACGCGACGGCCGAACCGCCCTTCTCGGACACGTTGCTCACGGCGGGCAGACCGCTCTCGCGCAGCGCCGCCTTCGACTCGGTCGCGCCGACGAAACCGACCGGCAGCCCGATGACGAGCGCGGGCGCGGCATCGAGGACGAGCAGTTCCTCCAGCGCGGTGGGCGCGTTGCCGATCACCCAGATCGCGCCGGGCCCGACCTCCTCGTACGCGAGCCGGATCGCATGGGCCGAACGCGTCAGGCCGGGGCCGGAGGCGGCCTGACGCAGACGGCACACGGTCTCGCGCCGGGTGATGCCCGCCGCGACCATCTCCACGTCGGTGACGACCGGCGCCCCGGAGTGCAGCGCCGCGTGCCCGGTGGTCAGCGTCGCCTCGTCGCAGACCAGGTCCGTGGCGTAGTCGAGGTCCGCCGCGGAGTGGATGACCCGCTCCACGACCGCCCGGGTCAGCGGCGGGAAGTGCGAGGTGTCCAGGCGGGCGCGCAGCCGCCGGTAGGACTCCTGCTCGATGGGGTGGACGGTCCGCTCCCAGGGACGGTTCATCGCCCGCCCTCCCCGGTCCCGGCGGCCGACTGCCAGCGGTAGCCGCGCGGCGTCACCATGCGGCCCGCGATCTGCCGGGTGGCCGTGTTGCCGACCGTCACCACCGTCATCATGTCCACGGTCGCCGGGTCCAGGGCGGCCAGGGAGGTCACCCGGGCGCTCTCGTCCGGGCGCGACGCGTTGCGCACCACACCGACCGGAGTGGCCGGATCCCGGCGCTCCGCCAGGATCGACAGCGCCTCGGGAAGCTGCCAGGCGCGGCCCCGGCTGCGCGGGTTGTAGAACGTCACGACGATGTCGGCCTCGGCCGCGGCCCGCACCCGGCGCTCGATGACCTCCCACGGCGTGTGCAGGTCGGAGAGGCTGATCGACACGTGGTCGTGGCCCAGCGGGGCGCCCAGGACCGCGGCGGCGGCCAGCGCGGCCGTCACCCCCGGCACGCCGACCACGTCGATGTCGGCACCGGCCTCGGCGAGCGCGGGCGACGCCATCGCGTACACGCCCGCGTCACCGCTGCCGATCAACGCCACCGCACGGCCCTCGCGCGCCTCGGCGACCGCGGTGCGGGCCCGCTCCTCCTCGGCGCCCAGCCCCGACTCCAGGACCGTGGTGCCGGGCCGCAGCAGATCCCTGATCTGGTCCACGTACTGGTCGAGCCCGACCAGTACCGAGGCCCGCCGCAGCTCCTCCCGGGCCCGGGGCGTCAGCAGGTCGCGCGCGCCCGGTCCCAGACCGACCACGGCCAGCCGCCCGCGCGGGGCCCGGCGCACCACCGCGCACGTCGCCATCGCCGCGCGTCCCTCGGACCCGGGAGGCGGCGTCGACTTCCGCTTCGGCACGAGGAGTTCGCCCCCTTCCGCGAGCGCGGCGGCCTCCGCGACCGACGGCGTCCCGACGGCGGCGAGCGGCGCGCCCGACGGGTTGGGCACCTCGACCCGGGCCAACGCCTCGGCCGCGTACGTCCGCAGCGGAACGCCCAGCCGCGCGGCGGCGGCGACGATCCCGGGTTCGTCCGCCTTCGCGTCGACCGTCACCAGCTCGGCGATGCTCAGCGGCGAGAGCCCGGCCTCGCGCAGGGCGTCGTGGACCAGGCCCACGACCTCGTCCACCGGCGCCCCCCTGGACGCGCCGACGCCGACCGCGAGCGACGCGGGCCGCACCACGGCCCGCCGTGCCCCGGACTCCACGACCCGGTCGGTGATGTGCAGCACCGCGACGTCCGCCGGGTCCGGGAGCGCGGAACCGGGAGCCACGTTCGGCGGCAGCGCGGGCAGCGGCCACACCGCGTCCGCCCGCAGTTCCACCGGGGCGCCGTCGAGCATCGCCCGTGACACCCCGGCCACATCGCCCTCCACCGGGAGGCCCAGCATGTCCAGGCCCGGAAGTCCGGCCGCGTCCGTCGCGGTCGTCACGACCGGGGCCGCGCCCAGGACCTCGCCGACCGCCTCGGCCAGCGCGTTCGCCCCGCCGGCGTGCCCGCCCAGCAGCGCCACCGCGTGGCGGCCCGCCTCGTCGACACAGACGACGCCCGGGTCCGCGGACTTGTCGGACAGCAGCGGCGCGAGCAGCCGCACCACGGCCCCCGTCGCCAGGAAACAGACCAGCTGCTCGCACTCGGCGAACGCCCGGTGCACGGCCTCGCGCACCGGCCCCTCGTAGACCACGGCACGGCCGGGCCAGGCCGCGGCCAGCCGGTCGCGGGCGGCGGCGCCCGCCGCCGTCGCGGAAATCAGGCCGATCACTGGGTCGCTCCTTCACTTGCGCCGACACGCGCGGCAACCATGCCCGCACGCTCGCCTGCCTGGGCCGAGGGGCGACTGCCCCACAGCAGAAATACCGGATTGGTCGCGGCGAGCCGGGTCACCTCACCGGGCAGCGGCGCCAGCCGGGAGGACTGCAGCAGCACGCCCTCGGGCTCCAGCCCGGCACCGGCCAGCGCCGCACGCACCTGCGGCACCCGGTCCAGGGCGGCCAGCGCCACCACCACCGTGCGCCGCGCACGCCGGGCGCACGCCGTCACGACGGCGGGCAGTTCGCGCCCGCCACCGCCGACGAACACGGCGTCCGGGTCGGCCAGATCGTCGAGCACGGCCGGGGCCGAACCGTGCACCACGTCGACGTACACCCCGTGCGCGGACGCGTTCGCCCGGATCCGCCCGACCCCGTCCGCGGCCTTCTCCACGGCGACGGCCGCGGCGCCGAGCCGCGCGCACTCCACCGCCACCGAACCCGATCCGGCACCGATGTCCCACACCAGATCACCGGTGCGCGGGCCCAGCCGGGCCAGGGCCAGGGCCCGCACCTCGAACTTGGTGATCATCGAGTCGCGGTGCTCGAACTCGGTCTCCTCCAGCGCCCATCGGCCCGGCCCCGCGGACGGCCCCGCGAGGGTCCGCGCCGGGGACAGCACCCGGGACTCGTCCAGGCACAGCACCACGCTCACCGGATCCGGCCAGTCGCGGGCCACCGCCTCGGCGGGGGTGAGCCGTTCGACGCGCTCGCGTCGCGGATCGCCGAGCGCCGTCGCCACGACGAGCGTGCGCCCCCCGGCCCCGTGGACCAGCCCGGCCGCGAGCTCCGCCGGTCCGGCGCCGGGGCCGGTCAGCACGGCCACCTTCGGGTGCGCCAGACACGCGTGGACGGCGGTGCGCGGGTCCCGTCCGTGCGCGCTGACCACGACCGCGTCGTCCCACGTCAGCCCGAGCCGGGCGAAGGCGACCGCGACGGACGGCGCACCCGGCCGGACATCGAGCGCGTCCGCCCCGAACCGCTCGGCGAGCGCCCGCACGATCCCGAAGAATCCCGGGTCGCCGGAGGCCAGCACGACCACCCGTGCCTCGTCCCGGGCCAGGTGTTCGGCGACCCGGTCGAGCGCGGGCGCCAGCGGACCGAGCACGATCCGCCCGACATGCCCGGCGTCCCGCGTGCCCGTGCCCGGGTACGCGGCCTCCAGGTGGCGCCGGGCGCCGAGCACCAGCGTGGCCGCCTCCAGCGCCTCCCGGGCCTCGGGGCCGAGCGGCTCGCCCGTCCCCGTGCCGAAGACCCGGATCGGCGCGGCCGTCCGCGCGCCGGTCCCCGTACCGTGAGCGCCGCTCACGAGCCGGACCGCTGGGCGCGCAACTCGGCCCGCGCCGCCCTGTCGGCCTTGCGGAAGCCGTGGAAGTGGCCCGGGTGGTAGAGGTGCGAGCGCGTCCCCGACGACGACAGCGCCGGGCCGACGAGGAAGAGGGTGTGCTTCCAGAGCCTGTGCTCCTTGACCGTCTCCTCCAGGGTTCCGACCGTGCAGCGCAGGATCAGCTCCTCCGGCCAGGTCGCCTGGTACGCGATCACGACCGGCGTCGACGTCGGGTATCCGCCCTCCAGCAGCTCCTGGGTGAGCTGGCCGGAGCGGGCCGCCGACAGGAACAGCGCCATCGTGGTGCCGTGGCGCGCGAACTCCCGCACCTCCTCGCCCGGCGGCATCGGCGTCTTGCCGCCGCCGAGCCGGGTCAGGATCACCGACTGCGCGACCTCCGGGATTGTCAGCTCCCGCTGCGCGATCGCCGCGACCGCCGAGAAGGACGACACCCCCGGCACGACCTCGACCGCCACGCCCAGCTCGGCGCACCGGTCGATCTGCTCCTGGGTGCCGCCCCACAGCGCCGGGTCGCCGGAGTGGATGCGGGCCACCTTCAGCCCCTCGGCGGCGGCGCGTTCGTACACGGCGACGACCTGTTCCAGCGACATCCGCGCCGAGTCGAGGATCTCCGCGCCCTCCCGGGCGTGCTCCAGGACCTCCGCCTGCACCAGGCTCGCCGCCCAGATGACGACGTCGGCGTCCGCGATGGCCCGCGCCGCCCGGAAGGTCAGCAGATCGGCGGCACCGGGTCCGGCACCGACGAACGTCACCCGGCCCCGGGCGGGCGCGTCGGCCGCTGCGGACGTGTCGACCGTGTCGACGGCTGTGGCCGCGTCGGCTGCTTCGGACATGGGACGGGTCCTTTCAGAAAGGGGAACATGCGGGGCCCACAGGGCGTACGGGGCCTGCGGGGCAGGGGGACGGCGGGGGATCAGGGGCGGAGGGGAGAGGCCGGGGCAGGAGCGGCGGGTGACGGGGCGGGTCCACCGGGACGTGCCCCAGGGCGTCGACCGGCCGACGAGGGCCGCGAGCGGTGCGCGCGGCGCCCGCCGGCGCCGACCGGACACCGCGACACCGCCCGCGCGCGCCTCACAGCTTCCCGCCGCGCCCGCCGTCGCGCGGCGCGGGCGCGATCAGCGTCGACAGATACGGCAACGGCCCCTCGTCGAGGTCCGCCGCCGGCCGGATCGACTCCTCGGGCAGCCCGAGCGCCGAACCCCACACCGCGTCCTCGGTGCGGCCGGTCTCCCGCAGCGCCGCGGCCACCTCCGCCGCCAGTCGGCCGAACTTGTACGCGACGACCGTTCCCGGGCCCTCCAGCGCCCGCCTCAGCACCGCCGCGCCCGCCGTCACCGGCACCAGCGTCAACGGCTCCGTGCCCTCCGTCAGCACCGCGCCGCTGCGGGCGGCCAGGTCCTGCATGGCCGTGATCCCGGGCACCGTCTCCACGGCCGTCCCCGGCAGCAGCGCGCCGATCGTCTGGGCCAGATACGTGAACGTCGAGTACACGTTGGGGTCGCCGATCGTCGCGAACGCCACCGAGCCGTGCGTCCGCAGCAGTTCCGCGACCCGCTCACCGGCCGCGTCCCACGCAGCCTCCCGGCGTGCCCGGTCGCTGCGCTCGTTGAGCGCGAACACCACGCGCACGACCTTCTCGGGGGGCACGTAGTGCAGCACGGTCGCCTCGGCCCGCCCCCGCTCACCGGTGTCCATCACCGGTACGACGACGACCGCGGCGTCCCGCAGCGCGTTCACGCCCTTGACGGTCACCAGCTCCGGGTCACCGGGCCCGACACCGACGCCGATCAGCCTGCTTCCACCCTGACCGTGGTTCATCCCTCGCACCTCTCGACGAATCGACGGGCCGCAGCGGGCGTGGCGGCCCAGTGCGTATGCAGATAGCTCGCGTGCACGCCCCGCCGTACGAATCCCTCCACGCGCCGCTCCGGCTGGTGCAGGCCCCACGCGGGACGCTCTCCCGCGCCCGGCTCCAGGACCGTGCGGTGGAACTCGTGCCCGCGCGTCCGGGTCCCGGACGCCGCCAGCACGCTGTCGCAGACCGCCACGGCGTCCCGGTAGCCCAGCGTCAGCCGCTCCGACATCCGTGCCTCGGCGTCCAGCACCCCGCACATCGGCAGCCCGTCGAGCGAACGCGCCAGATACAGCAGGCCCGCGCACTCGGCGGCCACCGGAGCCCCGGACCGTGCCAGCGCGGCGACGGCCCCGCGCAGCGCCGCGTTGGCGGACAGCTCCGAGGCGTACACCTCCGGGAAGCCCCCGCCGATCACCAGCCCCCGCGCGCCCTCGGGCAGCGCCTCGTCGCGCAGCGGGTCGAACGGGACGACCTCGGCACCGGCGGCGGCGAGCAGTTCGGTGTGCTCGGCGTACGAGAACGTGAACGCGGCCCCGGACGCGACGGCGACCCTGCGCGAACCCGGGGCGGGCCGGGCGACGGGTCCGCCGCACGCGTCCACCGCCGCCGCCGGGTCCCACGCCTCGCCGGGCACGCCGGGCGCGGAGCGGGCCAGCGCCCACAGCGCGTCCAGGTCGCAGCCCGCCCGCACCCGGTCCGCCATCGCCGCGACCGCGTCCAGCGCGTCGCCCCGCCGCTCGGCCACCGGCACCAGCCCGAGATGCCGTGACGGCACCGCCACCTGCTCCGTCCGCCGCAGCACCCCCAGCACCGGCACGCCCGACTCGTCCAACGCCTCCCGCAACAGCGCCTCGTGGCGCGGCGAACCGACCTTGTTGAGGACCACCCCGCCGATCCGCACCTCCGGATCCCACGAGGCGAAGCCGTGCACCAGCGCGGCCACCGAGCGGGACTGCGACGAGGCGTCGACGACCAGCACCACCGGCGCCCGCAGCAGTTTCGCCACCTGCGCGGTCGATGCCAGCTCGCCGTTCCCCGCGGCGCCGTCGTACAGGCCCATCACGCCCTCGACGACCGCCAGGTCGCAGCCGCGCGCCCCGTGCGCGAACAGCGGAGCCACCAGCTCCGGGCCGCACAGGTACGCGTCGAGGTTGCGACCCGGCCGGCCCGTGGCCAGGGCGTGGTAGCCGGGGTCGATGTAGTCGGGCCCCACCTTGTGCGGGGACACGGTCAGACCCCGCCCCGCGAAGGCCGCCATCAGTCCCGTGGCCACGGTCGTCTTGCCGCTCCCCGACGCGGGCGCGGCGATCACCAGACGCGGAACGTTCACCGGACACCACTCACGGTTCGCCCGGCGCGCGCCCGGCGCCCGCTCCTTCTCCCACGGCCGATCGTGGGCGAGGCCGTCACCATTCGATGCCCCGCTGGCCCTTCTGACCGGCGTCCATCGGGTGCTTGACCTTCGACATGTCGGTCACCAGATCGGCGGCGTCCACCAGCTCCGGCGGCGCGTTGCGACCCGTGACGACGACGTGCTGGGTACCGGGACGGCTCCGCAGCACCTCGACCACCTCGGCGGTGTCGACCCAGCCCCAGTGCATCGGGTACGCGAACTCGTCGAGGACGTACAGCCGGTACGTCTCGGCGGCCAGATCGCGTTTGACCTGCTCCCAGCCCTCGCGGGCCGCCTCCTCGTTGTTCAGCTGCCGGTCGCGCTGCACCCACGACCAGCCCTCGCCCATCTTGTGCCAGGCGACGGTGCCGCCCTCGCCGCTGGCGCCGAGGACCTTCAGCGCGTTCTCCTCGCCGACCTTCCACTTCGCCGACTTGACGAACTGGAAGACCCCGATCGGCCAGCCCTGATTCCAGGCGCGCAGCGCGAGCCCGAAGGCCGCCGTCGACTTCCCCTTCCCGATGCCGGTGTGCACCACCAGCAGCGGACGGTTGCGGCGCTGACGGGTGGTGAGCCCGTCGTCCGGCACGCTGACCGGCTGTCCCTTCGGCATTACGCCGCCCTCCTGTCGGTTCCCCTGACGTCCTTGACCAGACCCGCGATCGAGTCGGCCCGCAGCTCGTCGAGCGTGACGGCGACCGAGCCCAGATCGCGGGCGAGATCCGCCGCGAGCCCGAGCCGTACCGGGCCCGACTCGCAGTCCACGACGACGGAGGCGGTGCCCTCCGCCGCGTGCAGCCGCGCCGCCCGCGACGCCAGCGCCACCGGCTCCGGCCCGCCCGTCGCCCGGCCGTCGGTCACCACGACCAGCAGCGGACGCCGCGACGGATCGCGCATCCGCTCCACGCGCAGCACCTCATGGGCCTTCAGCAGCCCGGCCGCGACGGGGGTGCGCCCGCCGGTCGGCAGCGCCTCCAGCCGTGCCGCCGCCGCGTCCACCGACGACGTCGGCGGCAGCGCCACCTCGGCGTCCCGGCCCCGGAAGGTGACCAGCCCGACCTTGTCCCGCCGCTGGTACGCGTCCAGCAGCAGCGACAGCACCGCGCCCTTCACGGCGCCCATCCGCTGCCGGGCGGCCATCGACCCGGAGGCGTCCACCACGAACAGCACCAGGTTGCCCTCGCGCCCCTCCCGGGTCGCCTGCCGCAGATCGTCCCGCCGCACCACCAGCCCCGGCCCCGACCGCCCGCGCGCCCGCTGGTGCGGGGCCGCGGCCCGTACGGTCGCCGACAGGTGCAGCTTGGTCAGCGCCCCGTGCGGACGCCGCGCGCCGGTGGTGCGCCCGTGCTCGGTGCGTGCCCGGGAGCGCCGCCCCGCCGCGCCCTCGCCCAGACCGGGCACGCTCAGCGTCTTCGCGCGGAACGGCTCGGCGGCCCGTACCGGCTGCTGCTCACCGCCGCCGGACGACCGCCCCTGCTCCTGCTCGCCGCCCTGCTCGGGAACGGCGGGGGCGGGCGTGTCACCGGCCTCCGCGTCGGGCCGCGGCGGAGTGTCCGGGCCGTCGCCCCGCGGGGGCCGGCCGCCGCCGTCGGGGCCGTCCGGGTCCGGGTCGTCGTCCTCGCCGCCGTGCTGCTCCAGCGCCTCGTCGAGCTTGTCCTCGTCCAGGCCCGGAGCGTCGAACGGGTTGCGCCTGCGGCGGTGCGGGAGCGCGAGCAGGGCGGCCTGCCGCACGTCCTCGGCCAGCACGTCCGTACGCCCCGCCCAGGCGGCCAGCGCGGTGGCGGTCCGCGCCATCACGATGTCCGCGCGCATCCCGTCCACCTCGAACGCCGCGCAGGTCGCCGCGATCTGCCGCAACGCCCCGTCGCCGAGCCGCACCCCGGGAAGCAGTGCCCGCGCGGCGGCGATCCGCGCCCGCAGCGCCGCCTCCTCGTCGGCCCACTTCGCGGCGAAGGCGGTGGGATCGGCGTCGTACGCGAGGCGCCGGCGCACCACCTCGACCCGCTGGTCGGTGTCGCGGGACGCGGCGACCTCCACGGTCAGCCCGAACCGGTCCAGCAACTGCGGCCGCAGCTCGCCCTCTTCGGGGTTCATCGTGCCGACGAGCAGGAACCGGGCGGCATGCCGGACCGAGACCCCCTCGCGCTCCACGTACGAGGCGCCCATGGCCGCCGCGTCCAGCAGCAGGTCCACGAGATGGTCGTGGAGCAGGTTGACCTCGTCGACGTACAGGATCCCGCGATGGGCGTCGGCGAGCAGCCCCGGCTCGAACGCCTTCACGCCCTCGGACAGCGCCCGCTCGATGTCGAGCGCCCCGACCAGCCGGTCCTCCGACGCGCCGACCGGCAGCTCCACCGTCCGGGCGGCCCGTGCCGCCCCGGACCCGGTCTCGTGCGGGCCGTCCGGGCACGCCGGATCGGGCGCCGCGGGGTCGCAGGAGAACCGGCAGCCCGGAACCACGTCGACCTCGGGCATCAGCGCGGCGAGCGCCCGCACGGCGGTGGATTTGGCGGTGCCCTTCTCGCCGCGCACCAGCACGCCGCCGACCGCGGGCGAGACCGCGTTCAGCAGCAGCCCGAGCCGCAGATCGTCCTGCCCGACGAGGGCGGTGAAAGGGTACGGCGTGTTCACGATGCCTCCTTGGGCGAACGGCGTGATGTCACTGCCCCCGGCGCGGGGACGGGGAGCCTCCGGGCGCTCGCCCACGGCCCGTCGGACCGCCTCCGGGCTCCCGCGTGCCGCGCTCCGGGAAACCTGCGGGCGCTCACTCGTCGCCCTCCAGATCGCCTTCGAGCTCCAGGTACGTGGCCCGCAGCCGCTCCAGGGTCTTCGCGTCCGGCTCCGCCCACAGCCCGCGCTCGGCCGCCTCCAGCAGCCGTTCCGAGATCCCGCGCAGCGCCCAGGGGTTGGACTTCTTCATGAAGTCGCGGTTGGTCTCGTCGAAGACGTACTCGGCCGACAGCTTCTCGTACATCCAGTCGTCGACGACGCCGGCCGTGGCGTCGTACCCGAAGAGGTAGTCCACGGTCGCGGCCATCTCGAAGGCGCCCTTGTACCCGTGGCGCCGCATCGCCGCCATCCAGCGCGGGTTCACCACCCGCGCCCGGAACACCCGGTGCGTCTCCTCGCCCAGCGTCCGTGTGCGCACCTGGTCCGGCGTGGCGCTGTCCCCGACGTACGCCTCGGGCGAGGTGCCGGTCAGGTGCCGCACCATGGCGACCATGCCGCCGTGGTACTGGAAGTAGTCGTCCGCGTCGACCAGGTCGTGCTCGCGGGTGTCGACGTTCTTCGCCGCCACCGCGATCCGCCGGAACGCCGTCTCCATGTCCCCGCGCGCCGCCCGCCCGTCGAGCCCGCGCCCGTACGCGTAACCGCCCCACACCGCGTACACCTCGGCCAGATCCGCGTCCGAGCGCCAGTTCCGGGCGTCGATCAGCGGCAGCAGCCCAGCCCCGTACGCCCCCGGCTTCGAACCGAAGACGCGGGCCGTGGCCCGGCGCCGGTCGCCGTGGACCGCGGTGTCCTCGTCGGCGTGCGCCCGCACGTAGTTGGACCCGGTCGGCTCGTCCAGCTCCGCCACCGTCCGCACCGCGTCGTCGATCAGCCCCACCACGTGCGGGAAGGCGTCCCGGAAGAACCCGGAGATGCGCACCGTCACGTCGATGCGCGGACGCCCCAGCTCGTTCAGGGGCACCACCTCGAAGCCGGTCACCCGGCGCGAGGCGTCGTCCCACACCGGACGGCAGCCCAGCAGCGCCAGGATCTCCGCGATGTCGTCGCCCTGCGTGCGCATCGCGGACGTGCCCCACACGGTCAGACCCACCGACTTCGGGTACTCGCCCGTGTCCGCGAGGTAGCGGGCGATCAGCGAGTCCGCGAGCGACTGCCCGACCTCCCAGCTCAGCCGGGACGGAATCGCCTTCGGATCCACCGAGTAGAAGTTCCGGCCCGTCGGCAGCACATTGACCAGACCGCGCGTCGGCGAGCCGGACGGGCCCGCCGGGACGAAGCCGCCGCGCAGCGCCCGCAGGATGTGACCGATCTCGTCCGTCGTCCGGGCCAGCCGGGGCACGACCTCCTCGCACGCGAAGCCCAGCACGGCGATGGCGTCCGGGAGTTCGCGGCCCAGTGCCTCCCGCACCAGCCCCGCCGCGCCCGCCACGTCCCAGCCGCGCTCCTCCATGCCCTCCGCGAGGCGGCGGCACAGCTTCTCCAGCAGATCGATCGCGTCCGCTCCGGTGCGCGCCGGACCGTCGACCAGCTCGGTCAGCTCCGCCGGCACCTTCACCGGGGCGCCCGGCTCGGCCAGCAACTCCCGTTCGCTCAGCCCGAAGTGGGCCGCGATCGAGGCCCGCAGACCCGGCAGCGCGTTCGCCGTGCCGCCCCAGACCTGGGACGCGCGCAGCACCGCCAGCACCAGGTTGACCCGCGCCTCGCCCACCGGGCCGCCGCCCAGGACGTGCAGGCCGTCGCGGATCTGCACGTCCTTGATCTCGCACAGGTAGCCGTCGATGTGCATGACGAACTCGTCGAACGCGTCGTCGTCCGGCTGCTCGTCGACATGCAGGTCGTGATGGAGCTCGGCGGCCTTCACCAGCGTCCAGATCTGCGCCCGCACCGCCGGGGCCTTTGCCGGGTCCAGATCGCTGACCAGCGCGTACTCGTCGAGCAGCTGTTCCAGCTTGGCCAGGTCGCCGTAGGTGTCGGCACGCGCCATCGGCGGCACCAGGTGGTCCACCACCGTGGCGTGCCCGCGCCGCTTGGCCTGGGTGCCCTCACCGGGGTCGTTGACGATGAACGGGTAGACCAGCGGGAGTTCGCCCAGCACCGCGTCCGGTCCGCAGCCCGCGGACAGGCCCAGGCCCTTGCCCGGCAGCCACTCCATCGTGCCGTGCTTGCCCATGTGCACGACGGCGTCCGCGCCGAACGAGTTCTCCAGCCAGCGGTACGTCGCCATGTAGTGGTGCGACGGCGGCAGGTCCGGGTCGTGGTAGATCGCGATCGGGTTCTCCCCGAAGCCGCGCGGCGGCTGGATCAGCACCACCACGTTCCCGAACCGGAGCGAGGCCAGGACGATCTCGTCGCCGTCCACGTACAGCGAGCCCGGCGGTTCCCCCCAGTGCTCCAGCATCGAATCCCGCAACTCCGGGTCCAGCGTGGCGAACCAGGCCCGGTAGTCGGCCAGCGGCACCCGCGCGGGGGCGGCCGCGAGCTGCTCCTCGGTCAGCCACTCCACGTCGTGACCGCCCGCGTCGATGAGACGGTGGATCAGCTCGTCGCCGTTGTCCGGATATCCGTCGACCGTGTACCCGGCGCCGCGCAGGGCGTCCAGGACCCGCACCGCCGACGCGGGCGTGTCCAGGCCGACCGCGTTGCCGACCCGGGAGTGCTTGGTGGGATAGGCGGTGAAGACCAGGGCGAGCTTCTTCTCGGCGTTCGTCTTGTGCCGCAGCGCGGCGTGCCGCACGGCGATCCCGGCGACCCGCGCGGCCCGTTCCGGGTCGGCCCGGTACACCGGCACGTCGTCCGGGCCCTGCTCCTTGAAGGAGAACGGCACGGTGATCAGCCGGCCGTCGAACTCGGGGATCGCCACCTGCATCGCCGCGTCCATCGGGGACAGCGCGGCGTCCGACGCCTCCCACGCGGCGCGCGTCGAGGTCAGGCACAGCCCCTGGAGCACCGGGAGGTCCAGCTCCGCCAGCGCGCCGATGTCCCACGCCTCCTCGTCGCCCCCGGCGGAGGCGTCCGAGGCGCGGGTGCCGCCCGCCGCCAGGACGGTGGCGACCAGGGCGTCCGCCCGGCCCAGCAGCTCGTACAGACCGGCGTCCGCGCCGCGCAGCGAACCGCAGTACACCGGCAGGGCGTTGGCGCCGCGCTCCTCGACGGCCTCGCACAGCACGTCCACGAACGAGGTGTTCCCGGACAGTTCGTGCGCCCGGTAGAACAGCACCCCGACGGTCGGGCGGCCCTCGACGAACTCCCGGTCGCCGCGCACGCCCCACTCCGGCATCCGCTGCGGCTCGGCGAAACCGTGACCGGTCAGCAGCACCGTGTCGGAGAGGAAACGGGTCAGCTCCACCAGGTTCCCCGGACCGCCCTCCACCAGGTAGCGCAGCGCCTCCGCGACCACCCCGGCGGGCACGGACGACTCGGCCATCAGCTCCGCGTCCGGCACGGTCTCGCCGCCCAGCAGCACGGTCGGGATGCCGGACGCCCGCAGCACGGCCAGGCCGTCCTCCCAGGCGCGCTTGCCGCCGAGCAGCCGGACGACGGCGACGGAGGCGCCCTCGATCAGCGCGGGCAGTTCCTCGTGGACGTCGACACGGGTGGGGTTGCCGATCCGGTAGGGCGCGCCGGAGGCGCGGGCGGCGAGCAGGTCCGTGTCGGCGGTCGACAGCAACAGCACGGTGCTCGTGGGGGCGTTCATACGCGTGCTCCAGGTGCTCCGGGGGCGATGAAGGGAAGTCCGGACGGCGCGCCCGACTCGATGAGCCGGAGCAGCGCGCCGGTGTCGGCGTGTTCTTCGATCAGGTCGCCGAGGCGGTCGAGCTGTTCCTCGCGCAGCTCGGCGAAACGGGTGTCGGGGGCGGGGACGAAACGCCGGCCCGCGGCGCGCGCCACCTCGGTCAGGAAACGGCGGCGGAACGCGTCGCTCTCCAGCGAGCCGTGCCAGTGGGTGCCCCACACGGCTCCGGCCCGGCAGCCGTCCAGGGCGCGGCCCCGGCCGTCGGTGAAGAACGGCTCGCCGCCGCGCACGTCGGCGACGCCGTGGTGGATCTCGTAGCCCTCGACCGGCGCGCCGAGCGCCTCCCCGACGGGCCGGGCCAGGGTCTTCTCGCGGTCGAACCGGACGCGCAGCGGCAGCAGTCCGAGCCCGTCGACGTGCCCGGCCCGCGATTCGACCTCGTCCTCGATGTGCTCGCCGAGGACCTGGTAGCCGCCGCAGACGCCGAGGACCGGCCGGCCCTCGGCGGCACGCCGGGCCAGGGCGTCGGCGAGCCCGCGCTCGCGCAGCCAGGCCAGCGCCCCGACCGTTCCCCGGGTGCCGGGCACGACGACGAGATCGGCGTCGGCCAGCTCCTCGGCGCGGTCCACGAAGCGGACGACGACGCCCGGTTCGGCGGCCAGCGCGTCCACGTCGGTGAAGTTCGACATCAGGGGCACGGCGCACACCGCGACCCGCAGCACGTCCTCGCCGTGCGGCGGCGCGACCACCGACTCGCGCACGGCGCCGCGCAGCGAGACCCGGAGCCCGTCCTCCTCGTCGATGCCGAGGCCGTGCGCGAAGGGCAGCACCCCGTACGTCGGGCGGCCGGTGATCTCGCGCAGCATCTCCAGGCCCGGCTCCAGCAGCGACACGTCGCCGCGGAACTTGTTCACGAGATAGCCCGCGACCAGCGCCTGGTCCTCGGCGGAGAGCAACGCCGTCGTACCGAAGAACGACGCGAAGACGCCGCCCCGGTCGATGTCCCCGACCACCACCACCGGGAAGCGCGCCGCCCGGGCGATGCCCATGTTCACGATGTCCGTGCGCCGCAGATTGATCTCGGCCGGGCTGCCGGCCCCCTCGCAGATCACCGCGTCGTACGTGCTCCGCAGCCGCTCCAGGCAGTCCACGACCGTGCCGAGCAGGGCCTCCTGCCGTCCGCCGTGGTAGCCGCGCGCGCTCATCTCGCCCACCGGCCTGCCCATCAGGACGACCTGGCTGGAGCGGTCCCCGCCGGGCTTGAGCAGCACCGGGTTCATCAGCGCGGACGGCTCCACCCGGGCGGCCGCGGCCTGCATGGCCTGGGCACGGCCGATCTCGGCACCCTCCCGGGTGACGTAGGAGTTCAGCGACATGTTCTGCGCCTTGAAGGGCGCCACCTTCACGCCCCGGCGCGCGAGCCAGCGGCAGATGCCCGCCGTGACGACGCTCTTGCCCGCGTCCGAGGTGGTCCCGGCGACCAGGAGTCCGCCGCTCATGTCCGTCTCCGTCCTGTGTCCGGGCGTCCCGCGGTCAGGAGCCGCGCGGCCCCCGCGGCGGCGCCGCCCACACCTGCGGGCCGGGTGCCCGTGATCCGTCCCCGTCCCGTGCCCCGTACGTCCGCGAGCCGTCGCGCGGCGAGACCCGCGCCCAGCCGAGCGGCCACGCACACGCCGAGGGCCAGCACGCCCACCCGGCGCGAGAGCCGCACCGCGCGTTCGATGTCCGCGGTCTCCACCGCCCGGCCCGCCTCCCCGTTCAGTACCGGGCGGTGCTCCACCCGGCCCCCGTACGCCAGCGTTCCGCCCAGGCGCACGCCCAGCGCGCCCGCGAACGACGCCTCCACCGGGCCCGCGTTGGGGCTCGGATGCTTCGCCGCGTCGGCCCGCCAGGCCCGTACCGCCTCGCGCGGCCGTCCGCCGGCGGCCACGGCGAGCACGGCGGTCAGCCGGGCGCCGGGCCATCCCACGAGGTCGTCGAGGCGGGCCGAGGCCCAGCCGTAGCGCCGGTGGCGGGGCGACCTGTGGCCGACCATCGCGTCCAGGGTGTTGACCGCGCGGAAGCCGACGAGGCCGGGCACACCGGCCAGCGCCCCCCACACCAGGGCGCCCACCACGGCGTCCGAGGTGTTCTCGGCCACGGACTCCACCACGGCGCGGGCGATCTGCGGCCCGTCCAGGGAGTGCGGGTCGCGGCCGCACAGGTGCGGCAGGCGTTCCCGGGCCACCGCGACGTCCCCGGCGGCCAGGGCGCCGCCGACGGCCCGTGCCTCCCGCCCCAGCGAGGTGCCGCCGACCACGGACCAGGTGGCGGCCGCGGTCAGCGCGACGGAGGCGGCGGGGTGACGGCGTACGGCACGGGTGAGCAGCGCCGCACCGCCCACGGCGCCTCCGGCGCAGACGAGGGTGTGCAGCGCGCCCCACCCGCGGTGGTCGCGCCACAGACGGCGTTCGACGCCCGCCGCGGCCCGCCCGAAGGCGGCGACCGGGTGCCCCCTGCGGGGGTCACCGAGCAGCAGATCGCCGATCAGACCGGCTGTGGCGCCGTACGCGAACACGCGATCGGCACGCATGGCTCAGTCGGCCGTCGTGCCTCGGAGGACCTTCGTACGGGCGGCTCTCGGGGAGAGCGCCGGGGCAAGGGACGCACGGCTGCCAGGCATGGCGACTTGTCCTCACTCAGGGTCCGCGCCCTGGTTCGACGTGACCGGCGACCAGAGTCTCCTGGCTCCCGGATCCGCGATTCCCCCGGCCTTCCAGCCCGCTCGCGCGTGCCGTGACTTCCCGGTGTGGGGGACCGCTCCCCGGTGACAGTGGCGGGACCGCGCCGGATTCGCACCGGCTTCCTCTGCTGTCGCCGTAAATGGCTCCGGCAGTCCACCACGCTCTGCGAACGCCCGTCAACTTGCCGTTGACCTGCGGCGGTGCAGTGTGCTGAGGCCCACATCGGGACGGGGACACGACGACGGGCCGGACGCGCGAGGTGCGTCCGGCCCGTCGGGGCTGCGAAAAGGAGGTGCCAGGGGAGGGCCTCAGGCGACGATCAGATAGATCCCGTACGCGACCGCCGCCACGCACAGCGCGAAGCAGACGTACGCGCCCGCGCGCGCCAGCTCCCGGGATCCGCCGGAGCCGCCCCGGGCCGCCGCCTCGGGCTGCTTGGCGAGACCGACGATGCCGAGGGTGAAGACGCCCACCAGCGCGACGGTGACGACGAGGGAGACGCCGAAGACGGAGCCGAGGGCTGCCCAGTCGATTTTCATGCTGCTTCCTTAGACGGTCTGCGGACGGTCCGCGTGTTCGGTCCGGTGCCGGTCACGGCGCTTTCGAAATACGTCCTAGACGGCGGCGGGACGCGCCGGGTCCTGGGCGGTGGCGGTCGGGGCGGCGGCCGCGGGCGTGGCCGGGATGATGGTCATGAGGTCCTGCGCCGCGGCGGTGGCCGCGACGGTGGGCGGCGGGCTGACGGCGGCGATGGCCGTGGTGACGACGCCCGCGGGTTCGACGGCGCTCTCCGAGGGGGCGACGTCCCCGTGGCCGACCGGCTTGCGGCGCGAGACCAGCCAGATCGAGCCGGAACCCACGACCAGCAGCGCCGCGACCACGACGACGCCCCAGGTGCCCTGCTTGGTCAGCAACTCGGCGCCCGCGCCGACCAGGCCCGCGGCCGGCAGGGTCAGGCCCCACGCGACGAACATCCGGGTGGCGGTGGACCAGCGGACCACGCCGCCCTGGCGGCCGAGACCCGCGCCCATCACGGCGCCGGAGCAGGACTGGGTGGTGGACAGGGAGAAGCCGAGGTGCGAGGAGGCGAGGATGACCGTGGCCGCGCTGGTCTGGGCGGCGAAGCCCTGCGGCGGCCTGAGGTCGGTGAGGCCGCTGCCCATGGTGCGGATGATGCGCCAGCCGCCCAGGTAGGTGCCGAGCGCGATGGCCGTACCGGCGGAGACGATGACCCAGACCGGCGGGTTGGCGCCGGGGTGCAGCACACCACCGGTGACCAGGGCCAGGGTGATGATGCCCATGGTCTTCTGCGCGTCGTTGGTGCCGTGGGCGAGGGAGACCAGTCCGGCCGAGGCGATCTGACCGGCGCGGTAGCCCTTGGCGGTGGCCTTCTCCTGGGCCTCGTCACGGATCTTCCCGCCGATCCGGTACGTCAGCCGCGTGGCCAGCAGCGCGGCGAACCCGGCGACGATCGGGGCGGCGACCGCGGGGATCAGCACCTTGGTGACGACCGTGCCGCCGTTGACCGAGGACCAGCCGGCCGACATGACCGCGGCGCCGATCAGCCCGCCGAACAGGGCGTGCGAGGAACTGGACGGCAGCCCGACCAGCCAGGTCAGCAGATTCCACAGGATGGCGCCGACGAGTGCCGCGAAGATGACCTCCGTGCGCAGCCCGTCCTCATTGATGATCCCACCGGAGATCGTCTTGGCGACCTCCACGGACAGGAACGCGCCGACGAGGTTGAGAACGGCGGACATGGCCACCGCGGTCTTCGGTCTGAGTGCGCCGGTCGAGATGGTGGTGGCCATCGCGTTGGCGGTGTCATGGAAACCGTTCGTGAAATCGAACACTAGAGCTGTCACGATCACAATCGCGAGAAGCAGCGTGATGTGTTCCATTTACCCAGGCAATCGTTCGACGTCATTGGCAGGTTGACGGTAGGCAACTTTGGTGAACGGGAGATGAACTGGGCGGGGCTTCATGGTGTCCCCGGGGGACGCTGCGGGGCGGTTCGCGGCCACTGTGTCCGCCGCCCCCGCTCCGTCGTCACTCTTCGTGGTTCCTTCGGTCGGTCGTGTGTACGTACGCCCGGCGGGCTGACAGGATCACGGTCATGAGCGATCAGCGACGGGACGCGAGCGATCAGCAACGAGGTGTGATCGAACAAACCTGGGCCGATCTCCTCACCACCGCCCGCAGGACGGCGGCGGACGGCCTGGTCGTCGGCACGTCGGGCAACGTGTCGGCCCGGGTCGGCGACACGATCCTGGTCACCCCGAGCGGCGTGCCCTACGACCGGCTCCGCCCGCAGGACGTGGTCGGCGTCGATCCGGAAGGAAACCAGGTCCTCGGCGTACTGACCCCCACCAGCGAACTCCCGCTCCACCTCGCGGTCTACCGGAACACCGACGCGGCCGCCGTCGTGCACACCCACGCGGTGCACGCCACGGCGGTCTCCACCCTGGTCCCCGAGGTCCCGTCCATCCACTACGCCGCCGCCATGCTCGGGGGACCCGTGCGGGTGGCGGCCTACGCGCGCTACGGGACCGAGGAACTGGCCGCCAACATGCTGGACGCCCTGCGCGACCGCACCGGCTGCCTGCTCCGCAACCACGGCACCGTCACCCACGGAGCCACCCTGGACGAGGCGTACGACCGGACCGCGCAGCTGGAATGGCTCTGCCGGCTCTGGCTCGCCGCCGTCTCCGTACCCGGACTGTCCCCGGCCCTGCTCACCCCGGCCCAGCTGGACGACGTACGGGAGGCGCTGAAGGGATACGGACAGGCACGCTGACCCCGCCGGGCCCGGCGAACGGCCCGTTCCGCCCCCGGCCGGGCACCGGCGAGCGGCCGTTTCCGTCTTCCGTTTCCGTCTACCCCCGCACGCCCGACGGTGGCCCGTGCCGTCCCTCCCCGGGCCCGTGCCGTCCCTCGCCGGGCACCGTGCGGACCCGTCCGGGTGGCAGGGCGCGACCCGCCCCACCAGACTGGAACGGTGCGCCCGGCAACAGTCACGGCAGCAGCCGTCACCACGATCCTCGGCCTCGGTGCGGCAGCGGTCGCGGCCGGCCGGTACGCGGGCGACGCCGCCCTCAAGGCACCGCCCGGGCGGCCACTGCCCGCCGACCGGGGACTGACCGTGCACGCCACGGCGGCCGGGCGGGTCACCCTGACCCGTTCCTTCACCTCCCTGCGGCCCGGTACGTACGGACTGGAGGGCGACGGCCTGCACGCCGTCGTCGGCCCGGTGGTCGAGCACGCCCACCATGCCCCCGACACCGTCGTGCGCCGACTGGAACGCGTCGACCGGGGAAGCCTGGAGCCCGGCGCCAAGGTCCGGATCACGCCCCAGCTGTACAGCGGGGACCCCACCTCGGCGCTCGGCCTCGACCACGAGGAGGTCGAGATCCCCGGCGAACTCGGAGCGCTGCCCGCCTGGTTCGTGCCGGGCGCCCGCGACACCTGGGTCATCACCGTGCACGGCCTCGGCACCACCAGGGAACACCCCATGAACCTCATGGCGTTCCTGCACGACCTGCACCTGCCCGTCCTCGACCTGGCCTACCGCGGCGACCCCGGGGCCCCGCGCTCCCCGGACGGACTCGCCCACCTCGGCGAGTCCGAGTGGCGCGACCTGGACGCGGCGATCCGCTTCGCCGTCCGCTACGGCGCGGAGAACATCGTCCTGCACGGCTGGTCCACCGGCGCCTCGATGGCGCTGCACGCGGCGGTCGACTCCGCGCTGCGCGACCGGATCAGCGGCCTCGTGCTCGACTCCCCGGTACTGGACTGGGCCACCACACTGCGCGCCCTGGCCACCGCCCGCGGCGTCCCGGCCGCCCTGCTGCCGCTCGCCGTCCGCGCCGCCCAGGGACAGACCGGACTGCACGGCGCCCGCCTCCTGGACGGCTCCCTCGCGTCGGCCCTGCGCGCCCCGACACTGATCTTCCACGGCCCGGACGACACCCTGGCGCCCTGGCAGCCGTCCCGCGAGCTCGCCGCCCGCCGACCGGAACTGATCGCGCTGCGCACCGTGCCGCAGGCTCCGCACGGGGCGATGTGGAACGCCGATCCGGACCACTACGAGGAGACCCTGCGGCGCTTCCTGACGCCCCTCATGTGACCCGATGCGCGGGATCGGGTGATTGGTTCCGGGCCCCGTCACCACCCCGTCCACCGGGAATCCGGGTTCCGTTTGGGCTTTCGGGCCGTCAGGGGCAAGACTGCTCTCCGTGACGTCCCGTACCCCGCGCGACTCCAGGCTCCGACTTGTCCGCCCGCGACCCCTCGCCACCGCTCGCAAGGCCGTGACCACCCGGCGCACCAGGCCGGCGCCCCGCCCCCCGGAGGGCACCCCGCCCCGGGCGGAACTGGCCCGCCAGGCGAGGGTCGTCCTCGCCGACGCCGTACGGATCGCCCGCTGGGCGGCCGACGGTGCGCTCCCGGGCGCCCCGCCCCCGGCCGCCCAGGCCCTCGAAGGGGCCGCGACGGCCCTGGAACTCTCCCCGGCCCAGGTGCGCTCCGGCTGGGACCGGGCCCGCCTCGCCGGTCTCGTGGAACTGCACGGCGGCACCGCGCGCCCCGGCTGGCGCCTGCGCGCCTGGGACCGCGACGACTCCGCCGTGCTGCGCGGCTGGGTGGCGCTGTTCGACGCCTGGTCCCTCGTCCACCCGGCGCCGGACGACGTCGAGGTCACCGCGGTCGCCGAGACCGTCGAGGCGGTGCCCCAGGTGCTCTCGCTCCTCCAGTTGTCGGCCGGCCCGGTCGCCGTGCCCGCCCTCCTGGACCTCCTCGAACAGCGCGTCGCGGAACTCCACGAGGAGCGCTGCCTGGTGCCGTACGAGCCGTCGCCCGAACCGGCCGTCCCGGCTCCCGCCGCACACCCGGCCGCCCTGGTCGCGCGGCTGCTCGACTGGGCCCTGGAGGGACTGGCCGCCGTCGGCGCGCTCACCCTCGGCACCGGGCACGCCACCCTCACCCCGCTCGGCAACTGGGCGGTCTGGGTCAAACTGGAACAGATCTGCGTCGCCGCCCAGAGCCCGGCGGGCAACATCGAGCAGTCCGCCGCAGACATGCTGCACGGCTGCGCCCGGCTCACCCCGGGCCCGGCCCGCGACGAGTACCGCGCCTGGCTCGCCGCCCGCCCCGTCGGCAGCGCCGTCGCCGAACTCCTCGCCGTCGCCCGCGGCGAGGACGCCCTGCTGCGCGGGCTCGCCTTCGAGGCGCTCCGGGTGGTCGGCGCGCCCGCCGAACCCGAGGTCCGCTCCGTCCTCGGCGATTCCTCGCTGCGCCCCTACGCGCTGCTGTGGCTGGCCGAGTACGAGGGCGCCGATCCCGAGGACGCCCAGGACGTCCTCAGCCGGGAGGAGGCCACCTGGCTCTGGGTGGACACCGCGGCGGCGGTCGCCGACCACGGCGAGACCGGGCTGCTGGTGCGCCACCTCGACTCGGCCGTCCAGGGCACCGTGCCCGCCCTCCTCGACGAGGTACGGGCCGTCGGCCATCCGCGCACCGTGCAGGTCCTGGTCGCCCTGGCCGCCGCCCACCCGGACCCGGCCCTGGCCAAGGCCGTGCGCCGGGCCGCGTTCCAGGTGCACACCGGCGGCGTCTGACGCGGACGCCCTCCCCGGTCCGCCGGGGAGGCCGTCCGGCCGCCGTCCCGCGAGAACGGCGCGCCTTCGAGGAGGCGCCGTCCGACGGGGCGGGCCCCGCTCACCGGAAGGTGTTGCACGTGCCCATGTCGCCGGTGCGGTAGCCCGTCGTGAACCACTGCTGCCGCTGCGCGGCCGATCCGTGCGTCCAGGACTCCGGCGTGACCCGCCCCTGGAACTTCTCCTGGATCCGGTCGTCGCCGACCGCCTCCGCCGCGTCGATCCCGTCCCGGATGTCCGCCTGCGTCAACGACGTGATCAGCGGCCGTCCCGTCTCCTCGTCGGGCGTGGTCGTCGCGTGGTGCGCCCAGACCCCGGCGTAGCAGTCCGCCTGCAGCTCCACCCGGACCGCGTTGCTGTTCGCGCCCACGCGCCCGTCCTGCGCCCGGCCCAGCGTCCCCATCAGGTCCTGCACATGGTGTCCGTACTCGTGGGCGACGACGTACGCCTGGGCGAACGGCCCGCCGCTGGAACCGAACTTCGTCCGCAGCTCGTCGAAGAACCCCAGGTCCAGGTAGACCTTCTGGTCGCCGGGGCAGTAGAAGGGCCCGACCGCCGACGTCGCGGAGCCGCACGCGGTGCCGACCCGGTCGGTGAACAGGACCGTCCTCGCGTCCGTGTACGTCCCGCCGCGCCGCCGGAACTCGCTCGTCCAGAAGTCCTGCACGCTGTTGACCACCGCGACCGTCCGGCAGTCGTCCCTGGTGTTCGCGTCCCGCCCGGTCCGGCACGACTCCTGCACCTGCGCCGCCGACGACGCGGTGGCCGTGCTGTCCGAATCACCGGAGGACAGCCCGAGCTGATCGGGGCCGACCCCGAGGAACAGCCCCAGCAGCAGTGCGATCAGACCGACGATGCCGCCCCCACGGTGGCCCTGCCCCCGGGGATACGGCTGCCGCGCACGTCCTGGACATCGGACGTGTCCAGATCGGCGTCGTCGTCGAACTGCATGGGTGTCGCCCTCCGCTCCGGCCGTGGTGGTCCGTCCGCCTCCGCCGAGTATGGGAGAGATCATCCCAGCACGCCCGGTCGAACCGTGCGGGGGAGCGGGCCGGGGCGGCTGCCGGACGGACGGCGGGCGTCCGCCCCGGCGCATGAGGAAAAGCGGTTGCACACCGCCAGTAGAATGAGCCGCATGGCAATTCTCCTCGTGCATGAGTAACGGCGTCGAGACGACTCCGCCCTCGCCCCGTCCGCCGTCCGTCCGCCCTGGAGTTTTACCGTGATCACCGCTTCCGGCATCGAGTTGCGCGCCGGCGCCCGCATCCTCATCGAGTCCGCCTCCTTCCGCATCGCCAAGGGCGACCGCATCGGCCTCGTCGGCCGCAACGGAGCGGGCAAGACCACCCTCACCAAGTGCCTCGCGGGCGAGGGCGCCCCGGCCGGCGGCACCATCACCCGCTCCGGCGAGGTCGGCTACCTCCCGCAGGACCCGCGCACCGGCGACCTCGACGTGCTCGCCCGTGACCGCATCCTCTCCGCCCGCGGCCTCGACGAGATCCTGCGCAAGATGCGGGAGAACGAGGACCGGATGGCGAACGGCAAGGGCGCCACCCGCGAGAAGGCGATGAAGAAGTACGAGCGCCTGGAGACGGAGTTCCTCACCAAGGGCGGTTACGCGGCCGAGGCCGAGGCCGCCACCATCGCCGCCGCGCTCAGCCTGCCCGACCGGGTGCTCGGACAGCCGCTCCACACGCTCTCCGGCGGTCAGCGCCGCCGCGTGGAGCTGGCCCGCATCCTGTTCTCGGACGCCGACATCCTGCTGCTCGACGAGCCGACGAACCACCTCGACGCCGACTCGATCGTCTGGCTGCGCGACTACCTCAAGAACTACCGCGGCGGCTTCATCGTGATCTCCCACGACGTCGAGCTCGTCGAGACGGTCGTCAACAAGGTCTTCTACCTCGACGCCAACCGCTCGCAGATCGACGTCTACAACATGGGCTGGAAGCTCTACCAGCAGCAGCGCGAGGCCGACGAGAAGCGCCGCAAGCGGGAACGGCAGAACGCCGAGAAGAAGGCCGCGGCCCTCAACTCGCAGGCCGACAAGATGCGCGCCAAGGCCACCAAGACCGTCGCCGCGCAGAACATGGCCAAGCGCGCCGAGCGGCTGCTCTCCGGCCTGGAGGCCGTGCGGGTCGCCGACAAGGTCGCCAAGCTGCGCTTCCCCGAGCCCGCGCCGTGCGGCAAGACCCCGCTGATGGCGGAGGGCCTGTCCAAGTCGTACGGCTCCCTGGAGATCTTCACCGATGTGGACCTCGCCATCGACAAGGGCTCCCGGGTCGTCATCCTCGGCCTCAACGGCGCGGGCAAGACCACGCTGCTGCGGCTCCTCGGCGGCGCCGAGAAGCCCGACACCGGCCAGATCGTCGAGGGCCACGGACTCAAGCTCGGCTACTACGCCCAGGAGCACGAGACCCTCGACCCCGAGCGCACGGTCCTGGAGAACATGCGCTCGGCGGCCCCCGACCTCGACCTCGTCGACGTCCGCAAGACACTGGGCTCGTTCCTCTTCTCCGGCGACGACGTCGACAAGCCCGCGGGCGTGCTCTCCGGCGGCGAGAAGACCCGTCTCGCGCTGGCCACGCTGGTGGTGTCCTCCGCCAACGTGCTGCTCCTGGACGAGCCGACGAACAACCTCGACCCGGCCAGCCGCGAGGAGATCCTCGGCGCGCTGCGCACGTACAAGGGCGCCGTCGTCCTCGTCACGCACGACGAGGGCGCGGTCGAGGCCCTCCAGCCGGAGCGCATCATCCTGCTGCCGGACGGGGTCGAGGACCTCTGGGGAGCGGACTACCAGGACCTGGTCGCCCTGGCCTGACCCAGGGCGGGCCGCCCGCGCGGCCCGTCCCTGATCCACTCCGCCTGGATCATTCGGCTCATGTGTGATCCGTCATCTGCGTGAGTCCGTCTCGTACCGCGTCGGCGGAGCCCGGCGGACAGTTGTCCGATGCACCCATTTGGGGGGTACGCCCCCCGTGTGGCCCTGACCTGGTCGTTCGTTTCCAGACCCGTCCTCACCCGGCTCCGCGGCCCTGAGGAATACGGGATTCCGAACGTACCGGGCCGTTTCCCTGCCCGGAATCCCGTTGCGCGGACCTTGTCGAATGGGTGGCCAGGAAGCCCCCGAGGGGTGATCATGAGAGTCCAGAGCGCACTTCCCATGAGGAGGCACGGGTGGCCGAGACTCTGAAGAAGGGCAGCCGGGTGACCGGCGCCGCGCGCGACAAGCTCGCGGCAGACCTGAAGAAGAAGTACGACTCCGGTGCGAGCATCCGGGCGCTGGCCGAAGAGACCGGCCGCTCCTACGGATTCGTCCACCGGATGCTCAGCGAGTCCGGAGTCACGCTGCGCGGACGCGGCGGGGCGACACGAGGCAAGAAGGCCGCCGCGGCCTCAGGGCCCGTCGTGTGACCTCCGACCGGAAGGCGGATGCGGCATGGTGCGTGCGATTCCAAGACGTCGGGGTGTCCTTGTAGTGGAGCTACCAGGGCATTTCGGCAACGCCGGAAGCGTGCGTGCCACGGCGTGGCCGCCCGGTCAGGGGTCACCCGACAGGCTCTGAGGGGCTTCACGGATCGGGGCAGGCCGTCCGGACCTGCCCCGGGGCACCGGCTTCGGCCGTGGCCACCCGGTCGATCGTGATGTCGATCGGGTGGTTACTGTTCAGTCACTTAGTTCGGCATGCTGCTCGGCAAGCTGACTGACCGATCCGGAGGCCCCCATGACCTCGCTCGACTCCGTGCTCGACAAGGACGGCGTACGACTCACCGTCGACGACGCGGTCGCCACGGTGACCCTCACCAATCCGGCCAAGCGCAACGCCCAGTCTCCCGCTCTGTGGCGGGCGTTGACGGAGGCCGGACGGGCGCTGCCCGGCACGGTGCGGGTCGTCGTGCTCCGCGGCGAGGGCAAGTCCTTCTCCGCGGGCCTCGACCGTCAGGCGTTCACCCCCGAGGGGTTCGAGGGCGAGCCGTCCTTCTTCGACATGGCGCGCGGCACGGACGCCGAGCTCGACGCGACCATCGCCGAGTACCAGGAGGCCTTCACCTGGTGGCGCCGCAACGACATCGTGTCCGTCGCGGCGGTACAGGGGCACGCGATCGGTGCCGGATTCCAGCTCGCCCTCGCCTGCGATCTGCGGATCGTCGCGCAGGACGTGCAGTTCGCCATGCGCGAGACCAGTCTGGGCCTGGTCCCCGACCTCACCGGCACCCACCCCCTGGTGCATCTGGTGGGGTATGCCCGCGCGCTGGAGATCTGCGCCACGGGCCGCTTCGTGCACGCCGAGGAGGCCGAACGCACCGGTCTGGCCAATCTGGTGGTGCCCGTCGACGAGCTGGAGGCGGCGGCCCGTGACCTGGCCGCCGCGCTGCTGGCCGCTCCGCGCGACGCGGTGGTGGAGACCAAGACGCTGCTGGGTGGTGCCGTCTCCCGCGGTTACGAGGAGCAGCGCGCTGCCGAACGTGCCGCGCAGGGCCGCCGCCTGCGCGACCTGGCGGGCATCACCGACTGACCGCCGGCGTACGCGTTCCGGGCGGGCCGGGTCCTGCGGCCCGCCCGGATGCGTCGACGGCCACGGGCGCATGAGCCGTCCGCGAGCGGTTCACGGACCATCACGAGTCGGACCGTCACGTGCCGGGCCGTCACGGGTCGGCGGGCGTGGCCGTCACCACCGCCGTGACCAGCACGGTCACCGAGGGCCGACCCGGCGCGGCGTCCGCCACCGCGCCCCGCACCGCACGCGCCACGTCGAGCGCCCGGTGGCCCCGCTCCGCTGCGAACTCGACCCGTACCCGCCCGGGTGTCGTGTGCACGGCCGCACCCAGTACCCCGGTCAGCGTCGCCACACCGGGCACGCCCGCGGCGACGGCCGCCACCTCCCCTTCCGCCTTCGCCGGACGCACCTCGCCCGCCCCGACCGCCGCGGTCGCACGCGGCGCGGGCGGCGCCTCCAGCAGCTCCGTCACCCGCAGGTCCACCCCGGACACCACCAGGCCCAGGTGCCGGTCGGCCGCCGAGAGCAGCGCCGTGCGCAGTGCCCCCGCCGCGGCGGGCAGCGGCGGGTCGGAGAACGCCGCCATGGTCGCCTCCATCCGCAGCGGGCCCGGGGGCAACGCACTCGGCGGCGGCTGCACCCACTCCTTCGACACCGGGCGCGGATCGGCCGAACGGATCCTCAGTTCCCCGAGCACCGGCATGGGCGTGGGCCCCGTTCCGGGCCCGCTCGCCGCCTCCCGCAGCACCGCGACCGCCGCCCGTTCCGCGATCCAGGCGCCGTCCTCCGGGCCACCCAGCGGAAGCAGCCGCCCCAGTCCGGTCCGCCGCCGGATCGTCGCCGCCCATGTGTCGTCCCCGTGCGGGCCGTCAGCCGTCGTCATTGGCCCAGACTGCCGTATCCATGGCGCGAGACGGGGCAAGCACGCCTAATGTGGGCAAAGAGGCTCAATCCGCCCCCGAAGGGAAGAGTGGCGATGACCGACACCACACAACGGGTCCGTCCCGGGAACCCCGACGAGGAACCGGGCACGCTCATCAAGCGCGGCGGGGGAGACCCCGCCACCCGTGGTCGCACGACCATCGCGGACGGCGTCGTCGAGAAGATCGCGGGCATGGCGGCGCGGGACGTGGACGGTGTCCATGCGACGGGCAGCGGGCTCTCGCGCACGATCGGGGCGGTGCGCGACCGGGTACCGGGCGGCGGCAGGTCCGTCACCCGGGGAGTGAAGGCGGAGGTGGGCGAGTCGCAGACCGCGCTCGACCTGGAGATCGTCGTCGACTACGGGGTGGCGATCGCCGATGTCGCCCGCGACGTGCGGGAGAACGTCATCGCCGCGGTCGAGCGGATGACCGGCCTGGAAGTCGTCGAGGTCAACATCGCCGTGAGCGACGTGAAGCTGCCCGACGAACCCGATGACGAGCAGCCCGAGCCACGTCTCCAGTAGATCTCCGGGCGGAGAGTCCGAGCAGAGGCCCGGGCGGTCACCGAGGCAGTTGAGGAGCGCACGATGAGCATGGCGATGGTCGGCATGGTGGCCGGCATGGTACTCGCATTCGCAGGATACTTCGGCGGATTCGGGGCATTCCTGCTGGTGGCGGCCCTGGGGGCGGTCGGATTCGTCATCGGCCGGCTCCTGGAGGGCGACCTGGCGCCCGGTGACTTCCTCCGGGGTCGCCAGCGCGGCGACCGACGGCGGTGACGGCGTTGGCGGTGTCGTCGATGTCGTCGGGGGCGGGCGGCCGGGTGGCCGCGGGCGAGCGCGGGGAGACCAGGATCGCCGACCGGGTGGTCGCGAAGATCGCCGCGCGGGCGGCGAGGGAGGCGATCGACGAGCCGCCGGAGCAGGGTGCCCCGCCGCGTGCCACGGTCACGGTGCGCCGGGGCGCCGCCCGGGTCCGGATCGGCCTGGAACTCGCGTACCCCACGGACATCGGCAGACAGTGCGGCGGCGTGCGCAGACACGTCACCGAGCGGGTGAGCGCGTTGACGGGGATGGAGGTGCCGGAGGTGGCCGTGCGGGTCGAGCGCCTGCACCCGACGGCGGTGGGCGGGAGGGTCCGATGAGCGGGCCCCCCGACCCTCGGTACGGCACCGGGCGCCCGCCCGAGGGCCTTCCCGGTGACGAGGGCGATGTCCCCGCCCCCGACCCGTCAGGCGCGTCCGCCTCTTCGGCCACGCACGACCCGGTGCGCGCGCGGCACCGGCGCGGTGCCCCGGCCGGCCGCTTCTGGTCGGTGCGCCGGGTCCCTGCGGCGCTGCTCGCCCTGGTGGTCCTCGGCGGTACGGGCCTGCTGCTCTACGACGTGGCGGCGGTACGGGCCGGCCGGCCCGCGATGCGATGGCGCCGGGTGCTGGCCCGCGAACTCGCGGACCGGCCGCTGCACGACGTGTGGGTGCTGACCGGAGCGGCGCTCGCGGTGGCGATCGGGCTGTGGCTGCTCGTGCTCGCGCTGTCCCCGGGGCTGCGCGGCCTGTTGCCGATGCGCCGGGACCGCCACGGTGTACGGGCCGGCATCAACCGTTCGGCGGCGGCCCTGGTCCTGCGCGACCGGGCCCTTGAGGTGTCCGGGGTGCGGTCGGCCCGGGTCCGGGTGGGCCGCGGGCGGGTACGGGTGCGCGCGGTGTCGCACTTCCGGGGCCTCGACGACGTACGGGCCGACCTGGACACCGTCATCGGCACCGGCATCGGGGAACTGGGACTGGCCGGGGCGCCGCGCGTGAGCCTGTCCGTCCGCCGTCCCACGACGAGGAAGGGGTGAGCCCGTTGCTCAGGACCGTCAACCGGGTACTGCTCGGCCTGGCCGGACTCCTGCTGATCTGCGGTGGGGGCGCGGTGCTCGCCGCCGGGCTCGGCCTGTCCGTGCCGTCCTGGTGGCCCTGGCACGGCGGGGACGACGTGCTGCTCGGCGTGGTTGACCGGGTCCGCCGGCGCGACGAGGGCTGGTGGTGGCCCGCGGTGATCGCGGCCCTCGCCGCCGTGGTCGTCCTCGCCCTGTGGTGGCTGCTGGCCCAGGCGCGCCGCGCCCGTCTCGCCGAGGTGCTGGTGGACAGTGGCGACGGCGAGGGAGCGCTGCTGCGGGGCCGGGCCCTGGAGACGGCGCTCGCCGACGAGGCGGCGGCCCTGGGCGGCGTGGCCCGCGCCCGGGTGGCGCTGACCGGCCGCCGCGACGCGCCGCGTGCGGCGGTGCGGCTGCTGCTGGAGCCGCACGCGACACCGCACGAGGCCCTCGGCCGGCTCGCCGACGAGGCGCTGGCGCACGCACGGGACTCCGCGGGGCTGGCCGCGCTGCCCGCCGAGGTCCGGCTCGGGGCGGTCGGACACCGCCCGGAACGGGTGAGCTGACGGTGGCGGCCGTGGTGGCCGCCGTCGGCTTCGGCCCGGACGGGCGGACCGGGGCAGGAACCGCGCCGGGTCAGAAGCCGTGCCGGAAGCCGCCGTCGACCGGCAGCATGACCCCCGTCAGATAGGACGCCGCGGGAGAGAGCAGGAACGCCGCGGTCCGGCCGAACTCCTCCGGGGCCCCGTACCGGCGCAGCGGGATGAGCGCCGCGCCGGCGGCGCGGGCGGCCTCCGCGTCACCCGACAGGGCGTCGAGTTCACGGATCCGGTCGGTGTCGATCCGGCCCGGCAGCACGCCCACCACCCGGATCCCCCGGGGGCCGAGCTCGTCGGCCAGGGACTTGGCGAAACCGGCGAGGCCGGGGCGCAGCCCGTTGGAGATCGTCAGCCCGGCGATCGGCTCGTGCACGGAGCCGGAGAGCACGAAGCCGATGACACCGCCCTCGCCGAGGGAGGCCGCCGCGGCCCTGGCGAGCCGGACCGCCCCCAGGAACACCGACTCGAAGGCCGACCGCCACTGCTCGTCGGTGTTGTCGGCGGCGAAGCCGGGCGCCGGGCCGCCGACGCTGATGAGGATGCCGTCCAGCCGCCCGAACCGTTCGTGCGCGCCGTCGACCAGGCGCTGCGCCGAGGACGGGTCGGCGTTGTCGGCGACGACTCCGACGGCGTCCGGCCCCAGCTCCGCGGCCGCCGCCTCGACACGCCTCTCGTCCCGGCCGGTGATGATCACCCGGGCGCCGTCCTCGGCCAGGGCACGCGCCGTGGCGTTGCCCAGCCCCCGGCTCGCGCCGGTGACGATGTACACACGGTCCTTCAATCCAAGATCCATGCGCCCTATCCTGCCTGGTCGGGCCCCAGGGTGTCGGTCTCCGTCGTGTCCTCGCCGACCAGGGCCATCGCGGTGCTGACCAGCCCGATGTGGCTGAACGCCTGCGGGAAGTTGCCGACCTGCCGGTGCGTGACGGTGTCGTACTCCTCGGAGAGCAGCCCCACGTCGTTGCGGAGATTCAGCAGGCGTTCGAAGAGGTCCCTGGCCTCCTCGGCCCGTCCGATCATCGTCAGGGCGTCGGCCAGCCAGAACGAGCACGCCAGGAACGCTCCCTCACGGCCGGGCAGCCCGTCGATCGAGGACCCGTCCGTGCTGTAGCGGCGGACCAGGCAGTCACTGCCCAGCTCCCGCCGGACCGCGTCGACCGTGCCGATCACCCGGGGGTCGTCCGGGGGCAGGAAGCCGGTCCGGGGGATCAGCAGGGTCGCGGCGTCCAGGTTCCGGGAGCCGTAGGACTGGGTGAAGGTGTTGCGCACCGGGTCGAAGCCCTTCTCGCACACCTCCCGGTGCACGGCGTCCCGCATCGCCCGCCACCGGTTCGCGTCCCCGGCCAGTGCCGGGTTCTTCTCCAGGGTGCGCACGGCACGGTCGGCGGCGACCCAGGCCATGACCTTGGAGTGCACGAAGTGGCGGCGCTGCCCACGGATCTCCCACAGCCCCTCGTCCGGCTCGCGCCAGGTGGACTCCAGGAAGCCGAGCAGGCTCAGCTGGAGGTTCCAGGCGTGCGGCTGGTCGTCCAGACCGGCCTCGCGGGCGAGCCGCAGCGAGTCGATGACCTCGCCGTACACGTCGAGCTGGCGCTGGCGGACGGCGGCGTTGCCGATCCGTACCGGAGCGGAGTTCTCGTACCCGCGCAGCCACGGCAGCTCCGCCTCGGGCAGTCGGCGCTCGCCCGACAGGCCGTACATGATCTGGAGGTCGGCGGGGTCACCGGCCACGGCCCGCAGCAGCCAGTCCCGCCAGGCCGCGGCCTCCTCCAGGTATCCGGCCGAGATGAGGGCACCGAGGGTCAGCGTGGAATCCCGCAGCCAGCAGAAGCGGTAGTCCCAGTTCCGTACGCCGCCGATCTCCTCGGGCAGCGAGGTGGTGGGCGCCGCCACGATGCCGCCCGTCGGGCCGTAGGTGAGCGCCTTCAGCGTGATCAGCGAGCGGATCACCGCCTCCCGGTACGGGCCCCGGTACCGGCAGGTGGCCGACCACTCGGTCCAGTCGGCCAGGGTGTTCTCCAGCGCCTCGAACGGGTCGACGAGGTCGGGGCGCGGGGAGTGCGAGGGGTGCCAGGTCAGCACGAACGCGACCCGTTCACCCGCGGCGACGGTGAACGACGAGCAGGTGGAGAACTGCTGGCCCCAGGTCTTGACCGGCGGCTCGCTGCGCAGCCAGGCCGAGTCGGGTCCGGCGACCGCCACCCGGTGCCCCTGCGAGCGGCGCATCCACGGCACGACCGAGCCGAAGTCGAAGCGCAGCCGGATCACGGAACTCATCTCGACCCTGCCGCTGAGGCCCTCGATGATCCGCATGACCTCGGGCTCCTGGTCGCGCTGCGGCATGAAGTCGATGACCTTGACCGTGCCGGTACGGGTCTCCCAGAACGTCTCCAGGACGAGGGACTCGCCCGCGTAGCCGCGTCGGGTACAGGCGTCGGCACCCTGCGGCGCGATCCGCCAGTGGCCGTTCTCCTCGTCGCCGAGCAGGGCCGCGAAACAGGCGCCCGAGTCGAAGCGGGGCAGGCAGAGCCAGTCGACGGAACCGTTCCTGCCGACCAGGGCGGCCGTCTGCAGATCGCCGATCAGGGCGTAGTCCTCGATGCGTGGTGTCACGTTCTGGCGTGTTCCCGGACATGGGCCCCGTTAAGCAGTTCCGCCCCACGAGCGACGCTCCGCCGCCCGCCGGCGACGCCCGGGTCCGGGCCGGACCCGGGCGTCAGACCGTGGCGGGTTCCGTCCGCTCCGGTTCGGACGCCGACCGCTCCTCGGTGGTCCCGGCCGCCGCGGCCTTGGCCCGGTCGAGCTTCTCCCGGCGGGCGAGGATCACGAATCCGACCGGGACGGCGGCGGCGAACAGCCACCACTGCACGGCGTACGCCATGTGCGGGCCGATCGAGCTGTCGTCGGGGGCCGCGATCAGTTCCGGGGAGCCGCCGGACGGCTCGGGCGAGATCTGCTCGATGTAGCCGCCGAGCACCGGCCGGGACAGCCGCTCGGCCTCCTGGGAGCTGTTGATCAGCATCACCTGGCGGTCGGGCAGGTCCGAGATGTCCTTGATGCCGCTGGTGCCCGTCGTCTCGTCGGCCTTGAGCCGTCCGGTGACGGTCACCTCGCCCCGCGGCGGGGGCGGGACCTCGGGGAAGGCGCGCTGGCTGGCGGCGGCGGGCACCCAGCCGCGGTTGACCAGGATCGTGCCGCCGCCCTTGAGGTCGAACGGGGTCAGCACATGGACGCCGACCCGGTCCTCGGTGGAGGTCCTGCGGCGCACGACCACCTGGTGCGCGGTGTCGTACGTGCCGGTGGCCGTCACCGTGCGCCAGTAGTCGGAACGCGGGACCGTGTGCCCCGGCGAGGTGAGCGAGGCGACCGGAACGGGGGCCGCCTCGAGGTTGCGCGAGATCAGGGAGTTCTGCGCGACCCTGTGCTCGTGCCGGTGCAGCTGCCAGAAGCCCAGCTCGACCATCGTGGGAATCAGGACGAGGACGAGGAGGGCGAGGAGCAGCCACTGCCGGGTCAACAGGAAGCGGTACACCCCACGACCGTACAACTGCGTCATGGGGCGCAACGCGCAGGGGTGGGGAAGAGGGGCGGGCCGAAGGGGCGGGGGACGAGGAACCGGGGACGAGAGGAGGGCCGACGGGCCGGGGACGAGGGGGCGGGGCCGGTGACGGGGAGCGGAGGGCGGCCGGTGGTCAGACCTTGTCGATGATGCCCACCCTCCCCTCGGCGCGGGAGCAGTGACCGCCGCAGTACCAGTGGCCGCCGACTTCGACGCCCTGGCCGATGATCTGGACCCGGCAGTGTTCACAGATGGGTGCCATGCGGTGAATGGCGCAGGCGAAGCAGTCGAAGACGTGCACCGCGCCCTGCGCGTGCACCTCGAAGGACATGCCGTAGTCGTTTCCGCAAACCTCACAACGTGCCATGCGCCACAGGGTCGGACGCGGGGGCGGCGGTGGGCGAGCGGCGGACGGGCGAGTCGTCCCCGGTTCACTCCGATGACGGCGCGTGCGGCCGCGTCGCCGCCGGGGCCACGTCGCGCAGCAGATGGGTGAACGCGCTCTCGTCCAGGATCGGCGTGCCGAACGACTTGGCCTTCACCGTCTTCGAGGTCGCCGCGTCCGGGTCGTTGGTCACCAGCAGACTCGTCAGACGGGACACGCTGGTCGCCACGTGCAGTCCGGCCTCGACGGCGCGGTCCTCCAGCAGCTCGCGGTCTATGGAGGTGTCCCCGGAGAACGCCACCCGCATGCCCTGCATGAGCGGCTTGTCCTTCTCGTACCGGCCGGGGTTCGGATACGGGCACGCCGGGCGCTTGCGCGAGGGGCGCCAGCTGTTCTGCCCGTACGAGGGCTGGTAGCCGATCCGGGGCGTGACCGGGGAGTCCGACCACTCGGTCAACGGGCGGCACTCCAGCAACGGCAGCCGCACCCCGCCGTGCGCCGCCGCGTGCAGACTCGGCCGGAACGCCTCGGCCAGCACCCGGGCGTCGTCCAGCGCGTGGTGGGCGCGCCGTTGCACGACTCCGAAGTGCGCGGCCAGCGACTCCAGTTTGTGGTTGGGCAGCGGCAGCCGCAGTTCCTTGGCGAGCGCGATGGTGCACAGCCGCTGCTCGACGGGGGCGGTGACCGCGGCACGTGCGTACTCCCGGGCCAGCATCGACCAGTCGAAGGCCGCGTTGTGCGCGACGAGCACACGGCCCGCGAGCCGTTCGGACAGCTGGGCGGCGATCTCCGGGAAGAGCGGGGCGCCTTCGAGGACATCGCTGGTCAGTCCGTGGATCCAGACGGGGCCGGGATCACGCTGCGGGTTGACGAGGGTGTACCAGTGGTCCTCGACGTCGCCCCGCTCGTCCAGACGGTAGACGGCGGCGGAGACTATCCGGTCGTCACGAGCGAGGCCGGTGGTCTCCACGTCGACGACCGCGTACCCCCGGGGGTACGCGGTCGGCCACGGTGCTGCGGTCTGGCGGTCGTCGAGCATGGTCACAGAGAATACGGGCCGCGACTGACAGTCTCCTATTCCTGCGGGTGTGCGACGGCGGGCCGGGGCGGCGCGCGACCGGCGGCCGGGCGGGGTGAGACCATCCCCCGATGACGGATATCCGGACGCATGACGAACCGCACGGCAACGGGCTCGGCGCCCGGCTGAACTGGCTGCGTGCCGCGGTCCTCGGCGCCAACGACGGCGTCGTCTCCACGGCGGGACTCGTCGTCGGCGTGGCAGGCGCCACCGGCGACCGGGGCACCCTGCTCACCGCGGGTCTGGCCGGGCTGCTGGCCGGCTCCATGTCGATGGCGGCGGGCGAGTACGTGTCGGTCTCCACCCAGCGCGACTCGGAACGGGCCGCGCTGGCCACCGAGAAGTACGAGCTGGCAGAGGCTCCCGAGGCGGAACTGGTCGAACTCACCGGCCTGTTGGAGGACAAGGGGCTGAGCCACGAGGTCGCCCGCGAGGCCGCTCTCCAGCTCACCGCCCGCGACGCGCTGCGCGCCCACGCGGAGGTGGAACTCGGCATCAACCCGGACGAGCTGACGAACCCGTGGCACGCGGCGGGCGCGAGCTTCCTCGCGTTCACGGTGGGCGCGCTGCTTCCACTGCTGGCGATCGTGCTGCCGCCCGCGTCGCTGCGCCTGCTCGTGACCGTGCTCTCGGTGCTGGCGGCCCTGGCGCTGACGGGCTGGTGGAGCGCCCGCCTGGGCGACGCGGCGCCATGGCCGGCGGTGGCGAGGAACATGGGCGGGGGAGCGCTGGCCATGGCGGTCACCTATGCGGCGGGAGAGCTGCTGGGCGCGGTGGGGGTGTAGGGGCCTCACGGCGCCCGGCGCACCGGCAACGCGCTCATGGCCGGGCTGCGCCCGGTGTTCCTCCGGTACGCCCGAGAGCTGCCCGATGCGTGCGTGCCGAGATCAGGAACGCCGGACGATGCGTTCGGGCGGGAAGTGTTCGGTGCCGCTGACCCGGGCGTCGTGCGAGAGGGTGATGGTCAGCTCGTGCCGATCGCTCAACGGGGACAGGTCGACGGGGTGGGGCAGCGCCGTCAGATCGAGGGAGGTGAGGTGGGTCAGCTCGCGCAGGGGGCCCAGCCCATCGGGTACCTCGCACCCGGACAGGCTCAGCATGCGCAGTCCGGCGAGCGGTGACAGCAGTCGGAGGTCGAGCGGTGACAGCCGATTCAGCATGAGCGATTCCAGGCCGGAGAGTGGTGGCGCACCGGTGAGCTGGAGCAGATGCGTGTTGTCCCAGAGGGACAGTGTGCGCAGGGCCGTCCAGCGCTCCAGTCCCTCCAGGCGCACGGGCCGGTTCTGGACGCGGAGCGTCAGGTTGGTGATCCGTTGGCCGACGGGAAGTTCGCCGATGCACTCGATGAGGGGGGCGTGCCCCAGGGTGAGTCTGCGCAGATCGGGCATGTCGCGCAGGGGCCCGGGTTCCAGGTCAGGATGCAGTTCGACCAGAGAGAGCCATTCCAGACCGGGGCGGGCCAGCGGACCGAGGTCCCTGATCCGCGGGCACATGCTGAGGCCCACCTCGCGCAGCCGGGGCATGGCCGCGATGTGACTCAGCTCGCCGAGGGCCTGGTTGCGGAAGACGAACAGCCGTTCCACATCGCTCCGGGAGGTGATGTCGGGGAAGCATTCGTGATCTCCCTGGACATGCACGCCTCGCGCGGTGGGGATGTGACGCAGCGCGGCCAACTGGGCTTCGGTCCGTACGTAGACGTGTGGTCCGGAGTCCCAGGACCGGTCAGCCAGGATCTCGCGCGCGTAGGTCTCCGCGTCGAAGGAACTCCACGCGTCGGAGAGGGCGTCAGTCACCAAGAACCGGTCGTCCGACCGGAAGCGGCCGATGACCTCGTAGGCCGCGTCCCCCTTGATCTCCGCCGCCGTCCGCACGATCTCGGCCGCCTCGCGCTCGTTCACCTGGTCCGGGCCCGGCAGCAGTCCCAGCACCAGTTCACCGACCTTCGCGAGCTCCTCGGTGTCCTCGGGGGTGCTCGGCGGCAGCAGCTTCGCGGTCCGGTGCTCCACCTCCTCCCGGACGTCCGGGTCCAGCTCCGGGGCGTGCTCCAGGCTCGCCGCCGCGAGCAGCACCAGCCGGTGGCCGAGGCCGAGGTCCTGGTCCGCGCGGCGCAGCAACCCGCGCAGGAGTTCGGTCCGTTCGTCCACCCGGGCGTGCCCCACGGCCATCTGCACCACGTCGTCCCAGCCGTCGTCGTGCGCGTTGCGCACCAGCACCCCGAAGTCCCGCGCCTCCACCGCGGCCTTCGCGCCCAGGTAGTCCAGGAACGTCCGGTGCACGAAGTCCACGGCGCCCGGGGCCGGTTCGCGCAGCAGGCCGCTGCGGATCAGCAGGTGCGAGAACACCTGCTCCGCCGTGCCCCGCACCTGCGGCATGGCCCGCAGCCAGTCCCCGACCAGCGCCACCGCCTGCGCGCGGTCCGTCTCCACCCGGCCGTTGCGGATCAGCCAGTACGCCAGCCGCTGCAACAGCGCGGTCTGCTCCTCGCGGGTCAGGTCGACGCCCTCCACGCCCACGATCTCGCGCTCGGTGTCCCGGCGGACCAGCAGCATGTCCAGCGCGGCGTCGTACAACTCCTTGCGGGCGCGCGGGAGCTGCATCCGCCGGTCCCGGTTGAGGGCGCACAGCAGCGCACACATCAGCGGGTTCGTCGCCAGCCGGCCCAGGTCCCGGCGCGCCCCGACCGCCCGGCGCAGCGCCTCCTCGTACGTGTCGAGCCTCGTCCGCTCGTCCCCGGACGGGCACTCCGTCCGTGCCGCGTCGTGCCAGTGCCCGATGAAGGCGCGGACGTCCTCCCGTTCCATCGGCTGCAGGGAGTGCGCGACGAAGTCCTGCCGGTCCAGCCAGCCGTCCGGGACGGCGGAGGGCCGGGTCGTCACCACGTAGCGGGCCTGCGGATAGGCCGCGATCAGGTCCTTGAGCCAGCGCTCGGTCCGGTTGCGCAGCCGCATGGGGACCTCGTCCACCCCGTCCACCAGGACCAGCGCCCGGCCCTCGGCCAGCAGCCGGTCCGCCCAGCCCGGGGGCGCCGCGCCGTGCAGCGGGACGCCGGTCGCGCGCAGGAAGTCGTCGGGCACGGGCAGGGACTCGTACGAGGTGAAGGCGCGCAGCCGTAGGACGAAGGGCACACAGCGGTTCCAGTCCGCGAGCCCGTCGGCGAAGGTGCGGCACGCGGCGTTCACCGCCAGCCACTGCACCAGCGTGCTCTTCCCGGACCCCGCCGGACCGCGCAGCAGCAGCCGGTCGGTGTCCGCGAGCGCCTGTTCGACCCTGACCGTCACCCGGTCCGGGGCGGGCAGTTCCCACCACTCCGGGCCGCAGGAGTCGTGGGAACTCACCGTCAGGCCGATGTAGGCCGTCTCCAGCGGCCATTCGCCCGCCGAGCGGCCCAGCGTCAGCCCGAACAGTCCCATCCGGCTGTGCGTGGTGGCCACGAAGTCCGCGTACCGCTGCTCGAAGTCCAGGGCCGCCGCCTCCGGGCGCGGACCCGTCCGGGAACGGACGTCCTCCATCAGCTCCCTCGTCCGCGCGGCCGAACGGACCTGCTCCACCGCCGCCCGCGCCGCGAACGACGGCTCGGCGGTCAGCTGCTCCACGACGTGCTCGCAGCACCGGCCCAGCAGTTCCTCGTACAGGTCGGTCGCGCGCTCCCCGAGGCCCGCGGCGGGCACCGGCAGTTCGGCGCGCAGCCGTGCCGGATCCAGGTCCAGTGCGAACAGCCGGTCCGCCGTCAGCCCGTCCGCCGCCGCGAACGCGTCCCGTACCGCGTCCACGGCGGCCAGCCGCTCGTGCTCGGGGAGATCCGCGTACGACTCCGTCAGACGCTTCCCGAGCACCTTCGCCAGGCGGTCCGGCTTCGCCGGGCGGGGGAGCGGACGCACCGGATCCGGGACCAGCCCCGCGCCGGTCCTCGGCCGCACCAACGACCTGGCGACCGCGCCGGCCACCGTCGTGGCCAGCCGGAGCAGCGCAACGTCCAGACCCTGCACGACAGTTCCTCCCCCGAGGTGGTTCCGTTCACAGGGATCGTACGACGCCCGCGCCGACGGGAGTGACGGAGGATTTGGTGGAAGCCGCCAAAGACTGTTGACATCGTGTCTCGCATACTTGTTGGTAACAACGTCTGGTCCTCGGCGACGTGCGGCTCTACGGTGCTCGCATGCCGTCGAACCTGCCCGATGTCGTGCTCTGGTCCATACCGGCCTTCATCCTGCTCACCGTGCTGGAACTGGCCCTCCACCGCTTCCATCCCGACGAGGAAGCCGCAGGGTACGAGGCGAAGGACGCGGTCACCAGCGTCACCATGGGAGTGGGCAGCCTGGGCTTCGACCTGCTGTGGAAAGTGCCCATCGTCGCGATCTACACCGCGGTCTACGAGCTGACGCCGCTGCGGGTCCCCGTGCTGTGGTGGACCGTCCTGCTGATGCTGCTCGCCCAGGACTTCCTCTACTACTGGTCCCACCGGGGCCACCACGTCATCCGGATCCTGTGGGCCTGCCACGTCGTCCACCACTCCAGCCGGAAGTTCAACCTCACCACCGCGCTGCGCCAGCCCTGGACGTCATGGAGCGTCTGGCCGTTCTACGTGCCGCTGGTGGCCTGCGGGGTCCACCCGGCCGCGCTCGCCTTCTGCTCGTCGGTGAACCTCGTCTACCAGTTCTGGGTGCACACGGAACGCGTCGGCAGGCTTCCCGGGCCGTTCGAGTACGTACTGAACACGCCCTCGCACCACCGGGTGCACCACGCCTCGCAGGGCGGCTACCTGGACCGCAACTTCGGCGGCATCCTCATCCTCTGGGACCGGCTCTTCGGAACCTTCACCCCCGAGACGCAGCGGCCCGTGTTCGGCCTCACCAAGAACATCGACACCTACAACCCGCTGCGGGTCGCCACCCACGAGTACGCCGCCATCGCCCGCGACGTGCGGGCGGCGGGCAGTTGGGGCGAGCGAGCCGGGCGGATCTTCCGCGGACCGGGCTGGCAGCCGACGGCGACCGCGACGGCCTCCCGGGGCCCCCGGACCCGTACCACCGGGGCGACGCCCCCTGCCTCCGACTCCCGCACCGCGCAGGTGCCGACGACCTCCATGAACCATCGCACCGAGGAGCGTGCCGGATGAGCGCCACCACCGGACCGGACCGCCGGGAACGCCTCGCCCGCGCGCTGCTCACCGCCTTCCTGGTGGCCGCTGCCGTCGACCTCGTCGCCGTGCTCGCCGACGTCCCGGTCGCGCGTCTCGTCGCCAAGCCCCTGCTGATGCCGCTGCTGGCCGGGTACGCCGCCGTCCGGCGCGGCCCCCGGCTGCTCGTCGCCGCGCTGTTGTTCGGCTGGGGCGGCGACGTGTTCCTGCTGGTGGACTCCGACACCGCCTTCCTCCTCGGGATGGGCTCCTTCGCCGTCGGACACGTCTGCTACCTGTGGCTGTTCGGACGAGCCCGGAGCCCGTGGTCCGCCGCGGTCGCGTACGCCGTCGTGCTGGCCGGCGCCCTCGTGCTGCTCTGGCCGGGGCTCCCCGCCGACCTGCGGATCCCGATGGTCGGCTACAGCCTGCTGCTCACGGCCGTGGCGTACCGCGCCGTTGTCCTCGGCCGGTACGCGGCCGTCGGCGGGGCTCTCTTCCTGCTCTCCGACGCACTGATCGCCGTCGGGGTCGCCGACGGGCCGCGGCTGCCCGCGCACGACTTCTGGATCATGCTCACGTACATCGCCGCGCAGTTCCTGCTCGCGGGCGGGGCGCTCCCGCCCGGTACGCGGCCGTGGGCACGCGCCTCGGCCGTCCCCCTGGCACCGGGCACCCCGCGGCCGTGACCCCGTCACCGGGGCCGCCGGGCGGTGGACGAACCACCCCGCGGACGCGTACGGCCCGTTCAGCCCGCGCCGAGCCAGACCGGCGCGTCCGAGCCCAGCGGGCCGGGCGGGCGCGACCAGTCGGCGGGCGAACCGTCGAAGCCGACCGGCGGCAGGGCGTGACGCAGGCGGCCGAGCGGACCGTCCGTCTCCGTCAGCCACTTCTCCGGACCGTAAGGATCCGCCGCTCCGTCGCGGGTCCCGGGCCGGGGGGCCGCGGGCAGTTCGTCGAGCAGCCACGCGGCGGTACGGGCGAGCGAGAGGGTGACCAGCCGGGAGCCACCCTCCTCGTGCTGCCCGGTCAACGCGCGCAGCACGGCGGCGGCCAGCAGGTAGCCCGTGCCGTGGTCCAGTGCCTGGGCGGGCAGCGCGCCCGGTGCGTGCTCCGCCCCGTCCGGGGCCTCGACCGAGGCGATGCCGGTCGCCACCTGCACCAGGCTGTCGAAGCCGCGCCGCCCCGCCCACGGACCGTGCCCCCACGCCGAGAGCCTGCCGATCACCACCCCCGGCCTGCGGGCGGCCAGCGACTCGGGAGTCAGCCCGAACCGCTCGACCGAACCGGGCCGGTAGCCGATGACCACCACGTCCGCGCCGGCCAGCAGTTCGTCGAAGACGGCCGAGCCGCTGCGGTCGGCGAGGTCCAGGTCCACGGACCGCTTACCGAAACCGGTGTCGCTGTGCGCGTCCGGGCTCTCCGGCAGCTTCGGGGCGTCGATCCGCAGCACGTCCGCGCCGAGCAGCGCGAGCGTACGGGTGGCGACGGGGCCCGCGATCACCCTGGTCAGGTCCAGCACGCGCAGCCCGGCCAGGGGCAGCAGGGGGTTCTCGCCGGTGAGCGGCGCGGTGCGGCGCACCGGCGCGTCGTCGAGGCGGACCCGGTCCACCAGCGGCGTGTCCCGGACCGCGGCGCCCTGGGGACCGGCGGCCCACTCGCCGGGCGTACGCGCGGCGACGGCCAGGCCGCCCGCCGCGTACACGGTCTCCTCGATCTCGTCGCCCCGGCGTCCGGCGAACGAGGCGGCGACGGCGTCCGCGGCGGCCGGATCCGGGACGTCCTCGGGCAGGCCCAGCGTGCCGAGCAACCGGGCCCGGTGGTGCGGGTAGTTGGCGTGCGTACGGACCCAGCCGTCCGCCGTGCGCCAGAACCGGGACAACGGGGCGAAGGAGGTCGGCGCGCGCCCGTCGATCCGCAGATGGCGTTCGCTGGTGAACGCCGCGGCGACCGCGCCGTCGTCGACCCGGACCCGGGGCACGGGGCGCGCGGTGCGGAGCGCGGCCAGTTCGGCGGCGGCCAGCGAACAGACCGCGACCGAGGAACGGGCCAGCTCCATGACCGGCAGCCGGGCGGGCAGCAGCCCCGCCGGGCCGCCCGTCACGATGTGTGGGAGCAGCGCGGGGTCCCCGCCCAGCGCCGCCCATGCCTGCCGCGTTCCGGACACGTGTGCGTGATTCATCTCCGCACTATGGCACCGAGTGCCACCGGCCGGGAAGGGAGGGCGGCGGCCGGTGCCGGCCGCCGCCCCGGGATGCTCGCTGTGGCTACCAGCGGACCGCGTTCAGCGCGTTGACGACCCCGGCCCCGTAGAAGCCGTTGTCCTTCTTGCCGCCCTCGCACACGGCGTCGATCTCGCCGTCGCCGTCGATGTCGTACGGCGCGCCGCACGCGGTGGCGTCGGCCTCGACCGCCAGGAGCGCCTTCACCGCGGCCGCCGAGGCGTACGGGTGCTTGGACTTGATCAGCGCCGCGACGCCCGCGACGTGCGGGGACGCCATCGACGTACCGGCCTTGTAGCCGTACTTGCCGCCCGGCAGCGTGGACAGGATCAGACCGCTCGTGGCGGGCGCCTCGGGCTTCTGGTAGATCGTCGAGTCACCGCCCGGGGCGGCGACGTCGATCATGCCCTTGCCGTAGTTCGAGTACGAGGACTTCAGTCCCTTGGCACCGGTCGCCGAGACCGTCACGACACCGGGCAGCATCGCCGGGATGTCGAGGCACTGGCGCGGGTCGATCGTCCGGTCGACCGCCGTGGTGTCGTTCGGGCTGGTCGTGTCCTCGATCGTGGGGGCGGCCAGGTCGAAGGCGCTGTTGCCGGCCGAGGCCACGTTGACCGTGCCCCTGCGCTCCGCGTAACGGGTGGCGCGGGCGACGGCCTCGACCAGCGCGCCCTGGTCGAGGTCGTCCTTGCAGTTGAACATCCACGGGTCGGTGTAATAGCTGTTGTTGGTGACGTCGATCCCGTTCTCGGCGGCCCAGACGAAGCCGCAGACGATCGACTCGGTGTAGAAGGAGCCGTTCGGGTTCGCCACCTTGATGCCGGCGACCTTCACGCCCGGCGCGACGCCCGTGACCCCGACGCCGTTCTTCGCGGCGGCGATGGTGCCCGCCACGTGCGTGCCATGGTCGCTCTCCCCGGTCTTCGGACGCCAGGCGCCGTCCGACGTGTCCGGCGCCCCGGACACGCAGCTGGCCGAGGCCCCGCGGTCGAAGTTCGGCGCCAGGTCGGGGTGGGTGTCGTCGACGCCCGTGTCGATGACACCGACCGTGACCTTGCTGCTGCCCAGCGATACGCGGTGCGCCTGGTCCGCCTTGATGGCCGGCAGGTCCCACTGCAGCGGCTCCATCGGGTCCTGCCCGGCGGTCGCCTCCGCCGCCGCGGCCTCGGCCTGCGCGGCGGTGAGCGGCTGCTCGACCCCGGTGTCCGTGGTGGCCTGCGGAACCATGGGGTTGGTACGGGTGGCTCCCGCCGAGTCGACGCCCTTGGCACGGCGGATCGTCTTGGCGAAGTCCGGGTTCTGCGAGTGGACGACGATCACGCCTATCTGCTCGTAGGCGATCACCACCGTGCCGCCGGCCGCGGCTATCGCCTTCTTCACCTGCTTGACGGTGCCGTGATTGGCCCGAGTGTTGACCACGTACGAGAGCTTCGGGCCGTCCGTCGACACCGCCGCCGAGGGCTGCGCGTCCGCCGGAGCGGCGGAGGCGGCCCCCGTCGGCAGGAAGCCGAGCGAAGCCGTGAGTGCCAGTCCGACGGAGATCGTCAGGGTGCGCGTCCGTCTGGAACCCAGCTGAGCCATGGGGTCTCCACATCATCAGTGCCGGGCGACCGGACACCGGCCGTACCCGGTCGCGTACATGACCAGTGAAGTTATCGCTGATCATCCCCGTTCATCAATGAGTAAGACCGACCGATTTGACCGGACAGCCGCGCACGGACGCGTCCGGGGAGTGTGAACCGGCGGTGAACCACCGTCACACGCCGTCCGTGTCGTAGGCAGGGGCACCCGCCGTCACCCCGGGAGAGCGCACCACGCGCCCCCGGCCGGCCGTGGTTCCCCGGCGAAACCCCACCGTTCCCGTTCACCGCACCCGCGTCGCGAGGAGATTCCGTGACTACCGATGCAGCACCACCGCCCGAGAGCGTTACGGACACCCGCCCCGCCGAACCGACGACCGAGGCGTTCGTCGCGACCCAGGAGAGCGCGGAGTTCGGTGAACTGCGCCGCACCCACCGCTCGTTCGCCTTCCCGCTGACCGTCGCCTTCGTCCTCTGGTACCTCCTGTACGTCCTGCTGTCCAACTACGCGGGCGACTTCATGGGCACCAAGGTGTACGGCAACATCAACGTGGCCTTCGTGTTCGGCCTCGCCCAGTTCGTCAGCACCTTCCTCATCGCCTGGCTCTACTCGCGCCACGCCGCCGCGAAGCTCGACCCGAAGGCCGAGGCCATCAAGTCCCGTCTGGAGGCCGACGCATGAGCGCCGCACACCCCTCGCCCGCCGTCCTCGACCTGGCCGCCGCCTCCTCGACCGCCGAGCACCGGCCACTGATCATCACGCTGTTCGCGGTGTTCGTCGCCGCGACCCTCGGCATCACCGTCTGGGCCGGCCGACAGACCAGGAACGCCTCCGACTTCTACGCGGGAGGCAGGCAGTTCACCGCCTTCCAGAACGGGCTCGCGGTCTCCGGCGACTACATGTCGGCGGCCTCGTTCCTCGGTATCGCCGGAGCCATCGCCCTCTTCGGCTACGACGGCTTCCTCTACTCCATCGGCTTCCTCGTCGCCTGGCTCGTGGCGCTGCTGCTGGTCGCCGAGCCGCTGCGCAACTCCGGCCGCTACACGATGGGCGACGTCCTCGCCTACCGGATGCGGCAGCGCCCGGTCCGCACCGCGGCCGGCGTCTCCACCATCGTCGTCTCGATCTTCTACCTGCTGGCTCAGATGGCGGGCGCGGGCGTCCTGGTCGCCCTGCTGCTCGGCATCACCAGCGACGCGGGCAAGATCCTCATCGTCGCGCTGGTCGGCGTGCTGATGATCGTGTACGTCACCATCGGCGGCATGAAGGGCACCACCTGGGTCCAGATGGTCAAGGCCGTCCTGCTCATCGCCGGTGCCCTGCTGATGACGTTCCTGGTGCTGCTGAAGTTCGACTTCAACGTCTCCGACCTGCTGGGCACGGCCGCGGCGAAGAGCGGCCACGGAGCCGCGTTCCTGGAACCCGGCCTCAAGTACGGCGCCACCGGCACCTCGAAGCTCGACTTCCTCTCCCTCGGCATCGCGCTGGTCCTCGGCACCGCCGGTCTGCCGCACATCCTGATCCGCTTCTACACGGTGCCGACCGCCAAGGCCGCCCGTAAGTCGGTCAACTGGGCCATCGGCATCATCGGCGCCTTCTACCTGATGACGATCGCGCTCGGCTTCGGTGCGGCGGCGCTGATCGGCCCGGCCGAGATCAAGGCGAAGAACCCGGCCGGCAACGCCGCCGCCCCACAACTCGCCGAATACCTCGGAGGCGTGGGCTCCACCGGCGGCGCCGTGCTGCTGGCGGTGATCTCGGCCGTCGCCTTCGCCACCATCCTCGCCGTGGTCGCGGGCCTCACCCTCGCCTCCTCGTCCTCCTTCGCGCACGACATCTACGCCAACGTCATCCGCAAGGGGAAGGCCACCGAGAAGGAGGAGATGCGGGCCGCCCGCTGGGCCACCGTCCTCATCGGCGCGGTCGCGATCGTCCTGGGCGTCTTCGCCCGCGACCTGAACGTCGCCGGGCTGGTCGCGCTCGCCTTCGCCGTCGCCGCCTCGGCGAACCTGCCGACCATCCTCTACAGCCTCTTCTGGAAGCGGTTCACCACCCGGGGCGCGCTCTGGTCGATCTACGGTGGCCTGGCCACCTCGGTGATCCTGGTGCTGTTCTCACCGGTCGTCTCCGGCAACGAGAAGACGTCCATGTTCAAGGGGGTCGACTTCGCCTGGTTCCCGCTGGAGAACCCGGGGCTGATCTCCATCCCGCTGGGCTTCCTGCTCGGCTGGATCGGCTCCCTCCTCTCCAAGGAAGAACCCGACAAGGGCAAGTACGCCGAACTGGAGGTGAAGTCCCTCACCGGCGTCGGAGCCCACTGAGCCGGGCGGGACACCAACCCCGTCGCCGTCGTACCGTCGTGGCCGTGTCGCAGGATCCGCGACCCGGCCACGATGCTCCCGGAGCCGTACGAGTGCCGAGCGCACCCCTCCGATGTCCCAGGTCTCGCGTAGTCTCGGAAGAGCCGGCCGCGAGGGCCGGGACGGACGTCCCGCCGACGGGCTCCGCCCGGCGACCGGCCGGAGCGGTGCCCGGGAAGCCCGGCCGATACCGCGACAGTCCGGAAACGGAAACCGGAGAACGACGGGGAGGGGGCCCACATGCTCATCGACACATACGGCCGGGTCGCCACCGACCTGCGCGTGTCGCTGACCGACCGGTGCAATCTGCGCTGCACCTATTGCATGCCCGAAGAGGGCCTGCAATGGCTGGCCAAGCCCGATCTGCTCAGCGACGACGAGATCGTCCGGCTCGTCCGCATCGCCGTCACCAGCCTCGGCGTCACGGAAGTCCGCTTCACCGGCGGCGAGCCGCTGCTGCGCCCCGGGCTCGTCTCCGTCGTCGAACGCTGCGCGGCCCTCGCCCCACGCCCCGGGCTCTCGCTCACCACCAACGGCATCGGGCTGGGACGCACCGCGGGCGCGCTCAAGGAAGCCGGGCTGGACCGGGTCAACGTCTCGCTGGACACCCTGCGCCCCGACGTCTTCAAGGCACTCACCCGCCGCGACCGCCACCACGACGTACTGACCGGCCTCGAAGCCGCCCGTGACGCCGGACTCGCGCCGGTCAAGGTCAACACGGTCCTGATGCCGGGACTCAACGACGACGAGGCACCCGAGCTGCTCGCCTGGGCCGTCGAGCACGGATACGAGCTCCGTTTCATCGAGCAGATGCCGCTCGACGCCCAGCACGGCTGGAAGCGCGAAGGCATGATCACGGCCGGTGACATACTCCGGTCGCTGCGCACCCGCTTCACCCTCACCGAGGAGGACGGGAGCGCGCGCGGATCCGCGCCCGCCGAACGCTGGCTCGTCGACGGCGGACCCCACCGCGTCGGTGTCATCGCCTCCGTCACCCGGCCCTTCTGCCGGGCCTGCGACCGGACCAGGCTCACCGCCGACGGGCAGGTGCGCACCTGCCTCTTCGCCCGTGAGGAGACCGATCTGCGCGGCGCGCTGCGCTCGGACGCGCCGGACGAGGAGATCGCCCGGATCTGGACGCGGGCGATGTGGGGGAAGAAGGCCGGCTCCGGGCTGGACGACCCGTCCTTCCTGCAACCGGACCGGCCGATGTCGGCGATCGGCGGCTGACGGCGGCCCTCAGCGACCGGCGGCCCCGGACTCCCAATCGGCCAGCGTCACGACGTCCTTGAGGAACCCGCGGACGCCCAGGAACGAGGAGAGGTGCTCGCGGTGCTCCTCGCAGGCCAGCCACGTCTTGCGGCGTTCCGGGGTGTGCAGCTTCGGATTGTTCCAGGCCAGCACCCACACGGCGGCGGCCCGACAGCCCTTGGCGGAACAGATGGGTGCGGCGTTCTCGGCCGCGGTATCGGGGGAGTTCACGTGATCAACCCTAGTGGGCCCGGTACAGATGGCCCGGGGCCCGGCGTCCGACCGGCACCCGCCCGTCGCGTGTCCCCACGCATCCCGCCCGTCGCGCATCCCGCCACGACGAACAAAAACGACGCCGAGCAGCCACGGGGGGAGCTGCCCGGCGTCGGTCCGTCGCTCCGACGGGGGATGCGGAGCGCGTACGAAGTATGTCACGCAGACCGGGGTGCGGTGCACCGTAACTCCGGGATTGATCTGACGTTTTCGCGAATCCCGGGTTCGACGCGGACTTCCCGGGGACCGAAACCGGCCTCCAGGGCGTTACTACGGTTTCTCGTGGTTCACACGGGGTCTCCGCCACGCTTTTCGTCGTCGACGGGGCCCGACGGTGTCGTACCGGACACGGACGGGGCGTCGAGCGCCGGGCGCACCGGAGCGGGGATGAACGTCGGGGGGAGCGCGGGAGTGGTTTCCCGGCCCGCGTTGGCGATGACCACCGCCACGTACGGGAGCAGAGCTCCGAGGACCAGGGCCACGATCGCCACGTACCGCTCGACGTTCCACAGCGCCGCGGCCAGGATCACCGAGACCGTCCGTACGGACATCGAGATCACATAGCGCCGCTGCCTGCCGCGCACGTCGTCCGCGAGCCCCTGCCTGGCTCCCGTGATCCGGAAGACCTCGACGGCGTTCTGCTTCCGCATCACGTCTCCACCACCCTTCCCCCGGCGCCCGGCGACCCGGGGGACACCTCGTTCCCGAGCCGGACATGTCCCGGTCCGGACCGCATCCACGGTACGCCCGGTGTCCGGAGGCTTCGAGGCCGGGGCGCGTCCCGTCCGCGCGATCGCGCATACGGACGCGTCCGGCATGCGACGCGGGGCAGCCGCCCCGACACTGGGGCGCAGATGCGACATCGCGTCGCACGAGGAGGCGACATGGGCTGGCTGTGGGCAATCATCGTGGGACTCGTGCTCGGCCTGATCGCGAGGGCGATCCTGCCCGGCAAACAGAACATCCCCCTCTGGCTGACGGCGCTCCTGGGTCTCATCGGCAGCATCCTGGGCAATGCCGTCGCCACCGGGATCGGAGTCCACGACACCAAGGGCATCGACTGGATCCGCCATCTGCTCCAGCTGATCGGCGCGGTGGTCGTCGTCGGTATCGGCAGCGGCCTGTGGGCCAGGATCCGCGGCTCCGGGAACAGAGGCGCGGGCCGCGCCCACGCGAGCCGCGACCACAGGGTCTGATCCCGGACCACGACGCACCGCGGCCGGGCACGCGTCAACACGTACCCGGCCGCGGGCCGGCATTCAGAAACCCCGGTGGTCCGGGGCACATGGCCGTCCGGGGCCGGTCGTCCGGGCGAGCCCGGATGTCCACCGACCCCCGGACGGCGCGGGATCAGCCGGTGACCTCGACGGCGGCGAGGTTCTTCTTGCCCCGGCGCAGCACCAGCCACCGTCCGTGCAGCAGCAGCTCACGGTCCGGTGCGCTCTCGCCGTCCGTGACCTTGACGTTGTTCACGTACGCTCCGCCCTCCTTCACCGTGCGGCGGGCACCGGACTTGCTCGGTGCCAGGCCGACCTCCACCAGGAGGTCCACCAGCGGGCCGAGCTCGGCGACCCGCGCGTGCGGGACCTCGGACAGGGCGGCGCCCAGCGTCGCCTCGTCCAGCTCGCCCAGGTCGCCCTGGCCGAAGAGGGCCTTCGACGCGGCGACGACCGCCGCACACTGGTCGGCGCCGTGCACCAGCGTCGTCAGCTCCTCGGCCAGCGCGCGCTGCGCCGTCCGGGCCTGCGGACGCTCCTCGGTGACCTTCTCCAGTTCCTCCAGCTCCGCAGGGGTGCGGAAGCTGAGGACGCGCATGTACCGGGAGACGTCCCGGTCGTCCACGTTCAGCCAGAACTGGTAGAACGCGTACGGCGTCGTCAGCGTCGGGTCGAGCCAGACGGCCCCGCCCTCGGTCTTGCCGAACTTGGTCCCGTCCGCCTTCGTCATCAGCGGGGTCGCCAGCGCGTGCACCTCGGCGCCCGGCTCCAGCCGGTGGATCAGGTCGAGACCCGCGGTGAGGTTGCCCCACTGGTCGCTGCCGCCCTGCTGGAGGGTGCAGCCGTAGCGCCGGTACAGCTCCAGGAAGTCCATGCTCTGGAGCAGCTGGTAGCTGAACTCGGTGTAGCTGATGCCCTCGTCGGACTCCAGGCGCCGGGCGATGGCGTCCTTGGTCAGCATCTTGTTGACGCGGAAGTGCTTGCCGATGTCGCGCAGGAACTCGATCGCGGACATGCCCGCGGTCCAGTCCAGGTTGTTCACCATGACCGCCGCGTTCTCGCCCTCGAAGGACAGGAACGGCTCGATCTGCCTCCGCAGCCGCGACACCCACTCGGCGACCGTTGCCGGGTCGTTCAGCGTGCGCTCGGCGGTCGGCCTCGGGTCACCGATCTGACCGGTGGCCCCGCCCACCAGGGCGAGCGGCCGGAGCCCCGCCTGCTGGAGCCGGCGCATGGTGAGCACCTGCACCAGGTGGCCGACGTGCAGACTCGCCGCGGTGGGGTCGTAGCCGCAATAGAACGTGACGGGGCCGTCCGCGAGAGCCTTGCGCAGTGCGTCCTCATCGGTGGACTGGGCGAACAGCCCACGCCACTTCAGCTCGTCGACGATGTCCGTCACGGTACTTTCTCTCCTCGCATGTGCATCGGATGTGCGTCCGGACGCGTCGGGCGCGCCGGACGGCACCAGCCAGTCTAAGGGCCGTCCCGCAACCCCTGGCGGGTCAGACGCCGGGGCTCACGGAACTCATGTTGAAGTCCGGGATCCGCAGCGCGGGCATGGCGGCCCGGGTGAACCAGTCGCTCCACTCGCGCGGCAGCGTCTTCTCGGTACGGCCCGCCTCCGCGGCCCGCGACAGCAGGTCCACCGGCGACTCGTTGAACCGGAAGTTGTTCACCTCGCCGACGACCTCCCCGTCCTCGACGAGATACACCCCGTCGCGGGTCAGCCCGGTCAGCAGCAGCGTCGCAGGATCCACCTCCCGGATGTACCACAGGCAGGTCAGCAGCAGGGCGCGGCCGGTGGTCGCGGCCACCATCTCCTCCAGGGACCGCTCCCCGCCGCCGTCGAGCAGCAGGTTGTCGATCGTCGGCGCGACCGGCAGCCCGGTCAGCCCCGCCGTGTGCCGGGTGGTCGTCAGATGTTCCAGCCGGCCGTCCCGGATCCAGTCCGTCGACGCCAGCGGCAGACCGTTGTCGAAGACGGAGGCGCTGTCCCCGGACGCGTGGGCGATCACGAACGGCGCCGACTCCAGCCCCGGCGCGTGCGGGTCGCTGCGCAGCGACAGCGGCAGCTCGGTCAGCTTCTCGCCGAGCCGTGTCCCGCCGCCGGGCAGGGAGAACACCGTGCGGCCCTCCGCGGCGTCCCGTGCCGACGACGACCACAGCTGGTAGACCAGCAGGTCGGCCACGGCGGACGGCGGCAGCAGCGTCTCGTACCGTCCGGCGGGCAGGTCGACGCGCCGTTCGGCCCAGCGCAGCCGCCCGGCCAGTTCCGTGTCGAGTTCGAGGGGGTCGACGTCCCGGAAGTCGCGGGTGGAGCGGCCCGCCCAGGCCGACCGGGTGCGGTCGGGGGACTTGGCGTTCAGCTCCAGCGTCCCGTTCGGCTGGTCGTGGCGCAGGCGCAGCCCCGTCGACGTGCCGAGGTAGGTGGAGGTCATCTGGTGGTGGGCGAAGCCGTACAGCTCGCGGCCGCCCGACCGGGCACGGGCGAACGCGTCGCCGAGTGCCGGGGCGAACGTCGCGAAGACGTCCGGACCCGTCTCGGCAGGCGCGTCCGTGAAACCGGGGGACGGCGGCACCCCCTCGACCAGCGGCTGCGCGTCCTCCGCCGGACCGGCCCCGCGCGCGGCGGCCTCGGCCGCCCGCACCAGCGGCTCCAGGTCGTCGGCGGTGACAGCGGACCGCGACACCACACCGGACGCGGTGCCCTGCGCGCCGTCGACGGTCGCGACGACGGTGAGGCTACGCCCCCGTGTCACCCCGTTCGTCGTCAGCGCGTTCCCGGCCCAGCGCAGATTCGCGGACGACTCCTCGTCCGCGATGACGACACACCCGTCGGCCGTGGACAGGTCGAGTGCCCGTTCGACGATCTCGTGCGGCTTGGTCACGCGGCTCATCGCCCGGCCTCCTGCGTCGTGTTGAGGATGTTCACGCCCCGGAAGAGGGCGGAGGGGCACCCGTGCGAGACGGCCGCGACCTGGCCCGGCTGGGCCTTGCCACAGTTGAACGCGCCGCCCAGGACGTACGTCTGCGGACCGCCGACCTTCTCCATCGAGCCCCAGAAGTCCGTCGTCGTCGCCTGGTACGCGACGTCGCGCAGCTGGCCGGCCAGCCGGCCGTTCTCGATGCGGAAGAACCGCTGCCCGGTGAACTGGAAGTTGTAGCGCTGCATGTCGATCGACCACGACCGGTCGCCGACCACGTAGATCCCGCGCTCCACCCCGCCGATCAGGTCCTCCGTGGACAGCCCGCCCGGATCCGGCCGCAACGACACGTTCGCCATGCGCTGCACGGGGACGTGGCCGGGCGAGTCCGCGTACGCGCAGCCGTTGGAGCGGCCCAGCCCCGTCAGCTTCGCCATCCGCCGGTCCAGCTGGTACCCGACGAGTGTGCCGTCCTTGATCAGGTCCCAGGACTGCGCCTCGACGCCCTCGTCGTCGTACCCGATGGTCGCCAGCCCGTGCTCGGCGGTCCGGTCGCCGGTCACGTTCATCACGGGGGAGCCGTAGGCCAGCCTGCCGAGCTGGTCGAAGGTGGCGAACGACGTCCCCGCGTACGCCGCCTCGTACCCCAGCGCCCGGTCCAGCTCGGTGGCGTGGCCGATCGACTCGTGGATGGTCAGCCACAGGTTCGACGGGTCGACGACCAGGTCGTACGTCCCCGCCTCGACGCCCGGCGCCCGCATCTTCTCCGCCAGCAGCCCGGGGATCCGCTCCAGCTCGTCGTCCCAGTCCCAGCCGGTCCCGGTCAGGTACTCCCAGCCGCGGCCCACCGGCGGGGCGAGCGTCCGCATCGAGTCGAACTCGCCGGTGGCCCCGTCCACGGCGACCGCGGTCAACTCGGGGTGCAGCCGCACCCGTTGCTGCGTGGTGACGGTGCCCGCCGTGTCCGCGTAGAACTTGTTCTCGTGGACGGTCGTCAGTGAGGCGTCCACGTGCGTGACGCCCTCCGCCCGCAGCAGCCGCTCGCTCCACTCGGCGAGCAGTCCCGCCTTCTCCTCGTCCGGTACGGAGAACGGGTCGATCTCGTACGACGAGACCCAGGTCCGCTCGCCGTGCACCGGCTCGTTGGCCAGTTCCACCCTCTCGTCGGACCCGGCCGCGGCGATCACCTTCGCCGACAGCTTCGCCATGGCGACGGCCTGCGAGGCCACCTTCGCCGCGGCGTCCATCGTGAGATCCACGCCCGAGGCGAATCCCCACGCCCCGCCGTGCACCACCCGTACCGCGTACCCGAGGTCGGTGGTGTCGGAGCTCCCGGCGGGCCGGGCGTCCCGCAGCCGCCAGGACGCGCTGCGCACCCGCTCGAAACGGAAGTCCGCGTGCGCGGCCCCGAGCGCCCGGGCCCGGGCGAGCGCCGCGTCGGCCAGGGAGCGCAGGGGCAGGGCCAGGAACGACTGATCTACTTCGTGGGCCACGAAGGGCTCCCCTCCTCGGATGGGATCTGTCCTCTGACGCGTCCTGGCAGTGAATCATGCGGCGGGCCGCCGCCGGACGGGCCACGGGGCGCGTGTGGTGTCGCGGCACCGTACGCGGTCCCGGACTCCCTGGCCACGTACGACAAACGGGCATCGGTGACCGCCGGGGGAAAGGGCCTGCCCGCGCGTGCCCCGGGATCGACGGGACGAGGCCGCCGGGCCCGAGGGGACTGTAGGAACCCCACAGTGCCGGGGGGAAGGCGCTGTCAGGGGCCGATTCCTCGCGGGGCGGGTGGTACCGATAGGTTTCCGAGGTACCAGACCGCTATCGAAAGGGTGATCCGTTGAGCCGCTCGGTTCTCGTCACCGGAGGAAACCGGGGCATCGGCCTCGCCATCGCCCGCGCTTTCGCCGCCAACGGCGACAAGGTCGCGATCACCTTCCGCTCCGGCGAGCCCCCCCAGGAACTCACCGAGGCGGGTTGCCTCGCGGTCCGTTGCGACATCACGGACGCCGAACAGGTGGAGCAGGCCTACAAGGAGATCGAGGACAAGCACGGCCCCGTCGAGGTTCTGGTCGCCAACGCCGGTATCACCAAGGACCAGTTGCTGATGCGGATGTCCGAGGACGACTTCACGTCCGTGCTCGACACCAACCTCACCGGCACGTTCCGGGTCGTCAAGCGCGCCAACCGCGGCATGCTGCGGGCCAAGAAGGGCCGCGTCGTCCTCATCTCCTCCGTCGTCGGGCTGCTCGGCTCGGCGGGGCAGGCGAACTACGCCGCCTCCAAGGCGGGTCTGGTCGGCTTCGCCCGGTCGCTGGCCCGTGAACTCGGCTCGCGGAACATCACCTTCAACGTCGTCGCACCCGGCTTCGTCGACACCGACATGACCCAGGTGCTCAGCGAGGAGCAGCGCAAGGGCATCGTGTCCCAGGTGCCGCTCGGCCGCTACGCGCAGCCCGAGGAGATCGCCGCCGCGGTGCGCTTCCTCGCCTCCGACGACGCTTCGTACATCACTGGAGCCGTCATCCCCGTTGACGGCGGATTGGGCATGGGTCACTGATCACCATGAGCGGAATTCTCGACGGCAAGCGCATCCTCGTCACCGGCGTGCTGATGGAGTCGTCCATCGCGTTCCACGCCGCCAAGGTGGCCCAGGAACAGGGCGCCGAAGTCATCCTGACCGCCTTCCCCCGGCCCACGCTGACCGAGCGCATCGCCAAGAAGCTGCCGAAGCCGGCCAAGGTCATCGAGCTGGACGTGACCAACACCGAGCACCTGGACCGGCTCGCGGGCCTGGTCCGTGCCGAGCTCGGTTCGCTCGACGGCGTCGTCCACTCCATCGGCTTCGCGCCGCAGGACGCGCTCGGCGGCAACTTCCTGAACACCCCGTTCGAGTCCGTCGCCACCGCGATGCACGTCTCGGCGTTCTCGCTGAAGTCGCTCGCCATGGCGTGCAAGCCGTTGATGAACGAGGGCGGCTCGATCGTCGGCCTCACCTTCGACGCGCAGTTCGCCTGGCCGCAGTACGACTGGATGGGCCCGGCCAAGGCCGCGCTGGAGGCCACCTCCCGCTACCTCGCCCGCGACCTGGGCAAGGACGACGTCCGCTGCAACCTGGTCTCGGCCGGACCGCTCGGCTCCATGGCCGCGAAGTCCATCCCGGGCTTCTCCGACCTCGCCAAGGTGTGGGACACCCGCTCCCCGCTGACCTGGGACATGGCGGACCCGGAGCCGGCCGGCCGTGGCATCGTCGCCCTGCTCTCGGACTTCTTCCCGAAGACGACGGGCGAGATCATCCATGTCGACGGCGGCGTGCACATGATGGGTGCCTGACCCCGTAGGGCCCTGAAACGCGACGGCCGCGTACCACCTGCGAACAGGCGGTACGCGGCCGTCGCGCGTGCCGGGCCGGTCCCGGTCCGCTCAGGTCGAGAAGACGGCCGATCCACCGCAGAATGTGGAGGAATCGGACTTTCGGGCGGACTGCGGGAGGAGATCGCCGTGCGCTCCACACCTCGCCGGAGCCGGACCCTGCCGGCGGTCTCCCTGGCCGTCGCCGGTCTCGCCGCCGGTGTCGCCGTCCCCGTGGGCCTGTCCGCGGTGGGGCGGCCCGGGGGCGAGGCGGCCCCCGCGACGCCCACCCCCGGGCCCTCCGGAGCGGAATGCCGCACCTCGGTCCGGGGATCGCGCGTCGTCGCCCACTGCCACAACCCGTACCCCTCCACCGACCGCGTCCAGCTGCACACCGAATGCCGCCGCTGGTGGGACGTGGACGCGGACACCGCGCCCGTCGACGTCGGTCCGGGGCGGACCGTGCGGCTCGACGGCCGTTGCTGGAAGGAGGCCGCGTCGGCCTGGGTCACCCACCACGCGCCGGCGGCCCCGGATGATCCGCCCAGGTGATCCGCCGCGGGGGGCGTCGACCCGGACGGGCACCTCGGTCGCGGCCGGCCCGGTTCCGTCAGACCCGGTCCACCAGGCAGCTCAGTGCGTGGCTCGCGGCCTCGGCCGCCGCCGTCTCGGCGTCCCCCGCCCGGATCGCCTCGACCAGACGGCCGTGGTCCATGTGGTTCTCCGGCCGCAGCTCCCGGCCGACATTGCTCCTGAGACGGTCCCGCAGCAGGCTGCCCAGATCGGCGTACAGGCCGGTCAGCACGTCGTTGTGCGAGGCCGCGACGACGGCCAGATGCAGCGTCGCGTCCGCCTCGACGAACGCCTCGGCGTCGCCGTCGGCCCAGGTCTCCTCGCGGCGCTCCATGAGCGTGTCCAGCTGCTTCAGGTCCCGCTCGGTGCGCCGGGCGGCGGCCAGCCGGGCCGCGGACGACTCCAGGGTGGAGCGCAGCTCGGCGATGTGACGCGGATCGGCGTCGGCGAAACGGCGGTGCATCACCCCGGCCAGTTCACTGGTGGCGACCACATAGGTGCCCGAGCCCTGCCGGATGTCGAGCAGGCCGTTGTGCGCGAGCGCGCGCACGGCCTCGCGGACCGTGTTGCGCGCCACCCCCAGCTGCTCCACCAGTTCGGGCTCGGTGGGAATGCGCGAACCCACGGGCCACTCGCCCGAGGTGATCTGATTCCTCAACTGGGCAATCACCTGGTCGGCGAGTGCCGAACGCCGGGGGGACGTCAGCGCCATGGTGCTCCTTGCTCGGGTCGCTCGGTCGATCGGGGGCGTTCCCGGGGGGCCGGGTCCGTGGGGCGTCCGGGACGTGTGTCGCGCGCGGGGCATCCCGGATGTTCCCGGCCGTTCCCCGCTGTTCTCAGAGCATTGGACAAGTAATCATCCCATGATTCTATGATGAGCTCATGCCTGACGAGCCCCAGCCGCAGAACCGAACCCGGACCCTGAGCCCCACCGCCCCGGAGGTCCCGACCGGAACCCCTGCCCCCCGCACCTCGCGGACCGCACCGACCGCCAACCGGCTGCTCCCGCTGGTCGCCGTCGGGCTCGTCCTCACCGCGCTCAACCTCCGCCCCGCCATCACCAGCCTCGGCGCCCTCCTCGAAGAGGTGCGCGACGGACTGCACATGAGCGGCAGCGTCGCCGGTGTCCTCACCTCGGTGCCGCCGCTCTGTTTCGCGGTCTTCGGCATCACGGCCCCGCGCCTGGCCCGTCGCTTCGGGCCTGCCGCCGTCGTCTGCGCCGGCATGGTCGCCATCACCGCCGGTCTGGTGATCCGGCCCCTGGTCGGCGGCACGGCCGGCTTCCTCGCCGCCAGCGCGCTCGCCCTCATGGGCATAGCCGTCAGCAACGTCCTGATGCCGGTGATCGTCAAGCGCTGGTTCCCGGACCGCGTCGGCTCCATGACCGGGCTCTACTCGATGGCGCTGGCCCTCGGCACCTCGCTGGCCGCCGCGGTGACCGTGCCCATGACCAGCGCGCTGGGCGGAAACTGGCGGACGGGCCTCGGCGTCTGGGCCGTTCTGGCCGCCGTCGCGGTCCTGCCCTGGATCCCGCTGCTGAGGGACCGCGGCGCCGCGGGACGGTCCGCGGTCCAGCACCGGGACACCGCGGAACTCAGGATCACCCGCAGCCGCACCGCCTGGGCCCTCGCCTGCTTCTTCGGCCTCCAGGCCACGGCCGCGTACATCACCATGGGATGGATGCCGCAGATCTTCCGCGACGCGGGGGTCTCGGCCGGCACCGCCGGAGTGCTGCTCGCCCTCACCATGGCGCTCGGCGTGCCGCTGGCCTTCGTCATCCCCAAGGTCGCCTCCCGGATGAGGAACCAGGGCCCCATCGTCCTCTTCCTCGGCAGCTGCGGCCTCGCCGGATACGCGGGCCTCCACCTCGCACCGGCCGGCGGGGCCTGGGTCTGGGCGCTGCTCCTCGGCATCTCGAACTGCGCCTTCCCGCTCGCCCTGACCATGATCGGGATGCGGTCGCGCAGCGGGGCCGGAGTGGTCCGTCTCTCCGCGTTCGCGCAGTCCGTCGGCTATCTCATCTCGATCCCCGGCCCGTTGCTCATCGGCGTCCTGTACCAGCACAGCGGCGGCTGGGGGCTGCCGCTCGCGCTGATGGCGGGCCTGATGGTGCCGCAGATGGCGGCCGGGTTCCTGGCCGGGCGGGACCGGACGATAGAGGACGAGTGCTGAGGTGCGAGACTGACCCCATGTCTCCTGTGCTCGACCCCAATCCCCAGAACGGTCAGAAGAAGCTTCTCCTCGTGCTCGGGGCGATGCTCCTCGTCACGGTGATCATCGGGGTGGTCGCCTCGATCGCGTCCCCCTGACGGTCCGGGGCCGCACACCCGTACCGGGTCGGACCCGTACCGCTCGGCACGGGCCCGCACCGGCGCCTGTCCCGAGCGGCCCGACTCCTCGGCCGAACCGGGGGATGGTGGGGCCTGCCCCACCATCCCCTAGGGGGCTGGGCTCAGGGTGAAGTGGGTGGATCGCCGGATGGGACCGGTGCCCCGGCGTCCGTAGGTTCGTGGTTGTCGGAACCAACGATCCACGGAGGCGGACATGTCGGCTCCCGCACCTACCCGGCCCACGGCCGCGCCCACGGGCGGGCTCGACGTGCGGCTGCCGTGGTGGGCCGTCGCGCTGCCCGCGGTCGCGTTCGCCGCGCTCCTGCTGATGATCGTGGGATCCGGTGACGCCCACGCGGCGTCGGCCGACCCCGCGGTCGGCCGGCTGCTCGCGCGAGCCCTCGCCCTGTTCACCGGCTGACGTCGCCCGCGGTCTGCGCGGGAGCCCGTCAACCCCCTGCGCCGGGCGGCACGTTTCATGCGAAGCTGAGGTGTATGAGCGTCGATACACCTCGCAGGATCGTCCTTCTCAGGCACGCGAAGGCGGAATGGTCGCAGGACTCCGACCACGAGCGGCCGCTCGCGGAACGCGGCCGCAGGGATGCCCCCGTCGCGGGCCGCAAACTCGTCGACTCCGGGATCAACCTCGATCTGGCCCTCTGCTCCACCGCCGCCAGGACGCGCGAGACGTGGAAGCTCGCGGTGCACGAGATGCCGCGACGACCGCGGACCGTGTACGAGGAGCGGCTGTACGAGGCCTCTCCCGGCGAGCTGATCGCCCTGATCAACGAGACACCCGACGATGTGCGCGATCTTCTGGTCATCGGCCACAACCCCGGCATGCACGCGGTCGCCGACGCACTCTCGGCATCGGCCGAGGGAGACGCCCTGGCGAGGATGCACCGCGGCGGTTTCCCGACGTCCGCGTTCGCCGTCGTCGCGTTCTCCGGTTCCTGGAAGGGCGTGGAGCACGGCGTGGGCAGGCTCGTCGAGTACTGGACCCCCAACGACTGACCCGCCGTCCGGCCCACCCCGTTCGTCCGGGCCGCCTCACGGGAAGGGCCCCGGTGCGGAAGCGGTGAGCTTCCGCACCGGGGCCCTTCCCGTCGTCGGGGCATCCGGGGCGACGGACGCGACGGACGCGTCAGTCCACCAGGCCGTCGGCGGCCTCGACCTCCTCGCGGGTGATGCCCAGCAGATACAGCACGGTGTCCAGGAACGGCACGTTCACCGCGGTATGGGCGGCCTCGCGGACCACCGGCTTGGCGTTGAAGGCCACCCCGAGCCCCGCCGTGTTCAGCATGTCCAGGTCGTTGGCACCGTCACCGATCGCGACGGTCTGCGCCAGCGGCACCCCGGCCTGCGCGGCGAAACTGCGCAGCAGACGGGCCTTGCCGGCCCGGTCGACTATGTCCCCGACGACCCGCCCGGTGAGCTTGCCGTCGGCCACCTCCAGCGTGTTGGCGGAGGCGAAGTCGAGCCCGAGCCGTTCCTTCAGATCGTCGGTGACCTGCGTGAAGCCGCCCGACACCACCCCCACCTGGTAACCGAGCCGCTTCAGCGTACGGATCAGGGTCCGGGCGCCCGGCGTCAGCCGCACCTCGGCCCGCACCTTGTCCACCACCGACGCGTCGAGCCCCGCCAGCAGGGCCACCCGCGCGTGCAGCGACTGCTCGAAGTCGAGCTCGCCGCGCATCGCCCGCCCGGTCACCTCGGCGACCTTGTCCTCGCAGCCCGCGTGGGCGGCGAACAGCTCGATGACCTCGTCCTGGATGAGCGTCGAGTCGACGTCCATGACGACCAGCCGCTGCGCCCTGCGGCTCAGCCCGGCCGACACCACCGCGACGTCGACACCGATCTCGGCGGACTGTGTCGCCAGGGCCGTCCGCAGCTCCTCGGTGCCCGTTCCGGAGACCGCGAACTCGACGGCCGTCACCGGGTACTTCGCGAGCCGGAAGATCCGGTCGATGTTGCCGCCCGTCGAGGTGATCCTGGCCGCTATGGCGGCGGTCGACTGCGCGGTCAGCGGGTGCCCGAGCACCGTCACGTGGGAGCGTCCGTAGCCGCGCGGACGGTTGTCGCCCGTGCCGGAGATGATCTCGGCCTGGAGCTTCAGCGACTCCGCCCAGCTGTGCACGGTCGCCCGCAGATCGCCCTCGGTGGTGCCGGCCGCGTCCGGCGTGGTGATCAGCGCGCACAGGACGATGCGGCCGCGGGTGACGACCTGCTCGATGTCGACGACATCGACCGAATAGGCCGCGAGAGTGTCGAAGAGCCCGGCGGTGATTCCGGGGCGGTCCTTCCCGAAGATCTTCACGAGAAGGGTGGGGGTGTCGGCGCCCTGGCGGGATTCCCCGGGCACGGGAGACGGCGAGGACTGAGGTGGCTGCGATGCGCTCATGGTGCTTCCACCGTATCTGTCCGCCTCCTCGCCCCGGCGGCCCGTCCCGAGGACCGGACAGCGGCCCCGCCCCGTGTTCCCGGCCCTCGGACCCGCCGTACGCGCACCGCGACGGAGCGCGTACGCGGCCCGGCTTCCCCGGGCCGGGGCCCCGGCACCCGGCGTCGTCCGCCCGGTCGCGGACCGGCCCCGTTCCCTCGTGATTCACGCGGACTTCGCCGACGTTCACGCGGATTTCGCTCACGTCCGGGGGACTCATGGCGGCTTGCCGTCCTCCGGACCGTTCGTCCCGCCCGGTGGTGCCGCCCCGCGCCCCCGCAGGGTCTTCACCCCGCCCGGCTTTCGTATCCGGGACCGCTCCTGGAATAGTTCCCCACGATGTTCAGCATCCCTAGACCCCCTGCGACGGGGTCAATCGGGGGACGACAAGTGGGGCGCGGAGTGCCGGAACTCGTACTTGAATTGAATGGCAGGACCTGGACGCTCGATCCGTCCAGGCCGTACACCGTGGGGCGCGATCCGCAGGGGGACCTGACGATCGAGGACGCCAGGGTGTCGTGGCGGCACGCCACGATCAGCTGGGGAGGCCGTGGCTGGTTCATCGAGGACCACGGCAGCACGAACGGCACCTACGCCCAGGGCCGTCGCATCCAGCAGTTGGAGATCGGCCCCGGCGTCGCCGTGCACCTGGGCAACGCCAATGACGGACCGCGGCTGAGCTTCACCGCCGCGGACACGGGTGCCGCCGCGGACGCCGGTGCGTACGGCGGACAGGGCGCGGGCGCGCAGCAGCCTCCCGCCCAGCAGCCCCAGCAGGCGCCCGCCCACCAGCCCCAGCAGGCCGGTGCGGGCTGGCAGGGCGGCCAGGCGCCCGCTCAGCAGCAGCCGCACCAGGGCTGGCAGCAGGCCCCCCAGGGGCACCAGGCTCCCCAGGGACACCAGCCGCAGCAGCCCGTGCAACCCCAGCAGCCCCAGGTCCCGCACCAGCAGGGCATGGGACCCACACCCGGCGCGGCCGGGCCCGGCGGTGTCGCGGGGGCCCCGTCGGTGCGCGGTGACCGCAGCCCGACCACGTTCCACCAGCTGGCCCTCGGCCGCGTGATGCGCATCGGCCGCGCGCTGGAGAACGAACTGGTCGTCTCCGACCTCCAGGTCTCGCGGCACCACGCCGAATTCCACGCGACGCCCGACGGCCGTTTCGAGCTCCGTGACCTCGGCTCGCACAACGGCACCTACGTCAACGGTCAGCCGCTCCCCAAGTCCGGTTCCGCGCTCATCGGCCCGAACGACATCGTCGGCGTCGGTCACTCGACGTTCCGCCTGGTCGGCGACCGGCTGGAGGAGTTCGTCGACACCGGTGAGGTCACGTTCTCCGCCCGCCACCTCACCGTGACGGTCGACGGCGGGAAGCAGATCCTCAAGGACGTCTCGTTCGGCGTCCCGGAGAAGTCGCTCGTCGCGGTCATCGGCCCGTCCGGTTCCGGCAAGTCCACCCTGCTCAAGGCGCTCACCGGCTACCGGCCCGCCAACCAGGGCGACGTGCTCTACGACAACCGGAACCTGTACAAACAGTTCGCCGAGCTGCGCCAGCGCATCGGTCTGGTCCCGCAGGACGACATCCTGCACAAGGAACTCACCGTCACCAAGGCCCTCAAGTACGCCGCCAAGCTCCGCTTCCCCGCGGACACCACCGAGGCCGAGCGCGAGGCCCGCATCCACGAGGTGCTGGCCGAGCTCAAGCTCGACATCCACAAGGACAAGAAGGTCACCTCGCTCTCCGGAGGCCAGCGCAAGCGCGTCTCCGTGGCGCTGGAGCTGCTGACCAAGCCGTCGCTGATCTTCCTGGACGAGCCGACCTCCGGCCTCGACCCGGGCATGGACCGTGACGTCATGCAGCTGCTGCGCGGTCTGGCCGACGACGGGCGCACGGTCCTCGTCGTCACCCACTCCGTGGCCGAGCTGGCGCTCTGCGACAAGCTGCTCGTCATGGCGCCGGGCGGGTCCGTCGCCTACTTCGGCCCGCCGGAGGAGGCGCTCAACTTCTTCGGCTACACCACCTGGGCCGACGTGTTCTCCGCGTTCGAGAACTACCGCGACTACGACTGGGCGGGCCGCTGGCGCGGCTCCCAGCACTACCAGATGTACGCCGCGGACATCGACGCCGTCGCCGCCCAGCCCGTCCACATGCCGACCCCGCAGCAGATACGCCCGCCCAAGCCGCAGAGCTGGTCGGCCCAGCTGTGGACACTGATCCGCCGCTACCTCTCGGTGATCGCGTCCGACAAGGGCTTCATGGGTCTGATGGTGATCCTGCCCGCCGTGCTCGGCCTCGTCAGCGTGGTCATCCCGGCCAAGTTCGGCCTGGCGGCGCCGGAGCCGCCGTCCCGGTTCAACGGAGCCGCCGGAACGATCATGCTGATCCTCGCGGTCGGCATGTGCTTCTCCGGCGCGGCCAACTCCGTACGAGAACTGATCAAGGAACGCGTCATCTACGAACGGGAACGGGCGACCGGCCTCTCCCGCTCGGCCTACCTGATGTCCAAGGTGATCGTCCTCGGAATGATCACGGCCCTCCAGGGCGTCATCATCTGCGGCATCGGCTTCGCCACCCGCAAGCTGCCCGCCGAGGGCCTGATCATGCCGCCCGCCGTCGAGCTGTGCGTGACCATCATCGTGCTCGGCTTCACCTCGATGATGTTCGGCCTGGTGATCTCCTCGCTGGTGAAGACCTCCGAGAAGACCATGCCGCTGCTGGTCATGTTCGCGATCGTCCAGGTCGTCTTCACCGGCATCCTCTTCCAGGTGTACGGCTCGCCGGGCCTGGAGCAGTTCGCCTGGCTGATGCCGTCCCGCTGGGCCATCGCCGGCGCGGGTGCCACCCTCGACCTCTCGCACCTCATGGCGCCGTGGGACCCCAAGGACCCGACCGACCTGGACCCGCTGTGGGAGCACACGGCCGGTCAGTGGGCGATGGACGTCTCGGTGCTGCTGTTCCTCGGCATCGTCTGCGGCTTCGCGGTCGCGCGACTGCTGCGCCGCCACGAGCCGGAGGTCATGCGCAAGTAGCCCCACGGGCCCGTGCGCGGACGGCCGTGCCGTGGCCGCCACCGGGCATCGGCACGCACGACGCCGGAGGGCGGCACCCCAGCACTGGGGGCCGCCCTCCGGCGTATGCGCGTCGGACGGGGGACGTACGCCGTACGCCTTGATCCGGTCAGTACGCGCTGTTGACGTTGTCGATCGAGCCGTAGCGGTCTGCGGCGTAGTTGGCCGCGGCCGTGAGGTTGGCGACCGGGTCGTAGATGTTCTTCGAGGTGCCGGGCACGTGGTACGCGTCGAACGTGGGCTGGATGACCTGGAGCAGGCCGCGGGACGGGACGCCGTTGCGGGCGTTGATGTCCCAGTCGTTGACCGCGTACGGGTTGCCGGAGGACTCCCGGATGATGTTCTTGTGCAGACCGTGGTAGCTGCCGGGGATGCCGTGCGCCCTCATGACGTCCAGCGCCTCCCGGATCCACCCGTCCAGGTTGTTCGCGTAGACCGGGGTACGGACCGTGGAGCGGCTCGCGGGGGCGTCCTTGACCTGGCTCCGGGCCTTGGCCTCGGCGACGGCGGCGGCCTTCGCCCTGGCGGCGGCCTCGGCCTTCTTCTTGACCGCGACTTCCTTGGCGCGGGCCTGGTCGGCGGCCTTCACCAGCTTCTCGGCGGTCGAGTTCTGCTCGATGAGGCCGGCCTGCAGCGTCTTGGCGTGCGGGTTGCCGACGACGGAACCGAACACCACGGGCGCGGTGGACGCGGCGGCCTCGGCCTCGGGCTTGGACTCGGCGTTGGCGGGGACGAGCGAGAACGAGAGGGACGCGACGGCAGCGGCTGCGATACCTGCGAGGGAGAACTTCTGGGCCTTGTTCAGACGACTACGACGGGCGGGGACGCTGGACACGGTCATGCAGAGATACCTCTTCGAATCGCGGAAGTCCTCACGGAGGACGAAGACGGGAAGCGCTGCGATGCGCACCTCCGTCGGGGACGAGAGCAATTCTTAGCGCCAGCAAAATTCGCTGGCAAAGGTGTGACGTACGACCCCGGATAGTGGACCGGGGAGGATCTCGATCGGGGCGGCCCGCGCTCCTGCCCAGTGATGCCGCGCTTATGCGTCCACTAGCATCCTTCGTAAGTGATGTGGGTCCTATGCCCGGCCTCACATTGGCCGTCCGGCAAACTCACCAACCGTTGCTCAAGCAATTCGGAGGGTGAGGAGTCGGGGCACGAGCCCCCGAGAGCGCCCGCACCGGCCCTGCCGTGCGGCAGCGGCGGTCCGACGAAAGGGCCCAGGCCGTGCGTCGCACGGCAGGCGGCACTTCGACGACAGGGCCTAGTCCCCGAGCCCTAAGCGGCAGCCGTCCACAGGCCGATACGGCGTACGCGTCCCGCTTGTACGGTGAGGCCATGAGCCATCGCCCACCGTCGGGCCTCGCAGCGGTGAGTGCCGCACTCCTCGCCATGAGCCGGCCACTCGAAGTACGCGACGTCCTGAAGACGATCGTCGCCTCGGCCCGCGAACTGCTGGACGCCGAGTACGCCGCGCTGGGCGTCCCCGACGACCACGGAGGCTTCGCCCAGTTCGTCGTCGACGGCGTCAGCGACGAGCAGTGGAGGGCCATCGGCCCGCTGCCCCGGCAGCACGGTGTCCTCGCCGCGATGCTCCACGAGGCGCGGCCCGAGCGCCTCGCCGACGTCCGGAAGGACCCCCGCTTCGGGGGCTGGCCCGCCGCCCACCCCGACATGTCCGACTTCCTCGGCCTGCCCATCCGGGACGGCGACGCGACCCTCGGCGCGCTCTTCCTCGCCAACAAGCGCTGCCCGAAACCGGAGGGCAGCTGCGGTTTCACCGCCGAGGACGAGGAACTGCTGTCGATCCTCGCCCAGCACGCGGCGATCGCCCTCACCAACGCCCGGCTGTACGAACGCAGCCGGGAACTGACCATCGCCGAGGAGCGCTCCAGGCTCGCCCATGAGCTGCACGACGCCGTCAGCCAGAAGCTGTTCTCGCTGCGCCTCACGGCCCAGGCGGCCACCGCCCTGATCGACCGCGACCCTGTCCGCGCCAAGGGAGAGCTCCACCAGGTGGCCGCGCTCGCCGCCGAAGCCGTGGACGAACTGCGCGCGGCCGTCGTCGAACTGCGCCCGGCCGCCCTCGACGAGGACGGCCTGGTCGCCACGCTGCGCACCCAGATCCAGGTCCTGGACCGCGCCCACACGGCCCGGGTCACCTTCACCGGCAAGGGCGTACGCGCCCTGCCCGCGGCCCAGGAGGAAGCGCTGCTCCGGGTCTCCCAGGAAGCCCTGCACAACGCCCTGCGCCACTCGGGCGCCGCACACGTCGACGTCACCCTGACCCGGCACGGCAACGGTGCACGGCTGCGCATCACCGACGACGGCGGCGGCTTCGACCCCGCGGCGACCAGGCAGGCGGGCCGCCATCTGGGCCTGGTGTCGATGCGGGACCGCGCGAGCGGGGTCGGCGGAAGGCTCACCGTTGAATCGGCGCCCGGCAAGGGCACCACGATCGAGATGGAGATACCCGGTGGCTGACAAGATCATCAGGGTGCTGCTGGTCGACGACCACCAGGTGGTCCGCCGCGGTCTGCGTACGTTCCTGGAGATCCAGGACGACATAGAGGTGGTGGGCGAGGCGTCCGACGGCGCCGAGGGCGTGGCCAGGACCGAGGAACTCCGTCCCGATGTCGTCCTGATGGACATCAAGATGCCCGGAACCGACGGGATCGAGGCCCTGCGCAGACTCCGTGAGCTGGCGAACCCGGCCAAGGTCCTGATCGTCACCAGCTTCACCGAACAGCGCACCGTCGTGCCCGCCCTCCGGGCCGGGGCCTCCGGCTATGTGTACAAGGACGTCGACCCCGACGCCCTGGCAGGGGCGATCCGCTCGGTGCACGCCGGACACGTGCTCCTCCAGCCGGAGGTCGCGGGAGCCCTGCTCACCCAGGACGAAGGCGGCGGCACGGGCCGGGGGAGCACCCTCACCGAACGGGAACGGGAGGTACTGGGCCTGATCGCCGACGGCCGCTCCAACCGCGAGATCGCACGGGCCCTGGTCCTCTCCGAAAAGACCGTCAAGACCCACGTCTCGAACATATTGATGAAGCTGGACCTCTCGGACCGGACCCAGGCGGCCCTCTGGGCCGTACGGAACGGGGCGGCCGGCTGAGCCGAGCGGCACCGCTACCGGGCGCACCCCGGACGGTGCCGGCCGGCTGAGCGGAACGGCACCGTGACCGGGCGCACCCCGACGGCGCACGCGCCCGCGACCGGGCACGGTCGGAGGGGAGCACCCCGGACGATGCGCACGTCGCGGACGGTGTGCGCGCCGCGACCGGACGCCGTCGCACGGTGCGCGCCGCGACATGAGACCGCCGGTCGGTGCGCGCGCCGCCCGTCCGGCGGGGGGCCCGGCCACGCGGACGCGACCGTCCCTCCCGCGCACTCGGGTCTTCCCGCGCCCCCGGGCCGGGCGCCGACCTGCCCCGCCGTGGTGCCCGGCGGACCTACCGTTCCCGCTCGCGCTCCTCCACGCAGGCGTTGTACGCGGCGACCTGCGCCCTCCGGGCCACCCGCTCGACCGGCCGCAGCGCCTCCGCACGTGCCGCGATCTCCGAGGCGCTCACCGCCCCGCCGTGCTCGTTCCCGTACGCCACCGAGATCAGCAGCCCGACCCGCTGTGCCAGCTCCAGCACCCGCACCGCACGCGGCGGATACCCCGGAGCCAGCACCTCGCGGCTCCGCTCCGCCCGCGCCCGGTACGCGTCCACCGCCGCCTCCGCCATCGGCCCGGAACCGGCCACGTCCAGCCGCGACAGCACCTCCGTCGCGTCCCGCAGCGCCTCGGCGAGCTCCCGCTCCGCCTCGCCCAGCGACGGCACATCGGCCGGCGGAGCCTGCCGCACCGGCAGACAGTGCCACACCACCTCGACGTGAAGATCCCCCTCCGGGCCCCGCTCGCCCACCTCGGGAACCAGCCCGTAGGGGGCACCGGAGGCGATCACCGCCTCCTCCGCCTCCAGCGCCCGTGCGTTGAACTCCGGCGGACCGCTCAGCCCCAGCGGATGCCCCGGGGCGGGCAGCGCGACCCGGAACCCGCTCACCCCCAGGGCGCGCAACCGCCCGAGCGCCAGCGTCAGCCCCACCGGCCCCGCTTCGCCCGGCAGCCCCTCCACGCGGTGCACCGCGTCCTCCCCGACGATGGCGAGCACCGCGTCGTCCGGGGACACGAGTCCCGCGAGCAGCGCGTTTCCCCAAGCGGCCAGCAAACCTGAGCGTGGTTCCGAAAGCATGGGGACAGCCTAGGGAACAGGCGGGCGGCCCGGGGGCACTCGGGCCCAGCGCCGGGCACGCTCCCGCGGTGGCGTAGATTTCCCTGGGAGCTGTGCCCACAGGCACGCGACGACCTCGACACTGCATGGGGAGACAACGCGCCATGAGCGATGTACTGGAGCTGGTGGACGTATCCGTGGTCCGCGACGGACGTGCTCTGGTGGAAGACGTCTCCTGGCAGGTCAAGGAGGGGGAGCGCTGGGTCATCCTCGGCCCGAACGGCGCGGGCAAGACCACCCTCCTCAACATCGCGTCCAGCTACCTCTTCCCGAGCACCGGCACCGTCAGCATCCTCGGCGAACAACTCGGCGGCGTCGGCACCGACGTCTTCGATCTCCGTCCCCGCATCGGCATGGCGGGCGTCGCCATGGCCGAGAAGCTGCCCAAGCGCCAGACCGTCCTGCAGACCGTGCTCACCGCGGCCTACGGCATGACCGCCACCTGGCACGAGAACTACGAAGCCGTCGATGAGGAGCGCGCCCGCGCCTTCCTCGACCGCCTCGGCATGAACGAGTACCTCGACCGCAAGTTCGGCACCCTGTCCGAGGGCGAGCGCAAGCGGACGCTGATCGCCCGCGCCATGATGACCGACCCCGAACTGCTGCTTCTCGACGAGCCCGCGGCGGGACTCGACCTCGGCGGACGCGAGGACCTGGTCCGCCGCCTCGGCCGACTGGCCCGCGACCCCTACGCCCCCTCCATGATCATGGTCACCCACCACGTCGAGGAGATCGCCCCGGGCTTCACCCACGTCCTGATGATCCGCCAGGGCAAGGTACTCGCCGCCGGGCCCATGGAGACCGAGCTCACCTCGCGCAACCTCTCGCTCTGCTTCGGCCTGCCGCTCGTCGTCGAGCACACGGGCGACCGCTACACGGCCCACGGACTCCCGCTGTCCTGAGGCGTCCGTGCCGAGGCGTCCGTATCGAGGGCGTCCGCGCCGAGACGTCCCTCCTGAGACGTCTCTCCCGGTACGTCGTTCCCGGGGAGAGCGGAAGCCGCCGACCGCCCGACGGTCATCGCCCCCGCTGCCATCGCCCACCGTCCGCCGTCGGCCATGGGCCGCCCGGGCCGTAAGGCCGTCGAGCCTGTTCGCTTGCGCACTGTCCGCGAGGGCACTCGCGGTCCTACCATGACCACGTGGACATCGACGCGTGGGTGTGGTGGCTGATCGGCGCGGCGGGGCTGGGCATCCCGCTCGTCCTGACCGCGATGCCCGAATTCGGCATGTTCGCCGTCGGAGCGGTCGCCGCCGCGGTCGTCGCGGCGCTCGGCGGCGGCATCGTGGTCCAGGTGCTGGTGTTCCTCGTGGTCTCCGTGGCGCTCATCGCCGTGGTGCGCCCGATCGCCACCAGGCACCGCGCGGACCGGCCCCAACTCGCCACGGGCATCGATGGGCTGAAAGGCCGTCAGGCAGTCGTCCTGGAACGGGTCGACGGCAACGGCGGCAGGATCAAGCTGGCCGGCGAGATCTGGTCCGCCCGGGCACTCGACGGGGACCAGAGCTTCGATCCGGGCCAGCAGGTCGATGTCGTCGACATCGACGGAGCAACAGCAGTCGTCATGTGACCGAATCACCCCCACCGCAGCGCGCGTTCTGTCAGACTCGAAGTCGATCATCACGAGATCGAGGGCGCAGCCGTTTTCGATCTCTTCACTCGATCTCGACCTCGATCACCCGCGATCCGTCGGCAACCGAAGGGCAATGAGGAACCACGATGCAACCGATCATCATCGTCCTGATCATTCTGGTGGTGCTCGTCTTCATCGCCCTGATCAAGACGATCCAGGTCATTCCGCAGGCCAGCGCCGCCATCGTGGAGCGCTTCGGCCGCTACACCCGTACGCTCAACGCGGGCCTGAACATCGTCGTTCCGTTCATCGACACGATCAGGAACCGCATCGACCTGCGTGAACAGGTCGTCCCGTTCCCGCCCCAGCCGGTGATCACCCAGGACAACCTGGTCGTCAACATCGACACCGTCATCTACTACCAGGTGACGGACGCCAGGGCCGCCACGTACGAAGTCGCCAGCTACATCCAGGCGATCGAGCAGCTGACGGTCACCACGCTCCGCAACATCATCGGTGGCATGGACCTGGAACGGACGCTGACCTCCCGCGAGGAGATCAATGCCGCGCTCCGCGGAGTCCTCGACGAGGCGACCGGCAAGTGGGGCATCCGCGTCAACCGCGTCGAACTCAAGGCGATCGAGCCGCCCACCTCCATCCAGGACTCGATGGAGAAGCAGATGCGCGCGGACCGCGACAAGCGCGCCGCGATCCTCCAGGCCGAAGGAACCCGTCAGTCCGCGATCCTCACCGCGGAGGGCGAGAAGCAGTCCGCCATCCTGCGCGCCGAGGGTGAGGCCAGGGCGTCCGCCCTGCGGGCGGAGGGCGAGGCCCAGGCCATCCGTACGGTCTTCGAGTCCATCCACGCCGGTGACCCGGACCAGAAGCTCCTCTCGTACCAGTATCTCCAGATGCTCCCGAAGATCGCCGAGGGCGATGCCAACAAGCTCTGGATCGTGCCCAGCGAGATCGGTGACGCACTGAAGGGCCTCAGCGGCGCCTTCGGCAACCTCGGCAACGGCGCCCCCGGATTCGACACCGGCGGCAAGGAGCGGCGGGAACAGCCCCCGGTCGAATGATGCGTACATGCCCTCGTGCATGATCGGTGCACGACGCATCGACCATGCACGGGGGAGTCGCCATGACCATCTGGGAGATGCTCGCCGTCTTCGCGGCGGGCATCGGCGCCGGCACGATCAACACGATCGTCGGATCCGGAACGCTGATCACCTTCCCGGTGCTGCTCGCCACCGGGCTGCCCCCGGTCACCGCGACCGTCTCCAACGCGCTCGGCCTGATCCCCGGCTCGGTCAGCGGCGCCATAGGCTACCGCGCGGAGCTCGCGGGGCAGAGCCGCCGAGTCCTCAAACTGGCCGTCGCGGCCCTGGTCGGCGGTCTCACCGGGGCCACGCTCCTGCTGTCCCTGCCCTCCACGGCCTTCGAGACGATCGTGCCGGTCCTGGTGACGCTGGCCCTGATCCTGGTCATCCTGCAACCGCGCATCAGCAGGGCCGTCCAGCGACGACGCGAGCACAACGGCGGTCCCACCCGCACCGACGGCGGCCCCCTCCTCTTCACCGGGCTGATGCTCGCCAGTGTCTACGGCGGCTACTTCACCGCCGCCCAGGGGATCATCTACCTCTCCCTGATGGGGATGCTGCTCGACGACACGATGCAGCGGCTCAACGCCGTCAAGAACGTCCTGGCAGCCGTCGTCAACAGCATCGCCGCGCTCTTCTTCCTCTTCGTCGCGGACTTCGACTGGACGGCGGTCGTGCTGATAGCGGTCGGCTCCGCCCTGGGCGGCCAGATCGGTGCGAAGGTCGGCCGCCGCCTCAGCCCCACCGTCCTGCGCACCCTCATCGTCGTGGTCGGCACGGTCGCCATCGTCCAGTTGCTGCTCCGCTGAGACTGCCCCCACAAGGGAAGCCCGCCCTCGCAGGAGGACGGGCTTCCGCACGTTTCGACGCGTATGTCCCGGTGGGTGCCGCGCGTACGCCGACTACGCGGCGGCGTGATCCAGCCATTCCGGCAGCGCGGACCGGTCGTCGGTCCGCATCGCCAGCAGCATCGCCTCCGCGGGGGAGGGGACGAACGGCTGCCGCAGCAGCGGCATTCCGGCCTGCTCCGGCGTCCGGGCCGCCTTGCGGTGGTTGTCCTCGGCGCAGGACGCCACCGTGTTCAGCCAGGTGTCCTGACCGCCCTGGGCCCGCGGCACCACGTGGTCGACGGTGCTCGCCCGCCGTCCGCAGTACGCGCACCGGTGCTGGTCCCGTATCAGCACGCCCCTCCTGGACCACGGCGCCTGTCTTCGGAACGGCACCCGTACGTACCGGCAGAGCCTGATCACCCTGGGCACCGGGATGTCCACGGCGGCGCCACGCATGCGGAGATCGGGGTGGGACTGCTCGACGACGGCCTTGTCCTGCAGCACCAGCACCACCGCACGGTTCAGCGTCACCGTCGACAGCGGCTCGAAGCTCGCGTTCAGCACCAGCGTGTCCCGCATCTCGCCCACCTCCCGTGTGCCGCCCGCCCCCTGGCAGGCCCGGAACAACTCTGGCCGGGCAGGCTGTGAGGGACAACGCAATAAAAAATGCCCTGCCCCGATCGCTTCAGGACCAGGGCAGGGCGAACAACGGGGGAACTCTGAGTTTCGGCGACCTCTCGGGCCGCCCGCCCGGGGCGGTCTCCCGGTGACGGCTCGGCGGCTACGCGGCCGGGGCCTCGTACTCACCGATCAGCTGGGCACGCCCCAGCGCGTGGAACCGCAGATTGAACCCGACGACCGCGGGCGACGTGTCGCTGTCGACCCCGAGCTTCTCGCTGTCGACGGCGTACACGGTGAAGACGTAGCGGTGGTTCTCGCCGGCCGGCGGCGCGGCGCCGCCGAAGTCCTTCGTCCCGTAGTCGTTGCGGGCGTGCACGGCCCCGGCGGGCAGTCCGGCGAACTCCCCGCTGCCCGCACCGGCCGGCAGCTCGGTGACCGAGGCCGGGATGTCGAAGAGCACCCAGTGCCAGAACCCGCTGCCCGTGGGGGCGTCGGGGTCGAAGCAGGTCACGGCGAAACTCTTGGTCTCCGCGGGGAAGCCCTCCCACCGCAGCTGCGGCGAAGCGTTCCCGGCCGCCAGCACCTGCGCGTCGGCCAGCACGGCCCCGGGGGCGAGATCGTCGCTCACCACCGTGAACGACGGCACCTCGGGGTGGAAGTCGTGCGGCAGCGGCGCCCTTTTCTGCTCGGTCACGTCAGCACCTCTCCTGATCGCCCTGCCGCCGTCGGCAGGTCTTTCCCCGACCCTAGTGCCGTGGCCGGCGGTGTCCGCGGGGCGGACACCGCCGGCCACGGCACCGGAACCGGATTGTCAGAACCAGTTGCGCCGACCGCCGACCTCGGCGAGCCACTGGTTGAGGTACGCCGCCCAGTCCGTCGTGTGGAAGTCGTTCAGCCCGACCTTGAAGGAACGGTAGGTGTCGCTGCCCTCGCTGAAGAGTCCCGGCTTCTTGTCCATCTCCAGGACGACGTCCATCTCGCGGTCGTCCGCGACGAACGACAGTTCCACCTGGTTGAGCCCGCGGTACTGCTGCGGCGGGTAGAACTCGATCTCCTGATAGAACGGCAGCCGCTGGCGCGTACCGCGAATGTGGCCGCGCTCCATGTCCGCGCTGCGGAAACCGAAACCGAGCCGCCCGAAGGCGTCGAGAATCGCCTCCTGGGCCGGCAGCGGATGCACATTGACGGGGTCCAGGTCGCCGGAGTCCACCGCCCGGGCGATCTCCAGCTCCGTGGTCACGCCGATGTGCATGCCGTGCAGGTGCTGACCGGCGAACATCGTGATCGGCGTCTCCCACGGGATCTCGAGCCCGAACGGAACGACATGCACCGCACCGGCCTGCACCTGGAACGCGCCACCGAGCCGGAGCTTGGTGAACTCGATGTCCTGCTTGGTCTCCGTGTCCTGCCCCTCGACCTCGACCCGGGCCTGCAGCCCCACGGAGAGCCCCTCGATCTGCTGATCCACGCTGCCGCCCTGGATCCGCACCTCGCCCTGGACGACCCCGCCCGGTACGACGTTGAGTTCGCTGAGCTCGGTCTCCACCGAAGCACCGCCGGCACCCAGGCTCGCGAGCAGCCGTTTGAAGCCCATGTTCTCTCCTCCTAGATCCTGACCCCTAGATACGCGCCAGGACCGCGGTCGGTTCCCGGTACCCTCGAACGTCATGACCGAGGGTCTGGAACGTACACCGCTCACCCGCGACTTCTTCGACCGCCCCGTACTGGACGTGGCCCCCGACCTGCTGGGCCGGATCCTGGTCCGCACCACACCCGACGGCCCCATCGAGCTCCGCCTCACCGAGGTCGAGGCGTACGCGGGCGAGGCCGACCCCGGATCGCACGCCTTCAGGGGCCGCACTCCACGCAACAGCGTCATGTACGGACCGCCCGGTCACGCGTACGTCTACTTCACGTACGGCATGTGGCACTGCCTCAACCTGGTGTGTGGCCCGGAGGGCAGGGCCGGCGGTGTCCTGCTCCGCGCGGGCGAGATCCAGGTGGGCGCCGAACTCACCCGGGTGCGCCGGACGTCAGCCCGCAACGACAAGGAACTGGCCAAAGGACCGGCCAGGCTGGCCACCGCCCTCGACATCGACCGCGCGCTCGACGGCACCGATGCCATCGCCCACCCCGGCAACGCGCTGCACCTGCTGCACGGCACCCCACCGCCCCGCGACCGGGTACGCAATGGTCCGCGTACCGGAGTCGGCGGCGACGGAGCCACACATCCGTGGCGGTTCTGGATCGACGGCGACCCCACGGTGAGCCCCTACCGGGCCCATGTGCCACGTCGCCGCGCAACTTGACTCGCCCATGCGGACCACCTAATGTAGTCCGAGCCGTTTGAAACGGGCACTGTTGTCGGTGCGATCCATAGGGTCGACCGAAGCAACTCGAAGCGGCAAACCACTACCTACGACACACACCCTCAGGGTGCGTTTTCGTCATGCCGTAATTCGGATTGATTTGGCTCGATTATGAGCGGTCCGAGAAATCGGTTAACGTAGTGGCCACGCCGAAAGGCGAAGGTCCTCCAGCGGCCACCAGAATTGAAATTCGGACCGGAAACGGAACGGAGATAGAATCTGGTAAGGTTGGAACTGCTGAAAGGGAAAAGCGCGAGATCGTGGGACCTGGAAGGCGAACCCGCTTCGACCGGGAATCGGACGCGAAAGAGTCTGATAGAGTCGGAAACGCAAGACCGAAGGGAAAAGCCCGGAGGAAAGCCTGGAC